>JACAVV010000044.1 GCA_024648695.1 Nitrospina sp.
AAACCCTGTTCACTTTCGAAAGCTATAGCGTTTTGAGCGATTGCGAAAGTGAATCCGATGATTGCGAGGGTTTTGATCAGCTTGTTCATGACTTTCTCCTTAATAAATCGTTATCAATGCCATACGCACTTAGATAAAGCTAGAATCATGCCAATTTTATTAATTATGGTCTGAAGGTTTAGTTTTTGTCACCTGTTATAAAAATAAAATCTTTGTAATTGTTAAATAACTTATTTAAAAATAATGATTTAATTGTTTATTGATTTGCGAAAAAATAGTTTTGAATAAATTGCAGGAACCCTTGGATGCAGGCTTTTGGTTAATTGATCTTTAAGTTTGAAAAATAAAGTAATAAAAATTTTTATCTTAATAAAAAATATTTTATAAAATTTTTCTCTAATCTGCCTGAGTCTTCGAATGTTGGGAGTATCCATTCAAGGCGGGCTACGTGATATAATAAAGCATGGATTCTTTCTACATATTATTCTTGGGGTTCTTGATTGGCTTGCGCCATGCTTTGGAAGCAGACCATGTTGCGGCTGTGGCTTCATTAAGCGCTGGCACAGTATCGGTGCGCGATGGGGTACGGATGGGAATCACCTGGGGGTTGGGGCACACGCTTACTTTATTTGTTTTCGGAGCTTGTGTTTTGGCACTGGACACTATGATCCCCGAGCATTTGGCCTTGGCTCTGGAATTTGCGGTGGGATTGATGTTGGTAGGTTTGGGTGGAATGGTGGTGCAGGAATTTTTTCAAAATCAAATCCACTTCCATAAACACCAGCACGCAGATGGAAAAGTCCATTTTCATTTTCATTCCCATAAGGGAAGCGGAAAAGATCATAGCAAAGATCCCCACCACCACACGCATTCAAAAAAATTTCCGGTCAGGGCTTTAATGGTAGGGATGATGCACGGCATGGCGGGTTCCTCGGCTCTCATCTTACTGACAGTCGACTCGGTATCTTCTCCTCTCCTGGGAATGACGTACATCCTCCTTTTCGGTATCGGATCAATTGCAGGTATGGGACTGCTATCCCTGATAATTGCCGTTCCACTAAAACGTTCGGAATCTGCTATGAATCGCACCTATCACAGTCTAAAAGGCGCCATTGGTTTAGCTACAGTGATTGTCGGCCTAACAATCATTTTCAAAATTGGTCTTTCGACCAAATTTTCATTTTTGTAAGGCTTTTACCTCATCGGCGACTTATGCTTAGTAATATAATGGTAAGGACCGGATCTTCCTCAAACTTTAATTAAAACTTATTCAGGGCTTGGCTCGATTGATTTTTCAGCGTCCCCTGATTTCTGGTTAAGGAGATATCCAATGAAACAGCGTCTAACAATTTTCTTTACGGTATTCAGCGCCCTCATAATAGTTGCCACCTTTTCTATTCAAGGGTTCAGCGCTTCGGAAGGAAGCGGGGGGATGCATAAGGATAGCATGATGGACAAGTCAGGCTCCATGGCCGTTGCCACTTTTGCCGGAGGATGCTTCTGGTGTATGGAACCGCCTTTTGAAAAACTGAACGGTGTGTCCCAGGTCATTTCAGGCTATACCGGGGGACACAAGAAAAATCCTACTTATAAAGAAGTGTCGCACGGAGGTACGGGGCATTTGGAAGCCATTCAGATCCATTATGATCCAGGCAAAGTTAATTACGCCGACTTGCTGGAAGTATTATGGAGAAACATTGACCCCACTGATGATGGCGGGCAATTTGTTGATCGCGGATCGCAATACGAATCCGGGATTTTTTACCATGATGAAGAGCAGAAACGTATTGCTTTCCAATCGAAAGCCAAACTGGAAAAAAGCGGTCGATTCGAGAAAAAAATCGTGACGCGTGTAATCCCCGCTTCAACGTTTTATCCTGCGGAAGATTACCACCAGGATTATTATAAAAAGAATCCGATCCGCTACAAGTTTTATCGATACGGTTCCGGACGCGACGATTTTATCGACGAGACCTGGGGAAAAGATCGCAAGTATAAACCCATGAAAACTTCCATGAATAACCATCAAGGCTTTAGAATCGTGAAAGCCTCCATGAAAGGCGACTCAGGCATGAAATCCATGAAATACAACAAGCCCAGTGCAGATGATTTAAAGCAGTCCCTGACCAAACTGCAATACAAGGTCACTCAGGAAAACGGTACGGAGCGTCCCTTTGATAACACTTATTGGGATAACAAAAAAGCCGGCATCTATGTGGATATCGTTTCAGGCGAGCCTCTCTTCAGTTCGACCGATAAGTTTGATTCCGGTACGGGGTGGCCTTCTTTCACGCGACCTTTGGTTAAAGAGAACATCGCCACGAAAACAGATAAAAGCTTTTTTATGACGCGCACGGAGGTTCGATCAAAACACGGCGACTCGCATTTGGGCCACTTGTTTGATGACGGACCACAGCCAACCGGATTGCGTTATTGCATCAATTCGGCATCATTGAAGTTCATCCCGAAAGAAAAACTGGCGGAAGAGGGTTATGAGCAGTTTGTATCACTTTTTGAAAGCTCTAAATGATGAGAAAAATTAAAGTAGAGGCTGAGATTATTTCAAAAGTAATTTTTTAATAAAGAAAGTTCATGGTTCCCCCTCACCCCGACTTATTCCCGCAAGGAGAGAGGGGAACCCTCTTCTCCCTTGGCGAGAGAAGACCGAGATTAGGGGGTTGAAATAAAGCCGAAGGCCACCCTAATTAATTTAACATTCTTATGGGTTTTAAACCTGCGAGTTTATAATAAACCCGACATTTCTACTTTGGGTTGACATAGGGGTTCCCGAAACTGTTCTTTACCTGAAAACTATAGTAATATACCTGTTTTCAATTTAATTTCCGAAAGCACTTCCTAGTATGAAATCTTGTTATGACGTGATCGTTATCGGCGGCGGCCATGCGGGTTGTGAAGCGGCTCTGGCATCGGCCCGAATGGGCTGTTCGACCTTAATGCTCACACTCGATCTGGATAAAATCGCATTGATGCCTTGTAATCCTGCCATTGGCGGAATCGCCAAAGGTCACATGGTGCGGGAAATCGACGCTCTCGGCGGCGAAATGGGAAAAGTGATCGATCGCACCGGCATCCAGTTCCGCGTGCTCAATGCTTCCAAGGGACCGGCTGTTCAGGGATTTCGCGCTCAGGCGGACAAAATTGAATATAAAGCCGATCTCAGGCGCGTGATTGAAACCCGGCAAGGACTCGACGTCGCCCAGGAAGAAGCGGAAGAACTGTTGTTTGAGGGAGGGCAAATCATTGGACTGCGCACGGCACAGGGTTCGGAATACCGTGCGGGCTCTGTGGTGATCACCACCGGAACCTTTCTGCGCGGAAAAATTCATGTCGGTATGAAACAGATATCAGCCGGTCGCGATGGCGAACAGCCTTCCAACAAATTGTCTGAATCGTTTCTCGCCTGCGGGTTTGAATTGGGCCGATTGAAAACCGGCACTCCGCCCAGGTTATTGCGGGACAGTATCGATTTCAGCCAGTGTGAACGTCAGGATGGAGACGCCGTTCCGCAAGCGTTTTCTTTTTCTACCGATTCTATAAACCGGGAACAACACCCTTGTTACATCACCAACACGACTCCTGCAACCAAGTCCATCATCGAGAACAATCTCGACAAGTCGCCCCTTTATAGTGGGATCATCGATGGCATCGGCCCTCGTTATTGTCCATCCATTGAAGACAAAGTGGTGAAGTTTCCAGATAAACTCACGCACCATATTTTTCTGGAGCCGGAAAGTTTGCACACGGACTGGATTTACCCGAATGGAATATCCACCAGCCTCGACGAGGAGGTGCAATTGCAGGTAGTGCGCTCCATTACCGGACTCGAACAGGCGGAAATCATACGTCCGGGTTATGCGGTGGAATACGATTACGTTCCCCCGACGCAATTAAAGCCGACACTTGAAACGAAGCGCATTCGAGGCCTCTACCTCGCTGGCCAAATCAACGGCACCTCGGGTTATGAAGAAGCGGCGGGACAAGGCATCATGGCCGGCATCAACGCCGCACTGAAAGCTCAGAATCGACCGGCGTTCACTCTAACTCGAATGGATGGATACATTGGGGTCCTGATCGACGATCTGGTGACCAAAGGCACTCTGGAACCGTACCGAATGTTCACGTCCCGGGCAGAATACCGTTTACTTCTACGCCAGGACAATGCAGATGAACGGCTGATGGGCAAAGGATTCGAACTGGGGCTCATCGGCAAGGAACAATACCAGCATTGCGTTGATAAATACCGGTCGGTGGAACGGGAAATCATCCGCCTGAACAAAACGGCCGTTGTTCCCAACAAAGATTCTCAACCACGACTGGCACAATTAGGCATTAAGGAATTAAAAGCGCCCACATCTCTTGCCGGATTGCTCAGGCGACCGGAAGTGGACTATTCTTCACTGGCTTTGGCTTTTGATGAAGAGGCGATGGATCCTTTGGTGGCCGAACAAGTCGAAATTCGCATCAAATATGAAGGTTTCATCCACCGCCAGAATCAACTGGTGGAAAAACAAAAGAAGCTGGAGAATGTGGTCATTCCAGAAGATTTTGATTTTCGTTCCATTTCCGGCTTGTCCAACGAAGTGGTTCAGAAGCTTGAAGCGGTGAGACCCACCAGCCTGGCGCAGGCTTCCAGAATATCCGGCGTGACCCCTTCCGCTGTCACTATCCTCATGCTGTTTGTGGAACGCCATCGTGGCCAATCCCGAAACCTGAAGGAAGCAGGATAAACCTGCGCTCCGATTCTGGTTTGCCCCTATGAAACGTTGCGCCTGGGCCAACAACGATCTCAATATTCCCTACCACGACAAGGAATGGGGTGTTCCCGTCCATGATGACCGTTTGCTGTTTGAATTCCTTATACTGGAAGGTGCCCAGGCAGGGCTCAGTTGGGACACCATACTCAAAAAGCGGTCCCACTACCGAAAAGTGTTTGATAATTTTCAACCCAACAAGGTTGCGCGTTATACCGAATCCAAAATTCAACGCCTTCTGGAAGACCCGGGAATCATTCGCAATAAATTGAAAGTACGGTCGGCGGTCAATAATGCACAATCGTTTCTGAAGGTGGTGAAAGAGTTTGGAAGTTTCGATGTCTACATCTGGGGATTCATCGGAGGCCAGCCCAAAACCAATGACTGGCATTCACTGGAGGAGATCCCTTCGCAAACAGAGGTGTCTTCTGCCATGAGCAAAGATCTTAAAAAGCACGGCTTCAATTTCATCGGTTCGACGATTTGTTAGGCCTTCATGCAAGCTGTCGGCATGGTAAACGATCACGAGGTGGACTGTTTCCGATATAAAGAAGTGTGAACTCTAAGATTGGGTCGCTTCACCCGTTTCCAGAGAATCCTCCTGCGTTTCTTTTTCCACCCATTTATGCGCCGTCGAATTAATTGCTATTGCTCCCAAGGGGGCTGTAAATATAATAGCAAGTACGGAAACCGCTAAAATAATCTCTCCACCTGGAACCCCCAATTCAAGAGGAATCGCACCGATGGCGGCCTGAACCGCGGCTTTTGGCAGATAAGAAACGACACAAAACATTTTTTCTTTTTGTTTAAGATTGGTTCCCCATAAGGAAAGGTAAGTCCCAACACTACGCGCTACCAGACCCAAAAATATTAAAAGGAAGCCAGCCAAACCCACCGACCATGCGACATGGATATTCACCTGGGCTCCCACCAGAACGAACACCAGAATTTCCGCCGCCACCCAAACCTTGGAAAGCTTTTTGGAAATCTTGTGCGCCCGCACCTCGGCCTTTTCCAGAATCACCAGACCCATGGTCATTACGCCCAAAAAGGCTGAAAAGGTTAAGAAGGCTTTCAATTGTTCCTCCAGCCAGGAGAGAACAATGGCCATGGAAATCATAATAATGCTCATTTTCGTGGCGCGCGGATCGAATCGCTCGAACCCAAAATATAAGGCCCATCCCGCAAGGCCACCTATCAGGACTCCTAAAATAATGGATTCAGGGATTTCCAATAACTTGCGTAGCAAACTCGAATCGGATCCGGTTTGAATCCCAACCAAAATGGTGAAAATGACTATGACAAAAACCACATTAACGGAAGAGGCTCCCAATATTAAAGTAGGTACTCCTCTTTCCGCGCCACGCTTTTCCTGGATCATCGTTACCATGGGCGATACTACCACAGCCAAAGAGATGGCCGTTAAAATCGAACCCAGGATACCGGCTTCAAGAAGAGAGAGATCAAAAAGCAAGGGCGCCAGAGCAACGATGGTCAGACATTCCAGTATAGAAGGAATCGTCGACATGGTCGCTACCGGTTTCGCAACCCGATTTAGAGTATCGCGTCGCAACTCCAACCCTGCCCGAAGCAGGAGCACGATAAGGGCAATCATCCTCAAATCGGCAGAAACCTTCAACAGTTCCGGTTGCAGAACATCAAGCACGTAGGGTCCGCACACCACCCCGACCAACAACATCCCTAAAATTCCGGGAAGTTTGATTTGCTTGAACACGAAATCAAACAAAAGCCCAAGAACAATTATTAATGCAAGGCTAATAGCCAACGTAGGCCCCTTTCATTCACCCTCCTCGTTTAGAAAACTCAAAATCTTATTCAATAAAGCGTTTGCTGTTGCAATCTGGTTATCATTCAAAATCATTTTGGGGGGCCTGCTTCTTTTTTCCAACAAACAGGCTTTCAGAAAAGAATCCAGAATCGGATTTCTGGGAATTCGTTCCTTTTCCACCGAATCGCCCTTTCGGGCAATCAAGGTCTCCACCTCCTCCCTTAGAGCGGGATCGGGATTCAGTCCTGCCAACAATGCCGGCATATCCATTGGAGGAAGCGTTTTCGTTCTTACAATCCACGCCAGGGAACATGCGGCACGAAGGGCGTAACAATAGGGTTTCAATCCGGCATCCACCGGGCTCTCCAATACAATATCAAAAGTCCGCCGAGTCATTCTTTCGTAATGGTACGCTAACGCATTTAAATCGGTGACGTCTCGCACGCACCCTTGCAGGATTCCCATAGGCTCTTTTTCATACTTGTACCTGATGGGAGACCTCAGCCATTCATTCACCGTGGCGTTTGACTGAAAGGCAAATTTAAGCGTTTTTCTGATGTCCCATCCGCTCAAATCGTAGTCTGCTCGCAAGGTGGAATCATAACAAACCGGTGTTTCTATCACATCTTTCAGTGGAAGTATAGAGAGATAATCATTTGTTTTTCGCGCAAAGATAAATCGCACGTCGTAGTCGCTGTCTTTGGAAGGAAACCCCCAGGCCCTGCTACCTGATTCCACTGCTATTAGAATGCGAATTCCGTTCTCTCTGGCAAGGATATCCAGCCGTTCGCGAATATAATTTTGAGCACAGTCGGAAACGAAAGGAGTCACGGCCTGACCACCTCTTTCGCATACACACGCGCAACGAACTCGTCGATTAGCCTGAGATCCGCTTTTTCCGGCAAGCCGGATTGTGCCACAGCCCCTTCCACCCGTTCCAGAAGCGATTCTATTTCTTCGCCCACTTTGGCATAGTCAAACCGGCCTTGCTTGATCGCCAATAAGCGACTTGCCTCGAGACGCGGAAAGGTGATTCGGCCCGTCGAGTAAAACTCCAGCGCCTCGTGGCCTACCCGGACCGCATGGGACAACGCTTTCCAGTCGACGCCACGGTTTTGTTCCGCGGCCAGGGCCCGTTGACCATATCCATCCACTAGATTACGGGCCACCTTGTGAGCGAAATCAATCGTCGCCCGCATCATTATTTTTTTCCCGCACACCTCGAAAAATGTGACGGGATGGCCATTCGGCTCGGTCCCATTGCTGAAGCCAAGAAACTCGTTGTCCGTAGAAATTTCAAACAACTCCTCCGCCACCTTCTCGACTTTTTCCTTGGCGCCCCAACGCGCTTCCGCTTGCTGAAAGGTTTTCAAGGCAATGCGGGACGCCGCCACCCGCGATCCCTTGATACCATATTTATTTGCCTGCTGGCGGCAATAGCGGACGAAAGCCATCGCACCTTTGGTCAATATATTCGGAGCCAAAGCCTGCACCTGAATCCACACCGGATCCGGCGGACGCAACAATGCCCAATCCGGCGCAAACAGCATATCAAGCGCCACCGTTTGGCCTTCTGCCAGAAGGCTTAAATAACGTTGTAGGCTGTAAGCTTCCCAATCTACGTCGCCTGAAGAATTCTTTTCGCCTTCCGCTTTTTCTCTGCAATTTGTGATTACAGGCGCGACCCTTTGTAGCAAGATATCCTGAGCAGGGGGAATGAACACTCCTTTGATATCCAGATCCGATTGCTCCGTGGCGGTGCCATACAAATGCGAGCCGAATTTGATCTCAACAATTTTTCTCATGCGCCAAACGTTTGCGTTAAATCAGGAATCCTGAGTATGAAAAAGTTAATCCACTACGAATACCATTCAACTGATAGTACCAGTAAGGAAGGTTAATATAAATTTATAGAACACCAATGGAGAGAATCAAAAGTCGCGGGGTGACTCTTCAGAAAGATCGGTTTCGGGGTGTGGATCATAACATTGCTTCAAACTTTCCGCGTCGTCCGGGCTTTTAGAAAGGACACAATCGAGTTTCGCTCCCAAAGCACGAAGCTTCTCGTTGAGTTTTGGCAGGGTGCCGGATTTGCGACCGGATTGGGCCTTGTATAACTCGGGATATAAAGGAATTTCATCGACGGCATTCATTCTCCGGGCTGGAAGCAGGTAAGGCCGCGTTCTCCCTTCCTCCGGTTTCAGAATCATATCGTATGCACGTTCGGATACCATAAAACGGATAAAACTTTCGGCCAATTCTCTTTTCACACCAAATAAATCTTTCCTGATTGCCAGGGCATCGACCCAGCCCAGGTGGGAATCCTCCACCTGACCCGAAACTTTTGGAAGGTTGCGAACGGCGATTTCTTCGAACTTCAGACAGTCTCCCGTATTCTGGCAATAATTTTCCTGATATTTCAATGCATAATGCAGTGACTCCGAATAGCCTATATAAGCTCTCGCTTTTTTGTCAATGAACGCTTCCGGAAAAGATGCACTCCGCTTATGCCATTTCTCATTCCGGCAAATATCCGTTTTGCATTGATCGGCAATTTTTCGAATCAGAGTCACTACCATGTCATTTGGCTTTGCATCATTCATGATCTGCTTTGACACAGGTTCCATACCCAGAATCTGACTTGCAAATGACAGATACCAACCACCCAAAGTCGACTTCCCTTTCAAGTCTAAAATTATTGGCGGCGTTTCTTTTTCTAATACTTTAAACAAAACTTCCCAGGACTCGGCATCTTCAATTTCTTTATCACCTTTTTTATAAAACAGGAAATTACCACAAAGCCAGTGAGGAACTCCATAATCATCACCGTTCCATTCAACCGCTTTTTTCGCCTCTCCAGTAAATGGTAAATCCGGAAGATCAATGGGACCAATTTTCCCGGCGGCAATCATATCTCTTAAAAAGAGGGTATCAATTTCGTAAACATCAGCGGACACTTTCAAAAGGCCTCCCTCATAATAACCCTTGAGAGCATTTTCATCCTCGACCAATTCCAGGTTGACCCCCAAATGCTCTCGTTCATAAACAGCCTCCAGCTTATGAAAAATTTCGATTCTGTCCGGCACTTCAGGAAACAGTGCAACACGGAGGACAATCATATTTTCGGAACAACAGCAAGCCGAAATGAACAATGTGAAGAAAAACAAAACCAGGAATCTGAGCTTATTCATAAAAAAGATTAGAAGTGGCAACCACGGCTTATTAAAATTAATAAAATTCCGAAAGCAGAATCATAATTCTACCCATATCCCAAACTCAACAATTTTATAAAAATAAAACCTTAAAGACCTGCGGGTTTTAATATTTAGGGACACTTTGATGTTGAAATGATGATTTAAAGATTAATTAAACAAGGTTTGCACACTGCATAAAAACAAATATATGAAAGGGTTCTTAAAAAAAATATTTAATTACCAGACATAAGGTCGGTTTTGCCCTAATAAAACAACAATCATCTTGACATGAAACTCAAATTGATTTAACGTAATTTTAAATTAATAACGCAAGGAAATACCATTCCGGAGTGGCGCAATGGTAGCGCAATCGGCTGTTAACCGATGGGTTACAAGTTCGAATCTTGTCTCCGGAGCCAAATACTTGAGGCCGCCAATCAGGCGGCCTTTTTTATGATTGTAAACGGACGAAGATCCCCTTTCAAGCCATGCGAAACCGAATTCATCATTCTTGCAACCTCTGGATTTTTGCTATTGGCATTTTTTTGCTGACCCTTGTTGGTTGTGCTACCAATCAGGCAGATTACAGTCCCGGTGTTGATCAGGAAGATATCCTGTTGCGCTCCATCTACAGCATGGACGATATAATGGAATCTGCTGACAATCGGGTTCCCACTCCGATTCTTGCAGGAGCTAAGGCGGTGATCATCTTTCCCAGTCTGGTGAAAGTTGGATTGGTAGGAGGTGCCCAAAAAGGGGACGGAGTGGTTTCGGTTCGCCATAAGGGAAAGGGGAAATGGGGCCGCCCGGCTTTTGTTAAAATTCGTGGGGCCAGTTTTGGCATTCAGGCAGGCGTTCAGGAAATCGATTTGATCCTGTTTATAATGACGAATAGTGGCGTGCGCAAGCTGTTTTCCGAAAACCTGGCGTTGGGCCGGGATTTATCCATCTCAGCGGGACCCGTAGGGCGGCGTTACGAAACCGAACCTCTGGATTTATTGCAGTCGAAGAAAGCCATTTACTCCTATTCCCTCGCCAAAGGGGCCTTTGCAGGCACGTCTTTTCAAGGTGCGATGGTCAGTCCCGATACCGAGGCAAACCGGAATTATTATGGCCGACACCTGAGTCCAAAAACCATCCTTCTGTCATCATTACCCAAAAAGCCACAAAAAAGCACTTCCCGTTTTCTGGAAGAGCTCAACAAACTCGCCCCAGCCGCCAAAAAATAAGTCCTCAGAACCAGGTAAACGAATCACTCGTGATGGTTTTCAATTAGGGAAACCTCCCATTACAAATCCCAAACAAGGCTTTTATAATTGGCCGGTTTGGATAAATCCTAAAGTTAAAAATACAATTGACCGTTAGGACAAAGGCAAAAGATTCAGGGAACAATCAAAAAATTTGCAATCGGAAACCAAACAGATGCATCCAAGCCAAATATCGCCAAATATTTTTCAGCTAATTTTTCTAGGCCCAAACAAGCAAATTTAATACTAATAGGTTTCCAAAAACCATTGATTTTCCAACAGAAAGAAGATTAACCTCCTATGTCAACCTATATGTTGCAAAAACCGATAAGCATTTGAAAATTTTAGAAAAACAAGATCCTAGGTTGACGAATTAAGTTAAAAATGGCAAAATCTGTCTAAACTAAAATAATGAAAATAAGGAACTATGTATTTTATTAACTTTAACCTTAAAAGATTGGGAATCTAAAAAACCGAATTTATCGATTAGACTTCTATCTGATACATCATTAACTGATAAATCATTAAAGTGGAGGAGACTAAAGTGATTTCAAAAAAATCTAAAATTAAAGTGCTTTTACTTGCGGCGCTGACACTCGTGTATGCGGGTTGTTCGACGCATGAAGCACATCAATCCAAAGTACCCGAGGATCAATACCTTCCTCGTGGTGAAGCGGCTCCACCCCCACCACCAGCTCCTGAACCAGTTGCCTTCGATGATGGGTATGATACTGTGACCATTGCTTATCCGACTGGCATTGAAGCCACTAGTAACATTTTGATCACAAAGCGTTTCCCCCGCCAGGTTTTGAGAGGGCAGGAATATGAGTACACCATTGAGGTGACCAACCTGACTGATCTGGATCTGGAAAATGTAAATGTTATCGAAACCTTCCCAAAAGGATTTGAAATCATTTCCACCAATCCAGACATTTATGATACTTCAGGGGACCGTGTTGCCTGGGCATTGGGTAAATTGGAAAAACGTGGATCCCGCACAATTACGGTTCGCGGTAAAGCGAACACCAGTGGTAGCGTTCCTTGTTGTACCGAAGCGAATTTTCGAATTCCTGCATTGTGTCTGAACACCGACGTTATCGATCCTGGATTGCAGTTGACTGTAAGAGCTCCTGCAAACCGACTCGCTTGTGAATCGATTCCTCTGACCTACACAGTTAAGAATTCCGGCGAATCTATTATGAAGGACGTTACCGTTGTCGGTAAATTGCCTCGAAACATTGTCTCTTCGGATGGAAACAACTCTCTTAATGTAGCCGTAGGCTCCTTAAGCCCGGGTGAAGAGAAAACCATTGAGACCGTGGTCAACGCCACCTCTACCGGCGATTACACTTTCGCGGGTACCGCCAATGGTATTCCTTCTATCATGATGATGGGTGGAATTCAGGGAAGCAACATTGCTGTAGATGCTGATTCTGTAGTGACTCGAGTTAGCAAGCCAAGCTTGTCAGTTTCTGCGACCCCGACCAAAGGCCGACAGTTCGTAGGTCGAGCTATTGGATTTGATATCGATGTTGTTAATAACGGTAATACCACTTCTGACAACACGGTTGTGGTAGCCAGCGTGCCATCTGGAACCTCTTTTAAAGCCGCTTCTGAAGGGGGTAGTTTTAATGGTTCTACCAGCACTGTATCCTGGAATGTCGGAAACCTTCCTGCTGGTGCTTCCAAAAGGTTAGGGCTGACCCTTGGTACACAATTAGCAGGAACCGCTACCGTTCGAGCAGAAGCCAGCGGTATCTGTGCAGATATGGTTACTGCTTCCGCATCGACTCCGTTGACCGGTGTTTCCGCTCTCTTGCTGGAAATGGTCGACGTGACCGATCCGTTGGAAGTTGGCGACTCTACGGTTTACCAGATTCGTGTAACCAATCAGGGTAACGCTGAAGCAACCAACATCCGCCTGGTAGGTGACTACGAAGATATGGCCTATGTGAATTCCGGTGGTCATACTCCGATCACACAATCCGGAAAGAACCTCTCTTTCGGATCTTTCTCTTTGGCTGCAAAAGCTAGCGCTTCCTGGCAGATCACTTTGAAAGCAACCGGTGTGGGTGACCAACGGTTCCACCTGGAAATGAACAGCGACCAGTTGCAACGTCCTGTTAACGAAACGGAATCTACAACGGTTTACTAAGATTCAGTTTTCTTAGAACCGTTTAAGGTTTTCGGCCCGGTGCCGGAGAAAATAAGATTTATTTTCTCCGGTAACCGGGCTTTTTTTTTTACAGAAATTTTGATGATACGAGGTGGTTTGAATGAAGGCTCAACCTTCCTGGCTAGTCTTATTCACACTGAACATAGCCGCCAGCTTCCTGATGGGTGCCGGATTCAATTCAAAGCCCAATGAAGTTGCGTTAAACGATTGGACTTATCTTGAACCCGGCCTGGAACTGGGTAGTTTTCTTGCGCCGCAAAAATCCAGTTACGGTGATTCCGTGGTCAAGGTTCTGCGCATTGATCCCAGGTTTTTCCACTTTCGGCTTTTAAACGCATCTGCTTCCACGGAGGGAAAACAACAAAGCGCCCGAAATTGGGCGTTGAACAATAATCTCGTGGCCGCTATCAACGCCAGTATGTATCAGAAAGATAACATCACCAGCGTTTCCTTAATGCGAACGAAACAGCATATTAATAACCAAAGAATTTCAAAAGACAACACCATCCTGGCCTTTGATCCTAAAGACCCTTCCGTTCCAGCAATACAAATCATCGACCGCGAATGCCAGGATTTCCCCAGTTTATACAAACATTACACCACTCTCATTCAAAGCATTCGAATGGTTTCCTGCAAACACAAAAACGTATGGGCCCAGCAAAGCAGACGCTGGAGTATCGCCGCTATTGGTACCGACTCCGGGGGCAACATTCTATTCATTCATTCACGTTCTCCCTTCAGCACACACGATTTGATTGAGAACCTTATTAAAATGCCGATACGCATTCAACGCGCCATGTATGCAGAAGGAGGTCCTCAAGCGCAATTATTTATCAATTCAAAGCAGGATCAATTCGAGTTTGTGGGTAGCTATTCCTTTGGCTCAGGTTCCAGCGACGGAAGCCACATCGCATGGCCGGTCCCCAACGTAATTGGGATTGAGCGTGCAACGGCTTTCAAGGATCCGACCACCTGGAGTGCCACCGGCAAAAATCTGGAAGATACTTCTCCTTAGGAACTGCCATGAATGAAACGACTAAAATTGAAAGCCGATTAAAACCCCGTATTCGGGTGATGCTGGGTAAAGAAATTGCCCTGGGACCCGGAAAAGCCGAATTGCTGGAAGCCATCCGGCAAACGGGCTCCATCTCGGCCGCCGCACGCCAACGCAGTCTGAGTTATCGAAGGGCATGGAACATGGTGGATACCATGAACACCTGTTTTAAAAATCCGCTGGTCGAAAGCGCCACAGGCGGCAAAGGGGGAGGAGGCGCACACCTGAGTTCCACAGGAGAACGGGTGCTTGCTTTGTACAGGAAAATGGAGTCGAAAGCCAACAAGGCCATTCATAAGGAATGGGAGGAAATTAATAAGATTCTGGGCTCTTCCTGATAAAGGGTGCAGGAAAGTAATCCTGGCCGTAAGGAAGAATTTTAAATTGTAGAAACCCATCAAAAACGTGTATAAATCACAGGTTGAAAGTACAAAGCTGATTTTTCACACGCCTCACATGTTTTCTCCTGCTTGAAGGCCAATCCTGATAAACCTAATTTCCAAACTTCAGTGAACCCGAAATCAAATTCATTAGAAAAGACTCCCGAAGAAAAGACTCCCGATTCCTTTAGCTGGACACGCAGACAGGAAATTCTATTTGTGTGGGTATGGTGCGCGTTCGCCTTTTTCGCATTGTCATTTCAATTGGACAATATCCCTCCCTACCATACGGACGAATACTATTACCTGCAGTCAGTCAAAAACATGTTCGACTCGCAGGATTTTCTCACGCCCTATTATTACGAGAATAAACGGTTCAATAAACCCATTCTGATCTATTGGCTGATGGCCCTTTCCGGCAAAGTATTTGGGATCGGACTGGGAGCCTTTCGTCTGCCTTCAGCCGTGTTTGGTGCGCTTTCCGTTTGGCTGACATATCTTCTCGGGAGACGCTTGTTCGACCGGCGAAGCGGCATCATGGCTATGGTAATTTTACCCGGACTATGGCTCCACTTTTTGTTGTCCCGGGTCATTCGCCCCGATATGGTGATGACCTTTTTTATATTGACGGCGTTCCTGTTTTTTTTAAGAGCTTTTCAGGGCGAGGGATCAAAGCGGCTCAACCTGATTTTATTTTATGGCAGTATCGGACTGGGATTCATGGCCAAGGGTCCGGCGGCCATTGTCATACCAGGAATTGCGGTGTGTCTTTTCCTTTGGTGCACAAGAAAATGGAACTCCATAGGTTCGATGCGTTTAATGAGCGGCACTCTTATTTTTCTGGTGATTTGCCTGCCCTGGTTTTTGGCGATGGTCTTACTCCACGGACAGGAATTCATCGACCACATCTGGAAAGTTGAGTTGGAAGGCCGGGTGTTGAGAAAGCAAGAGTTCAGCCTCTTCTACTTTTATATATTCATCCTGCATCATTTACCCTGGTCCTTATTCTGGCTGACCGGATTTGCATCCTTAACAGGCCTGGCATCGCTGGATTCGCCTGGAAAGAAGAAGCGGAAAATCTCTTCTATATGGAGAGGTTTTCGCATCCGGATGGGAGAGTTGTTTAAGCAAAAAGAAAATCAAGCTCTGTCCTTTTGCTTGCTGTGGTTATTCACACCCCTGGTTTTTTTCACCCTCATGCGAACAGACCTGAACTGGTACATCATCAGCACCTCACCCGTATTGGCCTTAATGGTCGGGCATTTTTTCACCCGGCTTTTAGGCACCGAAACAGGGTTTCATAACAAACTATTCAAATGGCCATTTTGGGCAACTATAATTTTTTTTCTTGTAGCGGCCTTGACGGGTATTTTTTTATGTTGGGTGTATGACCCCATAATACCCAATCCGACCTTGACCTTTCTGTTCCCCTTTTTCCTTTTGGCCGCCACAGCTATCCTGATCGCTTTATTTCGAAAGAAACGTTTTTTTCATCTGATTCTGGTACTGGGATTCGTTCAAACCATCAACCTGGCTATATACAGCGGGGAGAGTCTGGCCTATTTCAATTTTTATCCGATGCGCGCCATTTCACAAAGTATAGAAAAAACCGCAGGGGATCAAGAATGGGTGTATCTGGTAAATTTTTCTAATGACAAAGGCAAACTCGGTATTCAATCCAAGCGCTGGATTGGCAGAAAGCAGAGCCCCGAAACCTATCGCAAAATCATTGAAGGGAAGAACCGCGTCTTTTTCGTCATGCGGGAATCGACCTGGAAGAAAGAGTTTGGTGGCTATTCGCTCAAACTGATCTCTGAAGCCAAAAGGTTAAAAAGCATAAAAGGTAACGCCGCCCTGGTTCGGTTGATCCGCGAAAAAGGATTGAGTGAAGCGCTTAAAAGTAAACTTGAAAAAGTGGTTTTGCTGAGTAATCGTTGACTGCCTATTAGAAATTCCTTACCTTGAAAATCGCAACTATTATCATTATATTTGTAATTATAGGGCGTTAGCATTCATGGATTTTGAATGGGATGAGGACTAAAACCAAAATAATATCTCCAAACATGGAATCAGTTTTGAAAAGCGACCTGGATTTTTGATGGACCTACTCTGGAATGGATTGATGATAGGACAAATTACGGAGAAGAACGAATCATTAGCATGGGGATGGTCGATAACGTTTTAGTAATTGTTGTTGTTCATACAGAGCGGGAAGGCATCATCAGAATAATTTCAGCGCGATCGGCCACACGCTCCTAAAGGAAAGTTTATGAGAAAAAAATATTCAAGGGAACTGACAAGTAAAGAGCTTGCCCAAATTCCAGACGAGGATATCGACACTTCAGATATACCCGAATTAGATGACACGTTTTGGGATAAAGCTCGTATTGTCATGCCAGAGGACAGGATGAAGTCCAAATCACTGCAAAATTTGATGCCGACATGGTCAATTGGTTCAAGAAACAGGGGAAAGGTTACCAAGTTCGCATGAATGCTGTCTTACGTTCATTTTACGAATCCCAATGTGGGTTAAAATAACCCGAATTATAGATAAGAAGGGATAAATCCATAAAGTCGTTTAAATTAGTCAAAGAACTTATTGAGGACTCTAAATTGTGGACTTTCGGTCTCATTTATCCCCCCCCCTTCATCCTATCCCGCTAGGGGGGAGGGAGTGTTGCCTTAATTCAGATAAACTTACGGTCTGGCGTGGTTTGGATAGAGTCAATTGTTTGAAAAAACCAAGGCAACTATCTTTCTGCTTCACCCTCCCAATTCGGAAATATCCTTCACCTTTACCTGCCCTGACAAACCTTTTGCTTTCAAGCCGTCTTCCAGCATGAGCACGCAAAAGGGACAGGACACCGCGATGGTTTGCGGCCCGGATTGCAATAACTCGTCCAGACGGGCGTGACTCATCTTGCTTCCGGTTTGCTCTTCCAACAGGAAGCGGCCTCCCCCCGCCCCGCAACAGGTGCCGCGCTCACGATTGTTTTCGGTTTCCTGTAAAGAATCCACCAAAGCAGAAGATGCCAGTTGTCTCGGTGCTTCGTAAATTTTATTGTGCCGTCCCAAATAGCAGGAATCGTGAAACACCACGGATTCCTCTGCCTGAGATACCACAGCCAGCTTTCCCTCCTTTTGCAAATGGGCGAGCAGTTCGGAATGATGCAGAACTTCCAGCTTCAAGCCAAAGTCGGGATATTCGTTGAGGAGCGAGTTGAAACAATGCGGACAATGGGTGACCACTTTTCGTATGCCGTTTTCTTTAAACGTTTCAACATTTTCCAGGGCCAGCATTTCGAATAAATATTCGTTGCCAAGCCTACGGGCCGGGTCTCCGGTGCATCCTTCCTTATCGCCCAAAATAGCGAAATCAACATTTGCTTTCTTAAAAAGCGCGACCACTGATTCCGTAACCGTTTTACCACGGTGGTCAAAGGATCCGTTACAGCCTACAAAATAAAGGTATTCCGACGGGTTTTGAGGATCCCATATTTTAATATCCTTACCTTGGGCCCAATCGGCGCGCGCGTCCCTGCCGAACCCCCAGGGATTGCTGTTGGTTTCCAGCGACTTGAATGCATTGTCCAGTTCCGCCGGGTAACGCGATTCGGTGAGGACCAGTCCGCGTCTCAAATCCACGACCTTGTTCACGTATTCAATCATGACCGGACATTCTTCCTCGCAAGCGCCGCAAGTGGTGCAGGACCACAAAGTTTCATCCTGAATGTGTTCTCCTAATAATGCTTTACCAGGAAAACCTTCCTGATCGGATGTCGGCAATCCTGGCGTTTCGGCATTGAGGTGATCTCGCAAGTCCATCGTCAGGGATTTTGGCGACAGGGGTTTACCGCTTTTCAAGGCGGGACAAAACACGTCGCAACGTCCGCATTCGGTGCAGGTATGCAGGTCCAGCAACTGTTTCCAGGTGAATTCGGTGGTTTGCGTGACGCCAAAAGATTCGGCGTTCTCGTCTTCAAAGTCGATTCGGCGCAGTTGGTTACCTCGTCCGGTAACGTGCGACAAAAATACGTTGGGAATGGAGGTCAAAATGTGAAAATGTTTCGAGCGCGGGAGCAAAGTCAGAAAACAAAGAATGGTCAATACATGGATCCAATAGGCCGCATTATGAAAAAATTCGACCGCATCTTTCGACAAATGCACCAGTAATGAGGAATACAGCAAATGTCCCAGGGGTGCCAACCAAAACGCAGTTTCCTTTTGCAAATACACATGAGCCGCTTCGAAGACCACATCGCTCGCCATGATCATCAGAATCAGGATCAAAATGACGATCCCTTCAGTCGATAAAGTCAGGCGCGAAGGTTTGAGGACCCATCGGCGATATAAACCATAACAGCAGGCCAGGGAAACCAGGGAGACAAAAATATCTTTGAGAACCGCATAACCTGTTTCCAGGGCGAACCCAAAAAAAGCGCCAAAATTCCAGGCGGGGAACCATCCGATGGCAAAAAACCAGCCGGCTCGGAGAAGAAGCACACAAAATCCCCAAAAAATAAGGGCATGCATCCAGCCCGCTGATGAATCTTTAAACATTTTGGACTGTCCGAAGGCCACTTTTAAGGTGTGTCCAATCCGGTCCCCGATGCGATCGAATCGATTGTCGGGCTTACCCTTCAATAATTGACGCATTTTGGGAAGCAGAGCCAAAGCGAAAACGGACAGAAATCCCAGGAACACAATCGACAAAACCCAGGGTTGCCAATCGGCCCTTACCCAGGCGGTGGCACGGTTCAGTGAAGACTCCATAGATCAACCGTAAAAAAAATCAGGTTTAATATTCGCATCCTGCTTGGAAAAAGCTGTGAAACGGTTCATTTTCGAAATAAAATGGCATAGTGCCGTTTTGAAAGATTCATTTCAAGTTCTAATAAAACCTCGCCCTAAAAATTTCGCAAAATTCCCGTCACAGAAAACAGGAAGAAAAAGGGGAAAACCTTTGGAATTAAAATGGCGCTTTGATATAATAAACTCAAAGAAAATCAAAGTATTAAGTTTTGCCCCTTCACTTTTCATTCATTCTATTAAACTGGGAAACACCTTGAACACCAAAAAAACCGGAAAAAGAATATTTCTTGGGCTGGTACCGGGACTGATTTTGGGTCTTTTCGTAACCAGTGCGTCTGCCCAGGAAACACGGGACAACGAAAGTTATGTCAAACAACAGGCGGAAGTCGATGCCCCGGAAATGATGTTTCAGCGTGGACAGGAAGTCAATAATCCGAATCTGAGAAATTTCAATCCGCACATGAGTGGTGAAATCAACGAGCCGCACCCGTTCCCGGATTATATGAAACGTTTCATCAAAGACGGCAAATTCCCGCAATATTACAGGGAGTTATTACTCGTCCCGCCTGTGGATAAGGTGCAAAGCAAAGTTTTCGACGCAGACGAGATTCGAAAAGTGAGGCGAATCGGTGTGCTGGATTTTGAAAACAAAACCAACTCAAACCTGCATAATCCCGGCGGCATCATGGCCAAACAGATTTATAAGGAACTGCAGGCGGTGAATGAATATGCCGTGATTTCTCCTTCTAAAATGCAGGAGATGGCGTTTCGATTGAAAATCATCAAAACTCCCGGCAGGGAGTACCAAAAGTTCAATCAAAAGCAGAGCGACGAAATAAACTCGATGTTAGCCAGTAAGTTGCCCTTTTCCGAAGATCAAATGGACGCCGTGATGATCGGGGCCGTGACCAAATACGTCAGTGAATACAAGGACCGGCGGGGGGAGATGCAAAAAAGCATGTCTCCAGGTATCGAGTTTGGCGCTTTTTTGGTTAGCACCAAAACGGGCAAGATATTATGGGGTTCCCGCTATGTAGGAAGCCAGTCTTACGGTCTGCCCAGTTTTTTCAAACCCAAGCACCGGTCTTACCGATGGATGGATAAAGAAGAAGTTTCACGTATCGCCATGAAAAAAGTTGTCGAAACCCTGAAGACAACCCGTGGCGGCACAAAGTAAGAATTTAGAGGTTAAAGATGAATACCACTCCCGATACCATGTCCAAATTGAGTCCCGAAGAACAGGAAACGCAAAAAAAGAAAAAATTCTGGAGGAACCTGTTTGGTCTCAATCTTGCGCTCTCTGTCATATTAATAGGCTTATTTTGGTTACCAGTAAAAGTCCAGCAAATGGACACCTTCATGAGTTCTTCCAGTATTAATTTGCCTGGAGAAGGCAAGATAAAAAATGAAACGGGCGCAACCGAAGAACCGCAACAAGAGACAAATTTTTTACCCGCCAAATTGTTCACCGTAAATGCCTCCTCGGAAGAGAACTGGACCTATTTCGATTTATCCAGGAATTCAGAAGTGAAAATCCACGACCCCTCATCCCTTGAATGGGATCTCGCATTTCGAAGGGGGAAAGTGATTTCCAATGGAGGTGCTACCAATAAGTTTGGATCGGCCGGATTGATTGACCTCGGTGAGATTCCCTTTGATTCCGTTGCGGAAGTGCCTCAGGAAAAATATGTGGAAGATGCCGCAACGAGGACCGATACGGAGAATCCGGTTCTGCTGAAATGGTATAAATACAATTACCTCACGCACAAATTGACGGCAAAGAAAAATGTGTATGCACTGAGAACCGCCAATAACAAGTTCGCCAAAATCCAGTTCACAAACTTTTATTGTGACAATGACGAACCGGGGTGTATCCAGATCAAATACGTGTATCAGGACAACGGATCCAATAATTTCATTAAACCCCGCCCCTCCTGGGAATCCGCTGTCGTAAAAACTGAGACACAAAAATTTTGATTTGACTCGGACAACGTTTGCGTTTAAAACAACGACACCCCACAATCCTTTCTTTACAGCATTCGCGGGTGAAACGATTCGGGAAATTCTGGTGGCTCCATCGGGCATTCCACAGTTTTCTGTAAAAATTTTGAAATAAAAGGCAGAACTTTATCGATTCTGCTTCAGTATATAATTAAATATTCAGGAGTTTGCTACATGTCCAATTTAAAAGGAATTCTTTTCAACCAGTTTGCCAATGAAGGCCTGTCCCTTCTGGTGAAAGAGATGCAAAGCAAATACAAACCGAAAAAGGGCAGACGCTTCAACCACAACAACATCACCTATGAAATTGGTCGGCCCACTCTGAAAGAGGACCACCTGCAATTCGAGCTGAGTTCCAAAATTCCCCAGGACGAAATTCTGAACCAAAAGGAAATGACCAGCTATTTCAATGATATCAAAAAGATTCTTTCCAAAGAAAAAGACCCGCCGCTGTCTGTTGAAATGGAAAATATCGTGTGGGATTCCAAGAAAGATAGGGAAAAAGAGCGAGATTACGTGAAGGTAATCTACAGTTACCCCCTAGACGATTTGTATGACAATAAAGAGGTCATGAAGCGATACGAATCCATTAATGCAGGGGGGAAAGAAAAAAAGGATCTGCCAGAAGTTCCATCGGTTTACACCACTCCGGGCAAACTGGTGCTGACACTGATCCGCGAAAATATGCAGGGATTTGCACGGGAACACGTTAATACCCTGATTCAGGCCAATAAAAAAGTTCGGGATAAATAGTCCAATGGAACCCTGGAAATACTTTATGGGCCGTTCCCTGCAATTGGCCGGTCTTGTGACCATCACCTTTGTTGTATTTTTATTTTTTACCCAGATGAAAATGGGCGACCTGCTGTACCTGTCTCTGGCTGGGGCCGCTAGTTTTTATGGGGGAACCTGGTTACTCGGCCAGGGTTAAGTCAAAACATAGAAAACATGAAAGAACTTCTCGCAAAACCCGGATTTCTAGCCGATGCTTCCACCTTGGGAGCTGATGTCAGTTATTCCTTAGCCGTTATTTTTACTGGACTTTTCCTGGCTTCCTGGAGATTGGCCAAGAAAGGGCTTGGGACCGAGCATCACCGCCTCATTTTCATTTCCATGGTGTCCATGGTCGTCTATTTTGTGGCTTATTATTGGGCGCGCCAATTAGGTGTTTTGGCTTTGGAAGGCAAAGAAGGCTTTGGAGGTCCTGAATCCACTTATAACAATGTTTTTATACCCATACTGTCCACGCATCTGGTTTTGGTGGTTATTGGGCTTATTTTAACAATATATATGATAATACAGGGGTTTCGGGCCAGCATCAAAACCAACGGGGAATATACTTTAAAGGAAGGCCCCCTGAATGTGAAGCCAGGGCGCTTCAAAAGAGTGTATTTGACCTTGTTAGGCCTGTGGGGAGCTAATCAGATACTATTAACGTTTGTGCGGGATAAATCAGCCGCCGCAAGCCTGGCCTGGGCGCTCATATTTGCAACCATTGCCGTGGTGGTGAGTCTGGAAAAACTGATAGAAAACCGATTGCCGGATGTGGCTCACCGGCATCGGGTATTGGGGCGGGGTACCATGATCATTTATTGTTTGATCCTGGTAACCAGTACGCTGACTTATTTGATGCTTTACGTCATCTACCCGGTGAAAACCTGAAAATTCCGGGAAAATTGATTTTAAATAAAGCTGAAGCCAAACGGGAAAAACTTTTGCGAAAAAAGGGTTTTACCCTTGACACATTTGAAATGCCTGTGTTAAATTCCGCATTCTATATGACTTCAAAATACATGAGTAACAAGTAGAGGGCAGTTAAACCATTAACTCCCATACCAATTAAGACAATAGTATCGAAAATTTTTCCATCTTTGCTTGCCATGTTTTCTCCTTGTAAAGGTTGATTGAGCAGAGATTTAATAATGACATTCAAATATTAAAACTGTCAAGAGCAAAACTAAATTTAACATTATTATTACTCAAACATTTTAAAGGGACACGATTCATATGGATTTAGAAGAATTAAAAAAGAAAGCGGGACCTTGGATTTACGGCCTTACGGTATTCTTCAGTCTGTGGTTTTTCTACTGGTTTGCGTCTGTTTGGCGATAAAAACAGTGACCGTTAAAAAACAGTGACCGTTAAAAGTATCGAAAAAAATAAAATAAGCAAGGAGAACAGTTAAATGCAAGACCAAATCATTGAAGATGAAAAGCCGCGACGGTTTATAACCGTGAAGTCCATCACCTTTTTTATCCTCGCATCTCTCGTTTGTTTTGCCTACTACTTCTTCATCAACTGGGGATTGATGAAAGTTCAAGGCCTGGATTTCTTCTATCTCTGGAGTTCCGGTGAAGGCGGCGGTGGCGGTCATTAATTCTTGATTCCACCCGTTTTCAAAAAAATATCAATGGCAAGCCCGTAACCCGGGCTTGCCATTTTTTTTTTGCCTTTGTCTTTAATTTGCCCGACCCTTGAGGTTTGAAATGCCTGAGGAAAGTTATTCAGAATCCAATACCCTCCTGGCCCAGGAGTATCAAGTTCTCCACAAAGTGGCACAGGCTCTGCAAGGTTCCGATGGAATTCAAACAATGCTACAGCATGTCCTTGGCGCTATCACAAGTTTCGAGGACCTGAAAGTCGAAAACAAAGCGGGTATTTTTTTAGTCGATACTGAAAAGCGGGTACTCAGGCTCTTCGCAACTTTTGGTAAATTTTCCGGTGAATTCCTGGAAAAAGAAAAGGAAGTGCCATTTGGGGATTGTTTATGTGGCAGAGTGGCGTTGTCTGGAGACCTCATAATGAGTGAAAGTTGTTTTACCGATCCGCGCCACGAAAGAGCGTTTACAGACATGACGGCACATGGCCATTACATCGTTCCTCTAAAGTCCCATGAGGAATTGATTGGGGTCATGTTCCTGTACACCAACACTCAGCCAAGGTGGTACCGGCACAGCCAGGAGGTTTTGCTGTCGATTGGCGCCCTGATCGCAGACACCATCAAGCGCAAACAACTGGACGAAGAGTTAGACCAATACCGCCATCATTTGGAAGAGCTTGTCGATAACAGAACGGCGGAATTGAGCCTGGCCAAGGAACAGTTTCAAAAGCTCAGCCACCAGATTCAAACCATTCGCGAAGAGGAAAAAGCGCGGTTGTCCAGGGAAGTGCACGACGAACTGGGCCAGTCCCTCACCGCATTGAAAATCGATTTGCAATTTACGGATAAAAAACTGGAACCGGATCATGAACTTAAGGGGCAGATTACCGAAATGATTCAGCTGGTGGACAATACGATCAAGTCGGTACAACGGATCTCCATGGAACTGCGTCCCCCTATCCTGGATGCGTTTGGCTTATACGACGCGATAACCTGGCAGGTGGAGGAATATGAAAAACGGATGCCCGTCCAATTCCATTTACACCTGCCGGATGTTCCGGTGGAACTGGAAAAAGATTTACAAACCGCTCTTTTCAGGATTTTTCAGGAGTCGGTCACCAATATCGTGCGTCATGCGCAGGCAGAAAACGTTTTTGTGGAGTTTAGAGATGAAGAATCCGCTTTTGTTATGACCGTCAGGGATGACGGAATTGGAATATCCCGGGAAGCTATCACCCATCCGGATTCACTGGGTCTCATTGGAATTCAGGAGCGGGTTTTACACTGGAAAGGCCGAATAAGTTTTGAAAGGCTAAACCCGCAAGGCACCCGCGTGACGGTACGACTGGAGAAAGAAAATCTGTGAGTTCCAAAGACCTGTCATCTATTAGGGTGCTGATAGCAGACGACCATGAAATCGTGCGCCAGGGCCTTCAAAAAGTTCTATCCGAAACCTCGGATCTTAAAGTCGTTGGCGAAGCCGAAAACGGCAATCAGGTCATCGATATGGTCCAAAAACAGGAGGTTGATGTATTGGTCATGGACTTTGACATGCCAGAAAAAAACGGCCTGGACGCCTTACTGGATTTAAAACAGATTTGCCCCAAATTACCGGTCATCATTCTCAGCATTTTTCCTGAGGATCATTACGGTACCCGTTTTTTGAAAGCCGGGGCATCGGGGTATATTCAAAAGGCCAGCGCCTCCGACCAACTGGTGCAAGCCATTCGGACGGTCGCCCAAGGCGGAAAATTCATTTCGCCAAAACTCACCGAGAAGCTGGTGCAGGAAATCACCAAAGATACCGATAAACAGCCCCATGAAACGCTGACGGATCGCGAGTTCCAGGTATTCCGTTATATTTCCGGAGGAAAGCGGGTCAAGGATATTGCCGACGAGTTGCATTTGAGCATCAATACCGTTAGCACATATCGGTCCCGCATCCTCGAAAAAATGTCGATGAAGTCGAATGCCGAAATCATTCGGTACGCCATCAAAAATGGATTGATTCAATAAATTTTCTCACAATGGACGTTCCATGACTTATCCCGTGAGCCCGTATAATCAAGAGGGCGGGTTATACCATTTTCCACGCATGCTGGATAAAATCCGTCTGAACCTGAAAGGTGAACTCGATACCAGTTACCTTCCCCGCTTAGGCAAAGGCCTGGATGGATTTTTATGCCGGTTTGTGGGCGTTCAATATGATCAGGTCGCCACGCTGGTCGAGGAGGGAAAAAACGATGCCGAAATTGTTGCGTGGTGTGAAGAAAATGGTGTTCGGCGGCATAAACACGACCGCTTGCTTTTCAATAAATTCGTGGAAAAACTCGGCTGGCGGGATGAAGAATACTCTCAAAGACTGATGGATTATAAAAAAGATTCAAATCTCTCCCACCGCAATGATATTGTAACTTTTTTCGACCTCATTGAAGTCGAAGAGGGTCGCAAACCGTGAGGCGGAACTTTGTTCTGCTCGTAAGAAGGTATTTTTTTAAAATGCGGTGAGACAGAAAAGTTACCTCGTTGATCCAGATTATGGTTGTTGTCCGACTTCGTTTGGAGTGCTATTTTTGAATGGAAACTTGAAAGTGCTCTGGACGACTATAATTTTCTCGCAGAAATCAGGGAGCAATACATACCTGATTTCTGCCTTTTTCCTTGGACTCGAACAATGCCCTGTCTGCGGCAGTTATCAAGCCCATTGGGGAAATGCCATTTCCTTTTGATGTGGTTCCGCCTATACTTATCGTCACGAATGGGCTGGCCTTGCTTTTTTCGTGCGGTATTTTCAATGCCTCAATATTTCTTAGAAAATCATGGGCTACTCTCAAACAACCGTTCTCATTGGTTTCCGGCAAAATAACTGCAAACTCCTCACCACCATAGCGGGCAACAAAGTCGGCGGATCGGCGGAGAGTGAATTTAAACGCTTCTGCCACTTTCTTCAAACAATCATCGCCCGCCTGGTGCCCATAGGTATCGTTGAACTGCTTGAAAAAATCGATATCCATCATTAACAGGGAAATGGGAATGTTGTTTCGTTTCGCCCGCTTGATTTCAACTTCAATGGTTTCATCAAAATTGTAGCGATTCGAAATGTTGGTTAAAGAATCTATTTTCGTCATCATTTCCAGGCGTATGTTGGACTCTATCAATTTTTTTTGACTGGCTCGCAGTTGATTTTCTATCTGTTTTTGGTCTTCAATATTCCTCGCGGTTATTAAAGTTCCAATAAAACTGCTCCCCGTACCAGGAGACTTGCTCAATGAATCCGCAATATCCCATATTCCCTTTGCATCCATCATGACTGTGATGGAATTATAGTTTGAATTATTCTGTTGTGCGCTTTGTTTTTTTAATTTGACTTCCAGATTCCGAGTCGCACGACTCCCTGATTCTTTTGTTACAATTTGTGGCAACATGGAATACATATTTTCGCATTGAATAAAATCCTGAATGTGTTTTCCAACCATGTCCTGCGGTTGGATCCCAAGGCATTCCACTGCAGGATTGGCAAAAACAATCGCGCCATTAGGGTCCAGTTGAATGATAATATCTGAGACTGTTTCAACAATTGTCTGGTACTTACGTTCCTGTTTATCGAGTTCCAGTTCAGCTTTTTTTGCACGGGTTTTGAACTCGTGAATTCGCAAAGAATTTTGAATGGCCTGTTCCAGAGTTTCCGTCGATAAATTATCCTTTGGCAAGTACTCGATAATTCCGGCTTTCATTGCTTCCATCACAAGGGATTCGTTACCCATTCCTGTTACAATCACAACAGGAATATTGATTTCCTTTTCCTTCAACTCTTCGTAAAATTCAAGTCCGTTGATACCCGGGAAATTATAATCTGTCAGGATACAATCGAATTCACAGCTTTTTAATAAGGGGTAGGCTTCCATAGGGGAACTTACAAACTGGATACTTATGTTAAGTAAGGAAGTCCTTAAGTACCTTTTCAAAATCATCTGATCAACTTCGTCATCTTCAATTATTAAGATTTTGATTTCATCAGACATAATAATTTTCCCGCCTGTTCCCGAAACGGATGAGTTAACAGATGGTCATAAACTCCTTTTAAACTATTTATCGAGCCTAATATCAATAAAACATTTACATCTATTGTAACAAATTTTTGAATTTAAATGACAAAAAATTTCAGATTACAAGAAAAAAGTATTGTCGCCCGCCCATTGTTGAAAAATAAATTACTTATATCGTATAAGAATCATAACTCACATAGAGGGATGCTTGTTGATGGTTCTTTTAAAATGGTTCCCACGGTAGAATCCCTGAATAAATCTTCTATTAAGGTAATAGACTGATTTATCCTTTTATGAAGGGGGCAAAGGTTGGTGCCATGTTGCTCCAATTTTAATGGACAACTGTCGATGTGTTTGATCGGATCCACTGCATTTATCACATCCAGCAAAGGAAGGCTATTGGGGTCATGGGCCAGACTGAATCCTCCCCGAATCCCGCGTTGGGAATGAACGATCCCCCCTTTGGCCAAGGCCATTAATACCTTGGAAAGATAATGTTCGGGAACCTTTGTCAGTTTTGCTATTTCGTTGGATGTTTTTGAAGGTTCCCCGGATTGTGCCAGGCAAACGACAGCACGCAATGCATACTCAGAAGTTTGTGAAATCATGATTTGATTATAAATTATAAAAAGAATATTGACATCTATAATAACACATCTTATTTTAAGATATATATATCTTTTTATCTTTTTATGGAGGTGCATTATGGATATCAAGCTTTTAACCCTCGACCATCCTTTAAAGGATTTTGTTGTGCACGGTGGAAACCAGGCTATGGAGGTTTTTAATGAATTTGGACTCGACTTTTGTTGTGGTGGCGCAGAGACCTTGCGTAACGCTTGTTCTGAAAAAAACCTTTCTCCTGATAACGTATTGAAAAGATTATATAATAAAGTTCCAAGTGCCGATTTTAATGATAGCGACTTTCCTCAGGATTCAGCCGAGGAATTGGCAGATCATATTGAAAACACGCATCATTTATATTTAAAGAAAGCCTTGCCTGATATTTCTGAACTCATGGAAAAGGTTAAAAATGCGCATTCGAAAAAACATCCCGAACTCTTTGATCTACAAAAATATTTTGAAGCTTTGAGGGCTGAGTTGGAGCCTCATTTGCGGAAAGAAGAAAACATATTATTCCCGTTAATCCGCCAGCTTGAGGAATCCCGGTTCACCGGAATTATCAATGATATGCCTATCCAGGCGCCTGTTCGTCAAATGCTTTTCGAGCACGACCATGCGGGTGACCTTTTGAAAAAGATACGAGAAATCACAAAAGACTTTTCCATGCCCGAAGATGGTTGCGCTTCTTATCAATTGTTGATGACCAAACTGACTGATTTGGAAAGGGATACGCACGAGCACATTCACAAGGAAAACAACCTTCTTTTCCCTAAAGCTCTTGAGTTTGCCCAGAAAGACACAATTTATTAGAGGTTCAGCAAGGAAATTGGCATTATGAAAATTTGACCACCAATAATAGAGGTCTTGGAGGAAAGTTACATGCTGTAAAAAGGGGGGTGCATTACACGGAAAATTCCTGTATAAATTAAATATAACTAATAACTTTAACCTTTTCAGTTACTTTTAGGAGGGAAAGAAAATGTTCAAGGTGAGTAATGGTTTTTCTGTGCTCTGGGGAATGGTTTTGGTGCTTGGAATGCTTTCCAGCGCCCACTCAGAAACTGCAACGCTAACAACAGCCCCGAAGGTTCCGGGGGCAACAGACCGGATCACAGATGAAACTGTTGTGGTTAAGTTGGAAGCCAAGGAATTTGAGGCGGAAATTGCTGGTGGTGTGAAGTACGGTTTCTGGAGCTTTGGAGGAACGGTCCCCGGTCCGATGATCCGTGTGCGTGAATCGGATGAAGTGGAGTTTCACCTGGGAAATCCTGCGTCCAATACTCAGCCGCATAATATCGATATTCATGCAGTGAATGGTCCTGGAGGTGGCGCCGCACTGAGCACCGTCGCACCTGGAGAAAGCAAAATTTTTACCTTCAAGGCCAAAGTCCCGGGATTATACATTTATCATTGTGCGGCGGGGTCCATTGTAGATCATATTTCCAACGGCATGTATGGCCTGATTTTGGTCGAACCTAAATTTGGTATGGACGATGTCGACAAAGAATTTTATGTTATGCAAAGTGAATTTTTTGCCTCTGATCCGGAAAACGGATTAGCGGCTTTCGACCTTCAACGGGGATTGGATGAGAACCCGACTTACGTCCTGTTCAACGGAAAAGAAGGTGGCTTGCAGGGAAAAAATGCCTTAAAAGCGGAGGTCGGCGACAAGGTCCGTATCTATTTTGGAAATATCGGACCCAATGGCGCGTCTTCATTTCATATCATAGGTGAAATTTTCGACAGGGTTTATGTGGAAGGTAGTATTGGCGGACTGGTTAATAAAAACGTCCAAACGACTCTGGTTCCTGCCGCTGGAGCAACCATTGTTGAGTTCACCGTCGATTACCCAGGAACCTATACCCTGGTGGATCACAGTATTTTCCGGGTTGCCAAGGGCGCGATGGGCCAATTGATCGTGGAAGGAGACAAGGACGACTCTGTAATTCGCAAGGGTGAATAATCCTGCTAAAATGGTTTAATGATAGAGGTGGGGTTGGATTTCCGCCTCTTTTCATTCAACCTTTCAGTTTCGTAGGGACTTGCCTCCCTACCCTGCAAAATGGTTTAATTTGTGTTTACGGGAAGTATTGATGTTTTGCATCTGATACAATTTGAACCTTTGACCTTTCATATTATTGACCGACTTGTTTTCGCCAGGAATACAATGAAAAAATTTTTAAGACTCGATTGGGATGGAATCGCCGGAATCGTTGCGGCATTTACGGCATTTATTCTGCATTTTTTTCATGTCGTGGAAATCGATATTTTATTAAGCGTCACGGTCGTGTTGATCGCCTTGTTATTCATCCGGGATATGCGCCAAGACCACTCCCTGGAACGAATTGAAGAAAGTTTAAAAAACTCCGAAGTTTCACTCAATGCCATAAAAAACTGTGTCCAGCCAACGGATGTAAAACTGGTCGGACCCGGCCAGTTGCGGGAAGTGACCAAACAATTTTCCCTGAGGGCCCATGGCGAGATGATCTGGTTTCATATCTGTCCATTGATGTTTCGTCGCCAGGCCTTGTTTGACGCCCTTTTAAAGCCGGCGATTGACAATCCAAACGTCGACTCCATTCAATTCATAATGGACAAACGCCAACGCGAGCTATGGGACAACGAACTGGCTCCAAAAATTTCCGCCTGTTCCCAAAACGTCAAAGTAAAGGAACCTTACTGGACCGATATCGATGACACCGTATCTGTGATCGCCTCAAGCATGGGCAAGGACGAACCACACGAATGCCTGCTGAGTTTTTGGGGTGAACCCTTTATGGCCAACACAGTGGGCAATCAGGTGCCGCGCTACATCTTCCATGTTCTCCCCAATTCCGAACTGGTGGGCCGCCTGATAGAACTCATCCGCCACCACCGCGTGGGTGGTTGAGTTTAAGCCACTAAAAAAGGAAAACCGGTTTTTTCCCCGATCCCCTTTAACAGAAGAAATCGTTAAATCAAAAACCGTTCCCCCCTCTTACCTTGCGGGAGTAGGTCGGGGTGAGGGGAGATTATGACTTTTCCCTATTCAGGATCGAATTTTAATCCTCAATTGTTTTCAATGTTAGGTATTTAACCGGTGTCTTAATAATGACTTTACTTTCCGGGAAGATGAAATTCTAGGGCATATCCATTCTCCCTTCCAGTGACTTTTTCAAGGTGACGGGATCTGCGTATTCCAGATCCCCCCCCATAGGCAGGCCGCGTGCTATGCGTGTGACTCGCACTTCGTAGGGTTTTAACAGTTTGGAAATATACACCGCTGTGGATTCCCCTTCCATATTGGGATTGGTTGCCAGAATCACCTCTCGAATGGGACCCTTGCTGGCGACACGCGTTTTCAAGTCTTCGAGAGTGAGCGATTCGGGTCCGATACCATCCAGAGGTGAAATCGCGCCCATGAGCACGTGATACTTGCCCTGAAACTCTCCCATGGATTCCAGCACGAATACATCGTGAGGTTCTTCCACCACGCAAATCTGCGACGGGTCGCGACGCGGGTCGCGGCATATGTCGCAGGGATCGGACTCAGTAATGCTGTGGCATTCTGAGCACAGCACGATTTTCTCTTTCACCTTCACAATGGAGTTTGCCAGACGCCGTGCCTGGTCCAACGTGCCTCGCATCAGGAAAAAGGACAAGCGCTCTGCTGTCTTTTGACCGATGCCAGGAAGCCGTTTGAGTTCGCTAATGAGTTCGAGTACCGCAGGGGGGCGTTTCAAGTGACGGGTTCTCCTTCAAGCGGATGAATGGATAGATGGGTCGGCAGGGGTTGGTGGGTAAGGGTGGTTTCAGGAAGAAAACATTCCGGGCAGTTTCAATCCGCCTGTTATTTTTCCCATTTCTTCCTGATTCATTTCCTGAACTTTTTTGCCGATCTCGTTCATGGCGCCCACTAATAAATCTTCCAGAATCTCGCGGTCTTGCATATTGATCAAATCATCATCCACGTTGATCGATTGAATCTGGTTGAGTCCGTTGGCGGTCACTTTTACCATACCGCCTCCCGTGGAAACCTCCACGGTTTTTTTCGCCAACTCATTACGGACCTCTTCCATTTTGGATTGGATCTCTTTGGCTTGCTTGAATATCGCTCCGAAATCTTTAATCATGATGTTTTGCTACCTGACGTTCAAAGTTTTTGGCAGGGGACCCCCTGCAAATGAAGAAATGCTCTCAACGCAACAGCATGCCGCCAAAAATATCCAACGCATCCTGAATGATCTCCGATTCGCTTCGTGACACAGGTGCCTCCGAACCCCCTCGGGAATCAGCGGGAGCTTGCTTCGTCGGTTCAAAGCCGGGATTATTGTCGGGGTTTTCTTCCTCAGCATTTCCTTTTAATAGTTTAACATTGATTTGTACATCCAGGCCATAAAGGGTTTTGACACCGTTTCGAATAAACTCCAGGTTCTCCGGTTTGTCTACAAGGTCCAGCGTGAACTGATCGGGGAACCCCAAAGTAATTGCGTTCTGCTCCAGCTTCAGTAAACGGCTATTGCCCAGGTAGTGGTGAAACTTGTTCTTCTCCCGGCCCAATACCGTTTTGACATGCTCCCAGGAAAACTCTCCACCTGGTTTTTCGATTACGGTCGAGGTGACAGAATGAGTGCCTTCTGCATTAGAGGGAGCGGAGGCTAAGGTGGATTCAGCTTTTTTTTTTACCGGTGACGGTTCCCGGGCAGGCGAAGGGGAGGGCAGTCCTGTTTCCAGGGTGTTGACTTTTTCCAGTAAAGCGTCGATCTCCTGAAAGGGTCGCACTTCGGTAGCGCGCAAGGTGGCCATCTCGAACGTCATGTGGGGAAAGGAACTTCGCTTCATCTCCAGTTCCGCCTGTGAAAAAACTTTGAACAGTTGATGCAGTTCGTCACGGTGAAACTGGCCCGCTTGTTTCTTCAGGGTCTCGAGATCAAAGGAATGGGTGTTGACAAGCTTCTCTGCTTCTTTGGCAAACGAGGCCACCAGCAGGTTGCGCAGATACTCGATGAGGTCGCGACAAAAAAAGTTCAGGTCTTTGCCTTCATCTGCAAGCGACTGGATTTGAACGATCAGCGCTTCCGGATCTTTCGCGATCAGTGCATCCACAAAACTTTCCAGGGCTCCGCGTCCCACAATTCCGAGTACCGACTCCACCGCCGCTGATTCCACCTTTTTGCCCGCGAAAGCCAATACCTGGTCGAGCAGGCTTTGAGCGTCACGCATACTTCCTGCGCCCGTTTTGGCTATTGTTTCCATACCGCGCGGATCCATGTCGATTTCCTCTTGCTGACATATGGTTTCCAACTGCTGGACGATTTGATGGTGTGACAGTGGTTTGAACTCGAAACACTGGCAACGCGAGAGGATGGTTTCGGGTATCTTGTGGGACTCGGTTGTGGCGAAGATGAAGACTACTTTCTCCGGCGGCTCTTCCAAAGTTTTCAGCAAGGCGTTGAACGCGCTCTTCGAAAGCATATGAACTTCGTCGATAATGTAAACTTTGAACATGCAAGCGGACGTGGCGTAACGGACATTGTCAATAATGTCCCGCACCTCCCCGACGCCTGTGTTGGAAGCGCCGTCGATTTCCATCACGTCAACACAGCGTCCATCGCGAATCTCCTGACAGAATTCACACTGGCCGCAAGGTTTCGGCGTCGGACCTTGTTCACAATTAAGCGCCTTGGCAAAGATGCGTGCGGTGGTGGTTTTGCCCACACCGCGTGTGCCGGAGAAAAGGTATGCGTGTGAGACGCGGTCCATCTCGATGGCGTTGGTGAGCGTTTGCACAATCGCATCCTGCCCAACCAGCTCTTCGAAAATTTGCGGCCGCCATTTGCGTGCGGACCCTTGGAAACTCACACCGCCACCTATGGAAATAATGAAGGGAAAAAGAAAAAAAGGCAGAATTGCTGGGGGAACTCACAGCACACATGGACATCTGCTACCGCTGCTTCCTTCCGGACCTGACGGGGTTCACATAGTCATGTTGCGTAAGGCCCAACAAAACTGCCAATTCCTTACACCGGACAGGGAGCCGGACAATCAGCCAGTCTCCCAATGCATCCTTATAAAATTTGTATCTTTATACAACATCCCTGTCCCTTTTTCCAGAAAATATGAAGCTGAGGAAAGGGATATCATAAAAAAGGCAATTCATGTCGCACTTCTGGATGAAATTAAGGGTGCCTCTAAAAATAGGGTAAAAAGTTACTGAATGAATTAAAATAAGTTTGTTATACGGTTTTGCTAAACATCCTCCCTGTTTGAAAGGATTCCCGCCATGTCCCAGCCCGGAATTTTTGATCTCGATAACCGTTATGAAACCTT
>JACAVV010000045.1 GCA_024648695.1 Nitrospina sp.
GAAAATACGGTTCCTACTTGGGTCATGGCTTGATCCTCCAGTTTAGATAACGTTTTTTCGCAATCACATTATCTCATTGCTGAAGGGGTTAAGCCATGACTCTCATTTTTTACCGGACACTAGTGATTAAATGCTTATATTGAAGGAAATCGCCTTGTAACAATTGGTTGTTTGCCAAAAGTAGAATGTAGGTTTTCCGTAGATGAGGTTCGCAAAAGATTTTAAATTGGTAGTGTCTATTTGAAAAGATTCAATGCCTGAATGTTAAGGTTCCCTTTCCAGCAATCCCTATATCATGAAACACAAAAACCTCAACACTCAATAGAAAAAATTTGGTTTTCCATTTGAATAAAGTTGGCTAGTATAATTTATAGTTCTCTAAAGAGCTTTAAGCGAATTAAAATTAAGGCTAAAAATCAGGTTTAGTTGTATTCTATTTTAAATTAAGGGTCAATTATGGAATTGGTAAAGTTTTCTGTCACTAATTTGGAGGGATTTACAAAAGCTTTAGAGACTTTAATTGAAGATTAAGCCTAACAAATAAGATGATAACGAGATATTTGATTTAGAATTTCCATATTTAAACCGATTCAAACACAGGCAGGAGGCCTAACTGCATTAACATGTCGAAACCTTTTTTGAAGTCTGGACCTTTAGTGGTGAGGTAGTTTCCGCTCAGGGTACCGTTGGTGCTAGCGGCGAAGAATTTCACCTGAGCAACTTAAAAATACTCTATTTTCTATTTTAAACTCACAAAACCTTCTACCGTCAGCCCAGCATCCTTTATCAATCCGGAAAGAATTCCTTTTTTAAGTTCTTTGTGCAATGGAACTGAGATTTTTATCGTTCCATCTTTTAAAGATTTTGAAAGCCTAACGTGACTCTCTTTCTGCCGAGTCGCGACAAATCCAAGTTTTTTCAATTTTTTAATAAATTCCGACCCGGACAATACCGGAATTTTGGTCATACCTTTACCACTACCTTTTCCCCGTTGAATTCGATAGATTCATTTAAGTCTGGTTCCAGCATGAGTTCTATAGCCTCTTTGATATTCGCTAAGGCCTCCTCTCTAGTCTCACTTTGAGACCAGCACCCTTTGATACTAGGGGCATGAACAACGAATCCACCTTCTTCCTGTGGCTCAAGTATTACTTCAACGTTCATTATTATTTATTCTCCCAATTTAATAACGCTTGTTCTTTGAAACTATTTTAGCGGGAAGAATCTCTCAAATCAAACGCATTACTGAAGACGAAAAGGCTCTTTTGGCCTATGACTATAGGCGGGGAGGGGTTCCTTAATACCTTCCCGCGGCCTTACCAAAATGATTTCTTTAGACTCTATGGTGGATCAAATCTAAATTGATATAATCACACCGATTCAAACACGGGTCTTAGGCCGAGTTGCTCGATCATGTCGAGGTCTTTTTTAGGGTCCTGGCCTTTGGTGGTGAGGTAGTTGCCACCCAGGATGCCGTTGGCTCCGGCGGCGAACAATTGTTCCTGATCGTCTTCGAACACTTCTTCCCGGCCGCCGCAGACGAACAAATCCATCTTCGGCATTACCAAACGGAGGAGGGATATGGTGCGCAAGGCTTCGTAACGGTCAATCACCTCAAGGTGATCAAGGGCGGTGCCTTCCAGCGGCTTCAGGAAATTGATGGGAAAGGAATCGGTTTTCAGATCTTTGATGTCGAACGCCAACTCCACTCTCTGGTCGTAGCTTTCGCCCATACCGAAGATGCCCCCGACGCAGACATGCAGTCCTGCTTTCCGGGCATTTTCTACGGCGCTGACTTCCTGTTCGTAGGTGTGGGTGGTGACGATTTTTTCGAAGTGACTTTGTGCCGTTTCCAGGTTGTGGTGGCACCGGTCGAGACCCGCCGCCTTCAATTCTTTCAAATCTTCGAGGCTCATGAGGCCGAGGGAACAGCACACTTCCAGACTGGTTTCCTGCTTGATGCGCTTGATCGCAGTGATCAAGGTATCAAGTTCCTTGCGGTCTTCGATATTGGTGCCGGAGGTGACGATTGAAAATTCATTCGAGCCGAAAGCTTCGGCTTCTTTCGCGGCTGATACAATTTTATCGACATCCATCAAGCCGTATTCAGGCGAGTCCGTTTGAAACTTTGAAGACTGGGCGCAAAAACCGCAATCTTCGGGACATTTTCCGGATTTGGCATTGACGATGGAACAGATTTTAACGTCCTTGCCCTTGAACCGGTCGCGCAGGCGGTTGGTGCCTTCGAACAGGTAATCCAGCTCTTCGCGGTCGAGGGTTCCCACTTGTATAGCTTGTTCGCGGGTGATCCCGTCACCCGTTTCGGCTTGCGCCAACATGGAATCGATCAGATCTTTTCGCATACTTTCCCTATATGAATGAAATAAGTAGAAATGTTAGCACATCCCGGTCCCATTGGAAGAAAAAATCAGCCGGGATGGAAGAAAAGGGCGGGTTGTTATTTTCACTCCTCATAGCCCAGCATTCCGACCATTTCTTCTATATCGTTAGTCGGTGCCAAACAGGTACCTCTTCGGCAAACGTAAGCCGTGGCTTTGCCGTCCACCACCTTTCGGCCTTGCAATAGCGGGACGTGTTTCGCCTTTTCCGCCAACTCGTCTTCATAGGCGAAGGCAAACACGGCATTGGGAAAGAACCCGGTTTGAATCGTTTTCAGCATCGCTTTCGACGATTCATGATTGCGTGGCGCCACCACTGCCACCTCCTTAAGCCCGCTAAGGTACAGGTGGAATGCCTGCATCATGTAAGAGGAATTCAAGCCGTAATCCATCACTTCCAGTTCGAAGCCGAGAAAAATTCTCTCCGCCAACTTTTCCAATTCGGGATCGGTCAGCAAAGCGGACAACTTCAATAAAGCCATCGCCATAGAACTGTTGCCCGAGGGTTCGACCCCATCATATCCCGAGATCTGCCGGATGAGCAGTTTTTCCGCGTCCTCCGCTGTTTCATAAAAGGGACCGTGGTGAGATGCAAACTTCTCCTGCACTGTTTCAACCAACTCCCGCGCAAGCTGAACGTATTTGCCATCGAATGTCGCGTCATACAATTCCAGGCAAGCCACCGCCATCGATGCGTAATCGAACAGATAACCGTCATAGCGTGCATCCCCGTCGCGGTAGCGCCTCAGCAGTTTGCCGTCAGGAGTTTTCAGTTTGGCGAATATGAAATTCAGCGCTTTTTCGGCCTTTGCCACTCGTTCCGGTTGATCCAGCACCCGTCCGACCTTGGCCATTGCGCTGATCATCAATCCGTTCCAGGAAGTGAGAATTTTGTCATCCAGTAAAGGTCGGATGCGTTTACTGCGCACTTCCAGAAGAGTAGCGCGGGCCTTTTGTATGATGTCTTCAAATTCCGGTTCCGGTATACCCAACTCATTAGAGACCTCGGAAAACGAACGCGTCACATAAAAATTATTTTTGCCCTCGAAATTTCCGTTTTGGGTGACGTTGTAATAGGCGGTCACCGCGCTAAGCGTTTTACGATCCAGAATGCTTCCCAGTTCATCCGGAGTCCACACATAAAATTTGCCCTCGACCCCTTCGCTGTCGGCATCTTCGGCACTGTAGAAAGCGCCTTCTTCAGAAGTCATATCACGGTCCATATAAACCAGGACATCCTGAGCAAACTCTGCAAATTCAGGTTTGTTTGTAACCTGGTAAGTCTCGATCAGGGCAGTAACAAACAGGGAATTGTCGTAAAGCATCTTTTCAAAATGCGGGATCATCCAGCGATAATCGGTCGAGTAGCGGCAAAGTCCGCCACCCACCTGATCGTAGATGCCGCCGTGCTTCATTGCCTTGAGTGTGTTTTCCACCATGATTAAACTTTGCGCCGCCCCGGTGCGCCGGTAGTGCCGGAGGAGCAGACATAAACCCATCGACGGTGGAAACTTGTTCTGCGGTTGGAACTGAAACCCGTGATTCAGATGATCATAATGTTCGGCATACAATTTTGCGGTCCGGTTCTCGCCTTCAAAATGCAGGTTATCGAGCGCCGACTCCTGTTGCTGAAAATTGTTTTTCTGCAGGTACTCCACAAGCGATATGGTTTGTTTGGTGACCTTGTCCTTTTCGTTGTGCCAGATATTGTTGAGTCTCATCAGCACATCGGAAAACGAAGGCAGGTTGTACCGCGATATCGGGGGAAAGTAGGTGCCGCCATAAAACGGTTTGCCTTCCGGAGTGCAAAACACGTTCAAAGGCCAGCCGCCGTTTTGCCCGAGCGCCTGAATGGATTTCATATAGATAGCATCGACATCCGGCCGCTCCTCGCGATCGACTTTGATGCTGACAAAGTGCTCATTCAACAAGCGCGCGGTCTCTTCATTTTCGAAAGATTCTCGTTCCATCACATGACACCAATGGCAGGTGGCGTATCCTATACTCACCAAAACCGGCTTGTTTTCCGCTTTGGCTTTTTCGAATGCCGCGTCGCCCCAGGGGTGCCAGTCCACCGGATTGTGCGCATGTTGCAAAAGGTACGGGCTTTTCTCGTGGATCAGTTGATTGGTATGACTGTATTTGCTCATGGAGTGAGAAAACTCTCATAATTGAGGAAAAAGAGGAGAAGCGGGTCCTCCCCAAAATCAATTTACGTATACAACGTTTTAAAAACGTCAAAAAAATCGGGAAAAGATTTTTGCACGCATTCCGGATTCCCTATTTTAACACCAGGAATTTTTAATCCCGCGATCGCAAAACTCATCGCCATACGGTGGTCGTCGTAGGTTTCGATCAGTGCCGGTTTCAAAGGTCCCGGTTTGATGACCAGGTAATCCTCACCGCTTTCCACCTCGGCCCCAAGCTTTCTAAGCTCGGTATCCAGCGCCGCGATGCGGTCGGTTTCCTTGATTTTCAAATTGCCGATGCCGGTAATGGTGGTCGGCCCGTTGGCAAACAAGGCCGTTACCGCCAGCGTTTGCACCACATCAGGCATATTATTCATGTTGATGCTGATTCCTGCCAGCGGATTTCCCTTGATCCGGACTTTTTCAGAAGATTTTTCGATTTCGCATCCCATCGACTCCAGTACATTCATGAACCCCATATCGCCTTGAACGCTATCCGGATTCAGGCAGTGCAATTCGACTTGTCCCCCCGTGACTGCCGCAGAGGCAAGGAAATACGAGGCGCTGGAGGCGTCGCCCTCCACCTTGTAAGTTCGGGCTGTATACCGTTGACCCTGCTTTACCCCGAACGCCGTGTAACGCTCATTTTCCACATGGACGCCGAATGACTTCATGATGTCTAATGTGATGTCCACATAGGACTTTGAAGTGAGTTCCCCCAGAATCTCGATTCGCGTATCGTTTTGGAAATAGGGGGCGCACATCAGGAGCGATGTGAGGTACTGGCTACTTTTGTTACCCGCCAGGCGGATCGACCCTCCAGGCACACCTTTGCTCTCGATCAAAAGAGGCGGACACTGGTTGCCGTGAACCGACTTGATCGAAACGTTCATCTGATGCAGACATTCGAGCAAATCACCAATGGGCCGCTCTTGCATGCGCTCGTTTCCGGTCAGGCGGGACGTCCCTTCCACAAGACAACATAAAGTGGTGATAAAACGCATCGTGGTCCCGGCGTTGCCGACAAAAATTTCTTTTTGCGAAGGACGTAAACGGTCGGCTCCCCCTTGCACCACAAAAGCGTTTTTTTCGCGCTCAACAGAGATTCCCATTTGCCCCAGGGCATTTTGCATGTAATGGGTATCATCACTGAAAAGAGGGGACTGCAGGCGCGATTCTCCATCTGCCAGCGCGGCAATGATCAGAGCCCGGTTGGTATAACTTTTTGATGACGGAACATCTATGACAGCGTGGACAGGTCCGCTCGGTTGGATTTCAATCAAGGTTCGTATTTCCTGGATATGGGGTGGATGTATTAAAAGTTAACAATAATAGCACAAATCATTTAAAATCAGGATTTGACTTGGAACGTGGTGATTTGTCAGGGATCTTGTTTAACGGAAAGGGTTTTGCTATCATTCTCTCTGATTTGCAAATTCCGCAAAATTTTTAGCCTCAATCCTTTTTTGCGTGTTTTGGTACCATGATCGAAAAATTTAAAGCCTTTTGGGACCGGGTCTGGACCCAAAAACCAGAAGCCGAACGAAAGCGTTTAAAATCTTACATACCTCTGGCTATGTATACCTTCGCTTTCGTTTATTTTGTGATTTACCTGTCGATATTAAACACAGTCAATCGAGACAAAACAGGTGACGCAGTAAAAAACTTTTTCGGCGACGATGTTCCCCATTGGGTAAAGATGCAACGCCAACAGGAAAAGGAAATTGAAGAAAGTTATAAATACACCCGCAAGCGGGTTTCCGGCGGACGATAATCGCCCCTAAACAAATAACTAAACATTATGAAACGACTGGTATATACATTTAATTGGTTTTATCTGGTTTCTCTTTCCCTCTGGGTAGGGGGAATGTTTTTGCTGGGCATTTTGGTGGAGATTGTCGTTAGAGTACGGATGAAAGAAGACCCCCTGATGGCCAGCCATGTGATGAACGGAATCATGGATTATTTCAATGTCCAGATTATTTATACCTGTATCATTCTAATGCTCCTGGCGGAACTGGTGCGGTTTCTGGTCAAAAAATATGGCACCGTCGGTTACATCACCCCTGTAGTCACAAAGCGAAAATACAGCCGGGAAGTTTTTTTGGCAATCATGATTGTTTTGGCGATTTATATTGGCAGTATCCTGCGCCCGGAAATGCATGCTATGGATAAATTGAAGAAGGCCAATCCCGCAGACACCAAATTGCAAAGGCAATTCGATGGTTATCATAGCCGTCTCACTTGGCTATACACGATTAATATGATTCTCGGCCTGTCCCTGTTTTATATTCATGGCAAGGAAATGACCCGGTTTGAAGAGGAAGGTACCGGGAAGGACTCCAGTTGAATAGTAGCCTATCTTCCCCTCAGCATAGATGAATCACCGTTTTTTTATACGCATTTTTTTGCTTCTGTTTTTTTTGACGACCCATCTTTTTCCATTTCAGAGGATTTTCGCTCAAGAACCCTCAAACCAGCCGTACCCGGATATCGAAAAATTATCCAAGAACCCACAATTCGATTACCGTGGGATGGTATTGATCCCCGGCGGCAAATCGAAAATCGGGTCCACCTTTAAAGAAATCATGAAATACTTCGATATGTGCTACCGCGTCGACAAAACTTGCCGGGACTGGTGGTACAAGGATGAATTGCCGCAACACAAGGTCATCCTCGACGATTACTGGTTCGATAAATATGAAGTGACCAACGCCGACTACCTCAAGTTTGTATTGGCGACAGGTCATCGCCCGGCGTTGGACAATTCCTGCGAAACGGACAAATGTCGCGAAGGCAATCTTTGGGAAGGCTACACTTTTTCCAGAAGCATCCGCAATCAACCGGTGACTCAGGTGAGTTGGGACGATGCGGCCGCCTATTGCCGGTGGCTCGGCAAACGCCTGCCGACGGAAGCGGAATGGGAACGGGCGGCGCGGGGACCAACCGGGATGATGTATCCCTGGGGCAGTTCGCCTCCAAAGGGACGAGCCAACTTCAAAAGAAAATGGATGGGAACGAAAACAATGACCGACGTCGGCCACTACTCCAAAGGCATGTCCGTCTATGGTATCTTTGACATGGCGGGTAATGTTTGGGAATGGGTCGGTGACTGGTACGAAATGAACTATTATAAAAAAAGCCCACGTAAAAATCCGAAAGGACCCGATGAAGGCGAGTTCAAAGTCGTCAAGGGAGGAGGCTGGGTCAATTACGGGGAAACTCTGCACAGTTCGATCCGGCGATGGAGTCGCCCTGAAGCCCGGTTTAACGACACCGGCTTTCGCTGTGCCAAGGATGCGGTCGATGAAACCCAAAAGAACTGACGAACTGAGCAACGCGGAGAAGGAGATCCTCAAACCCTACGTTTCCGATGTTGACGCCAATGTTTTTACCATCCGTGGCTTGAACCCGGAAATTATCGGTGCGGCGCTGGCCCGCTACAGCAGGGCTCCCACAGGCATCCGTGAAACCATCGCCCGCGAGTTTTTGAATCCGGATGGCACCCCCAACGACGTTAAGGGCACGGAACTCATTGACCGGGTGGTGAATAAATTCGGTGATGAATCGGTGGCCGAACTCGCTGTCGCCCCCCTCTGCATGGAAAACGTTTCCAATCTCATGACCAAAATCGTGGAAGACTGTCGTATCGGCGGATCGCCCATCGAAGAGTCCACTCGCTACGTTCTGTATGACAAACAGCAAGCCGGTCAGTGGCGCTACGTAAGGCCTGCTAACATTATGGCGTCGGGTTTGCGCGGCCAATATCTGGAAACGATGGATTTTATTTTCGAAGCGTATGCGGAAATGGTCGATCCCATGAAGGACCTGTTCCAGAAACGTTTGCCCAGGGAAGAGTTTGCTATCGAGGTGGAGGACTGCGAGGGAAATATTGAAAAGGCAAAATGGAATGAACTGACCGATGACAATCAGCGCAAGGCGCACAAGTTCGCATACAATTTCACCATACGCAGTGCGGCTTGCGATGTGATCCGATGTATCCTCCCCGCCGCCACACAAGCCAATCTTGGAATCGTTGGCAACGGCCGATTTTATTCAGGACTGATCAGCAAACTGTTGAGCCAGGATTTGAATGAGGCGGGTGAACTGGCGGTATCCATGCAAAAGGCCCTTGGCACGCAGATACCCACCTTCATCAAACGCGCGGCTAGAAATGATTATGTTTCCGGCACCCATCATAAAATGAAATCCCTGTGTGACGAATTATTTGGGAACATTCCGGTGGAACCCATGCCGGAGGTGGACTTGCTGGAAGACCGGTCGGCAGACCACGAGATCAATTTAATGGCGAGTATTGTTTTTCCCTACGTTCAACATTCCAGTGCACAAATTCGAAACGTTATCAAACTATGGCCGCAAGAAAAGCGTCAGCGAGTTTTTTCCACTTACATCGGCGAACGCAAAAGCAAACGCGACCGTCCGGGACGCGGCCTGGAATACGGCTACCCGATTCAATTCGACATCATCGCTGGCTTTGCCGAGTACCGCGACCTGCAACGACATCGCATGCTCACTCAACAACGGCAGGATCTGGGCGTGGCGCTGGGCTATTCGGTACCGCAGGAAATCGAGGAGATCGGCAAAGGCTCTCTTGTTCAAGAATGCTTTGAGCGTGCTGAAAGTTTGTACCATGATTTAAATCGTGCCGGGTTACGAGATGAAGCCCAGTACGCTTCTCTGTTCAACCATTTCATCCGCTGGAACATGGGAATGAACTTGCGTGAACTGGGGCACCTGACCGAACTCAGAACACAAAAAGCGGGACATCCCAAATATCGCCGCGTGTGCCAATCCATGGCGCGCTTATATCTTAAAAGGCACCCGGAAATGGAACCCGTTTTGCAATTTGTCGATTATAATGATTATGATCAGGGAATCACCCGGGCCGAGCAGGAAGCCCGAACCGCCAGGAAAAGCCTGGCCAAAGGTCTGTTTGATGACGTCGATTGACACAACAATGGAGGCATATCCATGAAGATGTTTGGACTAGCGCTCACCTTGCTGAGCCTTTTAGGCGCTTCGCCTGTTGCCAGTAACGATGAAGTGTTGAACCAGTTAAAAACCCGCGGTGTTTCTTTTTCCCCTTCCGGCTTTGAGGAAAGTATTTTAAAAAACGATGCACAAACCATCGAACTGTTTTTGAAAGGCGATATCGTTCAGGATCCCTCAGCGATTAATAAGGGCCTATTAGCGGCGGCGCAAAAGGACAACGTGGACCTCATCAGCAAGCTCCTGGATGCCGCGGCCAAACGCTATCCAAAAAAACATTACGGAGGCGAAGCGCTCAAATGGGCTTTGACCCATAAAAGTCCGGATGTGGTGCAAACCCTGTTCGACCACAAAGCCGATGTGAATATCAAGGTCAAGGGAAAAACCTTGCTGACGATGGCAGTGTTACTTCGCTCGAAAAAAATCACCGAAAAAGTGCGCAAAAAACTGGAAGGAAAACAAATCCGCCTGATGGAAATTTTTGGAGATCCTGAGTTGATCGAAAAGCTGATCCAACGTGGCGCGAACCTCGATGCCAAGAGCAGTGATGGTTCAGCACCCTTGCATTTGGCGGCTGTTAAAGGGGATGTGTCTGCCGCGGAGGTGCTTCTTAAACACGGCGCCAGTGTCGACTTGCCCGCAACGGACGATATCACTCCTTTGATGCTGGCGGTGCAAAAGGATGATGCAAAAATGGTCAAGATCCTTTTAAAACACGGAGCGGATGTCAAGGCCGAGAACGGGTTTGGGGATTCAGTTGTTACTTACGCGTCGCCTCAATCCAAAGAAATTCTGGCTTTGTTAAAAAGTACGAAGAAATAATTCTTGAAATGGAAACTTGATACTTACTATTCGGAAACACGAAGTATGCCCCCTGAACAAAATTGATTTATGCCTTCCCGACCCTCCCAATCCCTTACTGTTTTAACCATCGCCGGGTCTGATAGTAGCGGTGGTGCAGGAATCCAGGCCGACCTGAAAACCGCTTCTGCATTGGGTTGCTATGGCTTATCGGTGATCACAGCGCTTACGGCGCAAAACACGCAAGGGGTCCGTAATGTGCAGGAGGTGCCGCCTGAGTTTATTCAGGACCAGATGGCCGCTGTGTTTGAGGACATTTCCATTTCTGCGGTAAAGGTTGGAATGTTGCAAAACCTTGAAACGATTGGGGCAGTGGTGGACGGACTCAAAACTTACCGCCCCGAACATATTGTGGTGGACCCCGTAATGTTCGCCAAAAGCGGCGACCACCTTCTGGAGGCGCAAGCGGTCGAGGTCTTGAAAAAGAAATTATTGCCCCTTGCGACCTTGCTCACTCCTAATCTTCTGGAAGCCGGCGAATTGCTGTCGCGTGACATCTCAACCAAAAGATCGATGCAGGAAGCCGCCGAGGATATTTTGCAAATGGGACCGGAAGCTGTTCTCATTAAAGGCGGAAATCTGGGAACTGCCGATAGCAGTGACTACTTTTGCTTTAAGGAATCCAAAACCCGGCTTTCGGGATTCTGGCTGGAGCAAACCCGATTCTCTACGCAGAACCTTCACGGTGCAGGATGTTCCCTGTCCTCAGCCATCGCATCATTTCTGGCGCGCGGCCATAGTTCTGCGGAGTCCGTTCGATTTGCCAAAGATTATGTGTCCGGTGCTATTGAAGCGGCAACCACTTTACGATTGGGAAAAGGAAAAGGGCCGATTCACCATTTTTATCAACTGTGGCGCAATTTGTAAAAAAAGGAATGTCATGAAAACCAGCCAACGTTTTTGGAACGCCATTCAACCCATTTACCAATCGATTCTTGACCATCCCTTCAATGTGGAACTGGCTGAGGGAACTCTTGACTTGAAGAAATTCCAGTTTTATCTCAAGCAGGACGCCTTGTATCTGGTCGACTTTTCAAAAGCCCTCGCGTTGGCTGGAACCAAGACCACCAACGAAAGTGATTTGGATCTGTTTCTAAAATTCGCCGAGGGGGCCTTGATTGCAGAACGAAGTTTGCACGAATACTACTTCGAGCAATTCCAGATTGAGCACGAGACTGAGGAGTCTCCGGCTTGTTTCACCTACACCCGGTTTTTAATCGCCACGGCGTCGCAAGGCAGTTTGTCTGAGGCGATGGGGGCTCTACTTCCCTGCTTCTGGATATATCGTGAGGTAGGAAGCCATATTCATAAACACTCGAAGTCCAACAACCCTTTTCAGAAATGGATCAATACCTATTCGGGAGAAGAATTTCATCAGGTGGTGGAGGATGCCATCAACGTGACCGACCGCATTGCCGAAACGGTAGGCCCTCACCAAGTCGATGTTATGGAACAGGCATTCATCAAGTCGACGCGCCTGGAGTGGATGTTCTGGGACAGCGCTTACCGCATGGAAACCTGGAAACCCTGATTGGTGTTAGTTATTTATGTTGAATGATTAGCGCGCTATTTACCTCGTTTCCCATGAGAGCAAACCGGAAAATCGTAACAACCTCTTTCATTCACCTAAAACAGAAGCGAACTGTTCATCATTGAGGACGGGCTCAATTTCAAAAGACAGCAGATCAATCCATTCCTGGGTCCATTTGGCCAATCCTGTTGCATCATCGGTCTCGGTCAGGGCCATACCTTTTCCTCCTGAGGCAAAATGCCATCGCCCAAGCATCTTGATACCTTCCGGAGGGTGCCCCCCAGTTTCCTTAAATCGCTCCTGGGCCTGACGAATGTGTTCTGGACGAATGGTCCAAATTACAAGATATTGCATTACATTACTCCAAAGTAAACAGGTATGAAAATGAGTCAAAACGACCACCTTTTTTAACATCTCGGAGGTAATAACGCTATTATTTAGTCAAAAATTTAGTTCGATTTTATATTCGTTATTTCAGTACAATATTGTTAATGATAACCTTTTCTAGAGACCCGACATGAAACAATACCTGGATATGCTATTAAAAACCGATGAGTCTTTGAGTCCCCTGTTTCTCCGGGTTGCCTTGGGGGTGGTCATATTTCCTCATGGAGCACAAAAGCTGATGGGTTGGTTTGGCGGCTACGGTTTTGAAGGAACGATGGGGTTCCTCACCGGCAAAGCAGGGTTGCCCTATGTCGTTGCACTGCTCGTCATCATCGGAGAGTTTTTCGGAGCATTGGGGCTGATCACCGGTTTATTAACACGTTTTTGCGCAGGTTCGATCACGTTGATTATGGCAGGCGCCATGTTCATGATGCACTGGAACAATGGATTTTTCATGAACTGGTCCGGCAAGAATGCTGGTGAAGGATTCGAGTTTCACATCCTCGCCATTGGTATAGCCTTGGCCCTGGTCCTGACCGGTGGAGGCAGGTTTTCTTTGGATAAGATTGTTGGTGATTATTGGAATAAGAAAGTTTCCTGAGATTTTTATTGAATTTTATTTTGGCCGTAAGAATATTACCGACATTTGTTTAAAATCTACTTACTTCGCCTAATTATTCGCCTTTGTTCTGCTTCCTTAAGTTTAGCGGGCTCAGTAAATACTCGTTCCAATAATAATGATGTAAATTCTAAAAGATCTTCTGCATCCTCCATACCTAATGAACCATCATTGCCATCATTTCTAATGCAGTCTGCTAAACCTTTTAATCCTTCAGGAAGCCTTTTTGTTTTAAATAACCAGCATAATCTTTCCCATAATGTGTTTCTAACTTTTTTATTGATGCCGTCTATATCATTTTTTGGGAGCAATCCCTTAGTTGTAAGATCAATACATAAGCGAAACATTGCGGGAGTAGCATTAGGGCAACCCCCTATTACTGCCTCTGCTCCTTCTCTAAAACTTTTCATAAATAAAATTATAGGCTTTTACTACGAAAGTATGTTCTTTTGCACCACACCTCGGACAATCCGCAACTAACTCTTGCATTTTATCCAATTTTAAAATTATGGGTAATTATTAAGATTTCATAAATAACCACTCCCCCAGATATCCATTTAATTTTTAGCCATAACATTTTCAATCCGCTTTATCCGGGAAAATGTTTGGCATCCATCGGTTCGCAAGCTTTGTAGGAAAAGTCAAATAGAATGGGGCTTTTGAACTTTTTGAGTTCAGAACTCCTGTTTCTTGCAATGCAGACGTAATCCTGCGCGCATGCCGTTCTCCGACACCTATAATGTCAGGAATTTCTCCGCGCGGCAATTCACCTCTATAAAGTAAGGCTTCTAATACCTTTCCTGCTTTCTCCGGTAATTTTCCGATTGCTATTTCTTCATCTGCCCAAAGTAAGATGCGAGTGCGCAGGTTTTTCGGTTGGACTAATTACTCCATAAATGTTACCTGGTCCAGGCAGACTTCCAAAAAAAAGCGGGTGAATTCCACAAGCGCCTCTTCACTCATTGTGCCCCGCCCATCCGAATCATTTCGCCTGGGTAAATCGCATTGTTGTAGTAAGGTTTTGTATTTTTCGACGTTTCGCGCCAACCCTCGCGCCACTGACCAGACTCCCCCTGTGTCCAAAACTTCTAGTAAAGCGGCATGGGACAAGAGACGCGCGACCCGGCCATTGCCATCCATAAACGGATGGATCCAAAGCAGACGGTGATGGGCCGCGGCGGCGGAGAGGATAGATTCCGATTTTCCCAATTTACTGTAGACGGCTTCGAAGCGTTCCAGGAAACAGGGTAATGCCGCAGGACTGATTGCCAAGTGGCGTCCTACCAGAACATCGCGCTGGCGCAGTTCTCCCGGAATGACTCGTATGTTTTCTTTTCCCTCTGGATCTTCCACCACCAGCAAATTGTCAGGAAGGTTATCACAAAACCTGGAGTGAACTTCAAGTAATCCATCCAAAGTGTACAGATTGTCTTTTAAGCCTCCATCGTCGATCCATTGCTGGCAGATAACATGGGCATTGGCTTCCAGTTGAAAATCCCGTTTTTTCGGTTCCTCACTGTAATCTCCTTCTATAGCCCGGTCGATATCTATGGGATGCGTGTTATGGTCTTCGATTAAATTACTATAATAACAATTCATCGTCCGTACCAGTTTAGTCAAAGCCTGGCAAATTACTGGAGCCAGGCTATGACGAAAACCGGATGATTTTGAAGCCAGTTCCAAAGCCATATCCATGAGTTCAGACCGGTATTTTGAACTTTGAGACAGAACCATTGGTTCCATCAGGGCCACATCTTCATTTCTATTTTTTAGTCGCTTTTTGTTCTGTTTCATATCCGGTTAAATGTCCGCTTTATGGATCCTGGTTTTTCTATAATTTCATCTTGCTTTCACACCTGTTCACTCAAACCGCTTCATTACGTGCATATTTAGGAACTCAGCGATCAGTTGGGACATTTCGAATAGTTGGTGTTCTTCTTTCAGGGTCCATAAACCGATGCGATCGATGATTACTTTTCGACCATCCTTTAAAACCACGGACAAGGTTCGATAGGGTATTTTGGGGTCCCATATCAGCAGATCAATGGTATCGATATCGTCTACTTTGCATAGGCGTTTACCATTGAACTTAACTATGTTTTCATCCGGTATTAATACAAAAGTCTTTTTGCCGGAAAACACTCCACGACGCCAGAAATGCCAGGGAACCCATCCGGCGCAAACGATGAAATAAGACACCAGAACCGTTCCCAGCCAGGGGTATTGTTGCGTACTGTAAGTGGCCGATGGGAAAAAGCCGCGAAAGATCAGGTATAGAGTCAGACACAACATCCAGAACGTCGCGAGTTTTAACAGGTCCATGAAAATCGCATGCCGGTTTTTTTCAATTTTCAGCCAGCCGACTTCTGTATAAATGGTAAAACGTGCCAAGGGCACTCTCCTCTTTCAAGTTCTTCTTTAGCCTTCATTCGCAACCATTATCCGGGAACTCTATAATTTTTTGTTAAAATTATCCTGTTTTGCTTTACAATAGGTGTGACACTGTTAAAGAAATTCAAGACCAAATGCGTCTGGAGGACATCATGGACAGCAGTGGCTCCAAAGAAGTGAGTTTCCGGCAAAGTGTGAACCTTAGTTTTGATATTGCGTCATCCACCCTCGACTTACCAGATGGCCTCGCCTATTACATCAAAAACAACAACCATGTTTTTCAGATCCGATTCCCCGTAAAAATTAACGGCAAGCTGGAAAGTTTCATCGGCTGGCGGGCTGTCCATAGCGACCATCGTCTGCCATCTAAAGGTGGTATCCGTTATTCCCCATTGGTGAATCAGGACGAGGTGGAAGCGCTGGCGGCTTTGATGTCCTACAAATGCGCACTGGTGAACGTTCCTTTTGGTGGCTCGAAAGGCGGACTGGTCATCGACCCGAGCCAATACAGCGAGGAGTCATTGGAAAAAATCACCCGCCGCTTCGCCTTCGAGTTGATCAAAAAGGATTATATAAACCCCTCTATCAATGTGCCAGCACCGGATATGGGGACCGGCTCGCGCGAGATGGCCTGGATCGCCAGCACCTATGCGGCGCATCGGCCGGACGATATCGATCATCTGGCCTGTGTCACCAGCAAGCCACCGACACAAGGGGGGATCCAGGGGCGTACCGAGGCTACGGGACTTGGCGTTGCGTTCGGTCTGCGCGAATTTTTTCGTCACCCGGAGGATATCCGCCTGTCCAATCTCGAAGGAACTCTGGAGGGAAAAAGACTCATCGTGCAAGGTCTGGGCAACGTCGGCTACCATGCCGCGAAATATTTGCAGGAAGAGGATGGCGTGATTGTTATCGCCGTACTGGAATACGATGGGGCTCTGTACAATCCCAAAGGGATTAACATTAAGGAGCTTGCGGAGTATCGAAGGATACATAAGGGTGTGAAAGGTTTTCCCCATGCTGAGTATTTTGAAAACAGCAGTGACTTGCTGGAATACGATTGCGACATTCTGATTCCCGCGGCAATGGAAGGCGTCATTCATACCGGAAACGCGGCCAAAATCAAGGCCAGGGTGATTGCGGAAGCGGCCAACGGGCCGGTCACTTTCGATGCTGACGCGATCCTAAAGGAAAAGGGAGTGAGTATCATACCCGACACCTATTTAAACGCGGGAGGGGTAACGGTTTCCTATTTCGAGTGGATAAAAAACCTATCGCACATCCGTTTTGGCCGAATGCAGAGACGTTACGAAGAAAAACAAAACGCCGCGCTCATTGCGGCTATCGAAAACGAAGGCAAAAAAATCCCGGATCATCTTGTCAAGGTCCTGCGACAAGGTCCGAGCGAGATCGACTTCGTGCGATCCGGTCTGGACGATACCATGCGCGAAGGGTTTCAGTCGATTCGGGAACGGTACTGGACGAATGAAAACACGGCCAGTTACCGCATCGCCGCCATGGCCATAGCGATCGAAAAAATCGCCGTCTCTTATAGAGAAATGGGGGTGTATCCTTAAAAAATTGACATGTTTTGCCTGGCACCGATCTCTAAAAAAAATTTCATCTTCCAAAGGGCGGAGGAAATACAAAGTTATTAGAGTTGTTGCGGGGTTGGGGCGGCACAGGTTGTTCATACTTATGCCGGTGTCTCGGCTGGTATTGTTGTGGGGACGATTGTTGATACTGTTTCCGGTAGCGTTCTTCTTCCTTTTTCGACAGGATACGATCCAACTTGACAATTTGCCTTTGAACATTCTTTGAAGGATAATTTGCAATTGCCGCACGAAAATAGTTATGGGCGGTTTCGAATTTTCCTTTTTCCATATAAATTTTAGTGAGCTCCAGGTAGGCTTCCGCAGGCGTCTCTTTGGCAAATTTACTGAAATTATCTTCGCCTTTTTTCCAGGTTACTATATTGGGTATGGAATAACCAACAGGACGACCAAAACTGGCGGAGGTCAAAAACAGTTTAATAGCGTCTTCCTTTTTGCCCTGGTCTCGGAGAATTTTCCCAGCCTTAAGAGGTGACTCGGCTAAAAGTGTAGCGGCATTTTTTGGTAATGGAATCGGCGTGAGCGGAGCTTCCGGATCCGGGAAAAATGCTGAAAACATCGCGCGCCGGTTTTGAGCCGGTGGCGTTCTTTCCGCATACACTGCATTGGCGCGGTAATATGCAAGGGCTTCATCCGGTCGTCCTTCTTTTTCCAGGGAATCCGCCAACAGGAGGTTTGCCTTTAGGGCCGTGCCAAAATCCATTGGGTCGCGGTTCCATAACCTTTTCTTCGGGTCCACGTGATCATCCAGGCGGAAACGCGCTTCTTCTAGTGCGATGGCTGTGCGAAATGCGGCACGCGCCGATTCCATATCCCCTTCATTCTGGTACACCACACCCAGGTAGGCGGGAACCCTGGCATCCAGCGGATCCAGGTTCCGGGCTTTCGCTAAAACCTCTTTTGCTTTGTCCCATTCGGTTCTTGGGATCAAACCCCAGGAGAGTCGGAGCATCGGATCCGCGGTTGTGTGAATGAGTTGGTTGCGCAAAGCTTTATGTTCTTCGGTTAATTTAAAATGCCGCACCGTTTGAAAATATTTCACCAGGGCATCATGGACCTTGAGTGAATCGGGCCAGCGTTTTAATGCCTTTTGAAGAACAGGCAAGGCTTTTTTCGGTTTCCCCGACCATAGATAGTATGTGGATTCCAGCAGGTGGCCAATCAGGGTTCCTTTAGATACTTTCAACGCTTTCTTCATAGCCAGGAACGATTCCCGCCGCAATATTTTAGCCTGGGCGTCCAGTTGCGCGGCCTGTTGCAAGTCTCCTCTTGTTGGAGGATAGCAGGTAGTGGTCGTGACTTCCCAAACTCCATCGTGGCGGTTTTCCGTCCGGGTAGAGGACGAACAGCTGTCCTGCCTGAGACCGCTTGCCTGGGCATTCAGGTTATCTGCCCTTTGCGCTTTGTACATGGCGTACATTTGAAGAGCTTCAGGGTGGTTCGGGGCGATGGCGAGAGCTTTCTTTGCCAGGGCCTCGGCAGTTCGCGTATCTTTAAAGCGAGCCCGAACCATTGCTTTTTGCATGATTGCGCGAACATAATTGGGATTGAGTTTCAGCGCATAATTTAAAAGTTGCTCTGCCCGTGTCAGTTCACTATTTTCCGATTCCTGCCAGCGATAGCCTATTTCTTCACGCCTGGGTTCAACGGAATCTCCCCGTAGAAAAGATTCCTCTATCAAATAAGTGGCCAGATTCACCATGCCCTCAGGGTTTTTTGGATTGGCTCGAACAGCATCCGCCAATACGCGTAACTTGTCCTGATAGATTTCGTCATAATGCAGTCGGTTGGCATGGGCGGCTTTATGAACCTTGACAGCCAGGTCGGTCAATGTATCGAGTGCAACTTTTGACCGGGCCGCATTTTCAAGTTCCGTCAATAATGCACCGACCGATTTTTTCATTTTGTTTTCAGCAATGGCCTTATCGAACTGCTTTTTTAATTGATTTACAAAGTCAGGTTTCAGTTTTTGGGCAAGTTTAAAATCCTTACGTGCTCTGTTTTCGTCTCCCAGATTGGCGCAGGTAAGCGCCCTCAACGCATAGGCTTCGGCAAATTGAGTGTTCAGAGTCAGGGCAATCGTCAATTCCTTGCGAGCAGATGCGGACCGGCCCAACTCCAGCCAAACCGCCCCAGAGTAATAATGCACATCGGCATCATTTGGATACGCCGCGCGCACAGGAACAAGATGTTCGAACGCTTTTTTGTAATCCCGTTCTCGATACGACTTTTTAACTCTCTCATAAAAAAAATAGGCCAGTTCCGGTCGGGTCTTGTTTCGGTTGGCGAACCATTTCCCGGCCTTGGCGAGTGCTTTTCTTATTTCAGGGTCGTTTTTCGAAGGTCTCTTGCCACTGATATACTTGTCCGAAATACGGGTTTTTTGATAGGGAGTGGCCAGGTTGTAAACAATAAAAGAGGCAAACTCGGTGGAATACTCCTTATTTCCCTGCACAATATGACCGGGGAGACCTACTGGCGGTACATCTCCCGGGGGATGGTTCATATGGCCCCCTGGGGCATGGTACTTGTCGATGATAATTCCGCTCATAGCTTCCATCACATAAGTCCACAAAACGGGTTCGCGGAGCATTCCCGCCAACCGTTTCAGCCTCTTGAAATCCTTAGCGGCCAGCTGAAACTGCTCAGCCAAAGTAGCCGTTACCCCGCGCGCGAGGACAAACTGCGGATCGCTGGAGTTTTTCTTCAAGGCATCGGAAAAAGCGCTCAGGGCCTCAGAGAAACGAGCCGACTCCAGGGCGTCGAGCCCATTAACAAAGTGGCTATAGGCCTGGACCTTATCCGCAGGGGGTTGGGGCGCGGCGCTTGCTGTTTGAAAAGGGAAAAGAACTAAAATGAAAGACAGGATGATCCATCTCATAGCAGACTCTACATTTATTGATAAAACTCAATACCTTGGAGTAAAATAGATTCTTACCAGGTAACGGCTTTTCTTAAATGCCCAAATCAAAACCCATAGAAGGGTCCAATTATACCACGAGTTTTAGTGCTATTTGGGAATTGAAAATTGTGACAGTTCCAATTTTTAATCCTTGCAAGGTCAGCTTGCCGGTTATTCTTTGGGAAGATAGATTGAAACCGAAGTTCCCTTGTTTTCCTCGGATTGTATGTCCATTTTTCCCTTATATTTTTCGACCAGCCTTTGGGTAATGCTCAATCCTAACCCGGTGCCTTCCCCTTGTTTTTTAGTTGTGAAAAAAGGGTTGTAAACCTTGCGAAGAACTTCACGGGGCATGCCGGGTCCGGTATCCTTGATTCGAATAACGAGGAAATCTTTGACCTCTTGAGTGGAGATCATTAGCGTTCCTTTAAAATCCATGGCTTGTAGGGAATTGTTAAGGATATTAACAAATACTTGCTGAATTTCTTCTGGGTCACCAGTAATTTCAGGTAAAGACGAGAATTGGGTCTCTAACTCGATTTGATTTTCGGGAAAGGGCAAAAGGACAAACCTTAGCGCAGATTCAATTCGTTCATTTACAGAGATCTTTTGGTTGCTACCATTCCCCTTACTTTGTATGTATTGAGAGAACCTGGAAATAACATTTCCCAATCGCTGGGAATTTTCGGAAACTTTCTCTGCATACATACGTACCTTTACGGGATTCTTTTCCTGTTGAATGGCTTCCGAAAAACTAAGAATGGAATGAACAGGATTGCTGACCTCATGAGAAATTCCTGCAATCATGGTTTTCAGGTTGAAAGTATTTTCCGCCTGAGTCATGCGGTCTAAAAAATCCTTTTCCTTAGTCAAATCATTAAAAATAATTCCGATTCGAGCGGGCTGTCCCTGGGAAGACTGAATGGAAAACACTTCATATGAAAAAATAAAATCATTCATAGAAATCACAGAAGGTGGATTGAAACCAGCCCCATGTAAATTCGTTGCGTTCAAAGGGTCTCCTGATTGGCAATCCTGGGTTTCTTCAAAAACTTTACTATTTGTACTAGTTTGAGGAACCCCCTTAAGGCAATTATTTATTTCACTGATCAGTTGCTCTTTTTGAGGAGGGGAGCAATGCAGGACTTTCGCAAAAGATTCGTCAAGATAATCCTCCGATTCCTGTCCTGTAAAACTTTCAAAGGCAGAATTGGCGAATACAATCTTTTGTGAATCATCCAGAACTAAAACAAGGTTGGAAATATTTCCCAGAATTTGTTCCATTAGGTCCTTCAATTGACACCAGCCTATGTTAAAGAGTTAAGATATGTTCGGTAGATTACAAATTAAATCAACAAAAACTTTCCTGAGAGTTTGAAAGTTCATAGTGAAATTTTTATGATTTCGATTCAGCAGACAAATTCTCAAGGGGAAGATAAAAATAGAACTCACTACCCTGGTTCAGCTTGCTTTTGGCTCCAATCTCCCCGTCATGTAAATGAATCAGTTTTCTTGCAATCGCCAACCCCAGGCCGGTGGACTTTTCACCTCCTGTAGGTTTCGCGCTTAAAGTTTGAAATTCCTTAAACAGTAGTTTTTGATCTTCGTCCGATAATCCAGGACCTTGGTCAGAAACAGAAAATCGCGTTCGTCCTTCTTCCAAATTTGTTTTCACCGTAATGGCCGTGTTTTCAGGAGAAAACTTGATCGCATTGGTAATAAAATTGCTGATTACCTGGCTGATGGCACCGCTATCAAAGGACACGGCAGGAAGGTCTGTTTGTTGAACGGCTAAAATGATGTTCTTTCTTTCCGCGAGATGTTGATTCATTTCAATTTGTTCTTTAACAAGGGCATTTAAATCCTGCAACTTTTTCTTTAAGTTGATTTTTCCACTTTCAATTTTGGAAACATCCAAAAGGTTCTCTAAAAGGTTCATCATAAAGTTGCTTGCATTAAAGACTTTTTGGAGCAGGTCTAATTGCTTGGGTGTCGTATTCCCTCCAACGCCCTCGATCAAGGCTTCACTGAAAGTCCGAATCATATAGAGGGGATTCCGTAAGTCATGGGAGGCAATGCCCAGAAACTTGTTCTTTACATCATTGAGTTCGTGCAACTCCTGGTTTTTCCTGATGATGTCCTCCTCCCTTCGTCGGGAAACAATGGCGTCACCAATCAGTCCCCCAATGGACATGAGGATTTCCTTGCTCCGGCAATACCAAGGTGGGTTTTCATCGGTATAAAGGAATAAAACACCTACCAACTGTTCTCCGCTTTTGAGGGGGACAATATAGTGTCCGTGCGCTGTCATATCTTTAAATCGATTTTCATGGCGGGAATCGGAAAAACAGTTATTGCTGATAATCATTTCGCCGGAAACGGCCGCTTGGCCACATAAACAATTTCCATAGGGAATCTCCTGTTCTTTTTCCATAAACTCTTGAGTGAAATCCCCAATAGTACAAAGTAACCGAAGAACCTTTTTTTGTTCATCCGCCAGAAAAATTCCCGCTTTGTTTTCGACTTCCAATTCTTGAAAGCGAGTTAAAACTGTTAAAACCTGAATCAGCATTTCCTGCAAACCGCCGGCTTTATGAAGGATTTGGGCCACTTCATGAAGAACCCGGTATTCGTCGGTTCGTTGCCGGATTTCTTCTACAACCGGGGTATCGCTATCCTTTTCATTGCTCTTTTTCATTTTTTGGCCATTGTTTGTATTGTTCGATATAAAAGGTGAAGCCTGCCAATTTCCAAACTGTGGTTCACGGGAATAAGGGACGAAATTGGCAGGCTCCGGGATTAACTTAGAGATCTACTTGTTTTCCGGCACTTACCAGCTTATCTACCGTGTTAACCAGCTTTTCACGGTTCACCGGTTTTACCAAATACTCGGCAATACCCTTTTTGAGAAGTGAATTGGCCAGTTCTGCATCAGGAAAAGCAGTGATAACCACGATGGGGATGCCAGGCGCTTCCTTCTTAAGGTAATCAATACATTCCACACCATTCACCTTAGGCATTCGAATATCACAAAGGATCAACCCCACATTGACCAAATGATCCCCTTCATTTATAACCCTTATGGCTTCTTCACCATTCTCTGCTTCCAAAATCTGAAAAGGTTTACCTTCCAGTTGCAACTTGATAGCTTCTCTTACATCTTTTTCATCGTCTACGATCATGATTTTTCCAGTAGGCATTTTGAACTCCTTGTTTATGGTTGAAAAGAATCGAATCAAAAGTCTAAACACTTGAACCTATCTGACCTTTGAAAAGAGAAAGTCAGATCAAATGTTAAATTAATTATAGGAAACAAGGCCGGAACGTGAAATCGCTGGAAAGACCAAGGTTTTGAGGCCATATTTGGAATTAAAAAGTAGCCGTTTTGCTACATAAAAGGAGAGGAAAATTTAAATAAATTTCCTTAAGCCAGAGAAGGGATGCACGAAACTGAGGAGGGTGGTGAAGGGTCAGGAAATGATCTTATTTTGAATAGCGTATGTAACCAAATCTGCGTTATTATTCAAATCCATTTTTTTTAAAATTCTGGATCGGTAAGTACTGATAGTATGAACGCTTAGGCACAATTCCTCGCCTATATCTTTTAGTTTTTTACCGGAAGCTAATAAACGAAAAACCTGGAACTCCCGATCGGACAAACTTTCATGAGCGTCTTTAGTTTGATCTACATTCAAACCAGCAACCAATTTATCTGCCAAGGTTGGAGAAATGTAGTTTCCTCCTTTGGATACTTTTCGAATAGCTTCTACCAACAAATTGGAAGCGGTAGACTTTCTTAAATAGCCGGCGGCCCCTGCTTTCAAAAACCGGGTACCAAAATGCTCTTCGGAAAAAATACTAAGTATGATAACCGGAAGTTTTGGATACAAAATTTTCACCTCTTTTAATGTATCCAATCCATTTTTTTCTGGCATATCAAAGTCCATCACCAAAACATCGATTTCTATTTCTTGAAGTTTGGTTAAAACCTCATTTCCATTACTGACTTCTGCAACCACAGTGAGGTCGTTCGTCTCCTGCAGGATAGTTTTTAGTCCTTTACGAACCACTTCATGATCGTCGGCAATCATTACTTTAGTCATGACTATCCAAGTTTTCTTTAAGGTTTAACGGAATCTGAACATGAACCCTGGTGCCCTTGCCTGCCTCCCCCTTAAAAGAAACTCGTCCATTCCAAAATCGGACTCGTTCTTGAATCCCAAGTAAGCCCAGGGAGGTCGGGTCATCTAATTTATTATTTTCAAAACCAATTCCGTCATCTTCCACCTTTAGGCTTAATAATCCCGGTGTGCGGTACAAAGCTATTTTCACCTTTTTTGCTTGAGAGTGCCGAGCAATGTTTGTTAAAGACTCTTGAAAAACCCGGAACAGAGCAATCATCAAATCGGGACTCAGGTCATCATCATTTCCCTTGCAGTCCATTTCATACCGAATCCCAAAACGTTTTTGAAATTCATCGGCTTGCCAGGCAATGGCTTCGCCCAAACCGAATGCATCTAAAATTGGTGGGCGGAGTTCCATGGAAATCCGTTGAATAGAATCCAGGGTTTTGTCCACGAGTCCGACCATGGATTCAACCTGCTGAAACGCTTTCTTTTCTTTGGAGGAAAGATTCTTCTGCAAATTTAAAAGGTCCATTTTTATTGCGGTCATGGATTGGCCTAGTTCATCATGGACCTCTCTTGAAATCTTGCTTTTTTCTTCTTCCCGAACCCCTTGTATCTGGTTACTTAATTTTCTTAATAGAGCTTGGGTTTTTTTATGATCTTCAATTTCTTTTTGCAGTTTTTTGTTAGCCTTGGCAATATCTGCTGTGCGGATTTCCACCAGGGTTTCGAGATGATTTCGGTATTGATCCATCTCTTGCTCAATCTGCTTTCTTCGGATAGCTTCGCCAATCAGACCGCCAATAGAAAGCATTACTTCCTGGCTGTGTTGATACCATGCAGGATAGGTATTGGTATAAAGGAACATCACTCCAATCAAAATATTGTCAGACTTTAAAGGAATTATATAGTGCCCGTGAGCGGTCATATCCTTGTAGATGCGATCATGGCGAGAATCATCAAAGCAACTGGAACTCATAAGAAGATCCCCGGAAACGGCTACCCGTCCACATAAACAATCGCCAAAAGGAACAGACTGTTCCATTTCGACAAAATCATTATTAAAGTCTCCAAGAAGCGTGAACAAACGAAGGGTTTGGTTTTCATGATCTGCCAAAAAAATTCCAGCCTTTTTTTCAACTTTTAAATCTTCAAAATCGGTAAGAGCCTTCATGACGTTTTGAAGCATTTCTAAAAGATCGCCATGGGTATGTAATATATTAGCTACCTTGTGAAGCACCCGATACTCCTCGGTCATTCGAGAAGTGGGTTCATCAAGGGGCGAATGGTTTTGCTCTGAAGACATAATTCCCTTATTTACTGGCTAAGGTTCTTATCTGGGTGAGTTGATTTTACTTATTTAAGGGCACCTCTAAAAATTGAGAAATTAGAGGAATTTAGAATTTAAGATTGAAAAAGTAGGTAATAAATTTTTGTATTCGATTTATGCCGGGTATATGTTGTCCCGTTTTACCCCTGAATTTATC
>JACAVV010000046.1 GCA_024648695.1 Nitrospina sp.
CCACTTTTTATTTGCATCTTAAAGAGTGTGAGTTTAGGTTTAATCATAGAGATCAAGATCTCTATAAATTGCTACTAAAAATCATCAAAAAACGACCTCTTAACTAGTCTTGTACCTAATTTAAAATAAATAGAAGACTTTAAAATTTTAAGGAATAATTAAATGGGTTGAATGGTCCGCTCAAATTTACGTCGAGATTTCTTCCTGCCTTACGAATTTTTACTTAATGACTTTTTCTCATAGCAGATTGGCGACCCTATCAAGAATAATATCGGCGATTTCATTTTTGGACAGTTTGGGCAAGGTTTCTATAGCGTTCTCACCTTCAATCAAGGTCACTTGATTGAAGTCGGATTGGAAGCCGATTCCCGGAGCGCTGATGTCGTTTGCGACCATCAGGTCCAACTGTTTTCTTTTAAATTTGTCCAGGGCACTTTGAATGACATTCTCCGATTCCGCCGCGAAACCGACCACCTTTTGGCCCGATTTTATGGATGACACTTCCATCAAAATATCCATAGTTGGCTTCAGGTTTAATACCAGTTCGGCCTTGCCATCCTTCTTCATTTTTTCTTTGGAAACGGTTTTCGGAGCGAAATCTCCCACTGCTGCTGTCATCACCAAAACGGAACAATCGGGGAAATGTTCCTTCACCAGAGTTCCCATTTCGTTCGCCCTTTGGCAACGGTGGACTTCCATTCCGGGAGGATTGTCTAATGCGGTCGGTCCGCTGATGAGAACCACATTTGCCCCACGGTCCCGTGCGCGGCACGCTATGGCGTATCCCATTTTGCCGGAAGAAGGGTTCGATATGTAACGCACCGGATCCAGGGGTTCCTGTGTAGGCCCTGCGGTGACTACGATTTTCACGCCTTCCAAATCTCTTTTGCTACCAAGATAATTTTTTATCGGTTCCAACAATACTTCAGGATCTGGCAAACGCCCCGGCCCTACCTCTCCGCAGGCCAGTTGTCCCAAATCCGGTTCGATAACATGCACGCCCCTCCTTTGCAACGTTTGCAAATTTTCTTTCAACGAAGCTTGCGAGTACATGACCGAGTTCATCGCCGGGGCTACCCACACGGGACCCAAAAATGCCATAAACGCTGTTGATAAGGCGTCGTCTGCGAATCCGTGGGCGAGTTTGGCGATGCTGTTGGCGGTTGCGGGAGCTATCAAAAACAGATCGGCCTCGCGGGCAAAACGGATATGTTCCATTCCGTCCGAGCTGTCGTTTTCGAAAATATCCTGGAATACCGGCTTTCCCGAAAGGGCCTGAAAGGTCAAAGGACTCACAAATTTTTTTGCATTTTCGGTCATGACCACCAGAACATCAGCTCCTTCCTTAACCAGCAGACGCACCAGTTCAGCGGCTTTATACGAGGCGATTCCGCCAGAAACGCCTATCAGAAAATTTTTTCCTTTAAATAATGAACTCATTATAAGTCGCTTTACCTGTTAACTGGATCATTTGATTTACGCCACCATCTTAACATGGTACCCTTTTTGGGAAAAGCTGGAAGCGCTTAAGTTCCAATGAGATCGAATTGACATTTGATTTTTCATTGCTTATATTTCCACTTCCACCATAAAACAAAATCAAGCCCCCTTTTTGAGGTTAAAAATATATGCCAGAATTAAGGAAAGACCCGATCATTGACCGCTGGGTCATTATTTCTACCGAGCGTGGAAAACGCCCGAGCGATATTCCCAGTCCCGAGATCAATACCCAGAAAAGTTTTTGTCCGTTCTGCAATAAGAATGAAGGTAAGACGCCTCCTGAAATTCTGGCATTCCGCCCACAAAATTCATCTGCCAACAGCCCCGGTTGGACCCTTCGAGTCGTGCCCAACAAATTTCCGGCACTAACGGTGGAAGGTGAAATTGAACGTGTGGGTGAAGGGATGTTCGACAAGATGTCTGGAAGTGGAGCCCATGAAGTCATCATTGAAAGTCCGGACCATGGAGTGGCATTGGAGGAACTTCCGGTAAAAAACCTTGAAGATTCCTTTTGGGCATTTCAAAAAAGAATGGTGGATTTGCAAAAAGACGACCGGTTCCGCTATATTCTGGTTTTCAAAAATCACGGAGAAGCGGCGGGTGCTACTTTGGAACACACGCATTCGCAGTTAATCGCATTACCCATCGTACCCGAATTTGTAAACGAAGAGTTGGCGGCTTCTCGAAGGCATTATGAATATAAGGAGCGTTGTATTTATTGTGATGTGATTGCCCAGGAAATAGGTGACGAGCGCAGAATCGTGCATCAAAATGAAAAGTTCATTGCCATATGCCCCTATGCCCCCAGATTTCCATTTGAAACCTGGATCTTGCCGAAATATCATTCGGCGAGGTTTGAGTCCAATGGCGCCAACGATTTTCCCTTACTGGCAGAACTGACCAAAGATATCCTGTTGAGAATGCGGAAAGCCTTGAACAGTCCTCCGTACAATTTTGTACTTCACACCGCTCCGGCAAGAATCGATGCCGACCCCTATTACCATTGGCATATTGAGATCATGCCTAAAATGACTAAAGTGGCGGGATTTGAACAGGGCACGGGATTCTATATCAACCATACCTCCCCCGAACTGGCCGCTGAAACCTTAAGGAAAATTTCCCTTTAACAATCATGACTGAATCGTTAAAGATCCTGATTGCCGCTTCTGAAGTTCACCCTTTCGCAAAAACCGGGGGCCTGGCAGACATGACGGCTTCCATTGCCGTAGCTTTGAAAAAGCTGGGCCATGATGTGAGGATCATTCTTCCCAAATACAAATCGGTAGAAAAGGCACTCATTCCCTTAAAACAACATCCCAAAAACCTCGTAATTCCTGTTGGGAAAAAGACCGTTTCCGGCACCCTGAAGATTGGAAACTTTCAGTACGACATTCCGGTTTACTTCGTCGAAAACGAGTCCTATTTCAATCGGGACTATTTATACGGTGACTCTAACGGGGATTATCCGGATAACGCGGCACGCTTCATTTTTTTCTCACATGCTATTTTGCATGCCTGCAAAGCTTTGGGGTTTCAGCCGGATATCATTCATGGTCATGACTGGCAAACCGGACTGGTGCCGGTTTATCTGAAGTCCATTTATTCTAAGGATTCATTTTTCAAAAATACCCGGTCGGTGTTTTCTATCCACAACATCGGCTATCAGGGAAACTTTTGGCATTTCGACATTCCCCTGGCCAACCTGCCCTGGGAATTGTTTACTGCCGAGGGGGTGGAGTTTTTCGGCAAATTCAGTTTTTTGAAATCGGGTCTGGTGTTTGCCGACCTATTGACTACCGTCAGCCCCACTTATGGCAAGGAAATTCAGACACCTGAATTCGGGTTCAAAATGGATGGATTGTTACAGCATCGGTCTGAATCCTTGTACGGTGTGTTGAATGGTGTCGATTATGGCCAATGGGACCCGCGAATCGATCCAGATATCGCACAAAATTTCAGTTGCGAGGACCTTACTGGCAAACGTACTTGCAAGGAAGAACTTTTGCAAGAATATGACCTGGAGTTGCCTGATGATGCCATGCTGGTCACCATGGTGACCCGTTTATCGCATCAAAAAGGACTCGATTTGGTTATGGACGTTTTGGATGACCTTATGAAGGAAAATATCGGGTTTTTATTACTAGGACAAGGCGATTTCGCTATCGAACAGTATTTTGAAGAACTGCCTCAGCGGTTTCCCGGTAAGGCTCAAGCCCGAATCGATTTCAATGAAAAAGAAGCGCATAAAATGATCGCCGGAAGTGATATGATTTTGATGCCTTCCCGATATGAACCTTGTGGACTGGCGCAAATTTATGGTTTGAAATATGGCACTGTACCTCTGGTTCGGTCTGTTGGCGGACTCAAGGATTCTATTAAGGAATTTGAACCGAATTCAAAAGAAGGAACAGGTTTTCTTTTCGAACAATTCGGCAAGGAAACGTTTTTAAAGGCCTTCAAAAAGGCCCTTCGCGTTTACAAAAATCCCCAGACCTGGAAGCAATTGATGGATAACGGAATGAAGCAGGATTTCAGCTGGGATCAGTCAGCACTTAAATACGAGGCTCTTTACAAGAAAGCTTTAAGGGAACCGGTAGAACCGTTCCAGATGCCAGCCAAACAGAATCAATGATATTTTCAGGGGCAGGCTCATGTTAGAAAAAAACCTGGTACTGGAAGTTTTAAAAGAAGTCAGTAAAATTGCAAATTCTGCACCAGACCTCAATAACACGCTTCAAAAAATCATCGAAGTCATTAAAAATAAAATGACCTTCGATGCCTGCAGTATTTTCCTATTGGAGGAAAACGGGTCCCGATTGAAAGTGGGTGCTTCCTGTGGCTTGCCCGAAGACCTGCTCGCTAAAATCCAGTTGGAGCTCGGCCAGGGAGTGACGGGATGGGTAGCGCAAACCAAAACTTCGCTGGCCCTCAGTGAGGCAATGAAGGACCCCCGGTTTCACTATTTTCCCGACCTGGCAGAAGAGAACTTCAAATCCCTGTTATCGGTACCCATGGTGGCCGATCAGCAATGTATCGGAGTAATCAATGTCCACACGGTGGATCGGCGCGAATTTTCATCTTTGGAAATCAACCTCCTGGAAACCATCGCCAACCAGGTTTCAGGTTGTGTTCGAAATATTTTGATCTATAACCAAAGCCAGCGTCTTTTAAAAGAGCAAAGTATTCTTTATGACATCAGTCTGGCAGTTCAAACCTCCCTGAAACTTGAGCACGGGCTCTGGATTATATTAAGCGGGATCACGCGTGAAGAAGCGGGAGGGTTCAACCGGTCTATTTTGTTAACCGTGAATGAAAGTTCTGGAGAACTTCATGGCATCATGGGCCTCGGACCGGATTCCCCGGAAGATGCGCATCGTATCTGGTCGTCTATCAATCACAAGCGTAATGGCATCACCGAATGGATCATCAGTGAAGCAGAAAAGGATGAGTATTCCCGCTCAGGATTCAATGAATTTGCGAAGGATTTGAGGTTTCCTATTGAGGCAGGAAACAACATTTTCGCTGAGTGCGTTCTTAAAAAAACCCTGTTCAATATCAACGATGGCCAAAACCATCCCCTGGTTCCAAAAGATTTTTTGCAAGCCACTGGTGTCAACAGTTTTGCCATTGTGCCTTTGATATCACACGAAGAGGTCCTTGGAATCATTTATGTCGACAACCGGTACAATTACCAGGAAATTGTGGATTCGCATCTCAATCTGCTGACCCGGTTCGCCACCCATGCTAGTTGGGTTATCGAAAATTCGCGCCTGTTCAACAAACTGCTCGACACTAACAGGGAATTGCTTACGATTAAAGGACAATTGATAGAGTACGAAAAGCTGTCCGCGCTAGGGGAATTATCTGCTGAGGTGGCTCACGAAATAAAAAATCCACTCGTCTCTATTGGTGGGTTTGCGCGCCGGCTCAAGGAAAAGATCGAAAACTTTCCTGCCGTTCCCCAGCAAAAGAAGGAGATTGAATCCGCGAGCAATTATTCCGAAATTATTGTAACGGAAGTGGGCCGCCTGGAAAGTTTGTTAAAGAACATCCTGATATACTCCAAATCCGGAGCCTTGAATGTGCACCAGGGCAGTCTGAACAGTTTGTTGAAAGAGGTTATCGAAATCTTTCAGACCGGATTGTTCATAAAGAAAATAAAAATTGACGTGTGCTATTCCGGAGAATTGGAACCGATTCCCATGGATGTTCAGAAAATCCGGCAGGTGCTCATTAACATCCTTTTTAATTCGGTGGAATCGATGCCCCAGGGAGGAAAGATTACCATCGAAACCTATCTCGACACCCATTTGAACCGGGAAAAAATGGCCACTGTAAAAGTATCCGACACAGGTGGCGGAATCATGCCTGAAGTGCTGGCAAATATCTTTAACCCGTTTTTTACCACCAAGGATTCCGGGACCGGCCTGGGACTTTCTATCAGCCAGAAAATAATAGAAAGTCACGGAGGTTCCATTCGTGTGGAAAACAACCCTGGAATTGGGGTCATTGTGTATCTTTTTTTCCCATTGAAGTTATCAAGCGACTATACTAAACCCTAGCCGCATCGTAAAGGCGTGACAACGTCATTAAAATCCAAGGGTGATTAATAACCTTTATTGGCAGGAGAAGTTCCATGACACAGGAACTCAAAAAAAAGAAAATCCTGGTTGTTGATGATGAGGACAACATCCGGTTCCTTTATAAGGAAGAACTGGAGGACGAAGGTTACTCCGTGACCCTGGCGGATAGTGCGGAGCAGGCTATGCAGAGGATTGAAGAAGATCCTCCGGATCTGGTCACTCTCGACATAAAAATGCCCGGGATGGACGGACTGGAATTTCTTAAAATTCTTAAAGAAAAAGATAAATCCCTGCCCGTGATTCTTTGCTCGGCTTATGGTAGTTTCAAGCAGGACTTTCGTGTCTGGGCCTCGGATGCGTATGTCGTAAAATCTGCGGACCTGCATGAATTGAAATTGACCATCAAAGAAATTCTGGAAGCCGCCTGAATTTCCAACGATCTTCTCAAACAGCCATTGACCCTTTTTCCCGTTCCAAAGACCTGATTCCGATATGAGTTACCCATCCCTCGAACCCCGCTTTATAGTCGTCGAAGGTGCTATTGGTGCGGGAAAGACCACCCTGGCCCGCATGCTGGGCAAACACTACGATGCCAGGTTGGAGTTGGAAAAGGATGAAGAGAATCCCTTCATCGCCAACTTTTATAAAAATCGTGCATCCACCGCATTCCAAACCCAGATTTTTTTTTTAATGAACCGCTATCATCAATATATGAAATTAGCGCAGAGGGAGTTGTTTAACTCGGTTGTTCTTACGGACTTCTTATTCCAACGTGACCGTGTATTCGCCAGTATCAATTTAAAGGGACATGACCTCGCACTCTACGAACAAATTTACAAATTAGTCGAGAACAAGGTTCCCAAACCGGACCTGGTAATTTTCCTTCAGGCCAGCACATCAGTGCTGATGGAGCGAATTCAAAAGAGAGGACGCAGTTACGAAAACCAAATAGATGCAGGTTATCTGGACGAGGTCAACCGCTCACTGAGCAGTTTCTTTTTTTATTATTCCGAGACACCTTTACTGGTCATCAACACCGACGAATTTAATTTTGTGGAAGAAAAAAAAGCCTTCCAGGAGTTGATAAATAAAATAAATGACCATAGAATAGGTAGAGAATATTTTAATCCGCTTGGATCCTGAAAGGACCGGGACGGGGCCAGTTTTTCATTAAAATTTCCACAAATTCAGGAGACCTGTTTAACAGGCTTCAAAATTTAATTTTGTGGATCCACCGAATTTTGGAAACCGGCTTCCACCTGTAGTTTAGGGTGGTTTTTTTTATTCCCCTTCCCTTCCTCACGCCAGGCTTTTATCCCTCTCAAACTCCCGTGAGGTTTGAATGAATAAAAAGTGTGTCACAATCCCATCCCTTTTGAACAGGAAAAAAAACGGAAAAAAGATCAGTGCGCTGACGGCGTACGATTCCTGTTTTGCCAAATTACTGGATACCACGGACATTGACTTGATTCTGGTCGGGGACTCCGTGGGAATGGTTGCTCTTGGCCATGACAGTACTTTACCAGTGACTATGGAGGACATGGTCTACCACACGCGTGCCGTAAAACGGGGACTTCACAACCCACTATTGGTGGGAGACATGCCATTTATGTCTTACCAGGTTTCAGATGCAGACGCTATTGCCAATGCCGGACGCCTGATTCAGGAAGGTGGCGCGGAAGCGGTCAAACTGGAAGGAGGAGCCAAATTTTCGGGACGTGTCGAAGCAATTGTGAATGCTGGTATTTCGGTGATGGGTCATATCGGCCTCACTCCGCAGTCGGTTCATCAGTTTGGCGGATACAAGGTGCAGGGCAAAAATTACACCGATGGAAGACTCATTAAAAAAGATGCTCTGGCTTTGCAGAAAGCCGGCGTTTTTTCAATTGTGCTGGAAGGCATTCCCACCGATTTGGCACGGGAAATAACTGAAGAACTCAGCATCCCCACCATTGGCATTGGTGCCGGGCCACACTGCGACGGCCAGATCCTGGTGCTTCACGACATGTTGGGACTGAACCTGGAATTCACTCCCAAATTTGTCAAACGCTATGCTGAAATGGGAAGCCTTGTGCAATCTTCGGTTGAAAATTATGTTAAGGATGTACAGACGGGTTCGTTTCCCAGTGACAAATATTCGTACACCCAGCGCGAAACGGCTTTGCGCCGGGTTATGAATGATGATTCGGAATAACGGCTGAATCACGCGGTGTGCCGCTTGCCAAATCAAAGGGATTTATTATGAAAATCATTCAGTCCATTCAGGAAATGACGGAGTGGTCTCGCCACCACTCCGTCGGTCTGGGCCTGGTTCCTACTATGGGGTTCCTGCACGAGGCACATTTGGCCCTGGTAAAAAAATCCTTGAAAGAATGCCAATCGACTGTGGTGAGTATTTTCACAAACCCTGCTCAATTCGGTCCGAAAGAGGATCTCGATTCCTACCCTAAAGACCTGGAAAACGATCAAAAAAAACTGGAAGCGTTAAAAACAGATGTTCTGTTTTTGCCACCCCCGGAAGAGGTTTACCCGTCGGGATATAAAACTTATATTAAAGTAAAGGATATTTCGGAACGCTTGTGTGGCATCACACGTCCTGTATTTTTTGAAGGGGTGGCGACAGTCGTCCTGAAACTGTTCAATATCGTTCGACCCGAATTCGCATTTTTTGGCGAAAAAGACTGGCAACAACTGGAAGTGATCCGTACTATGGTGCGCGATTTGAATCTCGATGTGACTATCAAAACCGTCCCGTTGATTCGTGAACCAGACGGATTGGCAATGAGTTCACGTAACAGTTACCTTTCGGGTGAGGAACGGCGTTCGGCTCTGGGATTGTACAAAAGCCTGAATGTGGCAAAAGATCTGTTGGACCAGGGCGAAACTTCGGTTCCGGTGCTCCGGGAAAAAATCCGGGACGTGATTGCTCAGAATCCGTTCACGAATATCGAATATATTTCCATTTGCGATCCACATACCTTTGAGGAGTGCGATCAAATTTTTCAAAAGGCCTTGATCGCCCTGGCAGTAAAAGTGGGTAAGGCGCGATTAATTGATAACGTAATTGTAGAGAGAATCTCATGCAAAGATTAATGCTCACATCCAAGCTCCACCGAGCCCGGGTGACCGATGTCAACATGGACTATGAAGGGAGTATCGAAATAGACCAGGACCTGATGGACAGGGTCGATATGGCCACCTATGAGCAGGTTCATGTTTTCAATATCAATAATGGAAGCAGGTTCATCACTTATGTCATCCCGGGCAAGCGAGGAAGCAAAGCCATCATGATCAATGGAGCCGCCGCCCGGTTGGCACAGATAAATGATCGCATCATCATCGTCGCTTATGGTATGATTGATAATAAGGAATTAAAAGACTATCATCCTAAAAAAGTTCTATTGGATGTCAAAAACGATGTCGTAGAAGGTCCATGATTCTCTTTTACAAAATTTAGACCCCAATTTCCTTGGTCCCGGTATGGATTGGGACCCGTAATCAGGAAGGTTAACAACATGGAAATTTTTATGTACGCATCTGCCGCATTTATGTTGTGGATGTGTTTTGATTGCATTCAGCGCAGGGAACATTTTATCTGGATCGTTATTATGGTGGTTCTGTTTCCGGTGGGTGCTTTCGCCTATTATTTTCTGGTCAAATCCCGCGACACAAAAAAATCCACCTTTTTCAAGCAACAAGCTCCCAAGGAAGTGGAAACCGATGAAACTCTTCAGTTGAAAGAATTGATCGAAAAATATAATAAACCCTATCATCTGGAAAAACTGGGACATTTGTATCTGGAACAAAAACAATACCATCTCGCCCTGCCCCAATTCCAGAAAGCCATTGAAAAAGACCCCGAATCCAATGAAGCCCGATACGGACTGGGCAAAAGTTATTATGGAATGGGACGCTACCAGGAAGCGGCAGAGGCTCTGGAAGAGTTGATCAAAATCGACAAAAAGTTTGATTACGGTAACGCGATTTTTGGTTTGGCGGAATGCTACCGTTTGGCGGGCCAGGAAGAAAAGGCTCTGGAAACGTATCAGTCGGTCATCAACTCGTTTCACTTTTTTAAAGCCTACTATCATTATGCCCGCCTGCTTGACAAACGCGGTAAAAAACAAGAGGCTATCAGTTACATGAAAAGCCTGGTCGGATCCTCCAAAAACCTGCCTGAGTACAAACTGGAAAAGGAAAGGCACTGGATTGAAGAGGCCTACAAATTTTTAAAGAAAAATGGTGTGGAACTGGCCTGACCCGCAATCCTCTCCATCTGAATTTATAGAAGGACGAATCCCATGACCATATTAGCGGAAAACCTGAAAACCATTCGCAAAAACCTGAACTGCACGCAAATGGCTCTGGCCCAGGTTCTGGACATCGGTTTCAGAACTTATGTGCGTTACGAAGCGGGGGAACGCGATGCGCCTGTGGCAATTTTGGTTAAGTTAGCCAAACTGGGCAATATTTCACTGGACCGCCTGTTGACCTTGAAAATCACTGAAAACGACCTGGATAACCCGGATCTGGATACGCCGCCGCCAACTGCGAAAAACCTGGAGGTGATCGGCGGAAGCATGGAAGAGGGCCGCCTGGTGTTCAAAGGCATAAAGGACGACTTCCTCATCAGTACCGACACCAATGAGAAATCGCTTCTTAACCGTTTCCGGAAACTGGATACAGCCGCTAAAAAACAAACTCTGCAAGAAGCAGAGTGGATCATTAATAACACAAGCTCCCTGAGAAGACCGACAAGCGGTAAAAGACCTTCTCGAAAAACACAAAAAATGAAGAATGCCGCCCGCCTGAAAAAAATTGCCAAAACGGTTAAAAAGATCACGGTAAAAGGTTGAACTTTATTCCGGGTGTTCACACACCCTGCGAAGATTAGTTTTTCCCAATCATTTCCTTAGAAAAGATTTTAGCAACATGTCCATCTCGATTATCAAGGCTATAGGCCTTCCGTGCGGACAGGTGTAGGGCATCTGGGTTTGTTCCAGATCGAACAACAACTTCTCGATCTGGTTTTTATCCAGAGGATGATGAACCTTGATAGCGTTCCGGCAAGACATCATGATCACGATTTCTTCGTATTTTTCCTTCAGGTTATCCTCACCCCCGCCGGAAGGTAACGCGTGAACGATATCCTTCATCAAGGATTCAATATCGGAATCCTTGAGAATCGCCGGCGCCGACCTCAACAAAAACCCATTACCACCAAAAGGCTCCAGGTCCAGCCCCAATCCATTCAACATTTCAATGTGGGCCAATAACATTTGCGCTTCGCTGGGTGAGAACTCCAGGTTGATCGGAAACAAAAGCTCCTGAATCTCCACCTGCTTCAGCATAGCCGCGTCCCGAAACCGCTCGTACAGAATGCGTTCATGCGCCACATGCTGGTCCACAATAAGCAAACCTTCCTTCCCCTGCAGAATTATGAAGGATTGATCCAGTTGGCCCAAAGGGACAAAGTTCGAGTAAATCAGATTGGATACGGGAACGGGCTTTTTATTAAAAATTTCATACTGCATCGGAGAAGTTGACTGCGGACAAGCCGAAGTGGGCAGGTTTACGGGTCGATCCAAAGACGGGTCAGGGTCTAGAGCGTCCTGCCTCTGCTTGTAAAACTGGTCCAGGGAAGAAGCAATCTGCTGGTGTCTTTGCTCCTTGTAAGCGTAGGTTTCAGAAGAGGATTCCGGTGCATACGTTTTAACCTCTTCAGGTTGCGTGGGCAGGGAATCGAATGATTTTTTATAGGCATTTTCGGGCGGAACCACATTGTACCGTTCCGACAAATCCTGCTGGGCCTTGTCGTTATCAGTCAATGCATTGCGAATGGCGTTGGATATGAAGCGGTGGACTTCCTGTTGATAAGCGAACCGTACTTCGGCCTTGGCTGGGTGGACATTGACATCCAGTAAACGGGGATCCATTGTCAGGTTCAAAAACAGGGCCGGATGATGTCCTTTTGGTAGCAAATGGCTGTATCCCTTTTGCGAGGCATGCAAAATGACCTTATCTTTTACAAAACGGTTGTTCACAAAAAAGTACTGGGCCGACCGGCTGGCACGAGTGTAAACCGGATTCGAAATATACCCCGTGAGCCGGTAGGGGTCTGAAACCTCATTCACAGCGATCAATTGTTTGGTGAGTTCAGCCCCAAACAGTTCGGTGATTCTGTAGATCAGGTTTTCCGAAGGTAAGGTGTTCAAAACCTGTCGGCCGTTTTGCGAAAGGGTAAATTGAACCCCGGGATGCGCCAAGGCCTGTTGCGTCACCACCTGAGTGATGTGAGACGCTTCGGTATTATCTGTCTTCAGAAATTTTTTTCGCGCCGGTGTATTGAAAAACAGGTCTTCGATTTCTATCAAGGTTCCCTGCGGATGTGCCGTTTCAACAATCTCGCGGTTGCCTCCTCCTTCCATACGGATTTCCGTCCCACCCGCTGAAGGATCATCACAAGTGACCATACGGACCCGGGCCACCGAACCGATGCTGGCCAGCGCTTCACCACGAAACCCGCAGGTATGAATCGCCTCCAGGTCTTCCGAGGATTGAATTTTGCTGGTGGCATGCCTTTCAAACGCCAAAAGCGCATTGTCGTAAGACATTCCGGTGCCATTGTCGGATACGCGTATCAATTGTTTACCCGCCTGCTCAATTTCGATCAGGATACGGGTGGCCCCTGCATCGACAGAGTTTTCCAAAAGTTCTTTCACCACCGAGGCAGGCCGCTCTATCACTTCCCCGGCGGCTATTTTATTGGCCAGTTCTTCTGGCAGGATATTTATGGGTCGAGTTGAACTCAATTCCAGGAACCGCCCTTCCCTGTTAAAATATTAATGTTAAGATAACCAAGTCGAATTTCTTCACCCAAGGTTTCAATGGATTCTTATTTTAGAAAGAACCTGGAGTTACTGCAATCCCATACTTCCCCTGATCATTCTTTATCAGAAGAAATTGCAGAAACGGTTTCTATCGTCACGACCGCCTCCGGCCGAAAATCGTTAAAATATCAGGATATCTTTCTGCACAGTTCCTACGATCCTGTAGCAGAAGGATCCAAGTTTCTGCGCGAAGTTTCTCCCAACAGCATCGTTTGCCTTTACGGCTACGGTTTAGGGTACCATATCGAACCCTTTTTAAAACGCATTGAAAACGGCGGGTTCCTTTTGGCCATTGAGTTAAACCCCGATATTCTTTCCGCGGCGATGACTCTAAACGACCAAAGCTACATTTTAAAACACCCCCAATTCCACCTGATACATGGACGCGATGAACAAATGGTTTCCAGGGAAATTTCGTCCTGGCTGGGAAAATTGATCGACGGGGCACCGGATGCAAACTTGCAAGTAAAAATTCACAACCCCTCATTAAAATGCGTTCCTCAGGGATTCGATAAAATTGTAAACGCTCTGGAAGTCCTGCTGATTGAAAGAAGAGTGCCCACCATTTTCGGCGGTATCGAGTCCGGTAACTTTGCTCACAACCGCGACATTGTTTCCAGATGTCCGGGCATAAAATCATTCACAGGTCGGCATCAAGGACAAAGAACTTTGCTGGTTGGAGCGGGACCTTCTTTGGACAATGTCCTGCCCTATATGAAGAAACTTGCAAAGGATGCCATAGTTGCGAGTGTGGACACCGCTTTTCCGGTTTTGCTGGATGAAGGCATTCAACCCGATTATGTATTTTCACTGGACCCTCAGGAAGAAAGCTTCAAATACTTCTCGGATCATCTGAACAACCCTGCCACATTGATTTTTTTACCAAGCGCCCATTCAAAAATCATTCACAATTATTCAGGAGAAAAATGGGTGGTTTTTAAAGAAGGTCATTCTCTCACATTACAAAATCAGGAATTGGCAAAAGTCAAAGGGCTAACATCTGCAGGAGGATCCGTTTCGGTTTTCGCACTGGACTGTTTGATGCAGTTGGGTTGCAATCCGATTTTTTTGGCCGGACAAGACTGTTCATTTTCCGGTAACCGGACCTATTCACGACATGCCGGAATCAATTTAACCTTTCTTGATAAATCCGACCGGTTCAACACGCTTGATGTCAAACATTTTGAAAAAGTTTCTGAAAACAAAACCGTCGAAATCCAAAATGTCAACGGCCACCCGATCCCGACCAACCAGGTGATGTTCGGTTATTTGAGGAATCTGGAACAATTTTCAGAATCACATCCGCAACATAGCCTTTACTCCTTCCTTTCCAGTGGGGCGAAGGTGCGCGCGGTACCCGGCATCGGTAACGTCGCTGAACTTTACAACGAGGCATCAATTATAATATGACCGAATCACAAAACAATTCACAAACCTGGCTCCGCTCACCCTGGGGCATAATACTGTTGATGGGAATCCTTTGCTTTGCCGTCCAGTTTATATTCACGCGCGATGCCCTTCATACACACTCCCACCACATGGAAGGAAGCCATTCGAAACTGGACCCCGAAATCAACCGAAGGATGGGGTATTCCCATTTTAATGAAGGAAACGCGGCTTTAAAAAAGGGTGATTGGAAAAAAGCAGTACAGGATTACAAAAAAGCATTGGGTCACGATGCCCAATTCACCGAAGCGCAAATCAATTTAAGCACCGCTTACCTGAAGAAGGGAAACCTGGACGGTGCCTTCTCCCTTCTGAAAACACTGGAATCGAGGGAACCCGGGAACCCGTTTGTTCATTATAACCTGGCCTGCTACTATTCCCTGGTGAGAAAGATCCCCGCCAGCTTTTCTGCATTAAAGCAAGCCATTTCACTAGGGTTTAAACGCTTTAGTGAAATTCAGGAAGACCCGGATTTAAAAAACTTAAGGGAGGATTCAGAATTCAAGAAGTGGGTTCAACAGGTTTCCCATTCATCGGGATGAGGCTCAAATAACCGGAACCATTGATCGCCAGTCCGACCTTGCCTTCCATAATGGATAACAATCCGGTTCCAATAAACTCTTTTCTCCAGGACTGGAACAACGGAAGGGACTCGAAATTTCTATCGGTGTCATAACATTCGACAAACTGGCGGATCATTTTGCGATCTGCCAACACATTCGGTTCAATTTTTAACTCTTCCGACCGAATCTGGACATAAGAAGCCAGCAAACCCTCAATTCCCGGTCGCGAAGTATAACCAGCAGATTCGGGCAACGTCGGAATTTGATCTTCAGGCAACTCCAACCCTCTTTTAATTGCCGAAAAAATGGCGTCCCCACTTTGCTGGATTTCTTTGGAATGAAACCCGCGGATACTTCCGAGACTTTTCGCATCGCGGGGCAGAGCCCGGGCGATTTCCAATAACGGCTCATCCCGAACAATAGATTTTGCAAGACAATCCCGGTTCATGGCCTCTTTTTCTCTCCAGGCCGCCAACTCACGGATCACCGCCAAATTTCGCGGCTTCAAGCCTCTGATATTTTTCAATTTCAAATATTGTTCGTAAGGGTCCGGCATCTGAAAGGTTTCGTGATCCTCCAAAAACTTCAATTCCCCTTCAAGCCATTCCAGGCGCCGCATGCGCTTTAACTTTTTCTGCAATTTTTCATAGACCGGCACCAGGTAGCGCACATCGTTCAAGGCATACTCGATTTGTCCCTTGCTCAAAGGACGGCGACACCAATCTGTATATGTTTCCGTTTTATGAATGCGTTTTCCGGTAACCTTCTGGACAATCTTGGCAAAAGAAATTTGCAATCCCCAACCCACCAGAGAAGCGGCCACCTGGGTATCAAACACCGGTCGAACCCCTTCCCCGCAAAGTCGGTTTAGGATTTCCAGGTCCTGTTTGCCGGCATGAAAGACCTTGAGGATATTTTTATTTTTCACCAAATCTAGAAACGGGTCCAAATTGTTTATGGATATGGGATCCAAAGCGGCACAAATGCCATTTCCAGCGACCTGAATCAACCCCAGGCGGTGGAAATAAGTTTTTTCCCTGACGAATTCTGTATCAATCGCGAGCATTTCGCAGGATTTTATTTGGTCAATCAAGTCCAATAATTGATCGTCATTAGTAATGTACACAAGTCACTCCGTCTGACCTCATCGATAGGAAATTATTGAAAAGTTTGCATTCTTTTCTCCTCTATTTCCTTCACCACCGGGTCAATTCTTTTTTGGAATAAACCAAAAAATGGTAAAAGAAAATGAAGCGGTTTAAAAAATTGCCTCATCATACCATCACTTGGGGTTTGAAAAAACCCAATTGAAACCAGAAATGAAGTGAACCCAATAACGGATCCCTAACGGCCGCGTCCATCGACCGGAAATTCCAACTGCCCTGGATTTTCAGGAATCCTCCATTTCAATGGGGCTTTTATCAATTTTCTTTTCTCTCCGGTTTAAATTCAAGTCGTCACCCAGGTCTTCCGGTTCCATACCTCCATCCTGACCCATTTCATGCCGTTGCCAGAACCTGTCGCTTAATTTTTTGGGAGAAATCACTTTTTTTACCTTGCCATTACCGTCCAGAACTTTCACTTCATAAAACATAAATCACCTCAAATTTAAGGCTTTCGCAATTTTTTGAAGGAAATGCCGTTTAGCATTTGATTTTTAACAATTTATGCCTTTCAATAGCAAAAACTTCCGTTTACGGTAATCCCCAAAAATATTTTTGTCAAGCAAATAAAGTCAATTAAATCAATAACTTTTGATCAAACCTGAAAAAATTCAAAGTCAGGTATATTTATTTTTAATTCAAATTATTTTGGCCTCTATAGGCTAAGGTTTGAACTTGAAACCGGAAAAGTTTAAAACCAGCCGCCAAATAATTAAATTTTTTAGTTTTCATTAAAAGCTTTTCTAACTATAATCACAAAATATGGAGTTGCAATTTAGAATCCGCAGTTAAAACACTTTTTCAGGTTAACTATGGTTTTACTTGGCTTAGATTCTTCCACTCCGCAAGCTAGCGTCGCTCTCCTAAAAAACCAAGACATCCTATCAGAACAATTTCAATCTCAAGATTGCTCATTATCCGGGCAAATCCTTTTGATGGTGGATACTGTATTGTCCAAAGCTCAAAAGCGGTTTGAGGATATCGATGGGTTCGTTGTCACCACAGGTCCCGGGTCGTTTACTGGATTGCGTGTTGGGATCAGTGTGATCAAGGGATTTGTCTTGTCGTCGGAGAAACCGTTCGTTGGTGTGGGGTCTCTGGATGCTTTTGCGGCCAAAGTGAAGCCAGACCCAAAACCTGTTTGTGTGATTCTGGATGCCAGAAAATGTGAAGTGTATGCTTCATTTTTCAAGGTTTCTGATGGATCCCTGATCAAGGTTTCGGAAGATTGCGCTTTGTCTCCGGAAGCGTTGGGGGAACGGGTGCAGGAACCTACGCTATTTTATGGCACCGGAGTTGCCGCCTATCGGGACAGGTTACAGTCGGTTTTGGGGAACAAATTCATTGATTCTGTAGACGTTTATCCTGGATCCGTTGCAAGCTTCGCGGTTCTACAGGCCATAAACGACTTTGAAAATAAACAAAGTTTCAACTTAAATTCGTTAAAGATTAATTACGTAAGAAAATCAGAAGCAGAAATTAAGTTTGGACCGTAACATTTTGAGAGGAGGAAAAAGAAAATGGATATTGATCCGGTCTTGTTAGAAAAGGTAAAAAATGAGAATATTGAGTTCAAAGAGTTGTATGAAGAGCACACTCGCCTTAAATTAAAAGTAGAAGAGTTGAATAAATTGAAGTTCCTGGCCCCTGATCAAGAGTTGGAAAAAAAGACCATACAAAAACAAAAGTTGAAGACGAAAGATCGTCTCGTGAAAATTCTTGAAGAGTATGAAGCAAACCTTCATTAAAAGATTGATGAATTAAGGTTGTAATTTAACATTCCTAATGTTTCAAAACAGGGCCGGAAAATGACATTTTTACGGTTGGTGGATTCCCAAAATTGATACTATATTTTCAAAATAACAAACCATAATCTTACTCTATGGCCCAGATCGGAAAGCCCGTCATCACTATTTTCCTTACCCTGCTATTAGTCCTCGCTCCCTGCCTGGCATGGGCTCATGGCCAACCCGTATCGGGAACCGTTCAGGTTCAGGGGGGGAAAAAATTGAAGAAAATGATCCTTTATCTGGAACCGGCAAATTCCTCTTTCCCCATTTCCCACAATACACATAAAGTCACGCAAAAAGGAAGGCGCTTTAATCCGGGACTACAGGTGATCACTCAGGGCGATACCGTTGAGTTTATCAATAACGAAGACAAAGAAATCGACCACAACGTTTATTCACTCGCCAAAACCAATATCTTCGATTTAGGTCTGGGAGAAAAAGGCAGTACCTTAAAAGTTAAATTCGAGAAAGAAGGCAAAGTCAATTATTATTGTTCGGTGCATAAGCGCATGGAAGGGAAATTATTTATCCTTCCATCCAGATATCACACTATTCTAAAAACACCTGGAGATTTCAAAATTGATAATGTACCTCCGGGTCGATGGGTTTTGAAAGCCACTCATCTCCACCGCAGGTACAAATCAAAAACTCTGGAGTTTACAGTCGGGAATCAACCCGTTTCCAATCTGGTGTTGGAAATTGTAAAAAAATGATGATGAAAAGCATTCGCCACATTCTCATTCTGATTATGTTCGCCCTTTCGGGTTTCGGTTGCGCTTCTGTCCCGGAACCTTCCCCTGGAAAGGGAGCCTTGTACGGTACTTTAAAAGCCCAAAGCCATAAGGAATTTCTGGATAAGCAATCGGGGGAAAGCGATGTTGGATATGATGGATTTCTTGGTGGAATTTTCTATTCTGAAGCCATGGTCAATTACCCCAGATTGAAAAACCTTTATGCCTGTTTGATGAATCCCGCCCACCAGGGGGGTGCAGTGCATGCGCTTGAAATTAATGGCTCTGAGTTTTCCATCAAGTCCATGGCCTTGGCTAAAGGGGATCGGCTTCGAGTCAAAAACAATTCCGGGCTCACCCATCACCTTTATTTGACCGACGATAACAACGAGGACGGATTCCAGGAATATGCCCCCATTCCGCCACAATCGGAACAGGATATCTCCATTAATCTGGAGGGAGACCTGGAACTCAATTCTGAGGAAGACGAGAGCCTCAGAATGCACGTACATTCGGGCAAGGGATTAGATTGCCAACGGCTCACCAGCGGCGACCGCTATGTTTTTCAGGACCTGGCCCCCGGGAACTATAATGTCATGTTCTGGTTTTGGCGTTTAGGAAGTATTAAACACCAGGTAACGATAAAAGCCGGGCAAAGCAGGTTGTTGAATGAAACCCTGTCTGTTGATCGAGTGATCCATTAAGGCGGACATTTTCCCGCTGAAACACCAAAGTTTATTTTTATCCCTTCCAAAAGCTTCAACTGTGAATTGGAATGAAACTCGGTTCAAAAATTTCGCTCGCATTTATCATTTTCATTTCCGGTTTATTGGGATTGACCCTGTACTTCACCAGTCAGCAATCTGAATCCCACGAAATTTCCCAGCTTTCCAACGAACTGCAACTGACCCAAAGGTTGTTCCAGGACAAACTTGAGAACCAGCAAAAACACATTTTAAAACTGGTCCAAACCATCACGATGGATCAAAGGTTTCGTTCATTCATGGGCCAGATCAAGGATAATTTTTATTCCTTCACAGAAGAAATCGCCCTGGACGCCGAGGGTGATATTGTTTTCATGGTAGATGACGAGCCTGCACTGCGTGGAATTTATCCTGCTGACAAAGAGAGGGAAACCTGGTTTCAACAATTTAAAGAATCCTTTCCGCTGGAGAACATTCTGGACCGCGGAACGGGAACGGCTCATGTAATTTCGCTGGGACAAGAGCTGTACAGTATTGTTTATGCTCCTTTAAAGGAATCTCTTTCTGATGATTTTGCGGTGGGTGCCATGGGTGTTCTGAGACGAATAGATAATGAATGGGTAAAAAAGCTTCTGGGAAAAACTTTGGAAACCTCCGGTGTGAAGGTCCTCTTTTTTATTGACGATGCTTTGATTGCGAGCAACACTCCGCGGGAGATAAGCAAACACATTATCAAACAAAAAAAGGGTTTGAAAATGGAGACCGGCTCTTTTCTGCTTTCCGGGGATCGGCATATTGCTCGAATAGGCTTATTTAATGAACCTGCGAGCAATGCAGGCTACTTGTTGAGCTCCAATTTAGACAAAGCCCTCGAACCTTTCATCGACCTGAGAAACAATATTTTGTTGTTGGGTCTCGGCGTGATGCTGGCCGGACTGGTTTGCGCGATTATTTTTGTCAACCGCCTGGTACAACCTATCAAAAGACTGGTGGCGGGAACCCGGGAAGTTACCGAAGGTAATTTCGATTACAGAATCCACTACCGCTCCCGGGATGAAGTCGGACAACTGTCCCAAGCCTTCAATCACATGATGGAAGGTCTGCAGGAAAAGGAAAGGATTCGTGAATCGTTTGGCAAATACCTGCACCCCTCTATCGTTTCTGAAATTATCGCGGATCCCGACAAGTTGAAATTGGGTGGGACCCGGCAAGAGCAAACCATTTTGTTTAGCGACATCGCGGGTTTCACCAAATTCAGTGAAAACATGCCACCGGACATTTTACTGGACCTGCTGAACCAGTATCTGGGTGCCATGACTGAAGAGCTGACGGGCCTGCAAGGGATTCTTGATAAATACCTGGGGGATGGCATCATGGCATTTTGGGGTCCACCATTCACCAAAGGCAACCATGCTCTTCTGGCATGCCAGGCGGCGCTCCAAATGCAAAAACGACTGGCCGAGTTGCGTCCCCAATGGATACAACAAGGCTTTCCCGATATTCATGCCCGAATAGGCATTGCCACTGGAGAGATGATTGTTGGCAACCTGGGGTCTGAGCATTCTCGCGATTACACCTGCATCGGGGACACCGTAAATTACGGATCACGGCTGGAAGGTTTGAACAAGTATTACGGTACCCAGATCATTATCAGCGAAGAGACTTTTCAACTGGCCCAGTCAGAAATTTCGGCCCGCGATCTGGATTCAGTTCAGGTGGTTGGACGGCAGACTGGGTGCCGGATTTTTCATCTCATGGGACTTAAAAAAGAGTCCGGTGCAGAAGACTCCAACCTGATCAATGGATATGAATCCGCAATAGGACAATACAGGCAAGGTGATTTCAGTTTGGCGGGAGATCTTTTTAAGGACCTGAAAAACAGGTTTCCACAGGATTCACCCTGCCGGATCATGTACGACAGATGCCTTTTCTACCAGGAAAACCCGCCCGAAAACTGGGAAGGGGTTCATGTAATGTCTGAAAAATAGGCAATTGAATCTGTTTCCATCAAACTTCATTTGATTCCTTAAACGCGCTTCGAAAAGAATTAATCTAAAAGTTGCCCAAAATGTAATAGAATAATTCCAGGATCAATTTTAAACTTTATAAACTTTTTCCTGGTTGGAATCTGTACACCCATCTCTGAAAACCGGTGCTATGGTCAGCGAAAGCGATATCCTGAACTCAAATATTTTTATTGTGGACGATGAAGAAGCCAATGTTCTACTTCTGGAAAAAGGGCTCACTCTTGCCGGTTTCACCTCTATTAAATCCACCACAAATTCTAATAAGGCGTTGGAAATTTACAAATCCTTCAATCCTCAACTGGTATTGCTGGATTTAAGAATGCCCGGACTTGATGGCTTTCAGGTAATGGAACAATTCAAGGAAATTGAAAAATCCTATTTATCCGTTTTGGTTTTAACAGCGGAAAACGATCATGAGACCTGTATTCGGGCCTTAAAAGCGGGCGCCAAGGATTTTTTAAACAAACCTTTTGATTTGACGGAAATCAGTTTTAGAATACGTAACCTTTTGGAAGTAAGATTGCTCAACAACAGAATCCTGGAGCAAAACCAGATCCTCGAACAAAAGGTGCAGGAACGGACAAAAGAATTGCGGGCCTATCATTCCCAATTGCTTCACTCAGAAAAACTTTCGGCGGTTGGTAAATTAGCCGCATCCATTTCTCACGAATTTAATAACCCTATCCTTGGAGTGCGCAATATTCTGGAACAAATTCGAAACCAGGTCAGTCTGAATGAACCCCTGGAAGATTTGGCGGATCTTGCCATCAGCGAATGCACCCGGGTGATGGGCCTGGCTTCCAAACTCAAACAGTTTTACCGGCCCACATCAGGACAAATTTCGAGCTTTGACCTGCATGAAGCCATTGAAGATATGATCATCTTAAAAAAGAAAAATTTTCGCGAAAAAAACATTGCAGTTGAAAAGGAGTTTTTCCCGGACCTTCCCTTGTTAAATGCCGTAGAGGACCAGATCAAGCAGGTCATACTGAATTTACTTCATAACGCTGAAGAAGCTATCGGGAACGATACTGGAAAAATCAGTGTGACCACTTCCTGTCAGAACTCCAATCTCATTATTCGAGTTCAGGATTCAGGATGCGGCATTCCTCCAGGCAATCTGGATCAAATTTTTGAACCCTTTTTCACTACCAAGGGTTCAGTGAAAGGGACCGGCCTGGGGTTGTCCGTCAGCTATGGAATCATAAAACGGCACGGAGGAGACATCAGTTGTCAAAGTGCCCCCGGAGAAGGAACCTTGTTTACAGTGACTCTTCCTAAAGAGGGAGCAATTAAAGAAGACCTCGTGGAGCAGGTGATTTCATGAAATCGGCTGGCAATGTCATTATTGTGGATGACGAAAAAATCCTGCGAAAAGCTTACAAGAATGAGTTGAAACAAAAGGGCTATCAGGTGGAGGCTTACGACTCAGCTGAGGAAGCCATCAGACAAATCAACCATGAATGGCATGGCGTGATTGTCAGCGACATTGTTATGTCCGGAATGGATGGGCTGGCCCTCCTGGAACGGGTGAAAGAAATCGATCCCGAATTACCGATCATCCTCATCACCGGTCACGGGGACATTCCAATGGCCGTCAAGGCAATGCGTAATGGCGCCTATGATTTTTTGGAAAAACCGTTTGATACTTCCTACTTTCTCGATGTGGTGAAGCGGGCCACAGAGAAAAGGGACCTGGTCATGGAAGTGCGAAAGCTAAGGTCCCAATTAGAGGGTCCTCTTAATCTGGAAAACAAAATCCTGGGGAAGTCGCCTGCAATAAAAAAATTGAGGCATATTATCGAATCTGTGGCGGATTGTGAAGTCGATATCCTGATCAATGGAGAAACGGGGACGGGAAAGGACTTGGTAGCCCGATGCCTTCATGAAGAAAGCCATCGGCGTAAATCTCCCTTCGTTTCCATCAATTGCGGAGGCATCCCGGAGACGATCATTGAAAGTGAACTGTTCGGACACGAAGCCGGATCGTTCACTGGCGCTCAGCACCGCAGGATCGGAAAATTCGAATACGCCAGTGGCGGCACCGTTTTTCTGGATGAAATCGAAAGTATGCCACTTCACCTGCAGGTAAAACTTTTGCATGTATTGCAGGACCGGGTTATCGAACGTATCGGATCCAACACACCGATTTATGTGGATGTACGTATTATTGCCGCAAGCAAAACCGATCTAAAGGAGGCGAGCGACAAAAATGAGTTTCGCAAGGATTTGTATTACCGGTTAAACGTGATGCCCATATTGATTCCTCCCCTGCGAAATCGTAAGGAAGATATTCCTATCATATTCCAGCATTATGTATTGCAGGCTAGTACAAGAAGCCAATTGCCCCCTCCCCCAATTGACAACAGCCTCATGCAAAAACTTATGGCGAGGCCCTGGGAAGGCAATGTCCGTGAACTTAAAAATGAAGCGGAAAAGTACCTTATCGGAATGAATCTCCCCGAATTCAATATGGACTCCCTTCCTACCCATTCAGATTCTTCGGAAGGTTCTCAAATAACTTTCAAGGACCAGGTTGCGCAATTTGAAAAAAACCTGATCGAGCAGGAATTGATGCTTCATAAGGGCGACGTCAAAAAGACCCAGGAGTCCCTGTCCATCCCCAAGCAAACTTTATACGACAAAATGAAAGCTTACGGGATCGACCGTAAATCCTTTAAATAGAAAACCTTGTTTAACCCCACAACCATCCTTTTCCCTACCCTGATATAAAAGTAGAAATATTTCTATAGACGGCAAACTCCTTTTTACAAGGCAAGCCTGACCCTACCTACAGGAGAACAATAAAATAACCTTTACACCCAAGGAAACCTTACGGTTCTCGGACTTAAAAATAATAATAATTTTTGAAAATCGTCCTCCAAATCCTCTCTCAATTCTACAAACCTTTAAAAACAAAGGCCTTATTAAAAAATAGAATGCTCTGGCACGGACCTTGCCGAATTACTATCAGAAATTTTTATTTTTAAATTTTCATTGTGAGAGCAACATTGAATATTTTATTACAAAAATTCAACAAAATAAAAAAGGACATTTTGGGCAATGGCTAAAAACTATCTTAATGAAAACGATTCAAATCATGGTACAGGTTCTGTCTCATCAAAACTCGAAGGATTATCAATCAGCATCAAGGTAACAATATTGGGCACCTCTAAAAATTGAGAAATTAGAGGAATTTAGAATTTAAGATTGAAAAAGTAGGTAATAAATTTTTGTATTCGATTTATGCCGGGTATATGTTGTCCCGTTTTACCCCTGAATTTATCTCGG
>JACAVV010000047.1 GCA_024648695.1 Nitrospina sp.
AAGGTTTCATAACGGTTATCGAGATCAAAAATTCCGGGCTGGGACATGGCGGGAATCCTTTCAAACAGGGAGGATGTTTAGCAAAACCGTATAACAAACTTATTTTAATTCATTCAGTAACTTTTTATCCTATTTTTAGAGGCACCCTTAATAATGTCTTCGTATTCAGAAAACAGAATTCATTATCCAGGCTATTCAACATCCGCCTTTGTTACAGGGATCCTAAACTTTATTCACATGGGAGAAATAATTGTTGCCGTTATAGTTTTTCTATTTGGATTCTCTTTAATAACCAACTATTGGTATTTAGGCTTGGCCCTGATTTGCTATTCTTTATATATCCCTATCAACCAAATAATTTCACGAATTAAATGCATCAAGGATATGCGAGCCGTTCGCATTAAAAATGTTAAGCTTGAGATACGTTCACCCCACACATCCCAGTGGTTGTCTGACCCGTCAGTGGTCTCATTTTCAAAAAGGACATTTCCCTATTCTGATCCCTGGCGTCCCTTTACAATCGGCTTTCCAGGAATTGAGATCGTATTGAAAAACTTTGAAAAACCTCTAAAAGTCTTATTTCCCTATGGCCTCGAAACTTCACGAGATGAGGTTTTCGAAGTTCTCAATAGCGATTTCCCCGAAAAAGAATTGGAAGATTAACTCCCTCGATCGGTTTTTTCCTTCAATTTCTCTTAAATTATCGCTTTTTGGGCTAATTATTGGTAAATTATAAAAATATTGGATTATAATTGACTGAAAGCAATTCTGGTATAATGGTTTTATAGTACTTTCCTACCCGTTATCCTGGCCTGGATCCCATGTTTTAACTGAAAACAGGTTTCATAGCCGGTTAATTTTTTCTTTCCCTGAATATTAAAGAATTTTTGGAGTGTTGCAATGATCGTTAGTGAGGTTATGGTGAAAAACCCAATCACCATCAAAGCCAATGAATCGCTGAAAAAAGCGCAGGAATTGCTGGTGAAACATTCTATTCGGCATTTGCCAGTAGTTGATGGCAAAGAACTGTTTGGCATCATAACCGAAAGCGATATTCGCAGTGCTTTCATGCAAAAAGGTAAAAAGGATAAAACGGGTGCCATCAGTCATCCGAGCCCAGCCAAAATAAAGGTTAGTGAATACATGACGCGAAACCCGATGGTGGTGATGCCGGAGACACATATTGAAGACGCGGCGCTCCTCATTTATAAAAATAAAATCGGAGCGCTTCCGGTCATTAAACGAAATAAACTGGTGGGCATCCTTTCCATCATTGACATTTTGGGCCTGTTTGTCGATATGATGGGGATTCTCACTTCCAGTTCCAGAATCGATGTGGTTATGGGCAAAGCCACGAAAAACTTTGAAAAAGTTTCGAGCATTTTTCACAAAAATGACGTCAACATTATTAGCGTAGGAATGGCCCCCTACCCGAAGGACAGTCGAAAACAAATTTACTTTTTCCGCGTGGATCTGTGCGAAACCAAATCGATTGTGGAACAAATCGAAAAGGCAGGCTTTACGGTTCAGGCGGCTATCGATTAAAATAATAAGTAATTATATATTTTAACTTTTTCCCTTTTGTCGGTTTTACAGGAAAACCAACCGCATCGGAACGCGATAGTTCCTATTGATTTGTTAACGAAGGAGTATAAACATGCAACCCGAAAAACTCATTATTTTTGACACAACTTTAAGAGATGGAGAACAATGTCCCGGTGCCAGTATGAACCTGAAAGAAAAACTGGAAATCGCCCGACAGTTATCTCTATTAAAAGTTGATGTCATCGAAGCGGGCTTTCCGGTTGCATCTCCCGGAGATTTCGAATCGGTTCAATCTATCGCCAGGGAAATAAAAGGATCCAGTGTGGCAGGGCTTGCCCGGGCATTGGAAAAGGATATCGAAGCGGCGGCGCGTTCACTGGAAAAAGCCGAAAAGCCGCGAATTCATATTTTCCTTTCTACATCCAAGACTCATCGCGAGTCCAAATTGCAGAAAAACAAGGAAGAAATCATTGAAATGGCCACCAGGGCTATACGTTTCGGAAGAAAGTTTTGCGACGACATTGAGTTTTCTCCTGAAGACGCTTCGCGGACGGAACGGGATTTTCTTGCACAGGTCGTGCAGGAGGTGATTTCAGCCGGTGCCGGAACGGTGAACATTCCGGATACGGTGGGATACACAACACCCGACGAGTTTTCCAGTTTAATTGGATTCCTCAAAAGCGATGTTCCTAATATGGATGAAGCGGTGATCAGCGTGCATTGTCATGACGACCTTGGAATGGCTGTGGCCAACTCGCTGGCGGCGGTAAAGGCCGGCGCGCGGCAAGTGGAATGTACGATCAACGGGATCGGCGAACGCGCCGGCAACGCAGCGATGGAAGAAATCGTCATGGCGCTTAAAACGCGTTCGCAGTTTTATGGAATCGATACCGGCATCGACACCAAACAGATCATGCCCTGCAGTCGTCTGGTGAGTAGCCTGACCGGATTTTTCGTGCAACGTAATAAAGCCATCGTCGGCCGCAATGCCTTCGCCCATGAATCCGGGGTGCATCAGGACGGGTTTCTCAAGAACAAGGATACTTATGAAATCATGAACCCGCAGGACATCGGTTTGGACTCCTCGGAGTTGGTTCTAGGAAAGCATTCCGGACGCAACGCACTACAGAATAAAATCAAGGCTCTCGGCTATGAACTGTCTGGAGATAAGCTCGATAAGGTTTTTAACGATTTCAAAATCCTGGCAGATGAAAAAAAGGATATCTTCGATGAAGATATTATTGCCTTGATCCAGAAGGAAATTCTGGTAGACGATCGTTTTAACACGTATTCGATGGGCTCAATGAAATGCCATTTCGAAACAGGACAAACGCCAACAGCAGAGGTGATGCTCATCAGTAAAGATGGCAAGGAACATCATGCCTCGGCGACAGGGGATGGTCCCGTGGATTCGATGTTTAATGCGATGGACAAAATCACCGGTCTGACCTGCAAATTGCTGGACTATCAGGTGATGTCTAAAACCAGAGGCAAAGATGCCCAGGGTGAGGTCACCGTCCAGGTGTCTTATGAGAACCGTGAAGTGCTTGGAAAAGGCATCGCCTTGAATACCGTTGAGGCCAGTGGATTCGCTTACCTTAACGCCATAAACAAGCTGTTGTTTAAGTCGAAATCAGGCCCTGTTGAAGGCGGGGAGATCCCTGGCCCCTGATTGCGTCTACTTGATTTACTAAATATGGAAAGGTTCGGCTGTTCTGGTCGGACCTTTCTTTTTTAAACGAATGGACACCTAAGTGCTAATAAATCAAAGGAGAATCGAGGTCAAACTCATTGAACTCGAGCACAAAGTGGTGTAATCTAATTTGACTTTTGGAGGATTCCTTATGCCGCATTATGACCACAGTTGTGAGAAGTGTAAGCACGAGTTTGTCGTGGAAATGAAGATTTCAGAAGTGGGCAACAAAAAAGTTAAATGCCCCGAATGCAATTCCACAAAGGTAACCCGAAACGTAACCAACACCTCTTTCACCAGTGAAAGCATCAATCGATACGTTTGGGACAAATCCTGAAAAACACTCAACTGAAAACTGACGATGCCCACCGTTGCCGAACTTCCCAAGATCACCCCAAGGCCCCTGCCCGGTCGCTTTGGTGAATTGGTTCCTTCTCCATTCCAGCGTATTCATATTGAACTGACCAATGTGTGCAATTTCGATTGTACCTTCTGTCCGAAACAAAACATGACGCGGCAATACCAGTACATGCCTTACGAAAAGGCAATTGCCATCATTGATGAAATCGCCGAATATGGAATGGCTGAGAAGATCACCTTTCACGTGATGGGCGAGCCTTTCATGCATCCGCAGTTTTTCGAGATTCTCGATTACGCCGCGGATCGTGGGGTGACGACAGGAATCACCACCAACGGAACGTATTTATCCAGCGATATCGCAGAACGGTTGAAACCCCTTCGCGTGGGACAAATCAACATTTCCCTGCAAACGCCGGACGAGGAATCCTACAAAACCCGCAAAAGCCGGGATATGGATTTCGAGGAATACAAAGAAAACATTTTGGAATTTATCGGTTGGATATTGAATCAGCCCAATCCGCCGAAATTGAAAGTCCATTTTTTAAACACGCTACTAAAGTCTGAAGTCCCGGGAGAAGACTGGAACCTGGGAACAATGAGCGTAATCAACAACACCCGGGAACTCAGAAACACCTTTAGCTATTGGGCACGCGAGATACATAGTTTATTGCCTAATATGCCAGATGTGGCAAAAGAGGACGTGCAGTCCCGCATCAATAAATTAACGACGTTCAAATGGAATGTGGTGAACATCGCAGAAGGTATTTTTTTCGAAACATATATCCTGAACAGTTGGGGCAACGCTTTTGTCGGAGACCATTACATTCCCTCACGAATCGGCTATTGCAGTGCCCTGACCGATCACTTCGCCATATTGTGCAACGGCGACCTCACGTATTGTTGCGTCGACTACGACGGAAAAACCGCCGCAGGTAATGCATTTGAAAATTCCATCGTTGATATTCTGAATAAACCGGACGTGATCGCGGCGGTGGAAGGGTTCAAAAAGTTCCAGGTGGTGCACCCGCATTGTCAAAAGTGTTTAGGGGGAAGGACGTGGTTGAGTTCATTGGCGAATCAGGTGGGGTCAATTGTCATCTGGAAATTTCTGAAGGATTTCTTTTACAACAAAAAAGCATAAACCAAGTCGGGATGTAGCGCAGCCTGGTAGCGCACTTCGTTCGGGACGAAGGGGCCGGAGGTTCAAATCCTCTCATCCCGACCAGTAAAATCAAGGACTTAGTGGATTTACACTAAGTCCTTTTTCGTTAGCCATCCTAAAGGCTAGCACCTAGGCTAGCGGTTCAAGTTTTATATTTTATTTCTTTTGTATAAAAAAATAAACAAGCCATTTTTCTATTCACACTGCATACAAAGGTACGGATCACTTGACTTTGGCGGCGATGACGGGCAACTAAGTCTGAATATATTATTGGTAAGTACGCTCATTGTGATGACGATCATTTGAGATCAACATCAAGGGTCTTAGACGAAAATTTATCTGCAAAAAATGGTTTAGAAAGGGAAGGAAAGCTGTAACTTTTAAATTATATAGTAGCCCCAGGGGGAATCGAACCCCCGTTTCCGGCGTGAGAGGCCAGCGTCCTGGGCCACTAGACGATGGGGCCAGCAACTTAAAATTTGTCTTGATTCAATATCGGAGGATGGTTGGATTTGCCACGTTTTTTCTTTTTTGCTTCACGCACCGCCTGTTCGGCTTCAAGATCACGACCATTTACCTTATGAATAAGAAATACCATCAAAGGATACCCTGGCGCGCACATCACGCCCCATGTCATCATGAACTTACCGGCAGGTGATACCGAACTGGGGTCTGCGTTGCCTGCTCCTGCGAAACCCAATCCAATGAGCATCCCGATTAATATTCCGAGCAGTGAAGATACTGCGACCTTGTGGGTGACTTCGTTCATATAAAGGCTATCAAACATGGGGAATTCGGTGACATAAGCTCCGATAAGTCCCAGAGTGAACATGATAAACATTGCCGCCAAAAGAAAATCGTTGACTATTGCTGTGGTTGCAATTAATAAATAAACGGGACACAAAAGGGCCACTAAAAATGGATTCTGTTTCATTATGTTCTTCTTTTAGATGGGATGGGTGAAGAAAAAGATTGGCTCGGGCACAAGGATTCGAACCTCAACATTCAGAACCAGAATCTGACGTCCTACCGTTAGACGATGCCCGAGCACTAGTATTATTTGATTTTATATTAATTTGATCGAGGTAGTCTGTCAAGTGATTTTGGGGGGCTGTCCTTGTGTCTGGATTATGTTTTATTTGGGGTTGTGTTGGTTTGCGTATCATCGGCGGCAAGTTTAAAAGCACCAAATTGTTGGCTCCTTCCGGCAACTTTGTACGCCCAACTTTGGACAGGGTGAAAGAATCCCTTTTCAATCAGATTCGTCCCTACATTTCAGGCTCGCATTTTCTGGATTTATTTTCCGGTTCTGGCAATATCGGATTGGAGGCGATCAGTCAAGGGGCGAACCAGGTGGTTTTTGTGGAACCGGATAGGAGGTCGGCTTCCTTCATCCGTAAGAACCTGGAAAAATGCAAAATCTCCTTTGAAGAAAATAGTAACAGCGATGTTGAATTGCTTGAATCGTCTGCAAAAAATGCCATAGCTCTATTAGAAAAACGTGAGAAATCATTTGATATTTTATATCTGGATCCACCTTTTCAATCCGGGTTATACGAGGAAACCCTACTGTCATTGGCCGATTCAAAACTTTTAAATGAGGACGCATGGGTAATCGCCGAGCATTTTCGTAAGACGGTCCTGGACTCAAGTTATGGTACACTGGTCAAGTTTAAAGAAAGACGCATTGGCGATACGGTGCTGACCTTTTTTGAACGTCCATCTGGTACTTATCCCTAAACCATATTAGATTTGGAATGAAAGAAAAAATAGTCATAGCAATGAGCGGTGGTGTGGACAGTTCCGTTGCCGCCGCACTTTTGAAGGAGCAGGGATACGATGTGGTTGGTATCTCCCTTCAATTATGGAACTACAGTGCCGAAACCGATAACCGCTTTGGTACTTGTTGCTCTCTGGATGATATGGCGGACGCTCGCCGTGTCGCCGACAAAATCGGCATTCCCTTCTATATCCTGAATATGGAGAAGGAGTTTCAGGAAGAGGTGGTTGATGAGTTTGTCTCTGAGTATCTCAAGGCCCGCACGCCTATTCCCTGTACCCTTTGCAACCAGAAAATCAAATTTGACCGGCTGTTGATCAAGGCGGAAGAACTTGGTTTCCATAAGGTGGCTACCGGACACTATGCGTCCATCGTGGAAGACGATAAGGGACGGCTTGCCATCCGTCGTGGAAAAGATCGCACCAAGGACCAAAGCTATTTTCTGTTCAGCCTGTCACAATCACAAATGCAAAGGGTGGCGTTTCCTTTGGGAGAGATGTCCAAACCTGAAGTGCGGGAGATTGCTAAATCTCTTGGATTGAATGTCGCTGATAAATCGGAGTCCTACGAGATTTGTTTTGTGCCCAATAATAATTACCGCGACTTTTTGGAGCCGAGGACAAATGGCAAAGGGTTTGAGGAAGGATCCATCGTTGATTCGAGCGGTAATGTTCTGGGTTCGCATGGGGGTTATACGGGATACACCGTGGGACAACGTAAAGGACTAAACCTTGGTGGATTGAAGGAGCCTTATTTTGTGACCCAAATTGATGCCGAAACGAATACAGTAACCGTCGGTCCGAAAGACGAACTGTTGGAAACAGAGTTTTTTGTGAACCAGGTGAACTGGTTTTGGGAGCCAGACGGAACGGCTGAATGCCAAGTACAAATTCGTTACCGCCATTCAGGGTCACCGGCCAGGGTAACTTCCTTTCCGGATGGACGTGCGCGGGTGATTTTTCATGAGCCTCAATCAGCGATCACGCCAGGTCAGGCCGCGGTTTTTTATAAGGATGATTGTGTGATTGGTGGAGGCTGGATCGAATGAAGGGAGCTCTGGAGCTTGCAGTAGAAGCGGCATTGGCCGCAGGAAAAATTCAATCGGATCGGAAAAACACCATTGGCACCATTCGCTATAAAGGCGAGGTCAACCCGGTTACGGAAATCGATCTTTTATGCGAACAGGAAATCATTGGAAGGATCAAAAAGAAGTTTCCGAATCATGCCATATTGGCTGAGGAATCCGGGGTGAGTGAAGGCAGTGCTGTTTTCAAATGGATCATCGATCCTTTGGACGGGACCATAAATTACGCGCATGGTTTTCCCTGCTATTGTGTTTCCATTGGATTGGAACACGAGGGAGAAATGGTTTTAGGCGTTATATACAATCCTTCCCTGGACGAATTGTTCGTTGCGGAAAAAGGCAAAGGCGCGACTTTAAATTCGGAGCCAATCTCAGTTTCCAGCATCGAAAATTTAAAACAAAGCCTGCTGGTAACCGGTTTTTCTTACGATGTTGTGACTTCTGGCACACACGATAATATCCACCATTTTGCGAATTTCACCAAAGCTTGTGAAGCGGTACGCCGTCCCGGCTCTGCCTGCCTGGACCTTGTATATACCGCGGCAGGACGGTTCGAGGGGTTTTGGGAAATGAAACTCAACCCCTGGGATGTAGCCGCGGGATCGCTCATTGTGCAGGAAGCGGGGGGAACCGTAACTTGCTTTGATGGTTCCCCATTTAATGTTTATGCTGAAAATATCCTGGCCTCAAATGGACGGGTCCATCAGGATATGGTGGATGTTCTTATGCAAGGGGAACGGGTTATTTAACAGGTATCAAGCTTCAAAATTTGGTTTAATCAGGTAGGTATAGCCTTGCAGGCCTTCTTTGTAAAACTCCAGAAATTGATCCGCTTCTTTTTGAGAAATTTTGTCGCTCTGCACCGCCCCTATCAAAATTCCGGCGATCCTTCCCGCCAACTCATCTGCCCGGAATTGAACGTAATCGAGCACATCTGAAACGTTTTCCCCTTCGATAATCTGTTCATATTTTAATCGGCCATCTTTTCGCAAGGAAACGTGAAATGTATTGGTGTCGCCAAACAAGTTGTGCAAGTCGCCCAAAATTTCCTGATAAGCCCCTGTTAAAAAAATACCAATACGATAAGGGGTATCCGGTGTCACTGAATGGACTCTTAAAGTCGATTCTGTACTACGATTTCCAATGAATTGGTCGATCTTCCCGTCCGAATCACAGGTGATGTCTTCCAGAGTAGCTTGCCGGTTGGGGATTTCATTCAAGCGTTGAAGGGGAACAATGGGAAACACCTGGTCTATCGCCCAGGAATCGGGCAAAGATTGAAAAACGGAAAAATTACAAAAATACTTGTCCGCCAAAAACTTGTTCAAAGTTTTCAATTCGTCGGGAAGGTACTTGAATCGTTTTGAGAGTGCATCAATTTTTCGTGTGATTCCCCAAAATATTTTTTCCGAAAGCGCTCTGTCCTCCAGGGTAATGATCCCATGTAAAAATTGCGTTTGCGCTTCGTCTTTAAGGTGTACCGCATCGTGCCAGGATTCTGAAATATTCTTATTGGAAGTTTGTTCCAGAACATAATGGAGTTCATGGACCACGGCTGGAGCTTCCTCCTCAATTTCGATGGCATTGTCCCACTCAGGGAAACTGGTCACATCCAAAACATTGAACACCAGAATCGAATGGTAAGCCGTCATAGCCCGGCCGGATTCGGAAATAATATGGGGTTGTGGCAGTTTCTCCTCCAGGCAAATCTCGGACAGATGGTACACAACATCATTGGCATATTCCTGGACGGAATAGTTGGTGCTGGACGAATAGGTTGAGCGGGAGCCGTCATAGTCCACACCCAAACCACCGCCAACGTCGATATACTGAATGTTGCAACCGAGTTTGATAAGCTCCGAATAAAAACGCCCTATTTCCTTCAAACCGTTTTTGATTTTTCGAATGTTGGTGATCTGGCTTCCCAAATGAAAATGAATGAGTTGAATGCAATCCAGAACGTTTTGTGATTTGGCTATGTCCAAAGCTTCCATCAACTCTGCAGGACTGAGCCCAAATTTAGAATGTTCTCCCGCAGAAGACATCCATCTTCCCGATCCTGCATTCACCAGTTTAATACGAAGGCCGATATGGGGCCGAATATTTAATTCCTTTGCCACTCGAAGGATCATATTCAATTCGGATAATTTTTCGACCACAATGAACACTTTTCGCCCCAGCTTTTGCCCCATTAAAGCCAGTCGAATGAAGGGTTCATCCTTATATCCATTACAGATCAGGAGAGCGTTAGGGTTGTCCATTATGGCGAGGCAGGCGTGCAATTCCGGTTTAGAGCCCGCTTCGAGACCAATATTATAGTCCCGACCAAACTTTACGATTTCTTCAACCACCTGTCTTTGCTGATTCACCTTAATGGGATAAACGCCGTGGTAATCTCCCTCGTATTGATGTTCCTCAATTGCTTTTTTAAATGCTGAGGTAAGGTTGTGGATGCTTGAGCGTAAAATGTCGGAAAAGCGAATCAGGGCAGGAAGGGAATAACCTTTGGCCTGTATATCGTCTATCAGAAGTTTTAAGTCAATAACGCTTTCATTATTTTTGTTTGGCCGGACAATCAGGTTTCCATCCGGGTTGATATTAAAATAACCACAGCCCCAACCTTCAATATTGTACAATTCCAGCGAATTTTCGATGCCCCACTTTTTCATGCGATTTTTTCGTTCTCATAAGTGTTATTGTATGTTTTTATTAAAAGCTCTATAAAAATATTTGTCAAACAAATTTCTTAGTTTTAAGATCTATTTAATCAATGACCTGTCCTTTAAAAGAATTGCCTTGCCAGCGGGTCCTGTCTGTTGTAATTTTGCTAACATTTTAAGTGTAAAATATGAGGGAAGTGAATGAAAATCGAAAATGTTTCGGTGACCGAGATTGCCAAACAATACGGGACTCCAGTTTATGTTTATAGTTTAAAGGCGCTTCGTGAGGCGATTCAGGAAATCAAAGCCTTATCCCCTGTAACCCGCTATGCCATGAAGGCTTGCTCCAATTGGCGTGTTTTAAAAGAAATACTCGACCAGGGAGTAAAAATTGATGCGGTGAGTGTATATGAAGTTCAACGAGCCTTGCGTGTCGGCTTTAAACCGGAAGATGTCTGTTTTACCAGCGATGTGTTTTTTAATAAAGAAGATGTGGAATACTGCCTGAAAGAAAACATCCCCTGCAACTGCGGAACCCTGGGCATGGTACGCGAGTACGGGCAGGCTTATCAAAGACTGAAAACAGGCGACAATGGAATTTCCATTCGTATTAATCCCGGGGAAGGTGCGGGCCATTCCAAAAAAACCAATACCGGGGGACCCTATAGCAAACATGGTATCTGGTACCAAAACCTGGATGAAGTGAAATCAATTGCGGCTGAATACGGATTAAAAATCACAGGCGTCCACATGCATATTGGGTCGGGCGGGGATATGGAGCATTTAAAGCGCATCACCGGGAAACTTGTCGATTTTGCGAAAGAATTCGAGGACCTTCAGGAAATCAATTTCGGTGGCGGGTTGCCGTATCAATACAGGACCGAATTACCTCAGGAAGATTTATCCCCTTACAAGCCGATTCTGGAAGAAAGAATTCAGGTCCTGGAGAAACATTTTGGAAGAAAAATCATTTGTGAAATTGAACCGGGCCGAAGGTTCGTTGCAGGTTGCGGCTACCTGGTAGGTGAAGTCCGTTCCCTCAACCACACCTTTGATGAGGATGGAAAACGGCTGGACTATGTGTTAACCAACATCGGATTTTGTCATTTACTGCGGCCAATGGCTTACGGTTCGTATCACCCCATCTGGTTTGACGGAGAAGACTTGGGACCCGAACAGGAACTGATTGTGGCAGGGCCAGTGTGCGAATCCGGAGATATGCTCACTCAGGAGAACGAAGAACCCGTACCCCGCAAACTTCCCATGCCCAAAGTTGGCAACATCATTATTGTAGGTGGGGCCGGAGCTTATGGTATGGCCATGGCTTCCAATTACAATTCCCAACCGCTCGTTGCAGAGGTGGTAATAGATGGCTCAACATCAATTTTGGTCCGGCGACGCCAAAACCTGGACGATATCCTGCTGGAAGAAAAAGAAATATAGGCCTAAAGGTACTAACCTTTATTTATCAAACAAGGGATCTATTTTCTGTGCCATCTGGACGTCCGCAAGAGTCACACCACTTGAGGAATGGGTCCAGTAGCGAACAGTAATGCGCTTGTAATTGATAAAAATATCCGGATGGTGGTTGTTGGCTTCAGCGGCTTCAGCCACCTTTTGCACAAAATCAATTCCTTCCATAAACTTTTTGGCCCGGTATACCCGCTCAATAATATCAAGACCCTTTTCATTTTTTTCTGCCTTCCATTCGGGAGCCAGTTCCTTCAGTTTATCCTGCAATTCCGATTCGGTTAAAGACGTTTTTTCTACCATGATGCCTCTAGAATAAATTGTTGAAAGATTATTTAATGTTCCTGGATTCAAGAACCTTTTCCAGTTTTTTACGTAATGTTACCGGGTGAACCTTATAGACAAAACTTTGTTCTCCCTCGATAAAAATTACAGGGATTTTTTCTTTATACTCCTCGAACAATTCGGGAGATGATTCGATATCAGTGACTGAAAGCTCAACGGAATATTCCCTAGTATTATCCAATATCATATCCTTCGCTTCATCGCAAAGGCAACAATCCTTTTTTGAATAGACTTCAATTTGGATAGGCTCCTCTGCTTTTTGTTGATGTAAATTTTGGTTCATGGGTTGTCATCAATCCTTTTCAAGGCTAAAAACGAGCAACATTGCCCTACCTAGCACCAAAGGTCAAGCCAAGAAGTATAATCTTACAATAAGGATAGCGATTCACTTCAGAAAGAACCGCTGTCCCAGTTTATTTTAACCAGGCTGGTATTTGACCCTTTACCAGAATAGTTTCCCTTTCCGTCATCTATATTTCTGCCATTAACTCAGGAGAAACGCAATGGTTTGTATCGGTGTTATTTTTAAAAAGGAGAAAAGCATATCCAGTACATATATTGTACTAGTATAAAAAATAGAAGGTGGCTAGAATGAAAACCATGAAAGGTTATGGCCAATTTTGTCCCATTGCAAAAGCCGCTGAGATTGTTGCTGAAAAGTGGTCCATTATTATTATTCGTGAGGTATTGTCCGGGTCAAAAACCTTCAATGCCCTGCGCAATGGAATCCCTTTAATCTCCCCTACCCTGCTTTCCAAGCGGCTTGTCGAACTGGAAGACGCCCAGATCATCAAGAAAGTGGAAACCGGAAAATTAAAACCCAAATATCACTACCTCCCGGATGAAGCGGCTCTGGATTTGGGTCCAATTCTGATGAAATTGGGTGACTGGGGTAACAAGTGGGCGGTTTCAAAGCTTCAAAAGGAAGACTATGATCCGCGCTTACTGATGTGGGACATCAGCCGAACTATTGATCTCAGCTATTTTGACGAAAAGGGTCATTATGTCGTTCGCTTTGATTTTCAGGGCATTTCAAGGTCGCTGTCGAGGTGGTGGCTAGTAATAAACCGGGAAGAAGTGGATATTTGCCTTAAAGACCCAGGACATGAGGTGATGTTGTATATCAAGGTTCCTATCAAGGTGATGACCCAGATTTGGATGGGTTGGTTATCACTATCCCAAGCAAAGAGTGACGGGCTCATCGAGTTTGATGGCCTTAACCGTGACGTGCGGTTTTTTTCCAAATGGTTCAACTTGAATGTATTTGCCCATAGAGATGGACTAATTTAGCCCGGTTTTATCTATCCGGAGTTAACTTCAAAAATATCCACTTAAAATATTAGACAGTAGACATTCTATGGATTTTAAAAGCATCTTGTTAAATCTTGGCACCAAATTCGAAACATTAGCACCGGACCTCGACCGGAACAATCAGTTTGCCAGGGATAACTTATTGGCCTTAAAAGATTCGGGAGTCTACAAAGCGCTCATACCTGAGGAGTGTGGTGGCTATAGAAAGTCCTACGGAGAGCTGTGCTACTTCCTTAAAGACCTGGCCAAATATTGCCCATCCACTTCCTTGACACTTTCCATGCATCAACATCTAATTCAATGCTTGGAAAGATGCAAAACCATTATCGAATTGCGAAGTGGGCATTGGAAGACTTTATTCAAGCTATAAATAACTTTAACGTAAAACCCGACGAATCAAGCGCCAGTAAAGCTCATCAGGCTAAAGCGATTATCTCCCAGCAAAGCAGGCAGTTTGCGCAGTCGGCTATGGAAGCTCTTGGTGGTTATTCCTATTTCAAAAAAGTAGAGATTGAAAGATTATACCGTGATTTACTGGCTGGAGAATTTCATCCCATGCTGGCACACAAACAAGAGGCGTCCATGGGAGAATTTCTTATAACTGGAAAATTATGATCTGGACGGAGTCACCAACTTAAAGCATCTATTGGCATTAGCAGAGGTTCAATTTTTCTGGAGTCTAATATTTCTATAAGGTAATATTCCCAAACATTTCTATTGAAACCCACATTAAAGGACCAATCAATGCAAATCAAAGTCAATCCCGAAAAACAGTTAGACAATTGTCCGAATTGCGGACATGGAGAATTCAAGGGCCTGGATTCCGGTTGGGATGAGCATGAGGTGGAATTTTATTTCCAGCGTCTAAAATGTCCGGAATGTAGAATTTCCTGGACAGAAGTTTTTACCTTCTCCCGGGTTTGCGATTTCAAAGACCCCGATGGAAACGAAATTGAAATTGAGGAAGAGGACAGTTGACTAGGATAGAGTCACATGGAGTGGGTCATAGTGGTGACCTTTCCCCAAATGATTAAAGCCCCAAATAAAAACACAGTGAACCCTAAAACAGCCATAGCCACCGGCCGGTTTTTCCAGTGAATTTCTTTTCCCCGGTCTAATATGGGAACCAGGAACAAACCAATGCCAATGAGAAATGGAGCGACAATTAAGGATGGCACCCACAGGTTTTCAAGGGCATAAATCCAGACGAATTGCCACGGAGGTTTCGTCACTTCCATCCCGAGCACAGGTTTCTCGCCCAATGGTGGAGAAATAAATAAAGCGAGCAGACAAATTAAAGTGAAGACGCCAGCACCGGATCGCCTGAGGTAAGCCATGTGCTGAGTGAACTTGATTTGTTTTCCGCCCCCGTCAGGTTTTTCAGGCAAAGGGGAAAGTTTGTGGTATTTAACAAAATAGAGGTGCAAGCCCAGGATCAATACCGTAATCAAAGGCAGTAAGGAAATATGCGCCATATAAATACGGCTTAAAAGAGGAACGCCTTGCGCAAAGTCTTCGGTAAGCGGCGCTCCCAAAATGCCAAATTTTTTAACCACCCACAAGAAATGCGCGAGAGCTTCATAAGCTTCCTGGTCCCACTTGATCACGGTTCCCGTGAATAACAGATTGATCATCATGAAAAACAGAGCAATGCCCACCCACCAATTCACCTCACGCGGATTTTTGTAGGATGCGGTAAAAAATACACGGATCATATGTAATGCCATCGTAACGGTTAAAACTTCCGCCGCCCAGAAGTGGATTCCTCTCAAATACCAACCAAGAAAAACCTGATCCGAAAGGTAGTGAATGCTTTGATTGGCGCGCTCGGGATCGGGAACATAAAACTGGGCCAGAATGATTCCACTGATCACCAAAATGCTGAAGGAAGATGCCGTCATCCCTCCAAGAGAGTATTTGACCGTATTGGCATGTTCCGGAATTTCGTACTCCAGAAGATGCAATCCCAGGCGATCCTTGAGTATCTCATTGATGCGGTTCAGCATTGTGTCCCCCTGTTATCGAAATTATTCCCCAGGCTTTTTGGAAACCAGTAAGCCGAAAGCCAATCCGGCTAAAAGAGTGATACCCATCGCGACTCCAAACCCTTTTTTAGAAGTCGAGTTGAATTCATGCTCAGCCAACTCAATTTCGGGCATTTTGTGACCTGCGTGCTCATCCGATGCACCAGATGCTTCATGCGATTTAGGGGATGAGGAAGGCATCGCGATCTCCGGAACAGCTGAATCCGAAGCAAATATATCATCTCCAGAAATGGGATCGCTCAAAGAATCGAAATCATCCGTACCTTCGCCTCCGATGGCATAAATATTTTCTGCCTCCGGTTGGACCATTTCCTCCATGGAATGATCATCATGATCCCCCTCCATTTTATGGTCCATGTGATCGGAAGTGGAAGAAACGGGTGCAGGCTCGTCGTGTCCAACATGGGCCATTGCAGGATAAACACCCAGTAAGAACCAACTGCATACTACAAAAATGAATCTAGTTCGGGATTGTTTCATTTCAAGACCCCTGCAGTAATTGTTCGAAAGCGAGAAGACTGTCTTCCGTATCCCATTCTCGCGGACCGATAGCTTTATGCACTATGATACCCGCTTTGTTGACGATAAAAGTTTCCGGAACGCCTGTTGTTTTATAGGATTTTTTGGCCACCTCGCTATCGGGGTCAAGCAAAACGGGAAACGTTAATTTATACTCGTCCATAAAGGGTTGAATCAGGCTTTGGTCCTTATCCACACTGATGGTGATCATCTCAAAACCTTTGTCTCTATAGCGATCATACAAACGTTGCATCGAGGGCATCTCTACTTTACAAGTGGCGCACCAGGTGGCCCAGAAATTAATGAATAACACCTTGCCTCTATAATCGGAAAGGCTAATCTTGCCTCCGCTCAACGTGGGAAGGCTAAATTCAGGCGCGAGAAAAGCTTCCGCCGGGTATTCCGTTTCAAAGGGTTCCAGGGGAACCTTGTTCAAAGCAATGATGAAAAAAGAAAATAAAGCGGCGACCAGAAAAGCGTAAGGAACGTAAATACTGATCGGTTTTTTTTGAGGTAATGTTGTCGTGGTCATAAGTTTGAATTAAAGCCGGTGCGGCTTGTAAGGTCTATAAAATTTCTTGTCGATAGCAACGATGATCTCTTCGATGCTCTTTCCTTCTTTATGAAGTTTGTAGGCATAGAGGACTTCCTCAATGCAAACATCGCATTTGGACCCATGCCGATTGGTGAAGCAGGTCAGAAGGGTTTTGTGTCCGTGATCCTTTTTGCAATAGCAATAACAAAACTGGCTGTCGATCACCTTTGGAATTTCGGCGGCATATTGATAGGCCCTCGCCGCTTTACCTGTGAATAACTTATGGCTCAAAACCTGGCGGGTTTCAACCAAAGGACCACTTGCGTCCATTTGGGCCATTGTACGATTTTGTTCCGGTTTGGACACGAAATAAACCATTGCCAGCACACCCAATACCGCTCCAACTATCAAAAAAGGCGCGAATTTGGATTGTTTCTTCGGCTCTTCAGATTTTTTAATTTTTTTAGATGATTTCTTTTTTCCCATATCTCTGTTTTATTGGGGTGAATAATGTGGGGTTGATTACTGAATTATATTCGTTGCTCGTGAGGGATTCAAGGGTTTTACCAAAGACTTTCAACGAATGACCGGGTACCACTTTCTGAAGGTTTTGGGGGAAAAGCCCAAAACAAAAAAGCTGGCGAACAAAACATTTCTTAATGTCGTGAACACCACACCCTCCTGCAACCACCGCCGCGGTGATGTAAGAATACTTTCTTTAAGGATGACAGCTTTGCCATGCTTTTTCAATCGCAAGAATAAATCCAGATCTTCGCAAATGGGTAAATCTGTATATCCAGCCATTTTTTCAAAGGTTACGCGACGCACAAAAATTCCCTGGTCGCCATAAACCAGATCTAAAAATCTAGATCTTAAAGTTGCAAAATAAGAAATGATTTTCAAAGACCGCTTTGCTGAATCTATAGCCAGGCTGAAAGCTCCACCTGCTATTTCAGGGTCCTTTAAGAGGACCAGCATTTTTTGGTAAGCAGTTTCCTTCAATACGCTGTCTGCATGCAAAAACAGAAGAATGTCACCCTTTGCTTTATGAGCCGCACTATTCATCTGTGTGGCCCGCCCTGGCGGACTGGATATCGTGAGGGCCTGGTAAGATTGAGCCACTTCCAGGGTTTTATCCACGCTTCCTCCATCTGCCACAATGATCTGGCAAGGCTTTAAGACAGACAGGTTGCGAAGAGTTGAGTCTAAAGCTTTTTCTTCGTTTAGGGTTGGAATGATTATTGAAACGTTCAAGGTAAGCTGACGCCATCCACTGCCCTGGGTTTGGCGATTAAACAAAAAAGGATTAGGAAGGCTATGAAATTCTTTTCTTTAGGCCGTCATGAATTTCCGAAAAAATTTTTTCGATATCGAATTTGAACTCCCAGTCAGGATAATCCGATTTGAACCGGCTCACATCACTGATCCACCAGATATGGTCACCGATTCGGTTTTGTTCCTCATAATTCCAATCGAGTTTATTTCCAGTGAACTGTTCGCACATTTCTATAGCTTCCAGCATCGAGCAGTTACTGTGGCGGCTACCTCCCATATTGTAGACCTTGGCAACCCCTGGATTGAGATAAAAATGGTATAGAGAGTTCACCAAATCATAGCTATGAATATTATCACGGACTTGCTTGCCCTTATATCCAAATACCGTGTAAGGTGTTTTTTTCATTGTACAAATCATTATGTATGAAAGGAAACCATGTAGTTCGGTTCCCGAATGAGCAGAACCCGTCAAACAGCCACCCCGGAAACAGGCCGTCTTCATACCGAAATAGCGGCCGTATTCCTGGACCAGCAAATCTGCGGCCGCTTTGGAAACACCAAACAGGCTGTGAGTCGTGTTATCGAGGCTCATGGTTTCGTCAATACCCTTTGCGGCATAAGAATGGGAGGCATCCAGTTCCCACCGCGTTCCCTCCTCCACTAAAGGCAGATAATTTGGTGTATCTCCATAAACCTTGTTCGTCGATAAATAAATAAAAACGGCATCCGGGCAATGCTTTCTGGCTTTCTCAAGAAGGACCAGGGTGCCGTTCGCGTTTACGGTGAAATCCTTGATCGGGTCCTTGGCCGCCCAGTCATGGGAAGGTTGCGCGGCGGCGTGGATGATTACTTTTAAGTCAGCACCGTATTTGGAAAAGACTTCTTCCATTTGGGATTCCGAGCGAATATCGTAGGCATAATGTTGGTATCCGGGAATAGTATCCTCCAGAAATTTTTGATTCCAAATGGTAGAAGCTTCATCTCCGAAAAACTCTTTCCGCATATCGTTGTCTATGCCAACAATTTGCAATCCTTTCTCGTGGAAAAAATCACACGCCGCTGATCCGATAAGCCCGGTGGCCCCTGTTATAAGTGCGATGTCCATATATCCGTTTGTTTTGGTGTCTGGTTTTAAAGATGATGGATTGGTAGTAAGCCCAATCTTATTTTAAATAGTCGCCGCGGGAAAAATATTTCTCAATCAGGCAGTAGAGTACCACGAACAAATACCGGCTTCCCATTTCTTTGATTTTCAGTTTGGATTGCCCTTTGGTTCGGTTCGTCCAGGAGTTGGGTAGCCAGGTATAACTGTATTTCCTGACAATCACTTTTAAAGGAAGTTCAACAGTCAAGTTAAAATGAGGTGATAACAAAGGCTTCAACCCATCAATCGTGTTGCGGCGATAGAGCTTGAAGGCATTGGTGACATCATTATATTTCAGTCCAAACAGGCTTCGAATAAACAGGTTGGCCAAACGGTTTACAATCAACTTGACCTTAGGATAATCATAGGTCGTTCCTCCCTTGATAAATCTCGACCCAAACACCGCATCATAGTTGCCCTCAACCATCGTTTTATAAAAAGCCAGAAGGTCCATAGGATCGTCCGATCCATCGGCCATAACGATGGCCACACAATCTCCGGAATAATTCTCCAATCCGCACCGAATAGCATTCCCGAATCCGTTAGGCGGTTGGTTATTAACATAAACCAAACCGGGAAGAGAGTTTTTTAAATCCAGCAATATCTTTTCGGTTCCATCTGTGGAATTATCATTTACCACCAGTATTTCATGGGAAATACCCTTTTCCGATAAAGCCGAATAAAGATTCTTCAGGGTCCCCGGGAGTGATTCCTCTTCATTATGAGCAGGTATGAGAACCGATAGTTTCAATTTGGGAGCACTTTTTTCAAGTTTTATAAAATTTGGCAGAATAGTTAAATATCTGAGAATGGAGGGGATAATGTTTGAATGAGTATTTTGGCCAAAAGAACTGTTAAACCCCTGGCAAGGAATCCTCTACAATCGGGGGCATTTTACAGTTTCCAAAGTCATTTTTCAAATCTGTTGACTTGAGGAAAAGCATAGAGTCAATCACTTTTTTAGTTAAAAAAAACAATCCTCACCCTGCATTAGAAACATTATTTTTAGAGTTTAGGTTTCTCGTAGTTTCCCTTGCAATTCTGAGGTATTTCCAGGTTTGATCCTAATGCACTAACTATGTGTCAGGACACAATTATGGCTTTCCCCAGCGCGCACGGATACCGCGCGAATCAATATGGACAAATGGTCCATGGGTATGCGTTTTACCATATACCCCCATCCCCCCAACATGGTTCCAATTTTCACGTTTGCTAATTCGCTCAATCATTTTGTATAGCAAGACGGCATCTTGCCGATCGACCTTTTCGTCCTGATTAAGGTCATCCATCGAACCATCCTTAGGCGACACATCGATATAAAAATCCGCAGCACCCCCATAAATATGGCGAGAATATTGTACGTTTCCGATAGCTTTATTATAAAAGGGGGTACGGTATCCACTCATAATGAAAAAACTGTCTGTATGATAACCTTCTCTATTCGCCTCTTGTAGAATCTTTTCAAGCTTGAGTAGCAAAGCTGTACGTAATACAAGAAATTTTTTAGCGCCGGTTGACATTTGTTTACATAAAAATTGCCCTAACGTGAAATGAGGGGAAATGAGTGTGCCCATATTTTCCGAGGTCACCTCAATGAAACCCTCTGGCGGTTTGTATATTGCCAACCCCTTGTACAACTTGCTGGGATAAGAGCCTATACGGTAATCATCCAGCTTACCATTCTTCACATCCATCGCGGGACGCATTACAAAAACATTAAATATCATAACTTTGCCTGTTATTGTTCTTAGCTTGAGAGGATTAAGACCTTTCTCAATAGGCGCTATCCAAGTCCAATGACTGTCATTACGTTTACCTAATTTCCCTGTACTTGATTCAATGGCAAATGGGGAGGATGCTTTAAGGTTAATGATTTCATTTGGTAGCACATAAATGCCCATCACTCGGTAAACATTTTCAATTCCTTTTACCTGAACGGAAAACCCGGCATGACCGGAATCAAAAGGCCGCTTTGCTTGGACCAATCCAGGAAAAGAGAGTAACAATAACGTTACAAACAAGAACATTCGCATATACGCTATCCCTTTTGTGGAGGGATATTGAGTGCCGCCAATACACGCTCGTCCCGATCGTAAACATCGTCAATAAACCGTATTCCTCCACCTTCATCATCCTTTACTACAGTCCAATATAATAAATGTACAGAAATTCGCTGTTTAAGGTTAATCGTAGTTTCTTTGCCACTAGCCAATAAACTATCAATCCGAAAACGTTGCCAATCCAAATCCTTGCCAACAACCCATTCCACCAGATCAATCGGTTTCCTAACACGAATACAGCCAGAGGAAAAATCCCTCCGGGTTTTGGAAAACAATTCGCGGGACGGTGTATCGTGCAGGTAGACATTATATTTATTGGGAAACATAAATTTGACTTGCCCCAAGGCATTCTTAACTCCCGGCTTTTGCCGGACACGAAATGGAAAATGTTTAGCGCTAAATTCCGTCCATTTAACTAGCTGGTGTGCTACCACTTTTCCCTCTTCGTTGAGAATCTGAAAGCCCATATCTTCAATAGTTGCAGGATTATTCTGAAATTTTGGTAAAATATCCTGACGCGCAAGACTCGACGGTATTTCCCACCAGGGATTCAGCACTAAATAGGTCATATTCGCTGAAAATATGGGTGTTTGACGGTAGATTTTTCCTACCACCACATCATGAATATTTGTAATTATTCCGTCTTCATACGCTTCCAGCTTATAGTCAGCAATATTGACACGGATGTGCTTATAGCCCAAGTCCTCCGGTAGCCACCTCCAACGCTCAAGATTTACACGCAATTGGTTAATTCGGTCTTGTGGTGTCTGGTTTAGTTTTTCCAAAGTTACAGGACCAACGATGCCGTCCGGCTCTAGATTGGACCTTCGCTGAAAGGTTCTAACAGCAATGGCCAAGTTTTCGTCATAAAAAGCAGGATCCTGTACTCCTTGTTGAATTTCCCCGGAAAACTCAAGGCGTTTACGCAATTCCAGCACGCGGGGACCTTGCATACCTGGTTTTAATATTTCTCCTGGAGAAATGGTTTTCCAACCGCCTTTTGCCACAATACGCCTGAAATAAGCCAATGCGACCTTTAATATTTTATAACTCGGTTGTTGTGGAGCAAGCGATTCTATTGAATCAGCTATATTTCCGGAAGAAATTGCTTGTTGTAAGTAGGTGACTAAATCTTTCTCTCTTCCTTTTGCTGTCCAGGCAGGCTCCATCGATACCGGGTTCAATTTTCCACCCAACAAATGCCCTGCTAGTGTGAGATAAGCATCTGTGGCAAGGATATCGCGCGCAAGATCATTCTGTTGCCTAAAAGAAAGTGTTAATAGATGATAGTTTTCCGGTATTAGTCCATGCTCGGCACTGCGATGGATGGATTCCTGTAACTGCGTCAATTGGGTTTCATTCCATATTTTGCGGTATTCGTTATTTTTGTAATACTTTTGTGTGGAAAAGGAAGAAAATAAAATTCCTCGCGCAGAAAGGTGGCTAAGAGTGCTTTTTAGGGTTACATCCGCGTGGGCTGGAAAAGAAATGATTAAAGTAAAAAGAAAGAAAGGTGAAATCAGTAATTTCATCGGTAGTGTCCGGTTTAGAATCGAATAAGTTCAATTGTTTATTAAGGTCGATGTAATTAAAATTGGTACAAGACTAGTTAAGAGGTCGTTTTTTGATGATTTTTAGTAGCAATTTATAGAGATCTTGATCTCTATGATTAAACCTAAACTCACACTCTTTAAGATGCAAATAAAAAGTGGATTTGGAAA
>JACAVV010000048.1 GCA_024648695.1 Nitrospina sp.
AGTGAAAAGTACCTCAAAAGTTCCCTAAATTTCTTGGTCGAAATTCGGGCGCGTTTTAAAATCGGGTTTCGCCGCTTCATAACTACATTTTAGCCCTCTTTGGAGGACGTTAACTAGTCATGAACCTAAATTTATTCTCTCCCCTGAAGGGAAAGGGGATTTTAAACTAAGTCCGGAGCCTTTTCGTTGAAAGCCCTGAGCCAACCGAAACCATCCTTTGTATCCTTGGAATACCCTTCCTTGTGGTTTACCCTGGGAGCTATTGCAGTTTTGTGGACGCTGGGTTATGCCTCCATTCTGGTATTTACCGTTTTCAGTGAAGCCTTCCCAATCTTCCAGGCGGAAGGTTGGAATTTAATAACGGGTACCGAGTGGATCCCCGAAGAAAACCACGGCGGATTCCCCATCATCTTTGGTTCGGTAGCGGTGACATCCATTGCCCTGGCCTTTGCGGTTCCATTGGCCTGGGCCAGCGCTGTGTTTACTGCCGAATGTTTGGAGGGCCGACTGCGATTGTTCGTCAAAGCCGTCATGGAACTGCTGGCGGGCATTCCGGGAATCATTTACGGCCTGGTGGGCATGGTGTTTTTGTCACCCTGGATCAAAAACACGTTCCATTTAATCGACGGCAACACACTTCTTACCGCAGGCCTGCTTTTAGGCGTCATGATTCTGCCCGTGCTGATGACCCTGGCAGAGGATGCGGTCAGGGCGGTACCGGAAGAGTACCGCGCAACAGCCTTGGCGCTGGGCCTGACCCGGTGGGAAACGTTGCGCAGTGTCACTTTGCCGCAAGCTAGATCCGGTTTGATGGGCGCGCTGTTTTTGGGTATGGGCCGGGCGTTGGGAGAAACGGTGGCGGTATTGCTCGTGATCGGCAGTCTGGATCGCCTGCCCAGCCCCTGGTACAACATGCTGGACGCCGGCCAGAACATTCCCGCCAAACTGGGACGCGAAGCCGCCGAATCCCTGGGATACGGCCTGCAATGGAACGCATTGATGGGCCTGGGTGCGCTCCTGTTTATCGTGGCGGCAAGCACAACCATTTTGGGCAACCGCTTTTTGGGGCGAATCCGAACATGAGCCGCTCGGACAAGGAAAACCTTCTTTTAGCCCTTTTGGGCCTGGCGACAATCGTCGCGTGCTGTTTTCTCGTCCTGATCCTGTCCGGCCTGATTTATCGCGGTTGGCCCGCCCTGGATTGGGAGTTTTTAACTGCACCCGCAAGCGATTTCGGGCGTCAGGGTGGCGTGTTTTACCAGATTCTGGGAACGCTCATTTTAATGATTGGCGCCGGATTGATCAGCGTTCCCATCGCTTTGGCTTCCGTTTTATTCTTTACCGAATTCAGTCCGCAAAAAACCGGATTGGAAACTTACCGCACTTTAATTTTCACTTTGAACGGAGTCCCAACCATTCTGTTCGGTTTGGTCGGCTACCTTTTTTTCAGCCAGTTTCTCGGCATCGGTGTTTCGTGGCTTACGGGAGTCCTGATTTTATCCATCATGATTTTGCCGACCATTCAGGTCAGCATTCTGGAGGCCGTCTCCGCCATGCCGCTATCGTACCGCGAAACCGGCATGGCGTTGGGCCTGACGCCTGAGCAACTGATTCGAAGCGTGGTGCTTCCGCAATGCGGGTACGGAGTTCTAACCGGCACGTTGCTGGGATGCGCCCGTGCGGGAGGAGAAACCGCCGCCATCATGTTCACCGCTACCGCGTTTTCCGGAGTGCAGTTACCGGAATCCTTGCACGATCCCGTCACTACCTTGCAAACCCATATACTGACCCTGTCCCAGGAAGCCATAGATCCTCAATCCGTGACCACCGCCTGGGGTTCCGGATTGGTATTGATGGCCATCGTATTCACGCTCATCGCCGCCTCGTACCTGATTCGACTGCGTGTTGCAAACCCGGATGGAGGACAAGCATGAACGCGCCGATCATCGAATTGAAAGGCGTCTGTATCGCTTACAATCAACGAACCGTCCTGGAGCGCATTAACCTTTCCCTGCATTCCAAAGAAATCACCACCTTGCTGGGACCGTCGGGATCCGGCAAATCGACCCTGCTCAAATCTCTGTGCCGAATGAACGATCACATCAAGGGATTTTCGCTGGAGGGAACCGTAGAGATATTGGAAGAAGACATTTATGCCAGCGGCGTCGATGTCTACGAGTTACGCCGGAGCGTGGGATTGGTCTTTCAGAAACCCGTCATGTTTCCCAGGTCGATCTACGAAAATATGGTGCTGGGAGTGAAACGCACACGGCCCGAATGGAGGTCGCAGTTTTCGGATCGCGTCGAACAAAGCCTGAAGGAAGTCCATTTATGGGACGAAGTGAAAGACCGGTTGCAGGAACACGCCACCCGGTTGTCGCAAGGCCAGCAACAACGCCTGGCAATCGCCCGCACCCTGATCGGCGAACCGCAAATTTTACTGATGGACGAACCCACATCCTCCCTCGATCCCAAATCGAAAGAAGCCCTGGAATCCCTCGCCATTGAACTGGCCAAAAAATGTACCCTGGTTTGGGTGACACACGACGTAGAGCAAGCTCACCGCATCTCCGACCGCGTAGTCTATATTCTGGAAGGTAAAGTTTTCGATAGAGAAAAGGCTTCCCACACAACCGTCTCTCCAGACATTCAACAAATTAGCAAAGGCAGGGGAAAACGCTCATTTTTTTCCCGCCAGGGAATAGAAGGTTCTTAATCCATAAATGAGATTAATTCAATAACGTATTGAACCATTACCCCGAACTCTTTACTTTCAGTCCGCGGGAAACAAAACGGAAGGGCAACACCCGGCCTCCGTTTTGTTTTAATGTATCTGCTACCTTTTCTTTTTTACCCTCCTCCACCCAGAGCATCACACATCCGCCGCCACCGGCTCCGCAGGCTTTAGCCGCTTGGGCCCCGGCGCGTTTCGCGGACCGAATGAGAACTTCCATTTGCGGTGGACAGATTAAGGGAGCCAGCTTTTTGCGTGCCTTCCATTCGTCTCCCAGCCAACCTGCCATTTCATTCAGTCGTCCCGCTCGTAAAGCGGTTTCCATTCCGAGCGTCGCTTCCTTGATCGCGTCCAGATGCCGGAGCACCTTTTTGTCGCCATCCAGCGCACTTTTAAGAACTTCCCAGTTATTGATTCCGGAATGGTGGGGTATACCGGTATAACAGAGCACGACCCGGTCATTCAGCGACTCGGGAGCCACTGGCAGGGATTCAGCTTGCATTCCCAGAGTGCTTCCTTGAATAGACAGCACCCCGCCCTGAAGCGCAGGAAAATAATCCTGCCAGCCAGTGGGTGTGCGGAGCACCTGGGTTTCTATATTTTTGGCGATGGGGACTAGGTCTTTTTTCTTGTAGCGGTTTCCGGTAAATCGATTGAGCGCTCCCTGCAAAGCGATGTTTAAAGCAGAGGAACCTCCAATACCGGATCCGGGTGGGGCCTGGCATTCGGTGACGATTTCCAGTCCTTTCGGCGGACGGTAAAACTGCAGAGCGAGAAGGATCAGTTCCAGCGGGTGCCGGTCGGGTAGCGAATCGATGCTGGTAAAGGTTTCGCGCAGGTTGAGGTCACGCGATTCAACCACCACCTTGCGGTCGCGGCGAGGTTTCAGTGTAACCTGGGCATAGAGATCAATCGCGGCGTTCAGGGTAGGAGGGAATCCAAGAGTGATGTAGAGCGGCCAGATATCGAGGGTGCCCCCTGCCAGATCAATGCGCGTGGGTGCGGAACTTTGTATCATTTAAAGGGGGGAAGGGAAATGGTGAAGGGGGAATCCCTTATCGGGATCCCCACAAAAATCCGGAATGCAAATAAACCAAGGAGAAACCGGGCTTACAACTGGTCGGTTTCGGTCACAGTACCCGTTTGGCTTTCCTGGGCTTTCAGATTATTGATTTTGGTTGTCATTTTGTCCACCAGGCCGGAAAAGGAATCCTTGCGAATGATTTTGGTAAACTGGGAGCGGTAATTGCGGATCATGCTGACCCCTTCAATGACGAAATCATACACGCGCCACTCGCCGCCCAGGCGAATCAATTTGTAATCCACGTCGATGGTGGCATCCTTGCGAACGATTTGGGTTTTGACCATGGCGTATTTGCCTTTGACGATTTCATCCACGTAATTGATTTTTTCATCGCTGAAGGATTCGATTTTATTGGCGTAGGAGTTTTCCAGCAACTGGCCGAACAAGTCGACGAACTTGGTTTTTTCCTGAGAGGATCGCTTGTCCCATTCCTTGGCCAGGGAACGCATACCCATTTGCTCGTAACTGAAACGGGCATCGATCAGTTGACGGATTTTGGCGCGCCGGGCCGATTTATTAGATTTGTATTGGGGATTGGTGACAATGGCAATAACGTTATCAATCGTCGATTTTAAATCTTCGGTGATTTTCGATGCCGCAGAAATGGAAACGCCTCCCAAAAGTACGGTCAATACCACCGCGACCACAGTCAATCGTAGTCCTAAGATCTTGTTTTTCATAATAAAAAGGTTCCTTCCGAATAAAAGGGAATTCACAGGTGAGGATTATTTTATACTCCGATTCATTTTAAATGTAGCAGATAAACCGGCCGGGATCAAGGATTCCTGGTTTTTCTCAGAAAGGATTTTTACTATGAATTATTTATCAATAAGTTAACAGAGAACGTCACTTTGGAGGAGTATAGATGAATACTTTAAATTTAAACAAATTAGCTCAACTTATTGACAAATAGTATTGAATTTAATATAGTGCCAATGTCGTTATCGTTCTAAACGTCAAAATTAAACTTTTTTAATCAATTAGTTATGGACCAGACCATGACCCACCCCACCTGTTTGAAGCTTTCCCTTCTTTTCAGTTTTTTCCTGCTCTCCGCTTGTAGCACCGTCGATATGAAAGTACTCAAGGAACCCCAACCCGACGATTACCCGCACAAGGTGGCCGTTCTTCCCTTCACCTGCGAAAAGGACATTTCCAAAAAGAATCGTCCCAACGCCATTCTGCGCGAAGTGTTTTATAGTCGTTTTGCCTATTTGGGCTATAATGATATTCCCATTGAAGAGATCGACCGCCGCTTGTTCAAGGCGGGCTACCAGTCCTGGTCAGACATAAAGGATCTGGCGATTCTCGAAATACGCGAAACCTTTCCCGAAGCGGAAGCTGTAGTGCGTGGACATGTTCTGGAAGCCAGCAATTTTACCGGCGGGATTTATGCTGAAACGAGAATCCGGGCCAAACTGGAAATGATTGATCTGAGAACCGGAGAGACTTTGTGGGAAACGGAACATCACGAAGGCGACTACACGAGTATTTTGAATCCAACGGTGGTGGGGATCGTGGGTGGCCAGATTCATAATTCTAATAAGGAAAAAGCGTTCAACCGCCTGGCCCATTTGTTCGCAACCAAGGTGATGGCCAAGATTCCCGATCCAGGAAAGTTTCGCCAAAAGCGGGTGAATGTACCGCAAATTGATTCCATATCCGCGGAGATCCCCAAAATACCACATTTGCAACCCTACGATATCGTGAAGGTGCAGTTGAAAGGCGAACCAGGACATAGCGCCAGCTTCGATCTGGGAAATTGGAAAACGGGAATCGATATGGTCGAAGATTCACCGGGACATTACACAGGCGCCTACCAGATCAAGCCAGGAGATACTGTAGATGGCGGAAATATTGTGGCAACTCTTGTGGGTAGCAACGGGCTTTCCAGCAAAAAGGTGTTTCAAACTTCCTGGGAGTTGAAACCCGTGGTGGTCTCTCATCCCACAGAACATGAGAGCCATAATAACCGATATCAGTTTTAAACATTTGGCAGAAGACTTTCATGAAAAAGGGTCCGCCTGCTTTTAGAATTCAGAAACATTCACGAGGAAGTTTATGAGATCTCCATTGTTGACAGTCGGAGTCATCCTTTCCCTTCTGACTTTGTATGCCTGCAGTACCACTCCCAAGGCAGAGATTTCGGGAAATCTGAAGCGTTTGTCGAAGGATCAGCGCGTGGCAATACTGCCAGTTGAGACGACGGGTAAAGGTCAAAATGACGCCGCGGAACTGTTCCGGCGCAATTTGTACGCGAACCTCACTGAAGCGGATTTCAATGTAATGGAACGCTATGCGGTGGATGGCCTGTTGCATCAAAACGGTCTCAAGAATCCGGCTGACTTTCGGGACGTGGGAGCAACCGCTCTGGGAGAAATCCTGGGAGCCGACGCCGTGGTGTTCAGTCGCATGGACCAGGTCCGCAGAATGTATCTGGTGGTGCATTCACAAATTGACCTCAGTGTTGCCGTCGAGATGGTGGACACGCGTAATGGAGAAGTGTTGTGGTCTGCAGAACAAACGGAATCGGATTTTTCGGGTCTGGCGAAGATACCGACAGGGATCACCGCCGCCGTATTGGCCCCGATCGCGTTTGTCACCAACAAATTGAATCTGCATAAGATGACGCTCTCGATGACCGATAAAATCACCTCCGTGATGAATCCGGGAGAGTCTCAGGAAGCCGTCACCCGTGATATTTATGAAGATGTACAAGTGGCGGCGGCACCGAGCAGGGAATTCGGGCAAACGCCGATGGTGCATTCGCAGGCAAAAAAGCCATTGGACACCTCATCTGGTCTGGACCACTCACCCGTCGAAGAAGTGGATGGGGGTATTCCGGATTACATGAACGATCTGCGACCGAAACCTCTGCATGAAGATCCCCCTCCTTACACTGTGGAAACAGATGCATCCATGCCCACGCAACAACGGAACAAAGGGCTCACAGCCGACAAGGTGGGTTTTGATTCCACGACAGTTGAAGAAGTTGACGGAGGCTTGCCGGATTATATTCAGGACATTCTACCGCGCAAGATTATAGATTCCGAAGGTACCGGATTGGAAGATCCACAGGCCAGCGCCAGGCCCCGCCAACCTAGAAAAGACCTTACCGCCGATAAAGTCGGGTTTGACAAATCCCCCGTAGAAGAAGTCGATGGCGGCGTTCCCGACTACGTCGCGGCCATTTTGCCTCAGAAAAAAATCGCGGAGGAAGCACAGCCTTCCGACAATTTCAAAAAGGAAGTGGATACACGGTCACAACCAAAACCCATAGTTGCCGCGCATACTGAAAAACAATCCGTTACACCCGCAATTCAACATCGACCTGCCTATCGCGTTCAACCGTCCCTTCCGGTTGTGAATAGCAAGCCCGCTCTGGAAAGGACGGCAACCCGGACTGTTCCGCAAGTCACCCCTCCCTCAGAACCGATAATGGAAACCGAACCCGACTGGGAATTACGCTCCAGTTTTCCCAGCGCTCAACCGAGTACTGTTGTGACGCCCTCACCCGCCCCCAGGAACCAGATGCAAGCCAAAGCGGCACAGGCACAAAATATGTATCAAACAGGTGCCGTGGCCATGAATCAACAGAACGTCAATAGCCACATTGAGCAAGTGTCTCCCCAGGAATTGGAGCACAAACTGATCACACCGCAAACCCGTCGTGCCGAATGGATGGCTTCAAAAAATGCTGAAACGAAATCTGAATGGAGCGACGAGGAACTCGACCCGATTTTAGCTGAAAGCACCCAAAGCGAAGAAATCGAAGAATTTTTGGGTGAGACCGGGACCAACCCTGTCAAACCCGTTTTTGTGCGAAACGAACCCGTACGAAGCGCCATACCTTCCTTCTTTTATACGGTGCAAGTGGGAGCCTATAAAACGGAAAAAAATGCCCGCTTGCAATTGAGACGCCTGACCAAAAAAGGATACGATGCCTTCATCACCGAGGTATCGCAAAAGGGCAAATTATTGTACAAGGTACACGTCGACCGCTTCGACAATAAAGAGCAGGCCCTCTATCTGGCGAATGTCCTGAACCGCAAAGAAAAAATGAAAAACTTCATTACTTTGGTGAAACCCAGCTAAAAGAAATCCCTCCCGTTCTTGAAATATAGATCATGAAAGTTTAGGCAGTGTTTTTGAAGGAGGAGGTATCATTTTCTTCTCCAACTCTACCAAAATAAACACTGAACTACTGACCAACAGGATGTAAATCCAGTCCCAGAACCCAATGGATCGAGACTCGAACAGGGTTTGCATAAACGGGACATAGGTAAATGCCAATTGAAGGAGGAACACCAAGGCGATTGCGTAAAGAACGTAGGGGTTGCCGAACAGGCCCGATTTGGAAAGAACGGATTTTCTAATATACCGGGTATTCAAAAGGTAAAAAACCTCGAAAACTACCAGAGTGTTGGTGGCAATCGTCCGGGCGTATTCTATTGAAGCCCCATGTTGACGCTCCCAGACAAACAAACCGAATGATCCAATTAAAATGATTATTGAAACAAACAGGATTCTCCAGACCAGAAACGGGGTCAGGATAGGTTCTCTGGAATCACGGGGAGGTTGTTCCATGATGGATTCTTCCGCAGGTTCAAAAGCGAGGGAAAGGGCGAGGGTGATCGCGGTGATCATGTTCACCCACAAAATTTGAACGGGGGTGAGGGGAAGCATTTTCCCACTCACAATGGCCACTATAACCATCAGTGCTTCCGCGGCGTTGGTCGGTAAAATAAACAGAATGGATTTCTTGATATTTTCATATACCGTGCGCCCTTCTTCCACGGCATGTGTGATGGTGGCAAAATTATCATCCGCCAGAACCATTTCGGAAGCCTCTTTGGCGACCTCGGTCCCTTTCAATCCCATGGCAATCCCCACCGCGGCCCTTTTTAAAGCGGGCGCATCGTTCACCCCATCTCCAGTCATGGCGACAATTTCCCCATTGTTTTGAAGGACGTTGACTAACCGAAGCTTGTTTTCCGGGCTTGTTCTTGCGAAAATATCTATTTCCTTCACCTTGTTTGCCAATTCAACATCATCTATTACCTGAAGGTCTTTTCCGGTTAAAACCGATGTGCCATCACCTATTCCCAGCTTGGACCCGATAATCCTGGCAGTCGCCGCATGGTCGCCGGTGATCATTTTGACTCGAATGCCTGCGGACTGACATTTCGCAACAGCCTCAATCGCTTCTGGCCGGGGAGGGTCGGTCATCCCAACAATTCCCAATAATGAAAAATTCCCTGAAATATCATTAAAAGTTAAGCTCGACTGTTCTTTGGGAGCCACTTTTAAAGCGATCGCTAACAATCTTTGGCCCCGATGGGCAAGCAGGTCCATATGATGATTCCAGAAATTAAGGTCCAGGGGGCCCTCCTCACCAATGTTTCTCTGTTGATTGCATAGTTCAAATATTTTTTCGGGAGAGCCCTTCAGGTAAATAAATCCGTTTCCCGCATGGTCGTGGTGAAGAGTGGCCATGTAGGCGTGCTCGGATTCGAAGGGAATCGTATCCGTCCGTGGCATTTGCCTGGCTACAATTGCTGGATCCATATTCATTTTCAGGCCAAGGGTGTTTAATGCGATCTCTGTCGGGTCCCCTGTTCCCTTCCAGATATCGCCCTGTTGTTCCAGGGTGGACTCGTTACACAGAACGGAGGCTTTTCCCAGTTCCAGGAGGTTGGCACTGGATTGGGATTCAAATACCTGCTCGTTTTGCAAAAAACCGCCATGCGGATTGTAGCCCGCTCCCGTTACCTGAATGATGCCCTGGCTCAGAATAACGTTTTGTACGGTCATTTCATTCTGGGTGAGTGTGCCCGTTTTATCAGAACAAATAACGGAAACCGATCCCAGGGTTTCCACGGCGGGAAGGCGTCGGATGATAGCTTTTCGCTTCGCCATTCTTTGAACTCCGATGGCAAGAGTGATGGTGACAATGGCAGGGAGCCCTTCCGGAATAGCCGCAACGGCAAGGCCTACTGCGGCTAGAAACATATCACTCATCTTATTATTATGGACCCAGACGCCAATGCAAAAAGTGAGACTGGTAAAAGCCAGGACGGCAAAGCTGAGCCATTTACCAAACCGAGCCATTTGAACCAGTAAAGGCGTGGTCAACGGTTGCACTTTCCTCAACAGGGTATTGATTTTGCCTATTTCCGTACTACTGCCAATTCCAATCACAACTCCCTTGCCCTGTCCGTAGGTGACCAGGGTTCCTGAAAACCCCATGCATAATTGGTCTCCTAAAAGCGTATCGGAGCTTAGGGCGGATGAATTTTTTTCGACAGGTATCGATTCGCCAGTAAGGGCAGACTCGTCGATTCTCAAATCCCTACATTGAATTAACCGGAGATCCGCAGGTACCCTGTCGCCGGATTGAAGAAAAACAATATCCCCGGGAACCAGCAAATCCGCAGGAACCACTTCACGTTTTCCATTCCGCAAAACGGACGCCTGACCCGACAGCATATTGCGAATAGCCTCCATTGCTTTTTCCGCTTTGCCCTCCTGGATAAAACCAATAATTGCGTTGATTACCACGACGGCCACAATGACACCCGTATCCACCCAATGGTTTAAAAGGGCGGTGATAAAAGAGGCAAAAAGGAGTACATAGATCAGGACATTATTAAACTGCATGAAAAAACGCAAAAGAGGAGAACTCCGCCGGGGCGGTGGCATGCGATTGTATCCAAAACGATCGAAACGTTTTTTTATTTCATCATTTGTCAGACCATTCAAGGAACACTCAAGGGATTCAAAAGTTTCTTCCTGAGAAAGAGAGTGCCAGGCAGGTATTGGGGTTTTATTGTTTGAAGTAGAGTCCATGTTATTTAGGATAGAAAAAGTAAGAGTGATTAATAAATTTTAAATTTTGGAATTCAGCTGGATCTGGGAATTAAACTCTGAGTTTACTGAATTGTACGAATTAATGATACACCAAACAGGAAAAGGTTACTTTTCAGGAAGCTGGGTGGCAAGGATTCAACAGTCATATTCCTTCAATTTTGCCAATAGAGCGGACGTAGATTTATCCGGAACGTGGTCCAAATATAGGCAGGTGAATTACAAAGCGGAACATTTGTCCAAAAGACCCACCCTGTGTTTTATAGTAACGACTCTCGAAGAGGAACCACAACAAATTGGCGTATTGACATATCACAGGGGAAAGTGAGGTGTACTTTGTTGCGGAAGCAACGCGAGTTGAGTTGCCTGCTTCCCCTGGCCGCAGGCTAGTCGCGGGTGATTTTCAGCTTTTTCAGTTTCTCGACGAGAGTGGTGCGGTTGAGACTCAGGGTTTGCGCCGCCTTGTTTTTTACCCAGTCATTCTTTTCCAGCGCTTCCATGATCAATTCACGTTCAAAATCTTCCACCACCTGCTTCAAATTGATCCCTTCATCCGGAATACCGGTAAACATGGAGTTCTTCAGGGACCGACGCAGAATTTCCGAAGGATTCTCCTCCGCTTCAGGCAGGGTTGGCGGATCCCATACTTCTTTCGGGACATCGGTCAGCACCTTCTCAGGCAGGTCTTTGGGAGAGAGCACCGAATTGGTCGACAGAACCACCATCCGCTCCACGAAATTGGCCAATTCGCGAATATTGCCCGGCCACTGGTAGTTGCATAAAATCTCGACCGCACGATCATCTATTCCTTGAATCGACTTGCTCCGCTTCTTATTGAACGCGTCCAGGAAATATTTCAGCAACAGAGGGATGTCGCTTTTCCGTTCGCGCAGGGGCGGCATGAAAACGGGAATCACGTTCAGGCGGTAGAACAAGTCTTCGCGGAACTTGCCCTCCTCCACATCCTTTTCCAGGTTGCGGTTGGTTGCGGCAATGACCCGCACATCGATCTTGATCGACTTTGTACCGCCAATGCGGTCGATTTCCTGCTCCGCCAGTACCCGCAAGAGCTTGACTTGAAGCGGACCGGGCATGTCGCCGATTTCATCAAGAAAGATTGTGCCGTTATGGGCTAACTCAAGACGTCCCACCTTTGAGTTCATCGCCCCGGTGAACGCGCCCTTCTCGTAACCGAACAACTCGCTTTCCAGAAGGTCGGCGGGGATGGCTCCACAGTTGACCGGCACGAAGGGGTTATCTGCCCGCGGACTGTTATGGTGGAGCGCGCGCGCTATGAGTTCCTTGCCGGTTCCCGATTCACCAAAAACGATGACCGTGCTATCCGTGGCCGCCGCTTTTTGAGTGATCTCCAGAACCTTGCGAACTGATTCGCTTCGGCCGATGATGTTGAATGTGTTGGATTTGAGTTTAAAGTCCATGGGCAGTGTCATTATAGCCCATGTCAAAATTTTGTCAAAAATAAAACAGCAATAAATCCAATAAGTTAAGGGCTATTTTCCGATACAGAAGGAATCGAAGATTTCATCGAGCAGATCATCGCCGATGGTTTTCCCGATAATGGCCCCGATGTTTTCGGAAGCAATGGTGAGGTCGAGGGCGATCAGTTCTTCGGACAAGTCGGCATCGATGGACGCGTGCGCCTTTTCCAGTGACGCCTTGCATTGAACCAGAAGTTCGCGGTGGCGTTCGCGCGTGATCACCACAGACTCTTCGCTGGGCTGACCCTGTAACACGAAATCGTGGATTGCGTCGAGGAGAGTTTCCATTCCCACATGCGTTTTGGCCGAAAGGTCCAGGCATTTTGCATCCGGGAGCAAAATGGCCAGTTCGTTACGGTCAATGGCTGGAGATAAATCGCACTTATTAAAAATGATCATTTTGGGCTTATCGTGAATTTCATCGATCAACAATCGGTCATCGGCGTCCAGTGTTTGCGAGGCATCGAAGAGCACCAGAGCGAGATCAGCCCGGTCCACTGCCGAGCGGGTGCGCGCGATGCCTTCCTTCTCGACCATCTCCGGGTTGTGGCGCAGGCCCGCCGAATCGATGATGTTGACATGGATGTCGCGCACACGAAAACTTTCTTCCAAAATATCCCGGGTAGTTCCCGGATGCGGAGTTACAATAGCGCGGTCCTCCTGCAACAGCGCGTTGAGCAAACTGGATTTTCCTACGTTTGGTTTGCCCACCAGCGTCACCCGGGCCCCTTCGCGATAAATTTTTCCCTGGCGATATGACTGAATCAAAATACTCAACTCTTCTATAAGGGCTTCCAGACTTTGTAAAGACTCCGCATTATCCTGAAATACCAGTCCCTCTTCAGGAAAATCAATCGCCGCTTCCATGAAGCCCAGCAATCGGATCACGCGATCATAAATGTGGTTGAGCCGATCGGACAGTTCACCTTTCAACTGCGCCACCGCCGCCTTCAATGCCCGGTCCGAATGAGCATCAATGATATCTGCCACCGCTTCCGCTTGCGAAAGGTCGATACGACCGTTCAAAAAAGCCCGGCGCGTAAATTCGCCTGGACGGGCTAATCTGGCGCCTTGATCCAGAATCAGTTGCAAAACACGCGATGTCACATACGATCCCCCATGACAGGAAATCTCGATCACATCCTCTCCGGTATAGCTTTTAGGATTTTGAAAAAAAGTGATTAAAACCTGGTCGAGGCAGTGACCATCAGAGGGATCGATCAGTTCGCCAAAAACGACATGATAAGGTTGAAAGGAGTCTAACGAATTCCCCTGTGCATTTCGAAAAACGTTAGAAGCCAATTCAAGCGCATTGGTTCCGCTAATACGGATCACACCAATTCCCCCTTCCCCCCGGGGCGTAGCAATGGCGGCGATGGTTTGGTTGGTCATAAAGGGGAGGTTACCACAGGATCGAGACCGATTAAAACAGAAGCGTTAATTAATCGGCTAACTCAATCCTTTGCAATCTTGTAAATATAGTATTGCTGGGCAATGGTCAGGACGTTGTTGACCGTCCAGTAGAGGACCAGGCCTGCGGGAAACGATATGAACAGGAAGGTGAACACGATCGGCAGAAACATCATGATCTTCTGTTGCATCGGGTCCCCCACCGACGGCGTCATTTTTTGTTGCAACAGCATGGACGCGCCCATCATGACGGGCCAGATGTAATACGGATCTTTTACGGACAGATCCTTGATCCACAATATAAACGGTTCACCGCGGAGTTCGATCGAGAAAAACAGCACGTGGTACAAAGCGATGAATACGGGGATCTGCAACAGCATCGGCAAACAGCCGCCCAGCGGATTCACTCGGTGTTTTTTATACAACTCCAGCATTTCCTCGTTCATTTTGGAGCGGTCATCCTTGTTGCGTTCCTGTATGACCTTTACATATGGTTGAACCTTCTGCATCGCCTTCATCGACTTGAAACTTTTGTGTGACAAGGGAAAGAACAGAATTTTGATAATCATGGTCACAAAGATGATAGCCCAGCCGTAGTTGCCGGTGATGCCATGAAAAAACCGGATCGATTTCAACAGCGGTTTTACCAGAAACGCGAACTTGTTCCCCACCGCACCATAATCCATCAGGCGCACCAGCTTGTGCCCCAGATCCTCCAGGATTTGTAGTTCTTTATTGCCTGCGTAAACTTGCATGGACGACGATGTCGACGATTGCACGCTGGTGTATTCCAGGCCTACAAAGACTTCATCCCCCATCTTCTTGGCGAACGCGTTTTCGATGCCCTTGGAAGGAATCATTGCCGCGGCGAAATACTTGTTCTGGAAAGCGGTCCATTCGAGGTTGCCCTTGAAGCGGACGATTCCCTCGATGTCCGACTCCGACGTTTCCTTGCGTTCGTCGTTCACAAAGGTGGTTGGGCCCGTATGGGCGAACATCTCCACATTCATTTGAGTCTGGCCGCCGAGGCCGGGTCCCCAAAGAACGTTGTACGATAAATTTTTATCTTTCAACGCCTGGGTCTTTGCATTGATTCGGGTGGCGATATCGATCATGAACTGCTGGTAATGAAAGGTGAATTCGCGAATCACCTGCAGTCCCGATTGGTGTTCCAGAGTGAGTGTCAATGTGGCGTCGGGTTTGCTCTCCGAAAGTTCCAGTGTTTGTTCCGAAGGCTGGTAGAACGCATTTTGCAGGATATTGGAGATTTCCGGATCACTCGACTCCAGCGCAAGAGGTTTCAATCCACTGATAGATTCCGCGACCAGGTTGATAGGGTTGCCTTCATCGTCCTTGTACTTGGTCATCAAAATATCGGTGATCATCCCGCCCTTGTTGGACAGGATGTAGGTGATCAATCCGTTGGTAACAGTGATGTGCTTCTCCGTTCCCTGAAACTGGGGCACGGAAGGAACCGCCGGTACAGCGGTAGCAGGCGCTGGTGTCCCGGTTCCCGCAGAGGGAGCCGAAGCAATTCCCTGAGAGCTTTCACCGGGTTGTTGACCGGAGGGAACCTGTTTCTGCAAGGCCTGTTCGGTCGGTTCTTTGGGGGGCGGAGAAATGATAGACAAAATAAATCCCCAGCCGATAAATACAGCCAACGACAACACAAAGGCCAAAAGCGCCCTATTTTCCAAAATACCTCCTGTTATTTAACGGGGTCATACCCACCCGGGTGCAAGGGTTGACATTTGAGAACGCGCCATCCAATAACCGCCAGCGCTTTTAAAAAGGAATGCTTGTCCAGTGCCTGAATAGCATACTCCGAGCAATTCGGATGGAACCGGCACGCAGGCAGTAGCATGGGGGATATTAAATATTGATAGCCCTTCAGGACATATTTTAGGCAACGATTCAGCATGCAAGTGTTTGTTGTGTAAAAATCAGGGGGGTAATCCGCTAAACAGCCTGAGCCCAGAGAGATTGGGCGATCTTGTTTTTCAGGATGGCAAAAGGAACGAAACTCGTTTTTTTCCCCGCGATGATCACGATATCCACGGAAGGGTAGATCTGATGCTTGATTTGTCGGAAAACTTCCCGAATTCTCCGCTTCGCCTTATTACGAACCACTGATGAACCAACTTTCCTGGACGCTATGATTCCAAGTCGCCGGTGCTCCTTCCCGTTCGGGAGCCAGAACACGGTGCATATATTATCGACCCGCTTCTTTTGCCCCTGATCAAGAACCTTTTTGAATTCAAACCGTTTCAGGAGCCTTTCGTATTTCCTGAAGGATTGGTCCGGCATAATCAAACGGTTAATCGTTTGCGTCCTTTTCGCCTTCGGTTAGCCAGAATTTTTCGTCCGCTGACCGTAGCTTTGCGGGCACGAAACCCGTGAGTTCGTTTCCTGCGAATATTCTTTGGTTGATACGTTCTTTTCATTATTTCCCAAGCGTTACGATGATTATGAAAAAACCCTTTGGATCAAAGGGTTGCAATAGCAATTTCTATTTTATTGGAACAAGGGATTATTTCATTCGCGCCGGTTCTTGTCAAGAGGAATTCAAGCGGCTCACAATAAATAAAAGGGATTTCAACCGAAACTATGTGCCCATTTTGGCCTGTGTGTCTGCGCCGCATCAGATATTCTTATCATACTTGGTATAAGTTCACCACATTTTAAGCTAAAACGCTTATTTTCAACCCGTTGGATGCCATTTTTTGATCAAATTGACACTCCAGGCGTTTACATCGGGCAAAATTCTGGTATGATGAGACCTATCTAAAAACTTTTGATTTTAAATGACTAATTCGTTTTTTTGTTTGTCCTCTCAAAACAAATTCGAGTAGAGGTGCGGGCCATGATAAAAAATGTCGTATCGGTAAGTTTTATTGCTTTCGTTTTACTTGCATCCTCCTGGCCGGGAGTGGCCGGGGCTATGGGCTCAATGGACCCTGCGGACCATGCTGAACTGCTTCCCCAGACCGGAGGTATTGTGTTTGGTGAGGTGGAGCGTGGCACAACGCACCGTGGAGTGAGCCGGTCGGTGATGATGAAGGCCGGCTACATCGCACCACGGGTGGAGAGTCAGGGACAGATCATCAAAAATTTGCGCAACAATGTAAAGTTTGGCGAAGGTGAAATTGTTTACACCAACATTGGAACTCACCACAACGCCAAAGTGGGTAAAAAGTATACTGTCTTTAAAGTGGTGCGCCCTGTGTTTCATCCAGTTCTCAAGGGACCGGCCAGCGATCCTAATATCATCATGGCCAAACCGGAGATTTGGCAATCGGGCATCGACTATTCCAACGTCGACTTCGACCGCGACGTGTATTGGGGTTCGAACTATGCTGAAAGGAGAAAACGCAAACCCATGGGCAACCTGGTCAAGGTGCTGGGAACCCTGGAAATTCTGGAAGCCGATGCTTCGCGATCCAAAGCAAAGATTATCGAATCGTTCGATTACATCTCCAATGGGGATCATCTCGTGCCATTCAAGGAACCCAAACTGCCGCCAGTCAATGTCGATGGTCCGGCGAAGAATACGGATTCCTACATCATCGCGGCCAATAAACAAAACACGATGCTGGGGGAATGGGACGTGATTTTTATCGATCGCGGCAAGCGCCACAATGTTGCACCCGGTGATCGACTGGAGATTTACACGGTTCCGGAAGTTGCGCCACCGCCACGTTTATATGATTCGGATGCGGAACACGCTTTTTACAAAAAGCATGATCATGAACTCCTGATGCCTTTTGTCATCGGGCATGGACTGGTACTCGACGCAAAAACGGAAACGGCCACGGTCCTGATTCTGGACACAAACCAAAGGATCAAAATGGGCGACAAAGTAAGAAGTCCCCGCTAACCAGTCGACGCCTGAAGGAAACGCCAACCTGTCGGTTGGAGGAAACCGCGCCTTGTCTTGCTTCGCTGGTGCGTAGCTTTCAGTGAACGGGTTGTTGAATCAAGATCACGATTAAAGAGGAACTGAACTTCAGGGTTTGGTTCCTTTTTTTATTTTAAAAAACCCGAGTTAAGGAAAAGAAATTACCCTCTCCCCTTGGGGCAAAGGACTCAAAGCAATGACTCTTCCCTTTAAAGACCGAAGGCCCACAATTTGGAGTCCTCTTGGAGTCCTCATTAAATTCTTTGACCAAATTTAAACACCTTTTTGTGTTTCCCCCGCCTTATCCGTAACTCAATGCCGTTAAGTTAAGAAACCAACTGTTAAGGACCACTTTATAAATGCCCAAAATATAAAAACTCTATAAGGTGGGCCTTTGGCCGCAAATCCCCTGTCCCTCCTCTAAATTTTTTTGAGGAAATGCCGGACTTTGCACGGCATTACCCCCCTCTCCCTGGCGGGGAGAGTGGGGCCGTCTATCCAATAATCAGATTTTTCCTTAAATTAACTGTATTGATCTGTAGCCGGGGTAAAAAATATTAAAAGGGTTTATTATCCAAAAACTTCTATTAACTTCTAAAAGAAGTGGAACGAAATGCGCAAAAATAGAAAAATCTATTAAGGTCGAGAAACTTTGAAAACTTCTTAGGGGGGTCTTAAAGGAAAGGTATGGGAAGCTGAGGAACCGGAAAGGTTCCGGTTCCTCAAAATCCCACGGAACAGGGGTAAAAAATGACATTTATCAAAAAGCAAGTCCTGTGCCAAAATTTAAAAAAACATCGCACGCCCAAAACAACCAATAGTTTCAATGGGTTTTGGGATTTTTGGGATTTGCATTGGATCTGAGTTAGACCGAAAATCCAGACTTGCGGTGATCAGGATTCCGGAATCCGTGCCCGTACAGGCTGTTTCCTATTGAGCACTGGAATTATTCCGGGTGCAGTTTGATCAGTTGCCGAATTCGCGAGGCGTGGTAGTAGTCTTCCAGTTTCAAATACAGACGTTCGGCTTTTTTTAAATGGACGAGGGCTTTTTCAATGTCCACCAGTTTCAAATAGTACACATTGCCCAACATATAATGGCCGGCGGCAAAATCGGGTTTCAGTCGGACCGCTTCCTGAAAGGCGTCGCAGGATTCCTGAAAGCGTTCTTTATCCAGCAAGGCCAGGCCGAGATCGAACAGCGCCTGCACAGAATCTTTTTGCAGTTCCACCGATTGCTTGAGTGCTCCGATGGCTTTATCCAATTGGCCGGACATGCGATAGGCCATTCCCAGGTAGTAGAAAACCGGAGAATGGTTGGGTGCAATGTCTATGGCTTCGATTAACAATTCGATCGTATCCTGAAAACGGTTCATTTTAATGTAAGACGCCGCCAGGCCTATATAGGCGTGTATATAATCCGGCTTGATTTTCAGGGTGTCCTTAAACGCCCAAATGGCCTTGTCGATTTCTTCGGTGCCCGCTTCCGGAATGCAACCGTAAGCTATTCCCATATTGTAATAAGCTTCCAGGTTCTTCGGCCGGAAACGGATGGCGTTCTTGTAAGCATCGATGGCCACACGGAACCGCCCTGCTTTTTGCAGACGCAAAGCCTCTTTCAACCATTCCTCAGCGGCTTTATCCTTATCGGGTACCTCCTCGTATGAGCTTTTGAGTTGATGTGCGAGGGACGCATTTTGCCAATCGTTATCCTTAAGGAACATCGCCTCCGCCTGATCCAGGTACTTTTTGGCCTTTTTCGGACTGCGTAAACGCTGGAGGTGAAGTGCTCCCAATTCATACACCGCTTCCGAAAAGTCCGGCATCAGCTTGACGGCTTTCTTGAATGCGTGGCGGGCGGGAATATGTTGGCGAAATTCGATAAAAGCCTTGCCAAGATAACAGCACGCATTGGCCCAAATACCTTCCATCGACTCGAAACCTTTACCATTCAAACCGGTCAGAGGGTTGAAACGCCCGAGCTTTTCGAACGCGAATTCCATCCACTGATCCGCCAATTCGAAGTCAGGTAAAAGAGCAACCGCCTGCTTGAACGCAGAAAAACATTTCTTCTCTTTTCCTGCCAGGCTGTACTCAATACCAAGATCAATATACACCTGGGGATAATCGGGTTTGACCTTAATCGACTTTTTATAATTCTCGATGGCTTCCTTGTGGAACCCCAAAGAGCCCTGGTAATAGCCCATCAAATGGAAGGCGGGATAGGCCTGACTTTGCCTTTTTAGTAATTCTTCGCATTGGCCGATAGCCTCTTCAAACTCGCCTCGATATCCGCAGGAGACGGCTTCTTCCAATAAACTCGGATCGTCCCAGGAGAAGGGAAACAGATCGATCAGGTCATCCACCAGGTTGTCAATTTCTGGATTGGACTTTTTCCAGTTTTCCACCTGTTTCAACATTTCCGGGTGAGCCTGTTTTAAAGCCTCCGCAAGAGTCGACATAGGGGAGTTGTCCTGATCAATAAAATCTTTATGTTTCTGTTTAATTTTTTTCATAAAAAATTGAATCGTTTTTCCTATTATAAGGCCAGAGGCTGTTTGGTTTCACAAGAAAATTGTTGCATTTTGGTCCAGAACCCATTTTTCATACCCCATGGACTCAGAATTCAGTTAGAAAAGCATTGCTTTCGGGGATGGATGAGCAGAACTTCATTGAATGAACCGTGAAAAAGAAATTAACCAAAATACACGAATTTTTCTTTGTGGAAGAAAGAAAAATTTCTATAATGCGCTTTTAAAAATTATAATGGTCGCTTGTATCCATTATGGGAAATGTGAACGCGAATCAAGCCTGTTTCTGTGATTTCGCGCCAGATTTTTTCTTTTTTTTACCATTGAACCCAATGAACCAAGTTATTAGTCCGCCAATATAACACCTGCTAAAAGGATGTTTTAAAACCTGTTTGAGGTTAATGATAATTCCCCATCACCCCTCCCTCTCCCGACCTGGAGAGGGGGTTTTCTTTTTCCCTTTTGGAAGAAGACCGAGATGAGGGGGTATTATAAGGCCAATGGCCTCTTTCTTTATTTTGACTTTTGACAGGTTTTTAACCGGTGGATTTAATAAGCATCCAGAATGAGGAAGAAAGAGATCGCTATGAATTGTAATAAAGTATTTTTTACTACCTTAATCGCTAGTTTCCTGTTTGCCTCCAATGTTTCAGCAGAAAACAGTATTGCATACACCATGAACAAGGACTGGAAGGCATGCAAAACATCGGGCATAGCAGACTTTGAAGAGTTCAAAGCCTGCACCACCTATCCCGATTCTGGGAAGGATTTTGAAACCTGTGAAAACCCGCCAAAAGCCATTTATTTCGTCCGCCATGCCGAGAGACGATTTCGGGATATCACGGGACAAAACAATGCGCCGCTATATATTTTGAGTATCGTCGGGCAAAAAATGGCGCAACACCTTGCAAAAATCTTTGAACCCGTACCCGTAAAAGCTATTTACACCAGCGACTATACACGAACCCGGCAAACGGCCTGTCCCTTGATGAATAGTAAAAAACTGGATCGCAACGTCGTGTGCAAGACCGAGACAAAAAGCGTGCGGTTTCTGGAAAGCGCCCTTTGCAAGTCACATAAAGATGAAGTGGTTGTGGTCGTCGGCCATTTGCACACGATAGAAGAAATGCTCATCAACCTGAAAGTTATCCATCCTCTGGATAACATAGAGATAAAGATGGGAGAGCTTTATAAGGTTACCTTCAACAAGGACGGAAACGGAAAACTGGAACAGCCTTTCACCACATACTGGGAATGCGATGTCTCTGATTGTTATGATGGCGGAGCACAGGATGTGAAGCTGGACTGATTCTTTTAATAACTATTAATTTGACCTTAATAGGGCAACGTTTAAATACCTGACACATGGAGCTTGAATTTAGTACAGGAATCCTAATGAGATCCTGAAAGGTAGACCTTTTAAACGCACAAAAAAAGGGGAAGGGAACGGTATGAACCGTATCCCCTCCCCAGAGAGAAAAATTAATAAATAACCTTGGAAACCAGTCGCGGCGCGGGAGCGTTAGTGACCCTCAGCCGCAAGCTTCCGGTGGCCGTCGGCCTCTAGTTCTGGGTGATCATGCTGACGTTACCACTACCAGACTGAGACACGGAACTGATGTTACCCACACCGTTCTGAGTCGTCATAGCAAGGTGCCCATCACCTTCTTGAATAATCATTGCATCATGAAGACCATCATCATTTTGCTCGATGGTGGCATCACAAGACATACAATCGGTTGCTTCTGGACCACCCTGATAAATTGAAGCCAGGTTGTCATCTGAGTTCTGATCAATCAACGCAGTATTACTTTGCCCTTTCTGGTCGATCATACCAAAGTTTCCAGCCTGACCCTCCTGCTCGACTCGGGCATGGTTCAATTGGCCCATCTGGGTGATTTCCGCCCAGTTACTTTCAGCCCCACCGGTCTGGTCCACTTGAGCAATGTTACTCGGAATGCTCAACTCGTCGAGATCGCCACTCTGGGTAACATAAGCAATGTTAAACGCACCCACCTGATCAATATCCGAGGAGTTTGCTTTATCCGTTTGATAAACATAGGCTTCGTTTGCATCACCATCCTGATCCACGTGAGAAAGGTTTTCCGCACCATCCTGAACAACAAAAGCCGAGTTACCAATGCCTTCCTCAATATCAGAATGCTGAGTGACATAGGACCGGTTGCTTGGAGGAACGGTATCGAAAATCTCTCCGCTTTGGTAAACCTCAGCATGGTTGCCGAAACCTGTCTGGGTCACATCAGAAACACTGTAACCGT
>JACAVV010000049.1 GCA_024648695.1 Nitrospina sp.
TCAAAAAATCCAGGTTGGGACATGGCAGGGTTCCTTTCAAACAGGGGGGAATGCTGTAAAACGCTTAACATACGTATTTTAATTCATTCAATAACTTTTTGCCCTATTTTTAGAGGCACCCTTAAATATAACCAATTCTCCCAGGAATATGGAAATTATTTAAAAACACTGTATTTGCTATAAATTGTTAAGGACCCAAGGGTTGATCCGCCCTCAAAACATCTGGCTTCAATCATGATGACAACCCCAATTCAATCCAGTTTCTAACCCCTCTTTTAGTTAGGGCGATTATACTCACTGAAACGCGAGATCTTTTTTGGCCACGATTTGTTATGTATGCAAACAATTCAAAAAATGTATGATTCAAACAAAACCAATAATTCCGGATCTTTAACAGGAGCCTTCCATTTCGATCTGCTGGGGCTGGTCTGGTATGGTGGTGGTATGTAAAAAAAGGGCCAGCGATCAAAAGTGCGGAATTCAATCATACCGAGTTGCCCAGGAACGGGTTCCCAACCGACAAGCCTTTTGGAGAATCCGTGTTGCGAATGGAGTTCGAGGATGGTCGGTTTAAGGAGATCCCTTTCTCATATGATACCGGCAAGTTGTCACGTATTCTGATCGTCCCCCTTTATTCGGAAAAAACCGGTTTACACATGGCTGAAGATATCAATGGATTCTGGTATCTTTTAGCTAGCTTTCAAAGAAATCCAGGAGTGCGGTTTTTATACCTTGATCTCACCAGTGAAGACGCCAATCAGCTCATCAAAGAAGGCATTATTAGAGGAACCGCAGGTTACCTTGGGGCTTTCTCTGAGCACCCTCCAAAAACCTGAAGAGGTTGGTGATGAAAATTAAGGGTGATTGGCACAATGGGGTATTGTAAAATTACCTGTAGCGTTTTAAACAACCCTTAAAATTTGTGACCTCCCATTAAATCTGAATCTGAAAAAAATATATCTCTCAATTGGATCAGGAGCAAAGCCCTCCAAAGCACTCCATGAAAAAAGACCCTGCAAATTATCCCTGGGTGTGGTGGGTTTTCCTGGCTCTGGGTTTGGCCTGGGTACCGTGGCCGTTCAACGGAACCGTTCATGACATTCCTTTGTGGGCACTGATCGCGCTGGGAATGAATGTTTTGGTAAGCGCCTTCGTTGTTTATGTGATTTTCAAAGTCTGGAGTGATTCCGGAAACTCCGGGGAAGAGGATGCGGATGGACCTCACTGATTCCCTGCCCTTTGGACCGGGCGCTTTGGGTTTTGTCGGACTATATGCCGCCGTTTTGTTTGGGATCGGCTATTTTGCCTGGCGTCAAAATCAGAAACAGACTCTAAGTGAATTTTTCCTGGCCGGACGCAATATGAGTCTGCCGGTTCTGTTTTTCACCCTTTACGCGACGCAATACAGCGGCAACACTCTATTCGGTTTCAGCGGTGCCGCTTATCGGGACGGACTGGGTTTCCTGGTTTGCGTCCAGTTCATGACCGCCATTGTCATCGCCTATCTGGTCCTGGCCCCTCCACTTTTCCGCCTGAGTCAAAAACACCAATTCATCACACCGGGAGATTTTATCGAGCACCGCTACCAGAGCAAAGGGCTTCGCCTGTTGATCACCGTTTTGATGTTGTTTGCTTTGTGCAACTTCACCCTGGCGCAATTGAAAACCATGGGGACCGCCTTTGCCGGTATCTCGGGGGGGCGCATTCCGGCAGAATACGGAGTCATCGGCCTTGCGCTTGTCATGCTGATTTACGAATCTCTGGGAGGAATGCGCAGTGTGGCCTGGACCGACGTGCTTCAGGGTTTGATCCTGTTTATTGGTTTCCTTCTTCTGATGTACTCTTTAAGCACGCAAAATATGGATTTCACCACCGCGTTATCAACCCTGGCCGCCGACCCGGAACGTGCTCATAAACTGGCGCCTCCAGAGGGCGATGGAATCCGCACCTGGGTCAGCTTTATTTTTCTTGTGGGATTGGGAGCCGCCATTTATCCGCAAGCCTTGCAGAGAATCTATTCGGCACGCAGTGTGAAAGTCCTTAAACAGTCGTTGGCTTTTATGGCGTTCATGCCATTTTGTACCGCATTGATTGCTGTGATAATTGGTGTGTGGGTGGCGGCTAAATTTCCTGACCTGACTCATGCAATGGGTACAGATGGAGGACCTGTAGTGTTGTCTGAGACCGTTTTGCCCATCCTTTGCCTGGAAGTGATGAACTCTTCGGAACTCGGCTATTGGGCCGTGGTGGGAATTTATACTGCAATCCTTGCCGCTTTGATGTCCACTGCCGATTCCTCTTTATTGAGTATCAGTTCAATGATCACGCAGGATATTTACCGACCTGTATTTAATCCCACAGCAGACCAGGCCGTTCTAACTCGAAGGGGCAAACAAATCACGTGGGCCATCATGGTTGTTCTGGTCTGGTTAGCGTTGGGGTACCGGGGAACACTTATTCAATTGCTGGAAATCAAGTTTGAACTGTTAATTCAATGTGTGCCTGCCTTTTATCTGGGCTTGTACCGAAAAGAATTGTCCGCAAAAACTATAGCCTGGGGAATCGGGGCTGGATTGATTGTTACTATGGGATTGAATTGGGCCGGGTCTCTGGGGTTGGCGGACCAAAATTATAAGCGTGTGTGGGGAATCCATACCGGCTTGATTGGGCTGATGGTAAATTTAATGGTGTGCTTGCCCCAGTTATGTAAAAAGTATATTGAAAAGAATTAACCGGAAAACCGTTATTTAATTCAAAAAAAGCATAAATTTTTAGTGGACTTTTTGTTATTTTTAATTACACTGTAAAAGTAAATTTTAAGGTGTGTCATTTACATTTTTTTAATACCTTGTACCTTTACATTTTTGCCTTGATATGAAAGTTTCCAACGTTGCTGAATTAATAGAAGATTTTATACCCTCTCTTCCCACTGCCTATTGCAAATTGAAGGAAGCGATGGAGGACCCGGAAAGCTCTTTCAACGATTATGCTGATATCATATCGGTGGATGCTGGTCTGACGGTGCGTATCCTGAAGCTGGTGAACAGTTCTTTATACGGGTTTTCGTCACGAGTGGAAACGATCGACCATGCGCTTTCCATCATTGGAACCAATGAGCTTCACGATCTGGTCCTTGCAACAAGTATGGTGAACGCATTCCAGGGAGTGGATGAAAAGCTTTTGAAATTAAGTGATTTCTGGAAACACAATATTCTATGTGGTTTGGTGGCAAGATCCATAGCTTCGGCAAAAATGCGATCCGGAGTGGAACGGTATTTTGTGGCGGGTATCCTGCACGATATTGGAATTCCGGTCCTCTCCATGCGTATTCCAGATCTCTGGAAACTGGCCCTGAACCAAAGCAATGAAACTGGTGAACCGCTTTACAAGGCGGAGCGCAAAAACCTGGGGTACGATCATGCCGAAGTGGGTGGCGCATTGTTGAAAGCCTGGAAACTGCCACCCAGCCTTGTTGTCCCGGTAACCTTTCACCATAGCAATCCTTTTGACACCCTGGAATACCATATGGAAGCCGCTATTGTGAAACTGGCCAACATTATCGTGAATGATGAAAATTTTAATTTAAAAGAAGAAAACTACAAACCCGAGCCATCCAACCTGTTGAGTGTTTTTAATCTTGGCGATGAGTTCTGGGAAATCCTGCCCAAAGAAACTTTTGAAAAACTGGATACGATTTCACAAGCTTTTTTGTAGGCCACCCGATCCAGCCCAAACGAACGGACTCAATGGATTTTAAAAGCCAGTCTCAATAGCTTTGCACTTATTTTAAGACGCTCCGATCTGGCCCTGGTCAAATTGATTTCGAATCTCACCTTCGTTCCAAACTGTACAAACTGAATAATACCTCCCCCTTCTGCAAACCCGCCTGTGTCACTCACCGTTAACACCTGTGACCCATCAAGCCCTGTCAAAACACCTTTTAAATTTTTTGTTTGGGACCCAAGATAAAGAATATGGCAAGCTGTGGCCTGGGTCACGGAATCCACCCACTCAATGCGGACAGGGTGATTCCTGATAGTTTCTGGCGTGACACTTTTAAGAGAATTAAGAAACCTCGTGTCTCCCATGACGCAAAATCTGAAAGGAGAAGAAGGTGTGCGGGTTTTTCGATTTTGCCATTGAATAAATCGTGGAAACTTTGCTAAAAATGCGGCCTGTACCGGAATGGAAGATAGAGGCAAGGATCCCGAATGGGCAATATCAGCAATTCCCAACAGAAACCAACACGTAAAACCCATCCAGATAGCGGAACGATTTATCCGTGGAAGAATTATAAAAAATTTTTTGAATAAACAGAGCAAGGGCAAGGGCCAAACAAAGTCAAAAATTAAAAGTCAATTTCCCATAGGCGCTTCTTGGTACATTTGTGGAGGTAATACCACGATTTACTCCTGAAAATTCAGGGTGATCGGGATCAAATAAATTAAACAACCCGACGTCGGCTCGCACCCAATCCACAATTTGCCAACCCAAATGGACATCGAAGCGGGTGTATTCGGGGATTGAAAAGTTTTCAATGTCATCTACAAAATAAAAAGCTGTGTCCAACTCCAGGTTATATGGAAGATCCAGATACGACCGGACATTGAACTGGTATTCGGGATTATTGTCTTCCACTTTTTCAGAAATCACATCTGCACTTTGCGATTGCAATTCCAGGTCGAGGTTCAACCAGGTAAAACCCGCCGCCAATTGCCACCAGGAGGTCACTTTCCATTTAGAAGCCACCTCCACTCCATAAGACTCCCCATCCATCAGATTATCGATGGATAATGGAAGAATCAGGGCCGTGGCGGGTGGATTGAACTCAAATCGAGTCGGAAGGGGCTCACTTGTTACAAGGTTTTCATAATGGTTCCAGAAAACCGTAGCGTCAAAAGAGAACGATTTAACCGGTTGGAAACGATACCCCATTTCCAAAGCCGTGAGATCTTCAGATTCGGAGGTCGAGTTGCCATTCAGATTCAAAAAGGTTCCAAAAAACGGATTTCCCCCAGACAGATCCGCAAAAAACCGGAACCTGTTTTCAACAATTGAAGGGGTTCGTACTGCGCGGGATACTGCACCCCAAACCGTATGTTTTTCTCCTGGCGTTAATAGAAAACGCAAACTGGGTTGAAACTCAAACTCGGTAAAGGAATTCCAGGAGGCTTTTGTCCCACCTATTATGTGAAACAAGTCCTCTACCAATTCAAAATCGTTTTGAAAAAACATGTTTACGATATGGTTGGTTTGGCTGGAGGGTTCAAAAGACGAGGCGAAGGTTCCTTCCAGGTTGTCATGAATCAACCGGTATCCTCCGCCCCAAACCAGTTCATTACGTGGGTGCCACTGGACCTGGTGTTGAAATGAAAGATCAACCGTATCAATTTCCTGATCAAGCAATGAGTCTTTCCGGTTAGCGCTATCATAGTAGACTTGAAACTCCAGGCGCGAACCTTTTTCAAAAGTATGCACCCAACGGCCCAGGACATTGCCGCCTGTCACATCGATATCTTCACTGACCACTTCTGAAAAGGGAAAGGTTTCCTGGGCAATTTCTGCCTCCTGTCCAGAATCGCCATCATACAGGTCGCCTTGCAATGTGAAATTGTTTGATTCGCTTTGCTCCCAATCCAGCCGGAACCCACCGCGAACCGCTTCCCAATCATCAAACCCGTCACGGTCATCTGTTGTTTCAAAGGAATCCCGGTTGAAGTATTTCCCGTAAACCCGAAACGATCCTTTATCGCCCAGTTTGTCGCCGTACCGAAAAGATCCGAATCCGTGCTCTCTGGTTCCACCCCCAGCAGTAACCTGAGCCCCCTGAGTTTTGCCACTATGCCTGGTGATGATGTTTATAACACCGTTCACTGCATTGGCCCCCCAAACGGTGGCCCCAGGCCCCCGCACGACTTCAATGCGGTCGACATCCTCCAGCAAGGTATCCTGAATATCCCAATACACTCCCGAAAATAAAGGAGTGTAAACCGAACGGCCATCAATGAGGACCAATAATTTGTTGGAAAACTGCTCGTTAAACCCTCGTGAAGTGATGGCCCATTTGTTTGCATCAATCTGGGCAATTTGCAATCCCGGAACGATTCTCAACGCTTCGGGAAGGGTTGTCACTCCTGACCTGCGGATATCTTCCCGGGTAACAATAAAAACCCCCGCAGGGGATTGGGAAAGCTTTTCTTTTTTTTTGGATACGATGGTGACGCTGATATCCACATCCATCAGCTCTTCAAGGGTAAGTTCTTTTAATTCATCCGGCGTTAGTTCAACTGTCTCCTCATCATTTGCCCTAGCCATATCTCCTATAATTATCCCGGCCATACAAATGCTAACAAACAAAAGCCAGCGGATTGCCACTGGGTAAATACGAAACCCCATTATTTAATTTCCTTGATTGTTAAGACTGTAGATTTACCAAATGGTAAATCGGGTAAAAAGACGGTCACCTTAAAATGGATAAAGAAATAGGCAAACTCTTGAAATTTCCCAACCAGGGAAGAGCTAGACACCTAACCGCTATACAAATACATGAATTATAAGCCAGTAAGATGGAGGTAGAAAGCAGTTTTAACCCCTAAGGTTTTTTTTAATCCTGGGAAGATCTTCAACCCGTAATTTTCACCCAAATAAGGAAGGCCATCTGCCTTGTAATGCCCCTATCATTTTCAGCTTCTCCCACTAGGTGACGGGTACAGTGAGAGTCCAACATGACTCTTCATTATTCAGGATACCCTTAAGATCTTGGATTAAATTCAAACTCCAAAATTTGGATGTTCAATGAGAATACAAGATTATTTTTTCACTGTTGCTGATCAAAAAAATCTTTCACAGCAGGGTCGGCGGATTTAAAATTGGTCCGAATTTTTTGAGAGATTGCCTGGACTTTACTTTTGTCCTTCAACGCCTTGGAAGTGTGGAACATTCCAATCAAGGAGCGAGTTCGATTGGGGTGGCGTAACAGGGAAAGCGTGAAGGCTTTATCGGCTTCTTTTAATTTACCCGCCTGCAAAAGCACTTCTCCCAAAAACTCGAAACCGGGTTTAAGAATGCGGGGTGGACCTGATGGAGGCGGAAGGTTTTTTTCTACATCCGTCGCTTTTCTTGCCAGTTTAATAGCGGAATCATATTTTTTTTCAGACAGAGCAAGGGCGGCCTTAATTTCAAGAGCCCACACCTCCAGGTTTCCCGAACGATTAAAGTGGTTACCCTCGAAACCTTTCTTTCGAATTGTGTTCAATTCCTTCAAATGATTTTTTGCGGAATCCAGGTGACCCAATCGTGCCGCCGCGAACCCCAACACAAAATGTAAGCCGGCACGGGAATAGGGTTTTAATTCACACCCGGGAGAATCAGAGTACTTTTCAGCCAGATCCCAACGCTCTGTTTCCAGAACTGCGGCGGCGACCATGCGTTCATAATATTTTCCCACTCTGCAATCGGCTTTGGATTTGGCTATCTTCATATCGTCGAGTTTTTTCTGCAACACCGCATCGGCTTTTTGATATTGCCCTTGTTGAAGATAAACGTAATGGAGCCATTGCAGGCTGTGGTAGTCGCGCCGTTTCATGGGGAGTCCTTCCCGCCGAACCCAGTCGACCGAATTTTGCCAGCCCGCCTCATTGGATGCCTGTGCCTCGGTCCACATGCCTAACTGGACAAATATATGAGCCGGCATGTGTTGGGCGTGATGCGATTCTGGAGCGATGCGTGCATAGCGTTTGGCGGAAGGAAGAGCCAATATTGCAAGATCCGGATGATCGAAGGCGTGGATGGCATAATGCGCCGCGCAGGGGTGTTCCGGCTCTTTAGTGAACACATCCAGAGCGAGTGCCCCTGCTTTTACCTGCAAACGCATTTTGTTTTCTGAATGACGCGCCAGACCGAGTAAAGACAGGGAATAAAAACACGTTGCCTCCAGATCATCCGGAAAGGCGCGATGTATTTGTTCCATAGCCGAAGCGTAGGCGGCATCGCGTGACTCTTTATCTCCTTTTCCATACAATGCCTTTACCGCATTCACATAAGCACGTTCGCGTCCAGTTAAATTAGATAAATCTCCAAATTGGGCTATAACTTTTCTTGCCTGTGACGTCTCCTGTTCCTCCCAAAGAGGATGGTTGTGGGCCATAGCCTCTCCCCAATACCCCATGATAAAACCAGGGTCCGCCTTTGTTGATTTCCGGAAAGCTTCCAGCGCCTCGGCGTACCAGAACGAATGCAAGGCCGCCACACCTCGCACAAAATGTTCCTGGGCATTTCCCTTGCCACTAGTGGGAAAATGGACATTTCCCAATTTGGAAGTTGAAGAGGCAATGACGGTACCTGGTAGTAACACCAATGCCATTAAATAAAAAGCCAATCGGAAAGAAAAACGCATCATTTTGGGTTCCCCTATAGATGATTTGAGATGTAGATATTTTATCACAATGCAAAATACCCAAATAAAGGTAAAAATGATAAATTAGCCCAAATGGGGTAAATTAAATTTCAGAAAAATATGCAAATTCCGACACAGGGAAAAGGTGGCATGTTATAATTTATTTCCTCACCAATGAGGCCACGTACGTTTAAGGATAATCATGCAAGGATTTTTTTCCCGTTTATCAATTAAATCCAAAGTTATTCTTCATTTTACCTTCATCTTTTTTGCAGTGGCCATTTTCTATTTGCTTTATTTTCCCAAAATCTACAAAGAAGATGCTCTGGATAATTTAAAAGCGCATATTCAGCATACCGCAGAAATGATGGCCCTTTCCATAGCAACCAGCCTGGAACTGAATGAATTCGACACGGTTGTGAACCCGATCCATTGGGCGAAAGGAAATCCCCATTTTGTTTATTTTGAAATATTTGATCAGGATGGAAGTTCCAGGTCAGTTTTCAATCCTGAAAAACTAAAGTTCAATTCCAAAGAGCTATTGGAGCGGGAGGGAGTTTTTGAATATTCCGGAAGGTTGTTTTTCCAGACAAGCATCCACTATGGCAAGAATGTACACGGTAAACTTCTCACCGGCTATTCTATGCGGGAAATTTCAGACGGAATTTTAAGGAACCAGGTCCATACCCTGAAAGCCACAGGTTTTATTTTCATTTTTGGTTTGGTGGCATCAATTTTATTAAGTAAAAGAATAATACAACCGCTGGTCGGTCTTGCCCAGGCCACGGAAGAGGTTTCTCACGGGAACTTGAAAATAAAAATTCCGGTTCACTCGGAAGATGAGATCGGCCAGTTGGCAAAAAGCTTCAAACGCATGGTGGAAAATATAAACCATACCATTCAGGATCGGGACAGGGCACAGCACGAAATGGAGCAAGCTAAAATTGAAGCCGAATCTTCCAGTCAGGCCAAAAGTATCTTTCTTGCTAACATGAGCCACGAGATACGGACTCCCATGAATGCAGTTCTGGGGTACTCCCAACTCCTGTTAATGGATCCTATCCTTTTAGAAGAACATCGCGATACGGTTCGGGTGATCAATAACAGTGGCAACAACCTCCTTGAGTTGATCAACGATATCCTGGACATCTCAAAAATTGAGGCGGGTCGTATGGAACAACATACCGTTGCCTTCGACTTATACGAATTGCTGAACGGTTTGGCGGAAATGTTCAAAATACGATGTCAGCAAAAACTTCTGGAATGGAAACTCGAAGGAATCGAAGGTGAGTCCCTCCCTGTTAATGGAGAGGAAGGTAAACTCCGTCAGGTTCTGACCAATCTGCTGGGAAATGCGATAAAATTTACTGAATCCGGTTCCGTGACCCTGCGTGTGGAGGATCAGGGATGGGACAGGTATCTGTTTTCGGTCATCGATACCGGTCCCGGAATTCCCGAGGCGGCACGGGAAGTTATTTTCCTGCCTTTTCGCCAGGACGAAGAGGGATTGATTAAAGGGGGCACGGGTCTGGGGCTTTCAATTTCAAAAAAGCAGACCGAGTTTATGGGCGGCGAGTTGTTACTGGAATCCGAAATGGGGCAGGGCACCCGGTTTTACTTTTTATTGTATCTGCCACCCGCACAGGGAAAGGTGGCTGCGCGTGGTCCCCGATTCAATCAAATTTGTCGGTTGGCACCCGGATACAAAGTGGATGCTATGGTGATTGACAAGGTAAAGGAAAACCGCGATATTTTATCCCGCATGCTAATGAAAACCGGCGTGGATGTGGTAGAGGTTGAAAACGAGGGACAAGCCATCGAAGCCTTGGCCAGAAAAGTACCTGACATCGTGTTTCTGGATATTCGCGTTCCCATGGTGGGGGAAGAGCAAATGATGAAGCAAGCCATTCAGGAGTTTGCCCGACACAATGTCAAGATGGTTGCAGTATCCGCATCCGTACTGAAACATGAGCGCGACCATTACATTCAATTGGGTTGCCATGAAGTGATCATGAAACCCTTCCGCTATGGCGCAATTTCCAATTGCCTTATTAAAAACCTGAATATTAAATTGGAACTGCCTGAACCCAAAGCAGACCATAAAGATCCACCGAGTCAGGGACACTTTGATCCGCGCAAGTTTGTACTGCCCCAGCCATTTTATTCAAACCTGCTTAAAGTGGCACAGTCGAGAAATATCACCCGACTCAAACAGGTGGCCCCGGGCATTGAAAAACTGGGACCTGAATATCAGTTGTTGCACGACCGCTTGATGGAATGTATCCGAAATTTTGATACCGAAGGAGTGCTTTCAATTCTTGAGAAGGTTTCTTCGGATGAATAGCCCTGAGAAATCAAACCAAAATGGGACTAGCTTCAATGACACTACCAACAGACATCGAATTTAATAATACAGGTCAGCCAGGAAAAATTCTTGTTGTTGACGACACGCCGGAAAATGTAGGTTTACTCGGTCAAATGCTGGAAGCGGAGGGTTATGAAATTTCCACCGCTCCCAACGGGGAGATCGGATTGGAAATCGCCCGGAGTTTTAATCCCGATTTGATATTGCTGGATATCATGATGCCGGTGTTGGATGGGTTTGATACCTGCCAGGCTTTGAAAAAGAACCGAGACACCCGCGATATTCCTGTGATTTTCATTTCTGCGCTGAATGATGTTCAGGATATAATCAAGGGGTTCGGCATAGGGGGGCTGGATTACATCGTGAAACCTTTTCGAAGGGAAGAGGTTTTAGCCCGGGTGCAAACGCATATCCGTTTGTATAATTTGATGAAGGAGCGTGAAGAACTTACTCAGGTTTTGGAAGAGAAAGTTTATGAACGGACCCGGGAGTTACAGGAAACGCGATTGGAAGTGATCCAGTGTCTGGGTCGCGCAGGGGAGTACCGGGACAACGAAACGGGAATGCATGTGGTGCGCTTGAGCCACTTCGCGGCCCGATTGGGAAAAGAACTGGGCATGCCGAAGGATCAGTGCAATTTGCTGTTTCATGCCAGCCCGATGCATGATATCGGAAAGATAGGCATTCCGGACAAGATATTGTTGAAACCCGGAAAGCTGGAATCCGATGAATGGGAAATCATGCAATCCCATGTAACCATCGGTGCCGAAATTTTATCGCGGGACGAATCGCCTCTCATGAAAATGGCGCGCCTGGTTGCTTTACACCATCACGAAAAATGGGACGGCTCCGGTTATCCCAATCAACTGAAGGGTGAGGAAATTTCTCTTGAGGGCAGGGTGATCGCAGTGTGTGATGTGTTCGATGCGCTCACTTCAGAACGTCCTTACAAAAAAGCCTGGCCGCTCGACAAAACGCTGGTGTTCCTGGAAAACGGAAAAGATCAGCATTTTGAAGGCCGTATCGTGAAAGCCTTTCAATCTATTGTTCCCGATATAATGAAGATCCGGGAAGAATTTAAGGACGAATGAGTCATTTGAGGTTTTAAAGACGCCCCCAAGATCCTGTGGAAGAAAAGAAGGTAACCACCCCGGCCGATAAAAATCAGACCCGGTGTGGTTACCCGAATGAATTATTTTAATAAGAACTATTTCGATCTGTCCGCATGCTTTTTACACAATTTTTGCGTGTGTTCCGCTGTATGACTGTCAAAGAATAACAAAGCTTCCTTGCCCAAACGGTTTAAGCAAGTAGAGGCTTTTTTGCTATTTCCTTCCTTTTGTTTCCATTCGCCTTTAATGTATCGGGTATAGGGTCGCCCCTGATTGATTCCCTGGCATCTAAGAATATTGGCGGAGATTGGATCTGAAACCCGGCCTTTGGGAGAAGTTCTCCGATTGAGAATCTCTTCTAGGTCATTATTGGCTTTTTCGAATACATCCGATCCACCCAAGGCGAAATACATGCCCACATCATCACGCAGTAATACTTCAGCATCGCGCTCTTCTTCCATAGACTTGGGCGAAGCAACCCTTATCTGGACGAGATTGGATTTGACGACCAGATTATTGTTTTCTGTGAATAGGGAAACGATGCCTTGAATCTCATACCTGCCGGGTTCCGGAAAGGAGAAACCACCGGACCCAAAAGTGATATTGACATTGTTACGGAGTCGCACTCCCTGGGATACGAAAATCTTGTTCCTGGGAGATTCGATCAGACAACGTTGCATTACTGGATGAAATACTTCCACATGGGGATTGCCTATTCTCTTTATTCGAAGTTCGAGGAAGCCTGCTTTGGGGTCAAGAATCGATTGAGGCAAATCAAACGTCTGGCCATTGATGTTTTCAAGCAAAGCTTCGAAAAAAACCGGTTGGCCGAATTCGAAAACCGTTCCCGATCCAGGGGGAGTTAAGGAAAGTCGGTAACCGGGTAAAGGCAATTCGGGTCTATAAGGACGATAACTTCCCGAACCGTCTTTCCAATAAGGAACCGAATGGAATGCCGCTCCACCAGGGATGAGTTTTGGCAGAGGAGCATGGCGGAGAAATTCCAGCTCATCAGGATCAAAGGTAAATTCAAAATCATTCCAAAATTCGTTCCTATGGTTTCCTCCTTTATAATGCCAGTCATAATTCATGAAAGAGGTGGAATCGGCATGGCCTAAAGCCCGTTCAAAACGATGCGCCAGATTTAAGGCATGGCCCAATTCGTGAACCGCGGTCTGAATCATTTTGCGGTCCGTATCCACAGGAACAAATTCACGCACCTCGTCAGCAAATACGGCGGTTCCTTGCCGCGGCAGTTCTGGAGTGGAGTCAAACATGATCCCCAGTAATCCATTATCTTTTCTCGTGGGATTGGATAGCCACAGCAGGTGAAGCTCCCAGGCTCGTTCCGTGAGGGAAGCCTGGGCCAAGTCGCTCATCAATGCATGAAGTTGGGCGGTTCCCCAGCCCAGAGGATTTTTCGGGACCTGGCTTTTACTTCCGATATCAGTCACATCGAACCCGGCATTGTTGAGAGAGGATTCTATGGTCATATTTGCCCCGTTGAAATCGAAAGGTTGATAGGAATCGACATCTTCTTCCGTTTCAATCTCCAACCCAAGAACCCTCATTCGCTCCGAAACCTTTCTCGCAAAAAAGGATACAGGAGCCCGAACAGGTAAACTTTTTAAGGCGCTGTCCAGCACCAGCTCTACCCCTACTTCAGTCTCTTCACTGTCATTGCTGATTAAAGATAAGGTGCCTAGCGATCGCCCGCCTTCTTCATCCTGACCTACAATTTCGAAAATGGCATCCTCTGAAACCACAGGATCTCCAGGGATGGTTCTGATAGAAGCCAAATAAATATTTTCGAGGCCATTGGCTCTGAAAATATCGGCGCTAATCACGCCAGAAACACCACCATCAATTCGTAATTCAAAAAAATACTCCGGGGTGCCGCCTTCATAGCGGCCATCTTCAATGCTATCAGGTTGAGGTTCTGGCGATTGAGTAGCCGAAAGCAGTCGTAAACTTTCTTTTAACCCGGGAAGAGCATTTTGAATGGTTCTCACAATTTGCTCTTCTTCAGGAGTTAAAGGTCTACCAACAATTGAAATAGAATTTCGAATACTTTCAAGGGTTTCAATTAAGCGTTCTAACTCTTTTGTTTGGGAATCCAGGTTTGTCATGTTTTACCTCCTAATGATGCAATTCAGAAAAATCAAATCTTCCAAATAAACCGGTTTTGCCTATCTATCGACAAGCAAGAATGATTAATCAACCGGATAAAAAGCCTTCAAAATATTAAGATTTTAAGGAGGGCCTTGGGCCTTAATTTATCCCCCTCATCTCGATCTTTTCCCGCCAGGGGAGAAAAGGTTCCCCCTCTCCGCTGGCGGGAGAGAGGGGGAATGATGACTCTCCCTTATTCAGGATTTGCTTTTGATCCACAACAGTTTTAAAAATTGTGTATTTTGCCGGTATCTAAATAGTATAACTTGCAATTTAATATAACCGGAGTAATAGATAATGGGTGTTAACCCAAAGTGAAAATTCCCGGTTGTAGAGAACCCTGGTTCCAATCCGGCTGGCTTTTTATAAGACATTTCTGGAAATTTTTTGAGGGTAGGTGGTGCTCAAGGCATTCTAAGCAGTATTTCTTTTGTCAATTTGTAAAAAATATCCGGGTCAAATGGTTTTTTCAGGTAGCCGTCAAACCCCATTAACCGGGCTTTTTTTTGAGAACGGTCTTTCGCGTCTGCCGTTAAAGCCACTATAGGAATAGACTCATCTGTGGTTTGTTTCAATTCCTCAAACGCTTGGAAGCCGTTGGTTTTTCCGGGCAAAGACAGATCCAGCAAGATTAAATCAGGTTTCCACCCCTTTACCAGATTAACTCCCTCTCTCCCCGTTTTTACAACGCGGAGTTCAAAGTTGGGGAAATAGGTTTTAAGAATGCCGTCCAACAAATCTATGTTTGATTGATTGTCTTCAATATAGAGAATACGTTTGTTCTCCAGGATGGAAGGATAGGATTTGGAGTTTTCAGATATTTCATTCTCCCGTGGTCGTGTGCTTTCCGGAAGATTCTCCAGAAAGTTATCGCCAGGTAATTCAAAGAAAAAACAACTGCCCTGGCCTTCAAGACTGGTGAACTCCAGATGGCCCTGCATGGCGGCGACCAGTTGACGCGTGATGGTCAAGCCTATTCCTGAACCCTCTATTTCCGAGGTCTCCAGGCCCAAACGGTCAAAGGGCTGAAACAGGGAAACCTGTTTTTCTTTTGAGATACCCATGCCGGTGTCCCGGACTTTTACCAGAACGCCTTTTTTGCTTCCTCTCAAAACCGACACCGTGACCCTTCCTTTCGGAACATTGTATTTGATCCCGTTAGAAACCAGGTTGAGCAGTATTTCCCTCAAACGCAATTTATCGGCAACAACCCGGATATTCTGGTCGGTATAAAATTCCGTTTCCAGGGAAACCTGTTTTTTATCTGCCAGAGGCTGGATGATATCGATCACCTCGCGGACAAGAAAGGGAAGATCCACCTTTTCAATTTCGAGTGTGATATTTCCCGATTCGATTCCGGAAAGGTCTAGAATGTCGTTGATCAATTGGAGTAAATGCTTTCCGGCAGAAAGGACCTTGTTCAGATACATCTTATGTTTATCACTTAAGGTTGCTTTCTTGTCCCGCACCATCAATTGGGTAAAACCCAGGATCGCGTTCATGGGGGTTCGAAACTCGTGGCTCATTCGTGACAGAAACTCCGATTTGTGATGGCTTTCCTTATCTGCCCGGTCCCTTTCTTCAATAAGTTTTTTCTGGTGGTCCGATCGTTCCAGAATACGGCCGATTTGTTGTCCTGCGATCTCAAGCAGATCAATGATTTTAGGCTGTGCCTTTTGAGATTCCATCGAAAAAAACTCGTACACACCCCGGACTCGTTCCCCCACAAGAATAGGAACCCCTATCGCGGCCCTAACATTGAAGGAACCGTTAGTTTCAAAACGGAAGAAACCTTTAACATCCAGGACATCCTCAATCCACTTGGAGGCCTGGGCCTCCCAAACCTTGCCCGGAAGATCCACTCCCGTATGAAAACGCGAGTTTTCAGTCGTTTCCTTGAAATGTTCAAACCCTTGCGGCAGAGACTCTGGAAGATGCCAGATTCTAGAGGACTGAAGATAACTTCTGGATTCATCCATTAGAAATATATGTCCGATGGGCCAGTCAATCAAATTTCCCGCCACAGAAAGGCTTTCGGACAAAGCCTTGTCCAGATCAATGTATTCGTTAGAAACGCTGGACATTTTGTACAGGAAATTCAGATAATCGGCTTCTTCTTTCAATTGAGTCTCATACAGGTTTCTAGCTTCAATTTCCCGTTTCAATTCTTCGTTCAAATTTTTTACTTTGTTGATATGCCCGGTGATTTCTGTAACTTCCTGAATAGTGATCATAGCTAAAGGATGATCATATTCCTTGAGTTTTAGCGGCGTGATGATGGTGTGTTGAATTCGGTTCCCATCGCCCAGCTTGCAGGGAATAAAGTATTGATGGATTTGTGATGAAAGGATCACCGGAGGTCCGCTCTGGAATATCCCTTGAATGCGTTTGATGATTTGCGGTTTGTTTAAATGCGGAAAATGGTCCAGTAAGTTCGATTGGATAATGTCCTGAGCTTCAATTTTGGACCAATAGATGAGTCGGTGGTTCCAGACAAGGACTTTGAAATCCCGGTCGATTACAATGATTCCATCCGGAAAACTGTCAAAAATTTGAGACAAGGATTCCGAGGATAAGCTAAACGCCTCTGTTTTTCTTAACATTGTTGCAGTTCCTTGACCAAAACATCAACGCTGGCCATATTAAAAAGGACTTTAATGATGCTCTTGAAATATTCAGAAAGAAAACTTTTCAAGTCCTTATTGACAAAATGAGTATTGGGCTCCATGAGGCCATTGATTATTCTGTTGGACACGTCGCATAAAGTCCCGATATTGTTCAAATCCAGTTCAACTTCTTCAAAAAATCGAATAAAATAGGATTTAGCGCCACTGTGGTCATGAAGGTTTCAAAATTTGCTTAGCATAATAGTAAAGACATCCTGCCACCTGTAAAATAAAAATCAAATAAATTATTACCATGAAATTAAATGTTAACATAGGGGTGTGCGTGTATCCAGAGTATTTGCCATTGGTCAAATAAATCTTAAGGCTTGAAACTTAAAATCCCGGCGCATGAAAATATTTAGGTGGCCGAATCCCGTTCCAACCGACTCATCCAGTTGTTCAGGGTCTGGTAATTGGCGAGTCCCAATAGTTTCGCGGCTTTTGATTTATTGCCACCGCTTTCTTTCAGAGCGCGTTCTATATAGTGGCTAGTGACGTCGTCCAGCACATCCTGAATTTGCAGTCCCTCTCCTAAAGGCTGGTCCAAAATGTTACCGTCACCAGTCTGGTAAAGCGGCAACATTGCATCCTTGAGGTCTTGCTCGGTGATTTTGGGACCAACGGACCAGATGGCCGCTCGCAACAAGGTATTTTGCAGGTCACGAACATTTCCTGGCCAATAATGGCGCAAAGCCATTTTTCTGGCACTTGCCGACAATGACTTTTTCTCGAATCCGGGTTGCCCTGTGGCGTCGCGATTGATTTGCTCCAGCAAGTAGTCCACAAGCAAACCGATATCGCCCTCTCTTTCCCGCAAGGGGGGAGAGTATAGAATGGCAACGGCAAGGCGGTGAAACAGGTCTTCACGAAACCGCCCCTGCACCACCTCTTCGATCAAATTACGGTTGGTCGCGGATATGATACGCATGTCCAGTTGTACAGGCTTGGTGGAGCCCAGGCGAATCACCTGTTTTTCCTGCAGGACCCGCAAGAGTTTGACCTGTACGGACAAGGGTAATTCACCGATCTCATCCAAAAACAGGGTTCCGGAATGGGAGGCTTCGATGTATCCGACATGAGGACGGTCGGCCCCAGTGAACGCGCCTTTCTCGTGACCAAATAATTCCGACTCCACTAATTCAGAGGGTATGGCGCCACAATTAACGGCGATGAAGGGTCCTTCCCGGTAGGTGCTGACCTTATGAATGGCCCGCGCGAGGAGGTCTTTTCCGGTTCCGGACTCACCCTGAATCAGTACAGGAAGGTTGCGTTGCGCCACCTTTTGCGCCCTCGCCACAAGGCGTTTCATGATTTCGCTTCGATGAATAATCGCTTCGAATTCCGGCGACGGGGTGAGGAGTCCTTGCGACAACCGCATCCATTCATCGTCTTTCTTTTTAAGAAAATCCGGAATGTAATCGGCATAAATGTCAAAAGGAATCGAAACCTTCTCGGTTTTGCCTTTTTGAAACTCAATCATCTCGCCCGGAAACCGCGTTTTGGCCAATAGTACCCACACAGCGATCATGGCTGGAGTGCCCGCACTCAAATGGAAGAAGCAATTGAGTTTGTCCTTCTCGATAGCAAGGTACCTTTCAAGAATCGAAACCGCGTTTTCGTAGATATCGCCGAAATGAGAACTGCTGGTCAAAACAATATTGTGGCAATCAATTCGGGCTTTGGTCTTCTTCTTTAGCCAGGCGACATACCCGTCGCTGATTTCGGTGGGTTGAGGAGTCAACAGCACCAGTGTATGGAATTTGATGTCCCGAGTTGCATAAGCAAGAGGCCCTCGATCAATAAAGCGTGGACCCGTCAATTTGGCATCGGCCCAGGGCGCACGCAAATCATCATCACCGATCCATGCAAAAAGAACGTTTTTCATAGCAATAGTATATAAAAATTTTTATAAAATTAAAAATATTTTTATTTAAATATTGTTAGATTATTGATTTGTGTAAATAAAGAAAAGGAGGGGTATAAAATTTAAGAAAATAATTATCAAGAACTTACGAGGGAATTTATTTTTAAGTTATTGAAATCATTTATTTTTTAATGGGTTTCTGCCCGGATTGGTTAATGGTTTCTTCCAACTTATTGAGATTTTGAACCGAAGGTAATTATTTTTGGCATGATTCTAGCTTTAACTAAGGGCGTATGGCATTGATAACGATTTATTAAGGAGAAAGTCATGAACAAGCTGATCAAAACCCTCGCAATCATCGGATTCACTTTCGCAATCGCTCAAAACGCTATAGCTTTCGAAAGTGAACAGGGTTT
>JACAVV010000050.1 GCA_024648695.1 Nitrospina sp.
AAAGTACCTCAAAAGTTCCCTAAATTTCTTGGTCGAAATTCGGGCGCGTTTTAAAATCGGGTTTCGCCGCTTCATAACTACATTTTAGCCCTCTTTGGAGGACGTTAACTAGTCATGAACCTTAAAATTTTATAAATAATCACTGACGCCCTTGTTTAAAGGATTTTGTATAATAGAGTAACCGATAAAATTGATAAAAGTGAGTATAAAGAAATATGCCGTTTGAGTTATTTTTTGATACTAGCAATAAGGGCCAAGTTTGAAACAACCACCCAGATTTGGGTTTTATCCGCGTTTTCAGTGATTTTAAATCAAGGGAGGGTCATTTAAATTGGATTATATGAAAAATAACCCCATCCTGGTTGATCGCTACTTTGGTTTAAAAATGATTTTTCGCTATTTATCATTTTCCTTATAAAAAAATAATAAATAGTTGTAGTATTGAGACCCCTCCATAAACGTTTTTCCTACCTATTAACCCTTATGGGAATGATTTTCCAAAACAGTTCCTTTTGAAATGTTAAACGGTTTGTCATTGCTAGCAATAGCAACCTTTCCCTTTAAAACGACATCAGGTTCTATAGTAACATTACCTCTTAAATCCAGGGATTCCAGTTCAAGAAGATTTGGAATTGCGGGAATGCGGGTTTCGTACTCTTCTATATCCGTGAAAGGTTTATCAAAAGTGACAACAGGAAGTTCGCTTCGGGTGCGGTCCGGATTCCTCATGAGCGTGCCCCGGTCGAGGGTGAAGAGGTTGGATTGAATCAAAAACAAATCGCTGGTCTTTTTTACCGGACGAAAACGTTCGCGTCCAACCATTAAGCCCTTGGCTCCCTGAAAATGGTCCAAAGCAGATCCAATAGCAGTTTCGAACTGGATGACTTTAGTGCCCTGCACGTTTTTTCGATTCACAATCAGTTCCAGGTCAAGGGGACCATCCTGCAATCGCTTCTTCAGGTGTTTCAAATGGATCCATATATTGTTTGTGTTGAATGTTTTGAATCTATCCAAACTACAAAACTCATCCAAATGCTCCTCAGGCACTTGCGCCACTTCCAATAACCTCAGCCTGCCATCTCGATCATAAAGCGTGCCTCCTTTAACATCAGCCAGGGTTTTCGCCGTCATTTCCATGAGAAAAGGTACATCCTGATCCAGCATATAGTGCAAAATTCGCTCGTCCAGAGTAGCGCCCAAATTGTCGGCATTGGACATAAACAGAATTTCCTTGCCCTGCGCCAGCAAATCATCCAGTAACCCCTGATCGTAAAAACAGCGGTAAAAATCCCCGTGTCCTGGAGGGTACCAGGCCTCTCTTCCGAATTTGCTTTCTTCGAGCGGATCCAGGCTGTCCTCTTCAATGCGGGGATATTTATTTTGCTGAAAACTGTGTACCTGCAAATTTCCTGAAAGTTGACCCAATGCCTGCTGAGTTTCCTCCTGCGTGTAAAAACTATTCATCAACAACAGAGGAACGGAAACGCCGTAATGCTTTTGAAACGATTCCAGTTGTTCCAGGATCAGACCCAGAAACGATTTTCCTTCTTTTACTTCAATCAGTGATTTTGGGCCAGAGCACCCCATGCTGGTGCCAAGTCCGCCATTCAATTTACCCACCACCAGTTTCCCAAGCGCCCCTTGCAAAGCAGACTCCGGTAAATCCTCAAGCGATTCATGGTCCACAAGGTTTTTTGGGTCAGGGTTTTGAATTGAATTCCAATCCTTTATTTTTGAAGGCCCCTGATTAAACTTGTCCAGCAAATGTAGATACCCCTTTAAAATATTTTCTGGCAAACCGGTTTTAGAGAATTTCGAATTCATGGGTCAATAAATTCCTTTTTGATTCTTAAATAGTTAAAACTATGATTAATCATTTAAACCTTGAATCACAGACGGCATTTATATCCAATTGGAGAGTTCCATCCACAAACAGGATTTAACATTGAACCTGCAATCAAGGAACTATAGTATAATTACAAGTCGGTGGGAAAACATTTTCTTAAAAACCAAATACCGTTTTTGAACAATTTTAAGGCTTAGGGTCCATGCTAATTTTCAACAAAAATATTTATGAGGCATTTCCCAATGCAAAACCGAATGATGTGGACCCTTACGCCGAATCTTACGAATTGGATGCCTATAGTTTCCTCCTGAACGTATTATCCTCCGACCGACAGATTTTTATTGGCCTGGAGCACATGTCCCATCAAGAGGCCTCGGAACATTTGAAAACGCTTTTCCCCCATGCCTGCAAATTTGGAAACCTTGCTGTCCTGAATGATATCTCCAAACGATTACTCGAAGGATTAGTCAATCGCGACCACTGGTATCGAATGAATGCCTACCATTTTTGTTATTTATACGATTCCCTGTACAGCTTGATGGAAGAATATAATTACAGTTCGCTGGACCAACGAATGGAGATGTGCCCCGAAATGGCGGGCAACGCTATCGATTTCAATAAATTTTTGAACGAATACTTTTTCAATACGGCTTTCTTGATTCATACCGACCGGTTCAATAACATGTTGCCCCAGGAAAAACAGATTCTAGGTCTGGAAGACTCCTGTTTGTTTGGTGTCATTAACCACCTGATACCAACCAGGGAGGAAATCAAACTCAATGTGTACAGCGGAGACCCTTATGTGAAGAGCGATTGAGCGCTTGTACGGAAAACAGGGGATAAGGAAATGAGTATTGAGCCTTGGCTTTTGAGGCTTCTTTGATTTAAAATTAGAAACAGGGGCCAGTTTCAACTCTGTTTAAGGGAAAGTACCCTGATGCTAACGTTTAAAAAAAATATTTACGAAAAACATGCACCGGTTTCCCTGCAGGAACCCAGAACTCCCATTGAATATTATGAGTGGTTCGATCCCTACCATTTCATAAAATCAGCTTTGCTTGAGGAAATGGAGGTGTTTCGGTTTCTGGATCAACAGCCGGTGATGTACTGGCACGAGGATGGCCATACATTTTACCCGCATTCCTACCACTTTGGATCCTTGAGAACCCTGAAAAAAATAATTAATATTCTGTTTCAAGGTTTGGAAGACAAATCCAGATGGTACCAGATGAATGCCTATCATTTTTGCCTGATGTATGATGTCCTGGCTCGCTTTACGTTTAACTACAACCACGATAACGAACTGGAACGACTCAACTTGCTTCCCGAATTGAAGGGCAAACTCGTCCACTTCACCCTGTTTGTTGATGATTACTTTAGCGATACCGCATTTTTGGTGGACCCGGAAACCTATAATTCGCTGTCAGGTAAGGAGAAAAAAGCCAGGGGTTGGACGCTTCCCAGCCAATTCGGGGCCGTCAATGGTTTAATGCCTGACAAAAGTGAAATGGAATTAACCACCACCAATGATTACCCCTACACGGTTTTTGTTTGAATTTCAATTTAGGCTTTTGCACTCTTCTCTCTCAAACATTTCCGAGACAGGTCCTTTTCCAATCTCCCTGGAACCCGGAATGTTAAACCAGATCATCCCTATGGTTTCGCAGGTACCGAATCCATGCTAAAAATATTGAGCGCCGCCGAAATGCAGGAGGTCGATAGAAAATCTATCGAAGAGTTTGGAATCCCCGGTCTGATCCTTATGGAAAATGCCGGCAGGGCCTCTGTTGAAATCATTCGGCAAAGGGTATCCGATATTGGGGAAAAAAAAATCACTGTACTTTGTGGCAAAGGCAATAATGGAGGGGACGGATTCGTCATCGCGCGCCACCTGTTTCTGGACGGGATTCCAGTTCAAATCTGCCTGACAGGTAAGCGATCGCAACTCAAAGGCGATGCGAAAACAAATGCAGATATTGCACTCAATCTGGGTATTCCCATTCAGGAATTGGAGGAACAACATCTCAATCGAAGCCAGCACAACCTGCGGCACAGTCATATAATAATCGATGCTATTTTCGGAACGGGTCTCACCCGACCTGTTGAGGGGATTTATAAATCTTTGTTTGAAATTGTAAATGAAATGGCGGCCCAGGTCATTTCCATTGATATCCCTTCCGGACTCGATTCCGACAGCGGGAACCTCATCGGCCCACACATTCGGGCAGACGCCACTATTGCTCTGGGACAATACAAAAGGAGCCATTGCCTGGCTCCCGCACAAGAGGCTATGGGAGAACGGTACCGGGTAGATATCGGATTGGCACCCCAAGCCCTGGAGGAGTGCACCTCCAGTATATTTGAGGTTGAAACGGGAGATGTTCAGAAAAGTTTAATCCCTCGCACCCGGGAGAGTCACAAAGGCTCCTTTGGCCATACCCTGATTATCGCAGGAAGTCCAGGAAAGGCCGGAGCAGGAGGGCTTGCGGCTTTGGCCGCCATGAGAATCGGGTCCGGCCTCGTCACTCTGGCCATTCCTGAGTCTTGCAAATACGCATTCGAATCCAGTCCCCTGGAAGTAATGACCCTGGCATTACCGGCAAATTCTGAAGGATTCATCGATTCCTGCGCCCATGAAACGATTCTCCAGCAAAGTTTTAGTGCCGTTGCCCTGGGTCCGGGACTTTCTACCCACCCCGATACGCTTAATTTTCTTTCTGGCCTGATCCCTCAGTTAAAATGCCCTATAGTGATTGATGCGGACGGAATCAATGCCTTTGCAAAGAACAAGGAATTGACCAAACTTTTAAATAGCGAAATGGTCTTGACTCCACACCCCAAAGAGTTTTCAAGAATTACCGGTAAAGAGGTTAAGGACATTTTAGCGTCGAAACTGGAAGCTCTGTCTGAATTCATCGATAAATATCCGGCCAATATCCTGTTAAAAGGACCTGGAACCTTGATGGCTTTTCAGGACGGGACACAATACATCAACTCCACAGGCAATCCGGCCCTGGCAACTGCTGGTTCCGGAGATGTTTTGACAGGCATAATCGCGGGCCTGCTGGCCCAGGGTTTGAGTCTCAAGGAAGCCACCTATTGCGGGGTATTCATTCATGGTTTTTGCGCCGACCTCTACATCGAAACCTTCAATGAAAGAACACTGGTGGCAGGGGATCTTATAGACCTGCTTCCAGAAGCCCTGAAAAAACTACTGGGTTAATTTATGAAATTTTCAACCAATTCTGCAGAAGAGACACAATCCCTGGGAGAGGCCATTGGTTCCTGTTTAAAAGCAGGCGATTTGCTCCTTCTGTTTGGAGAAATGGGTGCCGGAAAAACCCGTATGACCCAGGGAATCTCCAACGGTTTGGGACTTGAAGTAGGGGAATATGTAAGGAGCCCATCCTTTACCCTGGTGAACGAATACCAGGGAAAATTTCCCATTTACCACATTGACCTCTACCGTCTGGAATCTGCAGAAGAGATTGAAAACCTCGGATTGGAGGAATATTTTTACAGTAACGGGGTCGCAATTGTAGAATGGTCGGAAAAATTATTTACTGAAAACCGTCAACCCAACACGGAACTTCTCCTCGAACCCAGATTGGAAATCGTTTTGAAAATTAAAGGCGAACATCAAAGAACCATCGATTTGGACACCACTCATTTTAAGGATACCCACCATCCCATTTTTACTTTACAAGACCCTTCCAGTATGGCATCATCTTAAATTGGTATGGCAATTGCATAAATCAGCCATCCATTTAGAGGATTTATGATAAATATCATCAGGAAATTACTTTTATTGGTGGTGATTGGTGTCTTAGGCATTTCTACATATAATTTCATAACACACAAAAAGACGGAACCTCTTCAGCAAATCATGACTAACACGGAACAGGGTGTTGATGTCGCCATTGAAAACTTTAAAGTTATACATGAAAACTCTGGGCGTAAAGAATGGGAATTAATAGCAAAATCAGCAAAAGTAAATCAAAAAGAAAAGATCACCTACATGAATGGTGTCAACGTCACGGTTGATTTGGAAAACGATCAAAAGTATTGGATATCAGCAGATAAAGGAACCCTTCAAAATGAAACTCAGGATTTCGTATTAGAGGGAAATGTTCGTCTGATCGCCAAAGCGGAGGCTGTGGCGCAAAAGGTAAAAAAACTAAACAAAAAGCTAAATTAATCTCCTGACCATTGGGCTAGACATTGCTGATCAAATTGAATTATATGATTCGAATCCTGTTTATTGCTACTGTGTTTTTCATTAGCTTTGAGGGTTCCGGGGCGGCACAATTGGGATCCTTCAAAGACGACGATTCAGACCAGAAGGGACCCGTGGAAGTGACTTCTGATCGTATGCGGTCGGAAAATAAAGGCGAAAAAATTGTCTTTTCTGGAAATGTGATCGGTCGTTGGGGAAATATGGAAATTCGTTCCGATATTCTTGAGATTTACGACCGCCCGGAGGATAAGGGGGGGTCGGATGAAGTGGTTGCTATTGGCAATGTGAAGCTGAAAAAAGAAAATAAACGGGCAGAAGGTGACCGGGCGGTGTATTATGATTCCGCTCAAAAGGTCATTCTCACGGGTAGCCCGAAAGCCTATGCCTGGGAAGATGACAACAAAATTGAAGGTAGGGAAATGATTTTTCTCCTGGAAGAAGACAGGTTCCTGGTGAAAGATCGTGTGATCATGAAATTCTATCCTAAGGATAGTAAAGATAAATCGTCCGGAAAGAAAAAAAGGTCCTCCCGCCGTTCCTCCCGGTCACGATAGAATTTAAGGTGAAAAAACTACAAAGCGTTAAATTAGTAAAGAGCTACAAAAACCGAAGAGTTGTAGACGAAATTGGAATCGAGGTCAATCGGGGCGAAATCGTTGGCTTGCTCGGGCCCAACGGAGCTGGTAAAACCACAACTTTTTATATGGTGGTCGGTTTAACTCGTCCGGATAGCGGTAAAGTGCTGTTGGATAATGAAGATGTAACTTCTTATCCCATGTACTTGAGAGCCCGAAGGGGAGTCAGCTATTTACCCCAGGAACCTTCCATTTTCCGCAAGCTCACAGTAGAGGAGAATATTTTGGCGGTTTTGGAGTCGTTTGATTACTCCAAATTCGACCGAAAAAAAATGGCCCGGTCATTGTTGCGGGAATTGAATATTCTTCACATAAAGAATGCCAAAGCTTATTCCTTGTCTGGTGGCGAACGAAGACGGGTGGAAATCAGCCGGGCTCTGGCGACATCGCCCAATTTTATTTTGCTGGATGAGCCCTTTGCCGGAATCGATCCCATAGCGGTTTCAGACATACAAACCATTATTTATCAATTGAAGGAAAAAGGGATCGGAGTGCTGATCACCGATCACAATGTACGTGAGACCCTCAGCATTACCGATCGGGCTTATATCATTAATGAAGGAAAAATCATTTGTTCCGGGCTCCCCACTACGGTTGCCCAGGACAGCCAGGTGAAGCAGATTTATTTAGGCGAACAATTTTCATTTTAGGGAGAGACATGCCATGGGCATGGAAATGAAATTAAACCTTAAAATGGCCCAGAAGCTGGTGATGACTCCCATGCTTCAACAGGCCATCAAATTGTTGCCGCTCGCTCGCCTCGAACTGGCCCAGTTGGTTCAACAGGAAATCATTGAAAACCCTGTACTGGAAGAAGTTCTCGATGATATTGATGACGAAAACCTGGACGAGTTACCGGATTCGGATCTTGAAGACCCTGATGCGGAATCTTCCGAAGGAGAGACAGATACAGAAGAACACATTCCGGAAGAAGAACCTCTGGACCTGAATTCGGACTCTTCTTCAGAACTGCCCGATTCGACAAATGATGCTGGAAATGAAACCAATGTTCTGGACCAGGAAATTGATTGGGATAATTATATTCAAAGCAATCTCGATCATGGCAGTTCTGTGGATAACTTTGTAGAAAAACCTTCCATTGAAGCTACCTATAAAACGGACCCTTCTCTGGTCGATCACCTTTTTTGGCAATTGAATTTGGCTGTAGACTCAGAAACGGATAAATTTATTGGGTCCTGCATTATTTGGAATATTCAGAATGACGGCTATTTGAATTTGGACTGGCAGGAACTAGTCAGCATTTGTAACGCTCCGGAAGAAGATGTGGCAAGAGTGCTGAGTGTAATTCAGGGGTTCGAACCAACTGGCGTTGCCGCACGTTCTTTAAAAGAGTGTCTTTTACTCCAGGCCAAAGTCGACACTCCAGATGACCCTCTGGTCGAAACGCTCATCCAGGATTACCTGGAAAGACTGGAAGAGAGAAATTATCCAAAAATTGCCTCCGAATTAAAGATTGGTATTACACAATTGCTGGAGACTATCGAAAAAATACGGGAGTTCTCACCCAAACCAGGAAACCAGTTCAGTTCAGATAATATCGATTACGTGGTTCCGGATATTACCGTTGTAAAAACTGAAGACGGTTATGATTTAGCATTGAATGATGAGGGGGTGCCCAATATACGGATCAATCCCTATTACCACAGCCTGCTAAAAAGCACATCGGAATCACAAACCAAGGAATATCTGGAAAACAAGTACCGATCCGCTATGTGGCTGATAAAGAGTATCGATCAAAGAAGGCAAACTATTTACAAAGTGGGCAAAAGTATTGTAAAACAACAGACCGAATTTCTGGATCACGGCCTTTCGTATCTCAAGCCGATGGTCCTGAAAGATGTCGCCCGGGATATCGAAATGCATGAATCGACCGTGAGCCGTATCACCACCAATAAATTCATCGATACCCCGCAAGGAATTTTTGAGCTAAAGTTTTTCTTCCATAGCGGGATCAAATCCTTTATTGGAAGTGACATGTCCTCCATTCGTGTAAAGAATATGATTAAGGAAGTTATTCAGAATGAGGATCCGGCCAAGCCCTTTACAGACGATGAAATGGTCAAAGAGCTTATGAGGAAAAATGCAAAAATTGCTCGAAGGACCGTCACCAAATATCGAAAGGAACTGAACATTCCGCCTGCCAGCAAACGGAAAAAACTTTATTAATGATTGTCTTTACCTTTATCAATAGCAAATTCAGGCCAGTTGAAAGGGATTTCAATCCAGTGAAAACCTTTTTTTTCAGGCTTAATTTTTAAACCTTTGACCCTCATCCCCCACCCCATCGCGGGGGATTTCCCAATCTGAATTTTGGAGTGAAGTAATGAAATTGACCGTTACCGGAAGAAAAATTGAAATCACAGATGCCATCAAGGATCACCTGAACAAAAAAATGGAAAAAACCATCAAAGACCTTGTGGAAAAGGCTGATGTGCATGTTTCCCTTTCTGTCGAAAAGCATCGCCACCATGTGGACATTGCCTTAAAAACCAAGGGATTCAGCCTGCACAGTAAAGACGAAACAGATACCTTGTATACGGCTATAGACGGGGCGTTGGAAAAGATGGAGAAACAACTTAGAAAGCATCATGATAAAAAAATCAGTATGAAAATGAAAAAAGGCCCCGAACAACAAAATATTTAATTGCCTCACTGCAGGGAAGGTGAAGCTATTTTTAATCAATAAGAATAATATATGAAGATCAGCGAAATTTTAAAGAAGGACTTCATCATTGAAAACCTGACTGCTTCTACCAAGGAAGAGGCTTTAAAGGGACTCTGCAGATTTATTTCTGAAAAAAATGTCATTCCGGACCAGGAGGTTTTGTTTCAATCCCTCTTGGAACGCGAAGAATTGGGAAGCACAGGCATCGGTGAAAATGTGGCTATCCCGCACGCCAAATCGGATATGATCGACCGCCTTATTGCTGTATTTGTCCGGTCTATCGAAGGGATTGATTTTGATTCACTGGATCAAAAACCGGTTCATTTCATTTGTCTCCTGTTAGCTCCTTCACATTCTACCGGCCATCACTTAAAGGCATTGGCGAGGGTTTCCAGGCTTTTGAAGAGCCAAACCCTGCGGGATGGCATATTAAACGCCAAAGATAGTAATCAAATTTACGAGGTCTTGTTAGAAGAAGACTCCAAATTTATATAAAACTGAAACAGACAAAAAAATCCGTATTAACACATCCTCTGCACCAGATTGAGGCAAACAAAAATCCAGAATAGCAAGGAATATACAGTGTTCAAGGGTATCTCAGTTTCAAATGGCGTGGCGATCGGAAAAGCCCATTTATTGGATCGATACAAAGTTTGTATTCTGAAAAATAAAATCCTTCATAAAAACATCGAACCGGAAATCACACGATTTCGGGACGCCATCGAAAAATCTAAAGCACAACTGCAGGATGTAAAAAACCGTGCCGGGCAATTGGCGGATAAATACGCGATTATCCTGGACACGTATACCCTGCTATTGGAAGATGAAATTCTGGTGAGCGACACCATCGAAAATATTCGCTCGAAAAAAATTAACGCCGAATGGGCCTTGACCCTGACCCAGGAAAAGTTTACCAAGCTGTTTGACGACATCAACGATGATTATCTGAAAGGCAAAGTCGACGATTTGGATCTGGTCGTCAATCGTGTCCTTCGTAACCTGCTGGGCCATCATCAGGAAAATATTTCAGAAATTACGGAACCTGTTGTCATTATTGCCCATGCGCTCAGTCCATCGGACACGATCATGATGTCCAAAAGTAATATCCTTGGAATGGTCACTGAAGTGGGGGGGAAAACCTCCCATGTCGCTATTTTCGCATCCGCGCTGGGCATTCCGGCGGTTGTGGGCGTGCGCGACATAACAACCAAGGTGAACTCTGGCGATACCGTGATCGTTGACGCCATTGAAGGAACGGTGCATGTTGATCCAGATTCCACTCAATTCGAACATCTAAAAACCAAGCGAAAAAATTATCAGAATTATGAAAACAAGCTTCTTGAAGAAAAGGAATTGGTCGCTCAAACCATCGATGGTCACCGGGTTCAGCTGAAAGCCAATATTGAATCCAACCACGACATCAAATCCGTCCTCAAGTTCGGCGGCGAAGGAATTGGTTTGTACCGCACGGAATTCCTTTATTTAAGCTCCCCAATCCTGCCCTCGGAAAATGACCTGTTTCAGGATTTCAAACAAATCATCGATGATATGAGCCCTTATTCTACCGTTATTCGAACCCTGGATGTGGGAGGAGATAAGGTATTGCAGGGCATTGAGCAAGAACCCGAAAGTAATCCGGCCCTGGGGCTAAGAGGAATTCGAATGTCTCTTAGCAACCCGCATGTGTTCAGTGTGCAATTGAGAGCCATTCTTCGTGCCAGTCTGTTTGGAAAAGTGAAAATCCTGTATCCCATGGTGTCTGGACTTGATGAAATCGATCAGGCCAACCGGTTGCTGGATGAAGCTAAATCGAAACTTGAATCGCAACAAATCCCTTTTGACGAGAAAACTGAAGTCGGGGTCATGATAGAAACTCCGGCGGCGGCGATGCTGGTAGAGGATATTTTAAAAAATGTCGATTTCATCAGCATTGGAACCAACGACCTCATTCAATATCTACTGGCGGTCGACAGGACCAATGAAAACGTCGCGCATTTGTATCAACCCTTTCATCCGGCAATATTGAGAACCCTGAAACACATTTTTGAAGCGGCTAACGCCTGCGGAAAAGAGGTGTCTATTTGTGGAGAACTGGGAGGCGACCCTTTGGCTACGATGTTATTATTGGGACTGGGACGTGTGGATGAATTGAGCATGGACCCGCATTCTATTCCAAAAGTAAAACGCATTATTCGAAGTATCAGTCTGGAAGAAGCACGGCAGTTCTCTGAAATTGTTCTGGGGTTTTCCTCCATCAAGGACATCAACGAATTTATCCTGACTGAAATGAGAACGAAGTTTCCTTCAGACTTTGATAGAAACCAATATTTCGAAGAAAGAACAAATTCCTGAAAAAAAATGTTATAACTAAGTCTGCGCTTTTTTCAGCCCGTCTGAGTTTTTATTTCCGGCTCTCTTGATCTCACACTATTCAAGCTGAATCCCTTAGGGAACAATATTGTATTTTTTATAATTCCAACAATTTTTTCCATTTGATCAATTCAATCCAATTTTTTAACTTGTTTGCAAGGAAGGATTTTCCATGAGCATTGGCAATTTTTTATTTACCTCCGAATCTGTATCGGAAGGCCACCCGGATAAGGTGGCAGATCAAATTTCTGACTCCATTCTGGACGCTATTCTGGAGCAAGACCCCAATGGACGCGTCGCTTGTGAAACTATGGTGACCACAGGGTATGCGGTCGTCGCGGGCGAAATATCTTTTAATGGTTTTATTGAAGTTCCCAAAATCGTAAGAAATACCATACGGGATATTGGTTACTCCGCTTCCGATATGGGTTTTGATTTTGGCACCTGCGGTGTGCTGGTTTCTTTTGACGAACAATCCGGAGACATCGCCCAGGGAGTCGATGAAGGATCCAAGAAAGAACAAGGCGCGGGCGACCAGGGAATGATGTTTGGTTATGCGACCAAAGAGACGAAAGAGCTGATGCCTATGCCCATCATGTATGCACACAAGTTGGTACAGAAACTCGCCCAGGTTCGAAAAAAAGGGACTCTGGATTATTTAAGACCCGACAGTAAATCCCAGGTTTCAGTACGCTACGAAAATGGAAAGCCTGTCTGCATCGAAACGGTGGTCATCTCCACACAACATGCGCCTAATGTTTCCAACAAGAAATTGCGTGCAGAAATCAGGGAAGAAGTAATCAACAAGGTAATTCCTGAACGTTTCCGACACAAGAAAATGAAGGTTCACATCAACCCAACCGGCCGCTTTGTCGTGGGGGGGCCTCACGGAGATTGTGGTTTGACCGGTCGAAAAATCATCGTCGACACGTATGGCGGGTTTGCGCGTCATGGTGGCGGAGCTTTCTCCGGTAAGGACTCTTCTAAGGTCGACCGCTCAGCCGCTTACATGGCTCGATATATCGCCAAGAATATGGTGGCCGCGAAAGTAGCAGACCGTTGTGAAGTTCAATTGGCTTATGCTATCGGAGTGACCGACCCCGTGTCGGTTTGCGTGGATACCTTTGGCACCGCAAAAGTCGACCCTAACAGCCTGGAAGGTTTGGTCCGCGACCATTTCGATCTTAGACCGGCCGGTATCGTGAAAACGCTGGATCTCCTTAAGCCCAGGTTTAGAAAAACTGCCGCCTACGGCCATTTCGGTCGAAACGATCCCAGTTTCACTTGGGAAGCCACAGACAAAGCAAGCAAAATCCGTAAAGCGGCGGGTTTATAGTTTTAATCAATCAGGGGGGATACCCCCCTGATTGAAGTTTCATTTCTCTTCTTTGCTCTCACAACATTTCGCCCAAATTTCAAAACCCACATGAAATCCATTCGAGTTGGAATCATCGGTGCAGGTCAAAACACTCGCAAAATGCACATTCCCCTACTCCATAAAATTCCTGGTGTAGAGATCGTGCAAGTCGCCAACCGTTCCCTCGAATCATCCAATCGCGTCGCGCTGGAATTTGACATTCCTGCTGTTAAAAAGGATTGGCAGGAAATTGCCACTTCCAATGAGGTCGATGCCATAGTTATTGGCACCTGGCCCTACCTGCATTGCGAAGCCTCGTGTATGGCGCTGGAGCATGGCAAACATGTCCTGACGGAAGCCCGCATGGCCATGGATTCGAACCAGGCAAAAACGATGCTGAAAACAGGAAACCGGCATCCTGGGCTCATTAAACAAATCGTGCCTTCCCCTTTTACCCTGCGCATCGATTCAACCATTCAGGATTTTATTGAAAATGGGAATCTAGGGAACCCACATTATTTTGAATTCGATTTCCAGTCGACCCCCTCCACACGTCCTGGAGAACCTATCCTTTGGCGCCGGAATAAAAAATACAGCGGCAACAATATTATGTTTTTGGGCATCGTGTTCGAATCTATTTTGCGCTGGTTCGGTCAGGCGGATTGGGTGAGTGCGGCGGCAAAAACGGTTTTCGGTCAAGGACTCGATCCTGATAGCAAAAAACCCTGCAATATTGAGGTACCCGACTTTTTATCGGTGCATCTTCAGTTGGAAAATGGGATGTCCGGAAGATTGCGTCTCAGCGAAGCCAGCGCTTACAATGAAGTGCCTAATTTAAGAATTGTTGGCGACAAGGGAGTTCTCGACTATGAGTTTAAACCCGATGGTTCACTGTGGTTTACTTCCCATGATGGCGGGACTCGCGCTCTCGTAGAAATCCCCTCATCCCAACAAGGATTCTGGCGAGTCGAAGAGGAGTTTATCAATGCGATTCAAGGCAAGGAAGAAATCAAACACACTCCCTTTGAATTAGGCGTCGAATACATGAGGTTCACTGACGCGGTCAATCAAAGTTTTCAAAATGAGGGCAAGCGCATAGCATTGGCAGATTTGTAAATGGTCACCCTGGCATCCCATGAATGGCCTACCGATTTGAAGTCTGCCGCCAACCTGCAAAGACAGCTTGCATCGCAGGTCATTCAGAAGCCACTAACCAATCCCCCTCAAATTATTGCTGGAGCCGACCTGGCTTTCAAAAAGAATTCCAATCTGGCCTACGCCTGTGTTGTTCTGTTGACCTTCCCCGAATTGACCCTTTTAAAATACTTCACTTTAAAAGGCCCTGTGGATTTTCCATATATTCCGGGATACCTGTCTTTTCGGGAGGCGCCTCTCTTGCTAAACCTTTTCAAACGGGTTAAACCCGAACCCGATCTCGTTTTTTTTGATGGCCAGGGTTTAGCACACCCCAAGAAATTCGGTTTGGCTTCTCATATGGGAGTCCTGCTCAATCGACCAAGTATCGGGTGCGCCAAAAGCCGGCTGATTGGCACTTTCAAAGAACCAGGAATTGAAAAAGGATGCAAAACCCAATTGATGGACAAAGATGGGGGAGTGATCGGGTCCGTAGTAAGGACGCGAAATAATTGCAAACCTCTTTTTATTTCTGTGGGACATTTGATCGACCTGGATTCCTCGATTGATTTTGTGTTGAAATGCAGTACCCGGTTCAAAATACCGGAACCCACCCGCCTGGCTCACAACCTGGTGACTGCCTTTAAAAAAGAAGACCGGAACGTCAATCCGCAGTAGCCACCACCATGATCCCTGAACCGGCATATACAGGCTTGAACGAATTAATTTTGAATCCTGATTTCTGCAAAACCTCTTTAATTTCCTCACGGGTATAAAATCGCCAATTTCCGCTCCTGAGCTGACTATAAATAAACTTCAAGCCAAACCAAAAGGTCAGCGGATAAACCAGAAACCGTTTCGACCCATACAGGAAGCAGTTTTTTCTTTGAACCAATAAATCCAGACTCTCTTCAATTATATTTTTGGGATCGTAATCGATGGAAGGATTCACACAAATCAAGCGTCCTCCAGGTTTCAAAGATTTATAAAGATCGCGAAAAACCTCATTTCTCAGGGAATCATCAGAAAGGGTGTATAAGCTGAAATGCGCTACTGCCACATCTAGCGATCTCTCCTTTACCGCAAGGCCCCTTTCAAGGTCCGACCGAAAACAAAGGGCTTCTCCGCTTTTGAAATTTTGTGTGGCCTTTTGCCAAGCATGAGCCACCCCTTCGTCCAGAACATCTGTTGCCAGATATCGAATGCCTTCGATCCCCTGCTCTTTAAAAACGTCCACCAACAGTCCAGAACCACAGCCAACATCCAGCAGGGTCAAATTGCTTTTCTTTGGCAGTTGCCTGACCACTTGGCGCAGGGATTCCCTGTAAGATTCCGGTGTGAGGGCGTCGTAAAGCTTCGAACAAAATCCCCATTTCCAGTATTTTTTTGAATACACGGTTTGCATATAATCTCAAAAGGTAAAATAGATTCAAATGGTATTCATCCTAAAGAGGATAAACCATGACTTGTTTCAAAAAATTAAAGTGAATATAATAAGCAAATTTTTAAGTTACTGAGGAGTCAACGAATGCCCAAAAAACCATTTATCAATAAATACGGTTTCGTGGAATATCCATTCCTGCACGACGACCGAAAGTCCCAAAACTGGTGGTTTTTTAACCTGCTGGAGGATTATTTGAAACGCCGGTGCAGGCAAAAATTAGGCCCGGATTATACCAAAGAAGATATGCATAACGATATGATGACTTTTCTGCATGAGACCAATCTCAAATTTTTTGCCCTGGTCCCTGCAGGAATGGGAATGGAATTTAAGTTGATCGGAAAATACCTCACCACTGATTTGGTAGAGCTGGAAGATCCAAATCCATATATTGAAGAAAAGTATGGCGGTGGAAAATTCAAGGTTAACATTTACCATAACGGAACCTTTGCCGGAACCGAAAACTATAAAACCCACGGCGACCCTAAATGGGTGGAAATCGATGACGACACCCCAACGGCTTAAAATAACCCCAATTATTGATCGATTTCCGTTAAGTTAGGGAATTAATTAGCCTTCCCCTCTCCCCTGGAGGGAGAGGGGGAATTCTTTTTCATGACTCGGGTAAAATCCCAATAGAACTTTGAGCACCCAACCGAGGCGCGTGAGCATAGTGAACCCAGCCGCACTACTATCATAAAAACCGCACAGCCTTCCCCCGCTAGCCCGCATATTGCATGAGAGTCTCAGAATTATTAAAATCGAGAGAGAATTTTAAATTGCGCATTTCGGTGAGGGAATTTGTTATAAAACTTTGGCTTCCTATTGAAAAAACCTGATTGAAG
>JACAVV010000051.1 GCA_024648695.1 Nitrospina sp.
TTTCTAACCGTCCCATTGCCTGCGCTGTCCATAGCCAGTCTTCCCCACGCACGTGGGGGTGTTTCCTTTATATCCTTTATCATTTGTAGTTCCGTCAAGTCTTCCCCACGCACGTGGGGGTGTTTCTTCACTAGATTTTTTTAAAGGTTTTCCATTTTTAGTCTTCCCCACGCACGTGGGGGTGTTTCTATATAGCCGCTCGACTTAAAGTCTTTCCAAAGGTCTTCCCCACGCACGTGGGGGTGTTTCTTAAACGTTCTAAAATTTCAGAATGAGGATCTGGTCTTCCCCACGCACGTGGGGGTGTTTCTATAGATCGATCGTAATATTTTGTCAACCAAAAGTCTTCCCCACGCACGTGGGGGTGTTTCTTAGTGAATTTACTGGTTTATTAAGGGATGTACGTCTTCCCCACGCACGTGGGGGTGTTTCTGATGGGATACGTTGAAAGGATATTAGAGTTTAGTCTTCCCCACGCACGTGGGGGTGTTTCTGTCATCCGCGCCACAACCGCAACGGCACTCAAGTCTTCCCCACGCACGTGGGGGTGTTTCTTTCCTAATGACCTTTATGAGGCCGCATGGATAGTCTTCCCAACGCACGTAGGGGTGTTTCTACACGACATACAATTTTTGTGGTTCGGTCATTGTCTTCCCCCTGTAAGTGGGTGGGGGTGAACCGGTAAGGCACTGTCGAATGGCGCGAGGCAAGGTGAGGCATTATAAAAAGAGAGTCGAATCATGGATAACTTGACAAAATTTATTTATTACAATTATAGCGATTTCTATATTTTTAATTAGTATTAACTCATGGATTAAACCAGTAAGTTTTTTTACCGATTCAGGCGAAACTATTTATTTAGGAAAAATCCTTCAGAATCTTAAAAGATTAGCCCAGTATGTGCACCAAATTAAAAATGCGCGGTGTCTTAACAAAAAACTTTGTTGATAACAAAACTTACAAAATAATCTAAGGTAAGGTGCTGGCTGTTCTGAGACATAAACAATAATCACAGTTGAATCGGAGTTAGAGTTTATTTGTCCCCTCCTGGCCAGGAAATTGATAGCTGTGAAATAATATTTTCCCCTTATAGAGCAATATTTTTCTCTTGTAGCGTTGTAAAAGTGGACCGATTATGCAAAATTTACTCGCTGAACCTAAGCAGTCTTGAGACAAATGGGAATACAAGACTTTAAACTTTGTAGGAAGAGAAAATGAAATTAAAGATTTAGCGAGGACATATTAAGGAAGTCTCATGCTTATTTCGATCGCCATCATTTGCGAGTAACAATGGAAGGCTATGGGAAATTTCTAGATTAAGAAAACTTTTTTAAGGATTGCCTTTGTCTAGGTTCATTAGGAAGGAAAAAATTGGCAGAACTGATTTAAGGATAATTCTGGGTTAAGAATTCAAAGGATCACCAAATACAACCAAATGGTAACTTATAGGTAACTTAAAATTTGATCTATAGAAGGAGAGTCGCCCAACCTACTGTTTTTAAAGAGCCAGCGGGCGGAATTGAACCGCCGACCTACTGATTACGAATCAGTTGCTCTACCCCTGAGCTACGCTGGCTTTGAAAATTGCCGGTATTAAACCGTCTTTCTTCTAAAAAATCAACTCTATTCTGTCTTCTTTCCACCTACTTTATTCCTTTCTAATACGGTTTGCAAAACTTCTCTCCTTTGACTCTCTCTTTTCTGTCTGCTGGTTTTTTTCGTACATTCCTCTCCCTACTATACGATGTGGGAAATTCCTTGATTTCATTCGGGCGTCATAGGAGAATACTCCGAAATCTTTGGCATCCTGGACATCTGTTGCTTTTTCGTCCTTTCCGTTTCACCCTGGACGTTGGATGCCATTCAATGAGGGGTCTTTTGGACTCCGTTTTTATTTTATCTGTTATGGGCGGGGCTTTCTCCGCTCTCGCTCACCCCTCTCGGAAACGAATATTATTATGGAAATTGAAATTGAAACGATTGATTCCTGCAATAAAAAACTGAAACTGGTCATCCCGAACCAAAAATACCAGAAAGAAATTGATGTCAACTTGAAAAAACTGGCCAAACAAGTCGACATGAAAGGTTTTCGCAAAGGCAAGGTGCCGAAATCCATTCTGGAAAAACGTTATGGTCCTGAGGTCAAACGGGAAGTCCTCACCAAACTGGTTTCGAATTGTCTGATGCAAGCGATTCAGGAAAAGGAACTGCAAGCGGTTTCTCCTCCCTCCCTACTCAATGTGGAGGCGGAAGAGGGAACGGATATCACGGTTTCTGCTACGGTTGAGATTGTTCCGGAATTTGAAATCAAGGATTATTCCACCCTCGAAATCGAAATGAAGGTCAACAAGGTTACGGAAAAGGAAAGGGACGAGGTGATTGAGGTCTACCGCGAGCGCCACTCGCAACCAGTTCCTATTGTCGATCGGGGTGCGGAGGAAAATGATTACATTAAAATGGATTATGTGGGGACGATCGATAGCAAACCTTTCGAAGGAGGCGAGGGCCAGGATTACGAGTTCCAAATCGGGTCACAAAAAACGTTGGCCGGTTTCGATGACGGGGTGCTGGGAATGAAACCTGGTGATGAAAAAGACCTGGAGGTCACCTTCCCGGACACGCATTTGAACAAAACGCTTGCGGGCAAGACCGTCAATTTTCATATCAAGGTCAAGGATCTTTACTTTAAGGAGCTTCCGGAGTTGACGGATGAGTTTGCACAAATCGCCAACTTGAAGAAGAAGTATATCTCGGTTGATGATATGAAAACCAAAATCATGGAAGAATTGGAAAGCTACGAGAGGAAGGAAGCAAAAAAGGAAGCAAAAAAGGTTTTGGCTGAAAAACTGGCGGATGAGAATCCGCTGGATATTCCCGAGGCTCTGGTGATGGAGCAAATCAAGTTTATGGCTAAAGATGAAAAGGCTAAAGAGGATCAGGCGGCGGGTAAAAAGGGTCACGATCACCAGCACGACCATGATCACGACCACGATCATGATGACGAGCCGGTGACGCCTGAGCAGGAGCAAAAGTTTCGGGAATCGAGTGTGCGTATCCTTCAGCAGGAACTGATTCTGGGAAAACTCGCGAAAGACCTGGATGTTGAGGTCACTGCGAAAGAGGTCGACGAAGAGATCCAGGGCTTTGTCCAAATGGTAGGTGGAGGCGATGCGAAAGCGCTGAAACGTGAGTGGCAAAAGAGCGGCGCCCTGGAAAAATTGCATGCCCGCATGAAGCGCGAAAAAACGCTGGACGCGGTGCTGGAAAAGGTGGTACTCAAGGAAGAAATGGTTGACAGAGCCTGATTTATGAAACATAATTAACTGTTTAGCAATGCTTTATCCAACACCTATGACTCACCCACAAAATGCTGTTTTCAGCATCGGTCCTGAAGCGGGAAACTACCTTCCCACTGATTTTCCATATGTTTTCTTGAAAGAAAAGGTCCAATGAACCCTATACACAATCAGCTTATTCCCATTGTTGTGGAACAAACCAGCCGTGGGGAACGTTCTTACGATATTTATTCACGGTTGCTAAAAGACCGTATCATTTTTCTGGGCACTGCTATTGATGACCATGTGGCCAATCTCATCATTGCCCAATTATTGTTTCTGGAATCGGATGAACCGGATCAGGATATATTCATCTATATTAACAGTCCTGGCGGACACGTTAGCGCGGGCTTGGCGATTTATGACACGATGCAATACACGAAGCCTGATATCCAGACTATTTGTATTGGCCAGGCGGCCAGCATGGGCGCACTGTTGTTGACTGCCGGAACCAAGGGCAAGCGTTTTGCTCTTCCTAACTCCAGAGTCATGATCCATCAGCCCAGCGGCGGTTTCCAGGGGCAGGACACGGATATCCAAATTCAGGCGCGGGAAATTTTAAAAATTCGTGATGTGCTGGATGGCATTATCGCCAAACATTCCGGCCAACCAAAAGATACCATCCGAAAAGATACAGAACGCGACAATTACATGACTGGTGAAGAAGCAAAAACCTATGGCCTGATCGATAATGTGATCACCAATAGGGAAGAGGTTAAATCCGAAGATTCTTAACGGGTTTTCCCCAGGGAACCTCAAAGGAAAGGGTTTTAAAGACGTTATGGCAAAAAAAAGTGCGAATGCAAGCAATTATAGATGTTCCTTTTGCGGCAAAAGCCAGGAAGAGGTCAAGAAACTAATCGCCGGCCCTACGGTTTATATCTGCGACGAATGCATCGAGTTATGTAATGAGATCATGGTCGAGGAATGGGCTCAGGAAAAGAATGAAGATTTCAAGCACCTCCTGAAACCCAAAGACATCTATGAGCATTTGGACCAGTACATCATCGGTCAACATCGTTGCAAAAAAATCCTGTCGGTTGCAGTCCACAACCATTACAAGAGGGTCGATTCCGGCCTGGAGATGGAAGATGTCGAGTTGCAAAAAAGCAACGTCCTGTTGATCGGTCCAACCGGATCGGGTAAAACCCTTATGGCACAAACTCTGGCGCGTATTCTGGACGTTCCTTTTTCGATTGTCGATGCCACCACCTTGACCGAGGCGGGTTATGTTGGTGAGGATGTTGAAAACATCATCCTGAAACTTTTGCAAAGCGCGGATTACGACGTGGAAAAAGCGGAACGCGGGATCATCTACATCGATGAAATCGACAAGATCAGCCGGAAATCAGAGAATCCATCCATCACCCGTGACGTTTCTGGAGAAGGGGTTCAGCAAGCGTTATTAAAAATTATTGAAGGCACTGTAGCCAGTGTTCCACCGCAAGGCGGCAGGAAACATCCGCATCAAGAGTTTTTGCAGGTCAACACGACAAATATCCTTTTCATTTGCGGCGGGGCTTTCATCGATCTCGACCGCATCATTCAAAACCGTACAGGCAAACAAACGATGGGGTTTGGCCAAACCATACGGAGTACCGACAAAAAGGATATATCTGCCGTCATTAGCCAGGTGCAACCGGAGGATTTACTGAAGTATGGCCTGATTCCGGAATTTGTCGGCCGCCTGCCCGTCGTTGCTACTCTGGATGAGCTTGATGTCGAAGCTCTCATGAAAGTGTTGACCGAACCCAAGAATGCTCTGATCAAACAGTTTAAGAAACTGTTTGAATTCGAGCAGGTCAAACTCAAATTCACCGATGGCGCTGTAAAAGCTCTGGCTGAAGAAGCTTACCGGCGTAAAACCGGAGCGCGTGGTTTGCGGTCCATTCTTGAAGAAACTATGCTCGACATCATGTACGAGCTTCCATCCCGAGAAGATATCGAAGAAGTAGTCATCAGCGAAGAAGTGATCTCCAAGAGGGAACAACCTTTACTGGTCTACCAGAACAAAAAACAGGCCAGTTAAATGACCACAGAAAAACCCGAGTTGTTGGAACTCCCCGTTCTACCTTTGCTTCCTTTACGGGACATCGTTGTATTCCCGTTCATGGTCCTTCCCCTGTTTGTGGGGCGTCCTAAGTCTATACAGGCACTGGAAAAGGCCATGGCCGACCAGAAAAATATTTTCCTGGTCACACAAAGAAATCCCAACACCAACGAACCCACTCCCAACGATCTTTACGGTATCGGCACCCTTGCCAATATTTTGCAGATCCTGAAACTTTCCGACGGCACCATGAAAGTGCTGGTGGAAGGGCTTCAACGTGGCCGGATTCAGGCTTTCATGGACAACCCGGACTTTTTCGAAGTGGAAGTGTTTCGCATTGATGAAACATCACAATTGAGCCCGGATGTCAAAGCCCTGATGCGAAGCATCAATGGGATGTTCGAGAAATATGTCAAACTGAACCAGAAAATACCCCTGGAAGCCGCATCAGCCGCAGCGAATATAAGCGAGCCCAACCGATTTGCCGATACCATTGCCGCCTATATGGTTTTCAAGACCGGCGAAAAGCAGGACCTTCTGGAAACGGATAATCCCGTCGACCGTTTAAACAAACTGGTGGGATTACTTAAGTCCGAACTTGAGATATTGAAAATTGAAAAGCGAGTGCATGGCCGGGTGCGCAAGCAAATGGAACGGAGCCAGAAAGAGTTTTATCTCAACGAGCAGATCAAAGCGATCCAGAAAGAGCTTGGCAAGCGGGACGAATTTAAATCCGACATCGACGAGCTGATTCAACGCATCAAAAATGCCAAGATGCCCAAAGACATCCAGGAAAAAGCAGATAAGGAACTGCGTCGCCTTGAGATGATGCAACCGATGTCTGCGGAAGCGGCTGTGGTTCGCAATTACGTTGAATGGCTGGCAGACTTGCCCTGGAAGAAAAGTAAAAAGGGCGAGAAGATCGACATGGCCCATGCACAAGCGGTTCTTGATGAAGACCATTACGGCCTTGAAAAAATCAAGGACCGCATCATCGAACATCTGGCGGTTTTGAAACTGACTCAGAAAATTCGCGGCCCGATTCTTTGTCTGGTGGGCCCACCGGGAGTGGGTAAGACGTCATTGGGAAAATCCATCGCCCGTGCAACGGGACGAAAGTTTGTTCGCGTTTCGCTGGGAGGCGTGCGGGACGAAGCGGAGATTCGTGGTCACCGCCGTACGTATATCGGTGCTTTACCGGGAAAAATCATTCAATCGATGAAAAAGGCCGGGTCGGTCAACCCCGTATTCATGCTCGATGAAATCGACAAGATGAGCACCGATTTTCGCGGCGACCCCTCTTCCGCTTTACTGGAAGTGCTGGACCCAGAGCAAAACGCCAATTTCAACGATCATTATCTGGAAGTCGATTACGACCTCTCGCAGGTTTTGTTTGTGGCCACGGCGAATGTATTGCACACCATCCCGCAACCCTTGCAGGACCGCATGGAAATCATTCGCCTGCCCGGTTACACGGAAGCTGAAAAACTCGCCATCGCGCAAAAGTTTTTAGTACCCAAAAAACTGGAAGAGCATGGCCTGTCAGTTAAAAATACGCAAATCTCCCAAAGTGCACTAAAAAAAATCATTCAGGAATACACCCGGGAAGCTGGCGTCCGGAGTCTGGAGCGGGAAATTGCTTCTGTGTGCCGTAAGGTGGTTAAAAAGGTCGTTGAAACGGGCAAGAAAGCCAAAACTGAAGTCAAAACACTCCACATCAAAAAGTTCCTGGGTGTTGCTAAATTCAAACGAAGCCCGGAAGATCTGGAAGAAGAAGTCGGAGTCGCCAACGGTCTGGCCTGGACGGAGTTTGGCGGTGAACTGCTTTCCATTGAAGTGATCACCACGCAGGGAAAAGGCCAGGTTCAGCTTACCGGAAAACTGGGTGACGTGATGAAGGAATCTGCCCAGGCCGCTTTGAGTTACGTCCGCTCACGTGCAAAAGATCTCGGACTCAACAAGGATTTTTATCAGAAACTCGATTTTCACGTTCATTTGCCTGAAGGGGCGATTCCCAAAGACGGTCCGTCCGCAGGAATCACCATGGCCTGTGCGTTGATCTCGGCACTCACGGGTCACGCGGTTCGAAAGGATGTGACGATGACCGGAGAAATCACACTCACCGGAAAAGTGTTACAAATCGGCGGACTCAAGGAAAAAGTGTTCGCGGCCCACCGGTCGAAGATTTATGACGTTATGTTGCCGTATGAAAACGAAAAAGACATTCCCGAAATTCCCGCCAATATCCGGCGTGTGATCAAATTTCATCCCGTTAAATCCATGGATGAAGTTTTGAAACACGCGTTTCGGCACAAATTCAAAATTTCCAAAACCGCTACAACCAAAGCCAAAAAGGCCACCCGGTCCAAAAAGTCGGGTGCCGTTAAGGATAAAAGTCCAAGCGTTTCCCGCCTCAACTAACGCGAAAACAATTTTTTGCCCGACTGTTCAATGAATGTGTCCAGTGGTGTAGGCTCAAAAATGGGACCCAGCCAGGGTGCAATATGGGTGTGGTATTTCGGGTCTTCCACAAAACCCGGATGAATGTCCTTGTTGACGTAGGCGATCAACAAACTGAAAATCACCGCCAGACTCGCAATCCGGATTTTGTCTTTCAAAAAAATAACATCCCCGGATAACCGAAGGCTTGCCCAAAACATCAATGCAAAAATAAAAATTGAGAACAATAGGTCCAAGGTTACAACCACTCCAGGGCTCAATATCCAGAAATACAAAAAGGGCTCTATTTGCTCATAAAACAGAGAAATCAAGGTACCCACACCAGCCACCATCAGGTTTCGCAAATAAAACACTCTCCTGAAATTATGGTAAGCGAGACCAGACAAACATATGGCAAAAAAATGAATCGAGCCAATATAGGCGATGAATAAAGGAACGAAGCTCTCTTTCCAGAAAGAACCTCCCGGCGACCCCATATATCCAAACCATACGCCCAAAGCCGTTATCGCCAGGGTCAGGTAGTTGGGAAACCAACCTTTGTCGCAATGTTGCCTCAAAGCAACCCACGCATCCATGCGCAAGGCAGGTCCTACGGGATGGTCGGCCAACAATAGCCTGAACACGCTTCGACCGATGAAGATTTCATCGCCGGACTCGACTTTTAAACTCTGATCTTTTAAATGGTGCGTCCCGTTAACGCGGGTACCGTTTTCGCTTGCCAGATCCTGAATTTGAATCTGGTTTTCCTCGATAGAAATGTAAAGGTGCCGGGGCGAAATAAAAGGGTCGTCAAGAATGATGTCGTTGGAATAGGCCCGGCCCAGGCTGGCATGACCGTTGTCGAAAACAAACCGGTCTTCTAAAGTCCGTTTTTGGGCATGCAATAGCTCCACGATCACTCGCGCCATTCAATGCTCCCCAGAAACTTTTTTAGAAATTGTTGAACCAGCGTTTCGTTCACACCTGCAAGCCCCACCCGGATGATATGCTTCCTGCGGAAACCCTCCACATCGGCAAAGCTCAAGTAAGCATCGTGCAGGCCTGGGAATTTTTGATAGGAACGAACACAGTAAGCACCTTTCCAGTCATGCCCGGCAAGGCGGACAAATTTATTTTCACAAGCAAACTCAGTGACCTCTTTCTCACTGCCAGAGGGATAAAAATAGCTCCGTGAAAATTGGTCTGCGACCACTTTATGGAACTTCAATGCGTTCAAGCTGTCACTTTCAAACCACATAAAAGAATAACCTATGGTGGCCGTACTGAATTCGGGAGTCATGAGGGTATCGGTTTCCGATTCGCACCATTTGTAACTGTAAGAATAAAATTCATCCTCGTCCGGTTCTTCCGCTTCGCTTTTTCCCCAGCACTTGATGTTATCCGGAAAAATATTCTGTGGAACGCGCAGGTTACCAAAGTCTTCGAACTCCCAGGAAGATTTCATAAGGACGTTGATGAAATGCTGAAATTTCGCCAGGATCTGGCTCCCAATAATTTTTATCCATTCGGGCTTATTCGAAAATTTCTCCAGTTTATTCTTCAACCGGATCAAATATTCGATGGGGACGAGATAACTGAGGTCATTGCCTTGCTCAGCCACATTGACACCCACCACCTTGCCCGTGGCATCAAAAGCCGGGCCGCCGCTCATTCCGCCATTTAAAGGCGCCGAAAGCAATATTTGCTGATACGGTTTTGTGCCCAGCAAACCGTTGTAGGTGCCTTCGGTGATCGTCATTCCAAGATCCAGAGGGTTGCCCATGGGGTACACATGCTCCCCTTTTTTACCTGAAGATTTACCGATCTCCAGAAAAGGTCCTGATGCCCCTTCTTCCTTTAAAATGGCCAGATCGCGGGCCACATCGATCATCCTCAATTGCAGGGAACCGCTTTTGCCGTTTTCATTGTGGTACTCGATCCGGTAACGGTCTGTATCTTCCACCGCATCGGCAATGACGTGATAATTGGTTCCAAACAACCCATCGCTGGAAAACCGGAACCCCGATCCAATTACTGCCTTTTCGCTGGAAAAGATGTCGACCACCTGGATTTGAAAAACCGCAGGACTGGATTTTTCATAAATTTTGTTCGCCGTTTCGGTGAGTGCCCAACCGGTGGACCCGCTCAAACCTACCGAAAGAAAAACAATCAGGGCTGAAACAAAGGGTACATTTAAAACAAAGCGAATCATTTCGTTTTTCCTGTTTTGAGCAGACATTGCAAAGGATACTCAAAAATAAATGCGGTTCCATTCTAGTTTAATTCCAACCTTTTAGAAAGCAGGAATTGGTTGTCCCGGCATTTGAACTTGGACAGGAAATTGCTCATTAATAGGTTTAAAATGGGGGCAAGCTTTTATGACCAATGTACGATTATTGTTCCAGGAAAATTCATAATGAAAAACAACCCTGCAATTACAATTCATATAAAAAAAGCCCTTCCCCAGGAAACGGAGGTCTTCGACACCTACTGGGAATTTGCCTTTGAACGACAGGAGATTTTTTTCAGAAGGCTTTCTGGAACCACAACGGGTTTAACATGTGATCCTGTATTGAACAAATATCGTTTCACCAACGTTTACCGGGCCAGTGACCGCGTCAGCCAATTCCTCATTCGACATGTAATTTATTCCGGCCCGATGGAGGCGGAGGAACTATTTTTCCGCGTTCTTCTTTTCAAGATATTCAATAAAATTGAAACCTGGAAGGGACTGAAAAAGAATCTCGGGAAACCTCTGAAATTCAGGCACTATTGCTTTCAGCGGTACAGTAAAATTTTAGCCCAAATGAGCCAATCAGAAACTTTGTACTCTGGAGCGTATATCATGCCATCCGGCAAAAGCACCTTTGGTTCGCCTTGCAAATTCAAAAACCATTTGCGGATGATTGAATTCATGATGAAGGAACGATTTCCTCAGCAAATCACCGAAGCATCTTCTCTAGGGGAGGTATACAGGCTGTTATTGAAAGTGCCTTCGATCGGCCCCTTCCTGGCCTATCAGTACGCGGTGGACCTGGCATACAGTCCGATGACCACAGCCGACGAAATGGATTTCGTTCAACCCGGACCAGGGGCACGGGATGGCATTCACAAATGTTTTCACACTTCGGGAGACTATTCTGAGGCCGATATCATCCGCTACATGGTCGATCGGCAGGAGGAGGAATTTGCGAAAAGAAATTTTCCCTTCAAAACCTTATGGGGCCGTCGACTGACTTTGATTGATTGCCAGAACCTGTTTTGCGAAGTGGATAAATACGCGCGCATCAAACACCCGCAGATTAGAGGGGTTTCCGGACGTAAACGGATCAAACAACGGTTCCGGTTGAACCCGGAACCCATCGACTACTTGTTTCCACCCAAATGGGCTCTAACAGTGAACCCCTGAATTCAGGGGGTGGGAATCGGAAACAGATTTTCAATTTTCAGAGGCCGCTTTTCTTCTGAGGACGTCAAATCGAAATCGGCAGGTTCCAATCCGTAATCCATGTAAAATTCCCGGGTCCGTTTACGCGCCTGCACCACCCGTTTCAGATTCCCCTCCTGAATAAAAAGAGTCTCCGCATGGCGCATATGGATGACTGCGCTGATGCCATCTCCCAGTTCATCATAAAGAGCGGCCAGATTGAAATGGGCCGAACTGTTTTCCGGGTCCTCTTCGACCGCCCTCAGGTAATGCCTTTTCGCATCACTGTACTCATCGTCGAGAAAATGCAAATTGCCAATGAGGGTATGAGCCAAACCATTCGAGGGATCCAGACGCACCGCCTCTTTCAAATGATTCAACGCTTCCTGATTTTTCATACGCGTCATCGCATTTCCCAATAGCGCGTGAAACAAGGAATCGCCGGGGTCCAGTTGCACTGCCTTTTTCAGGTGGGACACGGCCCGCCCATCCTTTAATTTCAGCAAAGCGGTTCCCAGCAAGGCGTGGGCAAACGGATCTTTTGAATCCCCTGCCACAGCCGCTTCAAAATTCCTGACCGCAGAGATTAATTTTCCGGATTTCAGATAAGCGTAGCCCAGCAAAAGGGACCCGTCACGGTCGGAGACATTCTTTAAGGCCGCCTCCAGAATTGAAACCGCGCGTCCCGGTTTATTTTTCCGCACCCAAAAAAGAGCGCTGGGGTATTTTCGGGAAAACCCCTTGCGATAGCTTTTGACAGCCTTGGTACCGCTACTTTCCTGAGACGGGGCGAGGTTGATCGGGCCTTCGCCGGTCCAGTTCAATCGGCGCGCATCGAAAAACGGTGATTCATCCGGTGCAGTTTGCGCCAGGGATTTGATATAACGTATCAGTTCAACGATTTGATAATCGGAGAATTGGGCAAAGGACGGCATAGCTGTTCCCGGAACTCCCTTTCGAATGGCCTGTTTCAATCTCGCATCAGGAACCCCAGCCAGAGTATCGGGATCCGTAAAATCTTTGGGAATGGGGTTAAGGCCATCGGCGAAAAATCCGTCACCAATTCCCTGGTAGCCATGACAGACTGTGCACCCGCTCTCCCTGTAGAGCAATTCCCCTTCAGTAGACGGTAGGGGTTCAGGATAACTGCTATAACCACGGTAGGTGGTCGAGGCCACCGCCGAATTCGCAAAAAGAAGGCACAGGATTCCGATCAGGTATTTCATAAAAATTCTCCAGAATATAAGGTTTCCTCCGGACGACGTGCAGAGAAAGTAAGCTACCAGGATCTTAAAATTCCATTTTAGCTTTAGCAGACCCAGGTAAAATATAAACCCTTCGCTCATTGGCTACATTTTTCTTATGGATTGTGCTAATAATTAAAGACATCCTTATTTTACTCACTTTTTTCAAAAAGGGAAAATGAATGGAAGAATGTCCTTGTGGTTTGCCCGCCTCCTTCACCGATTGTTGTGGTCCCTTCCTGCGTGGAACCGCCTACCCCGATACCGCAGAACAACTGATGCGGTCCCGTTACACAGCCCACGTCAAAAGAGACCTGGAATATTTGTCTCAAACGGTGTGTTCTGATGAAAGAAAAAAGGATTCCAGCCCAAAAGATCCATCGGAAATCGTCTGGACCGGATTGGACGTCCTTTCCCATCGTCAGGGGGACATCGGAGATGAGGAAGGAGAGGTCACCTTTGAGGCCAGCTATTATCAGGGCGAAGAGTCGGTACGGCACCGGGAAATTTCGCGCTTTTTTCGTGAGGAAGGCCGTTGGGTATACAGTCAAAAAGAGTCCAGAATTGAAATACAAAAAGACGAACCGGAACGCGCAAAAACCTTTGTCCGGGACCAGCCGAAAGTCGGCAGGAACGATCCCTGCCCTTGCAATAGCGGAAAAAAATTCAAAAAATGCTGTGGAAAGTAATTGAAGAGAATTGAATAAAAAAAAATTGGTTTATTCGGGGCCAAAACTTCACTAAACTCTTGACCACTGAAAGGAAACCACAGTATATTTTCTCGTTTCAGGGGAAACAAAAATAAAGGAAACTAATAAACACTTAAAAACGGGAAAGGATCCATGACTACAAACGAAAAATTTTATGCTGAATGTCCCAAATGCGGAAGAGAAACCCTTTGGTTAACGTCTACGGTGGGGCAACCCGGTTCCTATGGCTATAATTGCAATAGCTGTGGAACGCTCACCAAAGTAGGTGACCCGGTTTATGAGGCCATTGAAAAGAAAAAAGTCGAAGCAAAATAACGACCTCCCTTTAAACCCCAGGCATTTTTCTAAAAAGGGAGAATCCAATCAATTAAAAAACCTGGGCATATTATTGGACTGTTTGAGCCAATCGGTGAAGTAAAGAATATCAGCAAAATCATTCATGCCTTCTTTTTTGGCACAAGAAGCGATTTCTGACCAGCAGTCGTGGCGGTCAATAGCGCGTGCCGTATCGCTTTCATCATCCAAAATCTCGCGCAAGGCTCCGATTTGCCGGCCTATCACTCGAAGGATATTATTTTTATGGATTGTAATACCCAATCCGGTCCAAAACTCATCCTTAAGCTCTTGTTCAATCAAGACTTTTTTCTGGATTCCCATTATGGTGGTCATTGCGTTTAAGGAAACCAAAAAGCCCAAATCCTTTTCTGCCATTACCGGCTTTTCTTCCATAACCTCGTATGAACCCGATTGCTTTATTGTTGTTTCGAAATCCATTAGCTTTCCCCCCTAAATGAAACTAAAGTTAATTACAATACTTAAGAGCAATTTCCGGACCAAAATTTTAAATACCCACATAACTAATTGTTTTTAAAGTAAAAGTAGAGTTTTTCTCTCTGGATTCCCTGTACCCTGGTTACGTATTCTGTACACTTTTAGATAAATCGTTATCTTTAATAATAAATTTCCGGCCGAACTCAATGAAGTTTCCTTCCCAAGCCTCAGGGTAAATCAGATGAGTCATGAAAAATGTTGGGTTTCTTGTGAAATAAATTAGAAATGGACGGCTTATTTTTCTCAATTCGGGATCTAAAGGAAAAAGGTCCCGAAATATTTTTTGGTTCATGACTAGTTAACGTCCTCCAAAGAGGGCTAAAATGTAGTTATGAAGCGGCGAAACCCGATTTTAAAACGCGCCCGAATTTCGACCAAGAAATTTAGGGAACTTTTGAGGTACTTTT
>JACAVV010000052.1 GCA_024648695.1 Nitrospina sp.
GAGATCAAAAAATCCAGGTTGGGACATGGCAGGGTTCCTTTCAAACAGGGGGGAATGCTGTAAAACGCTTAACATACGTATTTTAATTCATTCAATAACTTTTTGCCCTATTTTTAGAGGCACCCATAAGTTTTAGTACACAATAATGTCATTGGAAAGTTTGAATTCACTCCAGGGGCGTTGACTTTTATGGTGATGTGTCAACTTTTCCAACAAAAAAAGGGCTCGGTGATACATAGCATCGACAAACTTGGCTTCGAATTCAAACCGTGTCGAGGTAATTAGAGAACGGCTTAATCCCAAAGCCATTCGAACATCATAAGTTGAATCGTTATTGTTCGCGGCGAACGCTCTACCAAAATTTAAAAATTCCAGGGCCAGCCGATTCATGCGGTCACGGATGCGGGCAACAAACACTGGCAATCTAAAAATTGATGTGAGAAATACAGAGAGATCTTGAACATAATCCTGCTGGGTGGTTCGATGCAAATCGATGAAATGAATTTCTTTCAAGTCGGCGTTGTAAATTATATTGTCTAAATTTAAATCACCGTGGATTTGAACAGAAAAGGGGGCCGAAAGATTTTTTTCGATTGTTTGAGCATTTTTTATCAAATCTTTCAAGGAACTGGACTTGATACTTCCAATTTGTAAAACCTCTTCATTGAATTCAGGATGCGCTTTGTAAATATCTTTCATTCTGGAATCCAACTGTTTCATGAATTTGGCATTTACCGGGTCAATCGTTTTGGTTTCCTGCCATACATCCAATAATAATGCTTTCAGGGCTGTGACCCCTTCCTTCAATAGCTTGTTTTCATTTGTCAGCAATACGCTTTGAATGGTATCGCCCGAAATAAACTCTAAAAGCATGGAAGCGTTGGTGCCATTTTTAATGAAGCTGAAGATCTTTGGTGGCAACCCGGGTTTCAGTTTTTCCCAGGTTTCAATACCGTCCCGTTCCTTGTTCAGCTTGGACTCCTTGCCTTCCTTAAAAATGACATTGCGCTCAGGGTCTTCAGCATTTTTCCGACTATTGTTTTGAATATGGCTGATTTTACAACCGGATTTGGTCCCCAATATGTTTTCTATGGAAAAGTCGGTTAAGGCATCTGTGGAATCCTGACCCATAGAGTCTTCGATGGATTCAATTTGATGGATTTTGATACGTTCGCCAATGGCGGCAAAAATGACCGCTTCTCCAATATTCAATAGCGAATCACCCATCCGTTCCAGATAGCGAAAAATAAAGAGAGTGGTGACAAGGTTCCCAGCCTCTTTGCCAGTGGATAATTGCTCAAGAATGACTTTTATATTCTTGGCGAAGAATCGGTCCAGACTGTATTCTGTTCGGCAAATCTTTAACCCCAGGTTCATGTCCCGTTGAGAAAAAGCGGTTTTTACGGAACCCAATCCTTCCAATATCTCATCGAAGGCTTCCTGATAGTCAAAACGATGAATAAATTTCAGAGGATTCAGGTACTCGATCTGCCGAATGATATTTACAGTAAAGTCAGCAATCCTTTCGAGGTTATTGGCGATAATATAAAGGGACCGGGCGATATCCAGTTCCCTTTTTGACAAATCGGAGCTAAAGCGATTGTAAAAGCATTCCTTTTCTATCAGGCTTTTTAGATTGTCTATATAATCTTCGCGGCTATATATTTTTTCAATAATGCGATCATTGAACTTGTTCAAACATTGGTGAGTGTCTTCAACCTGCTTGGAAACCTCCAGAATAATAAACTGCAGATTGTTCTGAATTTCCCGGGAGGAAAGTATTTGTGAACTGTTTTTTTTCAAACCTTAAGCCTTTCCCGCTTTGATTTCCAGGGGTTCGGCAGAGGAATCTTTTCCGCTTTTTCCCTCGTTCCAGCTGATTTTTAAATTGATTTTAACCTTTCGGTCTTTTCTTTTAGCGTTTATCGACAGTTTTAACAGACCGTTGGGTTCTAAAATCAATTTTTTTTGTCGGGTCCCGAACAATAATTTGCCATTTCCAAAACCTTCTTTCAGGGCTTCCAGGTATTCTGTGATAAGTTCGGTGTCCTGCACCGATTCGTATTTGAATTCATCATCTGAACTTGCCATATGTTTTCCCTTCCTTGGTTTATATTGGGAATATTCACCAGAACCCAAAAAAACCTCCTTTGAGTTCTGATTAATTCAATCGAGCCGTATATTCATCAATCAATCGATCCCGGTCCATACCTGCGAGGTTCAAGCTTTTCCTGATAATCAAATCGTCCCATACAGGTTGTACACCGATTTGGCGACTGCTCTTTTCTCTGTTTTGAACTTTCGGATCTTTTACTTTTTCACCCATATGGCAATCGTCGCCCATTGTGATCAACAGTTTTCGACCATTATGTGTTTTGTTCTGGTTTGCAACCACATTGATTAAAAATTCGGTGTATTGACGTGATTGCGGGTTCCAGACTTCATAGCCATCCACATCATAATCCGCCAGCAAAATGGGCCAAAACTGTTCAGGATGAGGAATAATGATTCCGCCTCCCAAACTTCGCGTTTCCTCAATGAACTCCTCCGCGCGGTAAAAATAGTCGGGATTGAATTCTTTTTTAACAATTTTTTTGACGGCACGGATGAAAGCTTGCGCCCGGGTAATTTGTCGGTCCTCAAAGTGTTCTCTCAAGCGGTCAAAATAATTTGCCAATAGTTTGTTGCGTATATGATCTACTGGAGTCCTGGATTCGTTTTTAGCAAACAATTTTTCAAACTTTTGAGTTCCCCAGCGTACAAAGGCGACCAAATCATCATCCGCGGCGGTCACCGAAGCCGCCTTTTGAATCCTGTCATCAAACCGTGGATCCAGAATAGAGGCAACCAATTCAAACAACTGGGACCCTCTGTAATTTCGTGTGTGTTCACACATGGATTTAAAAACGTCCCCGTTCACCAGCTTTGAGTTTTCGAAATGAATCAGAAACTGGACTTTTTTCTGGAATTGCGGAGCAAAACAATCCACTTCAACTCCGGAATAAACACCGTCATAAGAAAGAATTTGATTGTGCTGAGTGGGAATGAATAATTCGCGGGTCTTATTAGGAAACGTGGCGTCGATTCGCTTTCGAATCATTTCCATAGGGACAAACTCAGGATGCCAATGAAGAGCAACCACCGTTTCCTGTCGGGAAAAAACTTCTGCAGGCTCCAGCACTCTTGCTTCTTGTTCGGGAGTGAGCTTTATAGCCACCAAATTTTCATAGGTTTCCTGATCCCATTCCGTCAAATCATTTTCCCAGTTTTTGTAATCCCAGGTAGTGGATTTGATAGAATCCGAAGTCTTGAAAGGAGGTTGACTGTTCTGAATTGAAGTGGTTTCTTCAATTTTATTTTTCAAAGAATCGGAAATGGATACGTTTTGTGAAGGAAGGATGGCAGTTTTCATTGGACCTCCAAAAGCAAAAGGATTCGCTTTTTAGAATAAGGGTAAAATGTGGGATTTATGGATATTTGATAAGTAGATATTGGGGACCGGTTTCTTTCTTGAATGTTAATGGCCTTCATTTTAATCCTGTACAGTGTCTCAAAGCTTTGACTTTGAAGTGGTTTAATTATGCGACACATAATAATTCCAGTTTATTTGGAAAAGATTTGTTTCGCGTTAGAAAGAGGAGCGGTGCAAGCCGTAAAGACTTCAGGGGCTAAAATTCTAATCAATTACTATTGTAGAATCGTTTTTGTTTCGAGTATCTTTGTTAAAACAAAAAAACGGGAGTTGGAATTGATACACTTGAATCCGGAAATCTTTAGAGAATCTGATATTCGTGGCATTGCTGAAAAAGACCTTCATCCTCTACAAGCGGAGCGTATAGGAAAGGCGATAGGTACTTTTTTAAGAAGAAAAGGAGGAACTACATTAACGTTGGGGCGAGATGTTAGGCCGAGTTCGGAATTAATTCATAAATATTTTTCGGAAGGAATTTTATCAACAGGTTGTAAAGTCATTGATGTTGGTGTTCTCCCTACTCCCGTTTCTTATTTCGCCCAGTATTATTTAGACACCGATGCCGGGGTTATGATTACAGGAAGTCATAACCCTACCGAGTTCAACGGATTTAAAATTGCTGTTAAAAAGAATAGCCTTTATGGAAATCAAATTCAGGAGTTACGCAGGATCATTGAAAAAGAAGATTTTGAACAAGGTAAAGGGCACTGTGAACAAGCTTCAGTCCTGGAAAATTATATCGCTAAAATTGTTTCCCTGGTGAATATTGACCGCCCTCTGAAAGTAGCCGTGGATGGTGGAAACGGGTGTTTCGGAATAGTGGGACCCGCGGTATTGAAAAAGTTGGGAATGGAACTGGAAGAAATTTTTTGCGAACCGGACGGGTCTTTTCCCAACCATCACCCCGATCCCACCGTTGCGGAAAACCTGATTGACCTGCAATCTAAAGTGCGTTCAAAAGACTTTAATCTGGGAATGGGCTTTGATGGTGATATGGACCGTTTGGGCGTAGTGGACGAAAAAGGGAACATCGTTTGGGGAGATATGTTACTTCTACTGTTCGCAAAAGAAATATTGAAGAATAATTCTGGGGCCAGCATTGTTGGGGAGGTCAAGTGTTCTGTTCATCTGTATCGAGAAATCGAAAAACTCGGCGGCAAGGGAGTCATGTCGGCGGCTGGACATTCTCTGATTAAAAAACGTCTGCGGGAAACCAGGGCGCTTTTGGCCGGTGAGATGAGCGGCCATTTCTTCTTCGCCGATAAATATTATGGTTTCGACGATGCACTGTATGCAGGATGCAGGCTCCTTGAAATATTGTCAAAGTCCGACGAACCGCTATCGGAAATGTTCGAAGGTTTACCCATAACAGTTTCGACACCAGAACTTCGGCTTCCTTGCCCGGAGAATGTTAAATTTAGAATTGTAAAAGATCTTGCCAAAATATTCAGGGAGTGGTTTGATGTTGTTGAAATTGATGGAATCCGAATCAATTTTCCTGATGGCTGGGCATTGATCCGTGCCTCCAATACCCAACCTGTCCTGACTTTACGCTTCGAAGCCGATACTCAACCACGACTAAAAGAAATCCAGGAAATGGTTCAAGAGTATTTAATAAATTATGAACCCTTTGCGGATTTGAATCTGGTTTAAGGTCCCCAGATCGTTCAAGTCAGCCTTACGCTTTTCCATTCCGTTAATAATTCCTTCCTGGAAGTGGCAGATTCTTGTTCTGTATTCCCTCAAACGATTGTTAAATAACTAAAAACAGAGAGCCCTTTGCAATTGGGGCGGTTTTTTTGTTACAGTTTACTGGATACAATAAAAGATTACATTTACATTTTTGTCAGGAGATTCATGAAATTCATTTATTATGGTTTTGGTGGGTTTATCGGGTGTGTTTGTGGGATTGCCATCAACCTTATTTTCTATATGGTTGAAAAATCTGGAAACCGGTTTATATCCGATTTTGCAAACGAGAACGGAGCATTTGGGCGGTATGTTGCGGAAATGGTGAATTTCTTTCCAGTTTTTGGTTTCGTCCTGGGATTAATGTTGGTTAAAATACTATTTGATAAGGAATTGAATAAAAAAGACCCCTGACCCGTTCCTCTCGAATCAAAGGTTCAAAAAAGTGGATCGTTCCTTGCCATATTGGGTTTCCCATCTTATCAATAATAATGATATTATTTGTTCAAGATTGTTTTTTCCCATTTTTAACCTGCTGAAAGATTAATGCCTAAAAAATTCAATGAAAATTTAATGAAAGCCCTGGAATATTCCAGGGAAGCGGTTACCATCTGTAAGCAAGCCATGGTGGATGCCAATGATGAAAGTTGCCGGGCGATGTATAGCGCCATCATGAAAGACTGCCAAAAGCATATTCAAATGCTGGAAGGTGAAATCGAACTGCATATTCAACAAGAGAAATGGGACGGTAAATGAGAATCCTGATTGTTGAAGACGATAAGAAGGTAGCTGGTTTTATCAAAAGAGGCTTTGAAGAAGAAACGTATGCTGTTGACGTGGCGTATGATGGCGAAGAGGGATTTTTCCTTGGAGAGCAAAATCAATATGATTTGATCATTCTGGATTTGATGCTTCCCAAAATGGACGGATTGGAAATTCTAACCCGTCTGCGTGAAAAGAAAGTCGATACGCCTATTTTGCTTCTAACTGCAAAAGATTCTGTGGAAGATAAAGTAACGGGTCTCAATAAAGGAGCCGACGATTACCTGACCAAGCCTTTTGCGTTTTCCGAACTACTTGCCCGGGTGCGGGTGCTTTTACGCCGAGGCAAGGCGGAAACCAAAACGGTTCTTCAAATCAGCGATCTGTTTCTTGATTTGGTGAGTCACAAGGTGAAGCGAAACGGGGAAGAAATCGAATTGACCGGAAAAGAATACAGTTTGCTCGAATATTTCATGCGTAACCAGGGCAAGGTGTTGACCCGGACCATGATCGCAGAACATGTGTGGGATTATAATTTCGACACTTTCACCAATGTCATTGATGTGTACATCAACCACCTGAGAAAAAAAATCGATAAAAATCATTCCACCAAACTCCTTCATACCTTAAGAGGAGTCGGCTATGTGATGAGGGAATGAACCATGGTGTTCAATTCCATTCGTTCCCGTTTGACCACCCTTTATGTGGTTGTGTTGGGATCCACCCTAATAATTTTCAGTACCCTTCTTTACTTTTTTTTATCCAAAAGACTTTACGAGAGTATCGATAATTCCCTCAAGGTTTCTGCTAGTGTGGTCAGTAAAACGGCTCTATACAAGCAGGGGCGTCCCTCTCTACCCGGACTGGAATATTTTTTCGAACAGTTTCTGGGGTACGAAAACATGAACAAGTTTTTCCGCATTTATGATGAGTCCGGAAATGTTGGTTCGCTTTCCAAAAATATAGATGCTTCCAAATTCCCTCTCACCCAGAAAGCCTATGCGAATGCGGTGGCGGGTGAAGTGACCTTGGAAACCATCAATGTTGATGAAACCTATCTGATCCGTGTGATCACGATGCCGGTCATGAAAAATGGCGTTCTGGTAAATTTGGTGCAGGTGGGAACATCTCTTGAAAACTTGCGGGTGACTTTAAAAAATCTAAGATTTTTTCTATGGACTGCAGTTCCTGCGGTCATTTTGCTGACAACCCTGGTGGGTCGGTTTTTAGCGGGCAAAGCTTTAAAACCGGTTTCTAAAATTACGGAGACCGCGCGAACTATTGCCGGTGGTCAGGATTTGAGTATGCGTATTCCGGTAGCCCAGGGCAAAGACGAGATTGGTTTACTGGCGGAAACATTCAATGGCATGATGGATCGGCTGGAACATTCATTCGCCCTCATGCGTCAATTCAGCAGTGATGCTTCCCACGAACTTCGGACACCGCTTACGGTTTTAAAGGGGCAAAGTGAACTTACCTTGACGAAATCGAGCAATCTGGACGAGTTTCAGCAGACGCTTTCCAGCAATCTGGAAGAGATCAATTACATGTCAAAAATCCTGGAGGATTTGTTTATACTATCCAAATCGGATGAGGGTGAGATCAAGCTGGATTTTGACAGGGTGAACCTGGCGAATCTGATTGAAGAGGTGGCCAAGCATGCGGAGATTCTTGCCAGCGAAAAAGAGGTTTCTATCCGTGTGGCTTATCTGGAACCGATAGAAATTACCGGGGATGCACATCGTTTGCGCCAAATGATATGGAATCTGCTTCATAATGGAATCAAGTACACACCCACAGGGGGCGAAGTCAAGATATCTCTCCATGATTCGGGAAACGAGGCTTATTTTATGGTTCAGGATAACGGAATCGGAATCCCGCAAGAGGATTTACCGCTGATTTTTAACCGCTTTTACCGGGTGGATAAGTCCCGGTCACGCCAAGCCAGAGGGAGCGGATTGGGACTCAGTATTTGCAAATTCATTGTCGAGTCCCATAAAGGAAGTATAGAAGTCCAGAGCGAATTGGGAAAAGGTTCGCGTTTTAAAGTGCTTCTGCCAAAATTGCCCGTTTCGAACCCTGTAAAAACCTGAACCCCCACGAATCCATGTTGGCTTAGCCCAACTGGACGATCACATTTTTTACCTGCGTGTAAGATTCCAGAGCGTGAATTCCCATTTCGCGTCCGTATCCACTTTGTTTATAACCGCCAAAAGGGGCCGCGGCATCGAAAATGTTATGGCAATTGACCCACACGGTCCCGGATTTTAAACCCGCCGCTACTCTATGAGCCTTGTTGATGTCTCGCGTCCAAACGCTGGCCCCCAGTCCATAGATGGTATCGTTCCCGCGTTCAATGACTTCATCCAGATCATCAAAGGCGGATGCAACCAGGACAGGACCAAAAATTTCTTCCTGAACGATGGCCATGTCCTGCTCAATATTGGAGAACACGGTGGGAGATACATAGCACCCGGATTCAAACTCTCCGCCGGGAGCCTCACCACCGGCCAATACTTTTGCGCCTTGTTCTTTTCCGGATCCGATGAAATTCATAACGCGGTTTTGCTGCTCGCGTGAAACCAGAGGTCCCATTTCAGTATCGGGATGCATGCCAGGGCCCACTTTGATGGATTTCGCCTTGTCGGCAACCCGTTCGACCAGTTCGTCATAAACCGAATTATGTACGATCAACCGCGAACCGGCCACACAACACTGTCCCTGATTAAAAAAGATTGCATTTGCCACCCCCTCTGCGGTCAATTCCAGGTCGGCATCTTTAAAAACGATGGATGGGGATTTGCCTCCAAGCTCCACAGTAACCCGTTTCAGGTTGCCAGCAGACGCTTTAACAATTTCATGGCCGACTTCAGTGCTTCCGGTAAAAGCGACTTTGTCCACGTCCATATGGGCGGCGAGGGCCGCTCCGGCTTCGGGATAACCGGTTACAATATTGACCACACCATCGGGAAACCCTGCTTCTGCAAAAAGGTTCGCCAACCTCAAGGCTGAAAGAGGTGTTTGTTCTGCCGGTTTTAATACAACACAATTGCCTGCGGCCAGAGCCACACCCAATTTCCAGGTAGCCATAAGCAGAGGGAAGTTCCAGGGTATGATTTGACCGACAACACCCATGGGTTCCCGCACCGTGTAATCGAGAAACTGTGCACCCGGAGCGTAGGGTACGCTGATGGGTATGGTCTCGCCGTGGATCTTTGTGGTCAATCCGGCGTAGTATCTGAAATGGTCTACAGTCAACGCCACATCCGCCACCCTGGCAATTGCCAAAGGTTTTCCATTATCAAGCGTTTCCAATTGCGCAAACTCTTCGGTGTGCTGTTCAATAAGGTCAGCCAGTTTCCAGAGCATTTTTCCGCGCTCGGATGGAGTGACCTTTTGCCAGGGACCTTTTTCAAATGCCTGGCGTGCCGCTTTTACCGCCTGATCGATATCCTCGGCGTTGCCTTTGGGTACTTTACAGAGGACCGAGTTGTTCGAAGGATCGTACGCTTCAAACGTTTCGCCACTACAGGAATCCACACGTTGACCATTGATCAAAAGCTTTTGAGGTGAGTCCAGAAATTTCTGGACTTCTGACAGGGTTTCGACAATTGCTACGCTAGACATTTTAATTCTCCTGGTCCTTATTTTTTGAATAAGGATTGATCATTTATTATCATCCGCTTAAACCACAGGGGTCGCGCATTTAAAATTTGATTATACTTCGAACGATTTAATCATAATCATATTTTTTTGCCCATCCAACGTCAATGAGAAAAATAACTTGTCAGGCGTCCTGTTTTTCCAAATTGGATTTGAATTTAATAAAAATGTCTTGAATCATGGGCACCAGTTTTTCCTGAAGTTCCTTTGGCACCCAATTAATCTTATCTACCGGCCAATCCTCAACATAATGGATATCCAATCCGTCCCTTTGATAAGGTCCCTCCATAGCCTCTTCATAACCGTATACCAGCATGTTTTTGTACACCTTCATGAATTGATCCCAGATCATTTCGGGATCATGTAAACCTGCCAAAAATTTATCGAACAATTCGTCTATGACCGGTTGGGCATGTTCCACGAAATCTTCGGTAAGCGCTGGCTTCAACGCGAAATAGATAATCAGCACATCCTGGAGAACAAATTTGTAGTCCTCGGTTGCCTTGGGTATGGGACGGTAGTTGACGTTGAGGTATTCTTTTATTTGCTTTATGTTACGAACGGTATCGTAAATGATGGAATTTTCCCAGGTGGATTGATTCCACACAAAAAAAGCCCGGACAAATTTGGCACGTCCTGTGGAATCCCACATTTGAAGGGTCATGTTCGGTTTTGTGCGATTGGTGTAGGGAACCGTTTCTCCCCAATGCGGATCTTTTAAAACCACCTGATGCGGTTCGAATGCATCGCAAGTGGTTTTTTGAAAAATCTCCATCAACACATCCAGGTTTTCTTTTTTATCAAGTTCCGGGATTTGCGGAAGGCTGTTAATAGAATACAAGCGAACCACATTGGTTCGAGCAAGCCCATTTTCCCGGGCAATAAGGTAAGACCCGCCCCACATCCCCGAAGTGATGGACAGGTCTATCCCGGTTTTTTCAGTGAAGTCCGAAGATACCTTTTGGGCTATAGATTTATACAGGTTGTGAACGTGGTAAAGGTTGATGCGTTTTTCTTTTCCATACAATAAACCCGGAGGGTTGATCAGTTCTGTCATAAGATTCGTGTTGGCTCAAATTATTCAGGAATGCCTTTTGGCATCGCATGGACCCTCTAAGTTTTCGATGGCCTGTCTTTAAAAGACAAAGAGCCGTCGATATTATTCCAATTAGTTTTTATTTCAGGATGGTTCATGCGGTTCAGGGCCTTATTGGATCCATACCAGGGGCCTGTAGATCCAGCCGCGATCACCCACACTGTCTTCTATGTGAACCCACTTCTTTTTAATCTTTAAAACCTTTACCGAAAAATATTTATCCACCGGGCTCCAGGGGACTTTGGGGTATTTGGTTCCAGGACCGGTCCTCAAGTTGGTTTTATTACTTTTGACAACGGCGCACTTGAATTTGGAAGTGACCAGTTTTTTATGGATCCAGTAAACATCTCCATCCAGATCCTGAACCCTGAGCCAGTCTTTGTTCGTTTTTAATTTTTTGAAGGGCATGTATTGAAAAACCTGCCACAATTTCTGGTAATTTGTGCTGGGACCCTTTCGGAGGTTGGCCTTTTTGGTTTTAACACATAAGGCATGAACTGAAGTGGTTTGCAGAAGTACCGCGAGGGCAATACTGATTAAAACAGGAAGGGAGGATTTAGTCATCTTAAGGGGATTCCTCATTTGGGGTTTTAAAAACGATCTTTCCTGATTCTATTATATTTTACTATGCCGAGCCAAGAGGGATTCGGGGAAAAATCTGGATTTTCCACGTTAAGAGGGGTTTTGCGATTTTATTGCATCCAGAAATATGGAACCGTAGGTCTTGATTTTATTATCGCCGACCCCCTTGATCATTTTTAGCTCGTCTTTGGTTTGGGGTTTGAGAGACGCCATGGCTTTGAGCACTGAATCGGAAAAGATGAAATAGGGTGGCTTTTGTTCTTTCTCGCTCAGTTCTCTGCGGACCTTCCTTAAATGTTCGAACAAGGGTGAGGGTATGAATGGCTCCCTATGCGATGAAAGTTTTTCAGTCTTTGATTTGACCGGTTGTTTCTCAGGGGAGTTAATAATAATGGTTAAAAGGGATCGCACCGGACACGCCTTTCCTACCATAATGCTATGGCCGAAATCGGTTAATTCCACCATAGGCAGGGTTTGATCTTTGCCTCCTCTACTGAATACCTTGTCGACTTTACTGCACAATCCCTTTTCGATCAACTTGTGAATCATTTTAGTAATGAATTCAATACTGAAATCGGGAAGTAATCCGTAGGTGGTGAGTTTGTCCAGGTTCATATTGATTAAATTTTTATCTTTAGATCCTTTTAAGACTTTAGCCGCCATACTGGCCCCAAAGTTGCCTTCCAGCCGGGCGACAGCGCTTAATATTTTTTTGATGACGATTAATTCCTCTTCACTTGGAGGCAGTTGGGGACTCTGACTTTTGTTTTTGTTCAGGCATTGGTCGCAGGCACCGCAATTTTCTAAATCAAACGGTTCTCCAAAGTAGTTGAGCAGATATCGATGGCGGCATCCGAATTCTTCGGAAAAGCGAATCATCCACTCCAGCTTCTCGTATTCCAGACGACGTTTGGCTTCGATTATGGAATAATCAATTTCCAGATCCTTAAACGCCCTGGTTTTGTCAATTAATGACAGGTCCCTGCCTTTCGGAGGTGCGTGGTACTGCAGTAATCCCTTCGACTCCAAAGCCGACAAGGCGCGTTTGGTTTGATCGTGGTTCAATCCGGTTTCTTTTTCCATGTGAAAAAGAAACACCTTGAAGGGCCCATCATAATTTGGCGAGGTCTTGTCCAGGTACAGCATGGTTTCTTTTTGCAGGGAACTTCTCTTTAAATTTTCCAGAATATAATTGCGGGGTTTGAGAAATGTGATTTCCCAGGGCAATTCTTTGTTACCGGAGGCAATGATTCCCTGCGTTCGAAACACTCTTAGTATGGAGGTGATACCCATTTCGTTAAGTTTATAACTCATGTTATCTTTTATCAGCAGGGGCGATAAATGAATGGGGCCATCCCGCCGGCTTTGCAAAAAACGATACACCGCTTCAAAGGCTTCCTTGGGCGGAAAATTGCCTTCAATGAAAAACTCGCGCAAATAGCGGTCCTGATAACTGAACAACAATGTGCATTTCGAAGGTTTGCCATCGCGTCCAGCCCGCCCCACCTCCTGGTAATAGGCTTCCACCGTTCCGGGGAAGTTGTAGTGGATCACTTGCCGAATATCCTTTTTGTCGACGCCCATGCCAAAAGCGTTGGTGGCGATGATGGTTTGGGTTTGCCCCGACAAAAATCTTTCCTGCGCCTGGTGACGAGCGTCGTCACTCATCCCGGCGTGATAGCCCACTGTGGACGGAATCCCCATGAAATGGCAAAGTTCCAGAACATCCTCCACATTCTTTCGCGTTCCGGCGTAAACGATATTAGACCCTTTGCTTTGGGTGAGCCTGTCCACGAGATGCAAATCCTTGTCCTTGCGCTTGCCTGCAGAAATCACTTCCAGGATCAGATTAGGACGGTGAAAGCCGGTCACCTGCCGAAACGGATCCTTGAGCTTCAATTGATCAATGATGTCATCCTGGACTTCCGGTGTGGCGGTAGCGGTCAAGGCGATGATGGGAGGACGGTCCAGACTGTCCGCCACCTGAGCCAGCCTCAAGTAGTCCGGACGAAAATCGTGCCCCCATTGCGAAATACAATGGGCTTCGTCGACTGCCAATAACTCGACCTTCACCTCTGCAAGTTGATCCCGAAACCAGGAGTTTTTGAATCGTTCCGGAGCGATGTACAGGAGCTTGATAGATCCATTTTTAACCTTCCACATGCGCTCCTTTTGCTCTCCCAGATCCAGGCTGGAATTGATGAAGGTGGCCGGAAGGTTTTTCGCTTGCAGTTGGTCCACTTGATCCTTCATCAACGCGATGAGAGGAGAAATCACCAGAGTCACGCCGGATTGCATGAGGGCAGGGAGTTGATAGCAAAGAGATTTGCCGCCACCCGTGGGCATGACGACCAGACAGTCTTGGTTTGCTAATATCCTTTGGATAGTTTCTAATTGCCCTGACCGAAAGGATTGAAAATTGAAGAACTTGTTCAGGGATTCGACTAATGAATCTTTTATCAATGAAGTTTCCATTTTTGCAAAAATATTTTCAAACCCGTTAGACTAAATTAAAGAATACAATGTTTGAAAAATTCAATCCATGAGTTTTTGTGTGTATCTATTGTTTGGCATGATGATTTTTCAACAAGTTCAGGAAGGTTGGCTGAAAGAGATATTAAATTCACGGGAATGTATTGTAAAAAAAAAGGTAAGGAGGTTCCCTTTGTTGGAAATATTGTTTTTAACCTGAAAATCAATAAAAAAGGGAGCCCATTTAAATTAAGGTACAAGACTAGTTAAGAGGTCGTTTTTTGATGATTTTTAGTAGCAATTTATAGAGATCTTGATCTCTATGATTAAACCTAAACTCACACTCTTTAAGATGCAAATAAAAAGTGGATTTGGA
>JACAVV010000053.1 GCA_024648695.1 Nitrospina sp.
AAAGTACCTCAAAAGTTCCCTAAATTTCTTGGTCGAAATTCGGGCGCGTTTTAAAATCGGGTTTCGCCGCTTCATAACTACATTTTAGCCCTCTTTGGAGGACGTTAACTAGTCATGAACCTTATTTATTTCAAATCCAAAAGGTTTTGTGTCTGATCTTGAAGGTATTAGAAAAATGAAGGACGGTGAAGTCGTAGCAAAGGTATTTATTATAGGAGGGTGTTAAATTTTGGCATGTTCAAGAGGAAAAGCATCGCCAAATCAAAATACCAAAAACCGTCTTTTTGCTTTTTCGGGTGGGTTTTGTCAAAATCCTTCTTGCCTTAAGTCCGACAGACTCCTAGCCTTAAGAGATTGCGAATTGTCAGTCGATTCTTTTCCAAATGCTATGGAAATGGTACCAGATTTTGATATTGTTTTAGCCTCAAATCCTAATAGAGGTCCAACAGACGAGTGCATTACCGCAGTATTAAATGCAGGAAAAAAAATCTATAATTTACCAGAACTATATGGAGCCTTAAATAAACCTTGGATTTAGATGTTATATTTAAGAAGTTAATTGAAAAAGCCAACATAGTTAATTGCAATATATCTCATTTACGTTGGTATTTATTTGGTTCAGTAATTCATGAGCCAAGGATAGCAAATGACATTGATTTGTTGATAATATACAGGAATGAGGATGAGCCCCGATTAGTTAGAAAACAACTCCAAGGTTTCCCAATAAAATATCCTTTGCATTTGACATTCTTATTGGAGGCTGAAGAACAGGAATTGAAATTTATTTTGAGATATTCAGCTAGGCCCATTTATCCAGGGTTTGATCACTATTGAGGAATCTTTAATCCACTAAATATCAATAATGTCCTTATCCTTACGCTGGGTGTGGATTTGTTGGACGTGGATGGTGGTGACGTCGGGGTCGATGTTGGGGTTCTTTTTCTTTGGGGTGAAGAGATTGATGATAAACAGGGTCACGCCGGTTATAAGCGCTATTATGAAAAAGGTGGAAGTGAATAATAATAGCAATGCGAAGCCGAACACCACGCAAAGGGTCAGATAGATTTTCGTCCTGAGGGGCAGTTTGAAATTGTTGAAGTCGAAGTCCTGATTGATTTGCATAACGTATTTACCGAAACGGTTTCCTTTGCAGGTCGGGTTTGATATGATGGGGCATGTCTAATGAAGATCCTTTTATTATCATACCGTGTCCGGGTTGCGGTGTCAAAAACCGTGTGAAAATTTCCCAGGAAAAACGTGTGCCCATTTGCGCCAGGTGTAAAGGCAAACTGCTCACCGATGATGAAGTCGATGCCTTCTCCCGCTATGGAAAGAGTGTCGACGACTTTGGAAATTTACCAGGGTTCGGTAGGCGGGATGGGTAACGGTTTAATTTTGTCTTTCCTTATTTTCCAAAAATAATCTGAATACTTTTTGCAGGAGATAGTGTTTCATGAGTGATGTTGATTTAATCGACAGGATTTTGAGAGAGAAGTTGTCTGCGGAGCATGTGGAAATCATTGATGAGAGTTATTTGCATCGCGGACACAAGGCCGCTGGTGGTGGTGGTCATTATGCCGTCAAGGTGGTGTCGCCGAAGTTTCAGGATGTGAATTTGATTGACCGGAATCGACTGGTATACGGCGCGCTGGATGAGCAGATCAATGGTCAGCCCAAGGTGATTCACGCATTACAGATCAAGACCTATACGCCTGAACAGTGGGCGGAGACAAATTAGGGCATTTTTGTTATCTTTTTTGGATGAGTGAAAAAATGGGTCCTAGAGTTGCAGTGGGCCCCGAGAGATCCTTCATTTCATTCAGAATGACACTTTGGGCTCTTTACGGCATTAAACTTTGCGTTCTAATGCCAGAATAAGTCTCTTCCCAATCCTGTTTTCCCACCGGCATAATAGGTTGGAGGGTAGTTATCGCCATTATGTCATCAATGTTCTTGTCGCTTGCCTCCACCGGCCGTGGGCCGGTTATTCGCGGTAGATTTCCAGTTCTTCGCAGTTTTTGAGGTTTTCAGATTCGGTGAGGGCTTTGTAGCCTTCGCGGCCGAACTGGTTTTTGTAGAGATCCAGTTTGATGTATTTTTTGCTTTCCGGAGAATTCGCGAATGCTTTGGCGCCTTCTTCGCCAATGACGTTTCCGAACAAAGAGACTTTTGTCAGTTTGGGTAAGTTGGTGGACTTTGCCAGGGCGATGGCTCCATCGTCACCGACTTCGTTGTGATTGGCTACCAGATTTTCCAGGTTTTGCAGGTAAGGGGACTCAGCCAGGGCTTCTAACCCTTCATCCATGATTTGATTACCCGAGACGTTCAGGACTTTAACCGTGGCCAATTTTGGGCTTTGTGCCAGGCGCATGGCACCACGGACTCCAAGAAATTTTTCGCGAAGATGTAAGACAGTACCATCTTCCATCAATCCTTCATCTATCAGTTTGTCAGTATTGCTCATTTTTCAACTCCGGACCCATTTTAAGGGTATTATGTTTCAAAGCTAGAATATCAGCCAAGTTTTAATTCTTAATAAGCCTATTCTATCAGAACTAAAAATAAACCCAATAAAAAAGCCGTGTTCCAGGTATCCTGAAACACGGCTTAAATGTATTGTCAGGTGAACCTGACGTTGAAACTTAGATCACAACAGCGGATCGAGGAACAGTCCCTCGGTTTTCCATCTTTCGATCTCTTCTTTGGTCGGTACCGGAGGTACAGGCCGTTTCTCGGTACGCTTGTCCAACGGATCGTGGAAGGTGCGGGCATAAGCCTCCGCTTTCCACAGGTAGAGATGGGGGAAGATGGTTCCCCATGGAGCCATGGGGGTCTCTGGAACACCGCGTGTGACTCGCTTGTACCACAGTTCATCAGGCCAATCTTTAAGGGGCCCTTCATAATGGTCGCCGGGTATTTTGTCGGTGTCCTTATTCTCTCCGTTGCGGAAGTCCAAAGCTCCAGTCATCATTGGGATACCGTCTTTACCATGACAGACCGAACAGTTCAAGCCTTCTGTCGCTGGTTCCAGTCCATTGAATACAACTTCACCTTCTTTTAGGATTGTTTCATCGTCCCACCAGGTCCACTGGTCAGGATATTTCCCCTCAACAGGGATGTTAGTGGGATCGCGCATGGTTTTAAGGTACGCAACCAAGGCAGTCAACTGACCCTCATCCAGGTCTTCCCCATAATACGTGGGCATGGCTTTTTTGGATTTGGGATCCTCATAGCCAGGCGATTGTTTGTAGCGGGGATCCAGAATCTGCTTCTTGATATAATCTTCTGAATAAAGACCGATCTGTTTGGTTCCCAAATTTGGACCACGATCCGAGTTACCTTCCCAGAATACTTTGTGGCAGTTGAAGCATTTATTCTCTTCAAACACCACACGACCGGCGGCGATCACTTCAGGTCCGGCCAAGCCTTCAATTTTAATGGGAGGTTTGTTCAATTTATCAATTTCCACCTGAGGATCGAATTGGGGTAACTGGTTCGTGATGGAAATGAACAAGACCGAACCAACAGCATAAGTACCAAGCAGTCGGACAACCCAATCCCGGTTTTTCTTTTCCGGAGCCAAAGCTGGCAGGTCAAGAATGATGAAAACAATAAGCCCTACAAGGGCGAAGGAGACAAATTCGATCTGCCACCATATGGGAAAACCTGCTTTTCCGGCAAATATCCAGATACAGGTTGCCAGAACCGCAAAAATGGGTAATTTAAACTTTATGTTTTGGACGAACGTCTTTTCTTTCATCCTTACTCTCTCCCTTAGTTAATTATTCTGCCACGGAAGGGGTTGCTTCCGCAGGCGCTTCTGCTTTCGTTTTTTTCATTTTCGGATACTTAATGCCCAGCCAGATGATGCCGGTCATGATGATGAAAAATCCCCAAACGATCTCTGTCACAAACAATCCGGCATCGGCCAGAGCCGGAGTGAATTTATCCGGTGTGACGTCTTTGAAGACTTTATACACATGCCAGTTCATTCGTGAAAGTTCCCGAATGGTTCCCATCCAGCTAAGGAGCCAGATATCGGCGAATCCCATGAAAATCAGAACGTAGATGCCAAGAGGATTGATTTTTCCCCAATGTATCTTTCCGGTCTTCGTGGCGATTGTATAGAAGATGTAATTGATCAAGGTGATCGTCACCAGGGCAAAAGCCGCCGTGTTCTTCGACACCATCAAAGCCAGAAAGGCCAGGTTGTCGGGAAGCACCATCGCTTCGTTCATCCCCGGTTCGGGCATCATTGTGGCAAAGAACCGTCTTGGTGTGAACCAGATCGTCGCCGCCAGAATGATAAGCACGAATCCAATTTTCATAAAGGGGAAGAACCTCTGAGCCCCCTCGATACGTTTCATACTCACCCACATGTATATGTTACTGGCTGTGAACATGGTTCCCACAAGGAGCCCCTGTACCAGCATGAACATGGATTCTCGATCAGACATGATGTACATGCCGATGGTTGCGTCGTATTGATAAATTTCGCGTACGAAAATGTAACCCATGGCAGGCAATGGAATCATGATACCAACACCGATGACGTTCCCCATGTAACCTACCCAGTCGTAATACTCTTTCTCTTCCTTGGTATTCGACCACAGGTACATGTACGCGGCAATGATTCCTACACAATAACCACCAAAGGTTCCGTTACCCACCAGTCGGTGGTAGTTCAGAGGCATCCAGGTGGCCGTAGCGATACGGTCCCATTCACTGATATTGGTCAGCTCTCCCAGCGGCGTTGGAGGAGTCTGCATGAATGTGGCCGGTCCATCCAGCGCACAAAGCAGACTCAGACCCAAAACATTCAGGATCACTCCAAAAACGATATGGCGACCTTTTTTATTCGATTTATTCAGAGGATCCCAGGAGTAAACATAGATGTACATGACCACTGTTTCCAGAATAAACAGGGTAGGATAAGCGATCATGAACAGGATTGGGAAAGACTGAAGCAGATAACTGATAAAATCCTTGTAAGCGACAACCATTACCAGAATAAAAAGTCCGCCGGTAAGGGCTGTGAAGCTGTAACAAATACCGATAACTTTGGTAATCTCATGGGCCAAACGCTCGAATTTGAAGTCGGCTTTGGCGAACATGATCATATTGGAAAGCATTCCACCAACCATACCATTGACCACTGCGGTGATGTATCCACTCCAGTTGACATGCTCGCCACCCCCCGGAGTCAGAATAATGGCCATGAAAGCTCCAAAAACACCACCCACAAGAATGGAGGATCTCATCTCCATACATTTATGGAAATAGTTCATGAAACTTACGGCAAGAGCCCCAAAGGCACAGGCCCACATTCCGTAGAGAACACCATGATGAACGCCGACGATGATCTCTCCGATGATACCTATGGTGACACCTATCAGCACGCCCAGAAATACATTTGAAAGGATGATGGCTTTCCGGACACCCTGCGTTCGGCGTGCACCCATAACTTCCATGATGACCACGAACATGGGACATCCCAAAATGAATGACGCAAACAGAATGTGGAATTGAGCCGCCAACCAGACCCCTTTGCGGTTACCGATCCAGGGGAAAGTGAATTCCTCATATTTATGGTCTTTTGCAGGGCCAATATCAGTCAGGTAAGACAGGTCTTCTTCCTCTTCAGCCGCTTCACCTTCTGCCCCGGCCTCACCTTCAGTTGACGCGCTTTCTTCCTCGCTACTTCCTTCATCGCCTTCTTCTTCCTCGTCCTCATCTTCAAATTCCTCATCTTCAAATTCGTCATCCTCATCAGCAAATGCTAACTGGGGACCCGATACGAAGGATGTCCAGGAATTTGAGGTGGTTGCCGGCACGAAATGGGACAGGCCGTAAACCAGCAGGAGACCGAGAATAACGGTAAAGAAAGGGGACGCTTTGCGAGTGGTTTTGGAAATTTCCATCACAGACTCTCTCGTTTTTATGGTCATAAATTGCCTTAAAAGATTCGATTTAAATCTTTGAAAATGCGCTAAAAAATTGCCAGCTTCAAGTGGTTTCCAAGCTGGCCGTCACGCTTCTTTTTTATGGGTAAGAAATACAATATTTCCCATGAAGCAAAATGAAAGAAAAGAGAAATAACACAGGGGTTTAGCAAAGTCAACAGAGAATTTTTGCATGTCTGATTTACAATGACTTATTGATGGGTTGTGGGGCTGGTTGTTAGCGGTAAATTGTATCAAAAAAGAGGGTTTCGGAAAAGCCATCAAATAGGTTTATTCTTCTTCCCTCCAATATGCCTATGGTGGAAGTTTTCAGGATGGAGTTTTTGGAGGGTCAAGGTCCTCGGATGGCATTATCAGGATTCCAAAGCCCATACAAGAACAAAATACAGACAGGAGGCCCACAAAAATCTGCGGCCATTCGGCCGTGATATATTTCACGGACCAGACAAACAGCGCCGCTCCAATGAGCATCAAGACAAAACCGCCCAGCCTTACCATCCAGGGTTTCATGGTTCCACCTTTTCCAGATCCTTGCGTTTATTTGATATCAACATCAAATTTCGAATATAAATGATTGAACCAACGCTTTGCCCCAGGATGAATACTGGGTCTTCGCGATGGATGGCGTAGGTTAACAATATGACACTCCCGCCCAAGCTAAAATACCAGAAATGAATGGGAATGGTACTCTCTTTTTTCTTTTCAGAAACGATCCATTGAATTAAAAAGCGCATGGAAAAACAAACCTGGCCAACCAAACCGAAGATGACCCAATGGGTAGTCGTCATTTAACCGTCCTCCTCAACGATTTCATAGCTAATCTTCCTGTTCTTCATCCAGCGGACGGCGAGCAGGTCTTTGAATGATGCAAAAACCCGGTTGCGAATATTATATTTAGATTCCCCGTGCTCCCGGGGGAAATGTCCTACTTTGACCTGAATGACCTTATATCCCTCCATCTTTAAAAGAGTCGGAAAAAACCGATGCATTCCCTTGTAGAGAATGAGACTCTTGATGGCTTCCGCTTTAAACGCTTTGAGGGAGCACCCGGTGTCGGCGATATCTTCATCGCTCAGGCGATTGCGCACAGCATTGGCTATTTTGGAAGAAATTCGTTTGATCCAGGGATCGTTGCGTTTGTGACGCCAGCCACAAGCGGCATCGTATTCACCGATTTTCTCCAGAAGTCTGGGGATATCCGCCGGACTGTTCTGTAAATCGGCATCCATCGTGACGATGACTTTTCCTTTTGCGGCCTGAAATCCGGCGGCGAATGCGGCGGTTTGACCGCAATTGAACTTGAACCGCAAAGCCCGGATTTGTGGGTTTTGAGATTTCAAGTCCTGTATAATTTCCCAGCTATTATCCTTGCTCCCGTCATCGACCAGGACAATTTCGTAAGACAATCCCAGGGGCGGAAGGTGACGTTTCAGTTCTTTACCCAGAAAAGGGAGGCAATCTTCTTCATTATAAATCGGGATTACAATTGATAAATCGAGAGGGTTCATAGAAATTTCAGGTTTTTTGAAAAGGTTAAGGGTTGAAAAGGGGAATTACAGCAGAGGGTCAACAAGGAGGTTGTGAGGTGGAAAGCGATTCGGTGGCCAACTGACCACAAGCGCCGGATATATCCGCTCCCCTGGTTTTTCTTATAAATACCGTAAAATTTTTAGATATTAAATAGTTCTGAAAACTCAACACCCTTTCTACCGAGGGTGACGTGAAATCGCCGGAATCGAATCCATTCCAGGGGATCAGGTTGACCTTGCACGGAAAACCTTTGAGTATGCCAGCCAACCTTTTGGCATCATCCAGGGAGTCGTTGACTCCTTTCAGCAAAACGTATTCAAAAGTGATCCTCTGTCTTTTTTTCAGTGGGTACTCATTCAAACAGTCCATCAAAACCTTAATAGGATACTTTTTGTTGATCGGCATGATCCGGTCGCGGGTACTGTCTTCAGTCGCATTTAAAGAAATGGCAAGGTTGACGTTCAAATCCTCTTCCTGAAATGCCCTGATTTTATCAACCAAACCTGAAGTGGACAGTGTGATCTTTCTGCCGGAAATCCGTATCCCCTCAGGAGAAACCATCAATCGAAGGGCCTCCACCAGTGCATCGTAATTATCCAGAGGTTCGCCCATACCCATGATGACGATATTTGTGATTTTATCCTGTTCGGGCAAAGCTTGATTGATGGCCATGTACTGACCGATCATTTCCGCAGTAGTGAGGTTCCGGACCAGACCCATTGTCGCCGTCAGGCAGAAGGTGCAACCGAGCCTGCAACCGACTTGAGTCGACATACACAAGGTTTTGCGATCCGAGTCGGGTATCCAGACACTTTCGATATTCAGCCCATCCTCAAGTTCAAACAAAAATTTGGTGGTTCCGTCCCGTGATTGCTGTTTCCCAGTTAGACGGGGAAAGCGAATATCGAACGTTTCATTTAATTTCTCGCGCAGGGCTTTCGATAAATTTGTCATGTCCTCGAAGTCGAAGACACCCTTATGATAGATCCAGTTGAATATCTGGTACACGCGGTAGGGTTTTTCATTCCAGCCCGTGAATAGACCCTTTAGGGCTGTTTCGGAAAATCCGATCAGGTTTTCTTTTTGGGTTGATGATTTCAAGGTTTAGCTCAAAAACTGAATTACGCGTGTTTTAAGGAAACAGGGACTGGATAATAGTGAAGAATTCTAAATTTCCTGCGCATTTTAATATATCCGATTGAATTTAAACAGGGTTTTATTTACCTGATGACAATGTCTTCAAATGAAAATTGCGAAGCGAATAAATTTATATTGCATTTTTCGAAAAGTTTGCGTTTACTTAAGGATCATTCCCGAAAAAATACGACTCCTTAGGAAAGCAGGTTTGGAGATATGGATATTTCCGAATGCTACAAGATCCTCAAGGTGCCTCCAGGTGCAAATTGGAATGCTGTCAAGGCGTCCTATTACGACTTGGTGAAGCTTTATCACCCGGACAGATATCCCACGGGTGGTGCGAACGAGGATCATATTCTAAAGCTCAATCTCGCCTTCAATACCCTGAAAAGGATTGAGCGCATGCGAGTGACCCTGTCTTTCTGGCGACGGCAAATGGTCCACACCCGCGATCTGGTTAAAGTGCTGGATCCGGTTCCCTGGATATTTGATCCCTTAACTGATCAATGGGACCAAGTGAAGCGCTCAGCGGCTTCCCAATTCAAAAGGTGTTTGCGTACCTTCAAAAGTTATTATACAAAATTGTTCCCGCTGGATGTTTACAAGTCAATTTTACTGGAGCGAACTAAGTTACGCGGAAACGGAAACCTGAAAATCAAAACCCTTTCCGAAACCTTCCAGATAAAAATACCGGTGAAGTTGAGAAGCGGACTATTGCTCCAGATTCCCAGCAAGGGCGAAGCCGGTTTGTTCCATAAAAGGAGGGGAGATTTGTTTATAAATATCAAAATGGTACCCCCTTTTGAAAATACGCCGCAAACCGGGAATGTTCAATACGACGTTCAGGTGTCCCGGGAAATCCTGCAGAAAAAGAAAGTGTTGACCCTGCAAACGCATGAGGGACCAATCAAGTTTTTTCTTCCCAAAAATACGATCAACGGTCAAACCTTTGTATTAAAATCCCGGCCGAAAAATAACGAAATCCCAGCCACCAGCCATATCGTCACCGTACATTTCTTGGATGTGGCTTGAAATGGATGATGCTAAATAAACGCGGATTTTCAAGAAGTGCTTTGTGTGTCCTGTTGACTTTGCTTTGTCTTAAGGCCTGCAGTAGTTATGAAGCCAAAGGAGTTCGAAACAAGGCGTTTGATTCTTCAAGAAAAATGGTTGTTCTCGACTCAGGCCACAATCCACCAAACGGTGGCGCTCTGGGTTCCCGTGGAATTTCAGAGGTGGTATATAACGACCATTTAACGTCTCAAGTTTATTCCCGGCTTTCGCAAACCGATGCGGTTTCCACCTACCTGACCCGAATACCCAATGAATCACTTGAGTTGTTGGATCGCTCTGAAAAAGCCAATCAACTGGAGGCCGATTTGTTCCTTTCCATTCATCATGATAGTGCTCAAACCCAGTTCTTAAAGCATAACGTGGTGGATGGTCTTACTGGGTGGTCGTCCCTTAAACCTATTCGTGGTTTTTCCCTGTTCATTTCCAGGAAAAATGCAAGCTTTGACCAATCATTTAAATTTGCCCGATTGCTGGCGGATGAATTATTAGCCCTGGGACGTCGCCCTACCTTACATCATGCAGAAAATATTAAAGGGGAGAGGAAAGAATTACTGGATTCCAGCAGAGGGATATACCGTTATGACGATTTGATTGTTTTAAAAAAGACTCAGGCCCCCGCAGTTTTATTGGAGGCAGGTGTTATCGTTGATAGCCATGATGAAATGTGGCTAGCCATTAGTGAAAATCAAAAAAAGATGGCGGGTGCGATTGAAAGGGCAATCCATAAGTTTTTTGAAATCGACCCGAGTTATAAATGACTATTATGAAAGCGGTGGGAATAAAAAAGCCCCCTTCCAAATGATTGAAAGGGGGCAAATCGACCTTTTCCTGTTTATGGCAATGGCAGGTCAATTATTGGAACCATTTCCGTTTCCATTATTGAGGGAATAGACCAAAGTTTGCAGGTCGTTGGCCAAACGGCTCAACTCCTCAGCAGACCGTTGTGTTTCCTGCGCTCCCTTTGTCGATTCCTGAGCCGCCGATGCTACTCCAGTGATGTTTTGCCCGATTTCCATAGAGCCTTGTGAGACCCCACTCACACCACGGCTGATCTCTGAAGTGGTCGCGGTTTGCTCTTCTACAGCGCTGGCAATCGTGTTGGAAATGTCATCAATTTGTTGAATGATTTGTGAGATTTCCGCAATTGAATCCACTGCTTGAGTAGAGTCGGTTTGAATCGCATCGATCTTTTTTGCGATGTCTTCTGTCGCTTTGGCTGTTTCTTTTGCCAAATCTTTGACTTCATTTGCAACGACTGCAAACCCTTTTCCAGCCTCCCCGGCGCGCGCCGCTTCAATGGTGGCATTCAAAGCCAGTAGATTCGTTTGTTCGGCAATAGAAGTAATCACTTTAATAACCTCGCCGATCTCTGTACTACTAATCCCCAGTTTAGAAACAATATCGTTTGTCTTTTTTGCGGCATCCACAGCTGAACTGGTGATCTCCGCCGCCTGGACGGCATTCCGGGAAATCTCATTGATGCTTGCGGACATCTGCTCAATGCCAGCCGCAACCGATTGAATATTGGTGTTTACTTGTTGGGATGCCGTAGAGACAGTATTGGCTTGAGCCGATGTTTCTTCTGAAGTTGCACTCATGGTGCTACTTACGGAGGTAAGCTCCTCTGCCGAAGATGCCAGAGTCTGGGAATTACCCGTCAATTGGGTAATCAGGTCTTGAGTTTGTTTCTCAATGTTCCGTTTCTCTGTGATCACCTGCCAAGTAAGCATGGGACCCATATAATTTCCGACTTTATCGAATATTGGGTTGACTAGCAGATCGAGAACTTCAGGTCCAAGATTGATTTCTGCTTGATGCGGAAGGTTTTTAGGATCGCTTAAAATCCTGCGCTGGTGGGCCGGGTTCTTGTGAAAGATATCCACAGAATTTCCCAAAATATCATCCACAGCAACAGGCAAGTGTTCTTGTAATGAGGTCAAGGTTTTTACTGAAGCAGGGTTGATATATTGAATATTCAATGATTCATCAGCAAAGATTACGTTCACAGGAGCATTTTCCATCATGGAAAAAACCTTGGCCACCTCTTGCTCTGCTTTGCGTTTATCAGTAATAATTTCCCAGGTGACCATTGGGCCCAGGTAATTATTGTTTTCATCGTAGATGGGGCTAACCAGTAAATCCGCAATTTCTGGCCCGATATTGATTTCGGCACGATGAGGGAGGTTGTTCGGGTTACTCAATAGTTTCCTTTGATGAGCAGGGTCCTTATGAAAAATATCTATAGAGACACCGGTCATGTTTTCAATATCGATTTCTACTGGAAGGTGTTCTTTGATGGAGTACATGGTTTTCCGGGTACTCGGATTGCTGTACTGAATATTTAAATCCGTACCAGCAAAAATAATATTGCTTGGGTTATTCTCCATCATGGAAGCCATTTTGGAAAATTCTTTACCGTACACTCTCAAGCTGGAGAAAATCCAGGCAGATAGGGCCGTCACCAACAGCAATACTCCTCCCAAGATCCAATATTGCCAAGAAATTTTTTGCTCGATTTCACCAGAAGAAAGTTTGGAGATTTCTTGAACCGAAGCTCCCGTCGCTATTATGGCACCATATCCCAAAAATACGGTGATTAACAATAGGGTGCCTCTAAAAATAGGGCAAAAAGTTATTGAATGAATTAAAATACGTATGTTAAGCGTTTTACAGCATTCCCCCCTGTTTGAAAGGAACCCTGCCATGTCCCAACCTGGATTTTTTGATCTCG
>JACAVV010000009.1 GCA_024648695.1 Nitrospina sp.
CGTCTTCAATCAGGTTTTTTCAATAGGAAGCCAAAGTTTTATAACAAATTCCCTCACCGAAATGCGCAATTTAAAATTCTCTCTCGATTTTAATAATTCTGAGACTCTCATGCAATATGCGGGCTAACCTCTTCCAAATCACAGCGAACAGGGATTCGTACTGGTAAGGCGAACGGGTTCTGGTGTATCCTTGTAGAACTTTATCCTCCTTAAAAAACGTAAGATTTTCTGTTCCATGAAAACCATCCATCGCTACATTCTCAAAGAACTCCTGAAAGTGTTCTTTATGGCTCTGTTTTTTTTGACGATGGTCATGTTCATGGAACAGATTCTTTTCATTACCGCCCTCATCGTTAACCGGCCCATCACCTTCACAGAAGGTCTGCGGATGGTGATCTATATCATTCCCCCTTTACTTGCACTCACCATACCCGCCAGTTTGCTGATTGCCTCGGTGGTCACCTTCAATCAGTTATCTGCTGATAGCGAAATTCATGCGATGAAAGCGCAGGGCTGGAGCTTTATGTTCCTCATGCGACCGGTCATGTACCTGTCTGGGGCAACCTTTGCCGCTACCGTTTTCGTGATTTTTGTTGCCATACCCTGGGGCAATCAATCGTTCAAGCAAATGATTTTTGATATCGTTCAGAACCGCGCATATTTCGATATCAAAACCCGCGTCTTCAACAGTGATTTCAAAGACCTGATTTTCTTCGTTAACGATATGGAATCCAATAACAGCCTTAAGAATATTTTTGTTGCCAAGTCATCAGGTGATGGTCCCTCAAAAATAATCACTTCGCAGTTTGGCCAAATAATTTCTGATCCCGAAGACCTGAAGATACAACTGCACTTGAAGGAAGGGGCCATCCATGAGATGGACGACAACGGGAAGGAATACCGGATCACAAAATTTGAAAAATATTTTCTGGCACTGGACCTTCCCAGTGGAAAAAAGTTGCAAAAGTTGATCCTCGACCGCAACCGCGAATTGTCCTATACAAAACTCAAGGAACGCATCGCCAGAAAGAGGCAGGAAGGACGCAAGGTATTTCGGGAGCAGGTCATTCTTTATAAAAAGTTTGCATTACCCTTCACCTGCCTGCTATTCGGGTTTGCAGGGGCTCCCCTGGGAATCAAAGCCACCCGCTCCGGAAAGTCCGGTGGTGCGGTGATCAGCACCTTTGTTCTGGTGAGCTATTATGTCCTGATGATATTCACTCAAAACATGGGGGCTCATAACCTCATGCCTCCAATGATAGCGGTTTGGATTCCCAATATGATTCTTTTCGCCTTTGCTTTTTATGTTTCCTATATAGCCCAAAAGGAAAAACCGTTCACCGTGTTGAATCTGTTATTTTACTGGTGCTGGCGAATTCAAAATGCTTTCAGAAAAAAACCAGATCAAAGTTCATCCAGAAATTCGGATAAAAACCAAAAAGAAAAGGCACGTTCCCGGAGGCAAGCAGAACTGGAAAAAACCACTCAGCAAATTTTAAACAAAAAGATCAAGGCGATAAACTCTCCCAACGCTTAAAATCAGGATGCTTCCACCTCGGCATTTGATGGGGCTGGATTACTCCACAACCAATACTTTTTGAAACCAACCAGGATCCTGACAAAGTTCAATAAACAAAGCCCTCCCATATAGGTACCCAAAGAGATAAAGAATCCTCGCTCTAAACCGCCCAGAAAGGGGAACGCACAATCGGTCAATAAAATAAAAATTCCAAGGGTAGAAAGTTTATCGGGCATTTCATGGGCTGTGTTGAGAAAGTAACTTTTCATCACCTGACCCGTGTAGTTTCCGCAATAAAAAGCCAGAAACCACCAACCGGTAAATTGGGATTGAGTTCCCGTAACTAACACATAGCACAAGGCCAGGCTGGCAACTCCAAAAACGTTGAATGGGACCGGACTTCTTTTCAATCGAATCAAAATATCAAGGACTGTAAACAGACATCCCAACGCACCCACAATCACTATGGCCCATTCCCAGGTAAAATCATTCCACATAGACGAACGCCACAACTCGCGTCCCGCAGGAAAAACCCAGGTGACAAAAAACGCCTGAATTAAAAACAATCCTTCCAGGGATCCTATGGGACCAAAATACAATTCTCCCCGTTCTTTTTGTTCAACCATGGTCGCCGCAAAGGCCAGATAGGATATCCAAAGCATCCCGTAATAGACCCACGGCGAATCGATACGAATGAACACGAAACAAGCCGCAATGAGTATGGCGCTATTGTAAATATCCAGATAGTGGTCGATGAACTCGCCCAGAGGAGAGCTGGTTCCGGTCTCCTTGGCGTGCATGCCGTCAAGGTGATCGCCGACAATATAAAAGTGGATCAACAGGGAAAACCAAAGCGCCAGGGAACCAATCGCGAATCCGCCAGGCTCCCATACCATCGCAAATAGAACCCAAAGTGCGGAGCAGGAAATCAAAGTGATCTGATTGGCTGTTATTTTTTGCGGAACCCATTTATAATAATGAGCCACATAATATTTTTTAAAAAACCCTAAGGTGATGGAGTAATCCACGCAGTTATAACTGTACTCAGGGTAACGTGCTTTAGTCATGAATGTGGAATCTTATCTCTATTTGAAGGATCGATTGATTGAAAAATGAAACTATGAAAGGTAAAGTCTGCCTGATCACCGGTGCCAATTCCGGGATTGGAAAGGAAACAGCCCAGGCACTTGCAGATTTTGGAGCCACGGTGGTCATGGTCTGCCGAAATGTCGAAAAAGGCAAAACCGCCAGAAACGAAATCATTCAACAAACAGGGAACCAAAATGTCGGGTTGATCATAGCAGATATGGGTTCACAAAAACAGGTGCATCGTTTGTCCGAATCGTTCAGAAGCCAATACAATTCCTTGCATGTGTTGATCAATAATGCCGGTTTGATTCTGGGGACCCGGTCCAGCACAGAAGACGGCCTGGAAACCACTCTGGCAGTGAATCATTTGGGTCCATTTTTACTAACCCACTTACTGTTGGACCTAATAAAAAAAAGCCAACCGGCGAGAATTATCAACGTGTCATCCACCGTCCATAAGTGGGCTCGTATTCGATTTGACGATTTAAACTGGGAAAAAGGTTACAAGCCAATGAAGGTTTACAGCCAATCGAAACTCGCCAATATTCTGTTCACCTACCAACTCGCAAAAAAACTTGAAGGAGAACAAATTACAGTCAATGCCCTGCACCCTGGAGTCATCGGCAGTAACTTTGGCCAAAGCGGATCGCCGATTCACCGGTTCTTTATCAATCTTGGCAAGCCCTTTTTGACTTCCTCAAAAAAGGGAGCCTCGACATCCATCTATCTTGCAAGTTCGAATGACGTGGAAGGAATCACAGGAAAATATTTTGTGGACAGGAGAGCGGTTGCCTCTTCGAAGTACTCATACGACGCAGACATTCAATCCAGGTTTTGGGAAGTCAGCCTAGCCTTGACCGGTCTCAATGGAGAAAAACAGTATGCCTAAAAAAGTTTGCCTTTCAATCGATATGGAACCCGACTGTCCGCCCTTTTTAAATACTTTTCGCGGCATCGAAGAAGGCACGGACCCCTTTTTAAAACTTCTCGACCAGGAAAATATCAAAGCCACCTTCTTCACTACAGGGCAAGTCGCCAGAAAGTACCCCAAAACCATCTCAGCGATAGTGGAGCAAGGTCACGAATTGGCCTGTCATGGTGATAGCCACAAACCATTCCCTTACATGAATCGTGAGGAAGCAGAACGCGAGATCACCGAATCCAGCAAAACCCTGCGGGAATTTGCCGACGTGGTTTCCTTTCGGGCACCCAACTTGATGTTTCCTGATGAATATCTGGATTTGCTGGAAAAGGCGGAATACAAAATTGATTCCTCCGAAGCTAAATACAAACCGGCCTACTACAAACCCTCGCCCAAAACCACATTGCAGAGAATTCCCGCATCAGTCACGTCTTCAGTTTTAAGGCTTCCCGACTGGATCCGTTTTCCTTATTTAAGGGTGCTGTCAGATCCCGTGGTGCTGTTTGTTCATCCCTGGGAATTTGTCGATTTAAGGAAAGAACATCTACGTCTCGACTGCCGCTTTAAAACCGGACAAACGGCTTTGGAGTGCTTGTTCACAGTTATCAAATATTTCAAATCCAGGGGATCTGATTTTTTTCCGATCCGGGAATTAGCGGGCGCGAACAGGATTTCCCGTTAAAAACCCGTCGTCCCACACCCGGTTTTTCTCCACCAGGTAAGACCAGTAATTGACGCGATCGCACCAGTCGCGCACCTCCTGGGGAGTGAAAGGCGTTCCCGCCAAAGAAGCCGTAATGGGCGCATTGGGAACAAATGTCGGCGCCACCCAGGCGGTTTCAGGATTGTTGTTTTTTACATACAAAGTATGTCCGCCCTTATCCACCCGAAACCCCGGATTCCGGATCGCTACCGAAACACGTTCTTCGGCAGAAATCTGATTTAACAAATTGTTCCCGAAACTTGCAACGGGACGATGATCCCCAATCAGTGCAAGCAGGGTGGGCATGATATCGACCTGGCTCGCAGTGAAGGAATCCACTCGCGGTGTTTGCCCCAAAGACCCTGGAGGACCGATCATCAATGCAGAGGTCCAAACCTTGTAATCCACGGGCATGCCTTTGAGACGGTCATCCACATTTTCGTCCGTGTTGTCTGAATGATCTCCCAGAACAAGAATGATTGTATTCTTCCATCGCTTACGTTGTTTCAAAAACTCGATCACGCGTCCAACGTGAAAATCCAGATTCTTGAGAACCATGTTGTAGCGGGTTTCAATATCTTCAATGCCACCCGTGTCCACCTTACTGGCATCCCCTGCGGCAGTGAGAGGAACGAAGAACGAATCTTCCAAGGTATAAGGCGTATGCGTTCCCGCGGGTGCGATATAAGCAAAAATGGGCTTATCCGGCTTTTCCTTGTCCTGGGCTTCGATAAGACCCATCAATTTGTCCATGATCATTTGATCGCTCATACGGCGAGTCACGATCAAATCGTTTTCAGGAAGTTCAAACACGATGTGGTCGAACCAGCGCCGCGCCCATTCCAGTTGATTATCGAAACTGGGATTCGATCCCCAAAATGCCATGTTTGTGTATCCGTAATCGCGGCGCAATCGTTTCGGCAGGGAGTCCACCTCCAGATTTGAAAAATTGGAAATAATAAACTTGTCCTTATGCGGCCAAAGTGAGGTGTTGATAGAAAAGAAACCAGCGGCACTGGGAAACCCGTTGGAAATAAACCGGGGATACACCACCCCCTCCTTACTCAGACGGTCCAGATTGGGTGTTGGCGAAGGTTTCACATTGTTCATGCCGAAACCTACATTGCGTCCCCTAAGCGATTCCACCACAAAAATTAAAATATCCGGAGGCTCCTTTAGAGGTTTTATAGGTGGAGGATTCTTAACATTATCCTGTCGTACCAAAGGAAAATCGGGATTCAACCACTGGGTGTCAGGGGAAGGATGAGATACCATACGCAGAAGTTTTATCGATTCCTCTTCATTGTCCGGAGGTGGACTGTCGTCCAGGTTCAGAAACGAATCAAGGAACAACATCTCCGCCGTCTTGAACATAGGAACCTGATGCTTGTCTGCAGAAAGCAAAGGAATCCCCATTATTGAAGCGGCCAACAGAAATGCAATGAAAATTGATTTATCCGGATGATATTCCACCTTCCGCTTTTTATAGCGGACACTTAAAACGCCCATCACGATCCATGCCATGAACACCAATCCGAGGGACATTATTATATAGGCTAAATCATTCAGTAAGGGTTGGTACAATTCACTGGAAACCAGGCTGTTGGGCCGAACGTAAGTGACCATCATAGCTGGCGAAAAACGTTGACCGATATACCTCAACATTCCAAAATCCACCTGACCCAGTAAAATCACACTGGCAAAAAAAGCCAATGCCAGCCCCGTCACAAAGGGACGAACCGGTGTCAAAAGTTTCCAGACCCCCAAAAACAGAACACCCACGGCAAGTAATTCAGGAAGGTTAAACGCCATCGCTATGATTATTGCGTTCAAGGGCGCCGCCACTATTTTGTTACCACTGGGATCAGTTCCAAAATAATGGTGGACGATCCCTAAAAAGCGTGCGAAAACAGTGATCAGGGACGCAAACACGATAGGATGAACCAATTGCGGTTTTAGATCTTTCAACCTTTTTAAAATCATATATCTCAAATCAAAGTTAAATTTTGCAGGGATTTCATTTAATATAGGGTGGATTTTGAAGAGGACAGGAAAAGTTTTTCAAGATAACGTTGGGATATGACAAAGTTAAAATCAAATTGGAAAAAATGGGGCGGCATATTGGCCTGGCTGATCGCTTCCTTTCTATTATACCTTTGCTTTCGCGACATCGAATGGGAACGTGCCTGGTTTGAATTGAAACAGGCACGGCCGGCTTGGCTGATGATGGCAATTATATTTAATCTGTCCATCTTCGTTTTTTGGGCCTGTCAATGGATCGTCTTTTTACCCCGCAATTACAAGGTCCATTTTTCGCGCATGATCCAGGTGAACGCCTTGATGTCCATGGCCACCAACTCAGTCCCTTTCCTCGGAGGACACGCATTGGGTGTCATCCTTTTATCGAAACGGGAAAAAGTGGGCAGTGCCGTGGCCTTGTCCATTCTGGCCCTTGACCAATTGGCCGAGGGCCTTGCAAAAATCAGCGTCCTGCTATTAATCGCATTGTTCACGCCTATTCCCTTATGGTTGAAACAGGGAATTATAGTATTGGTCAGCGGTGTGGTATTGCTCTTGTGCATTTTGTTGGTCATGGCTCACCGGCATTCGACTTTAGCTTCTCACTCTCCGGAGGAACCACATGGCCGCCTGGAATCTATAAAGCAGTTTATCATACGTTGGGCTCACCATTTGGAAGCCATGCGCGACGCTAAAAAATTTTTCACAGGATATGTCCTGGCATTAGCCATGAAAGCAGGTGAAGGTTTGGCGATTTGGGCGGTACAAAAAAGCCTTGGACTGGATCTGCCGGCAGGCCACGTTTTACTGGTTCTCGCTACGGTTAATCTAGCCACCATGATACCCATGGCCCCGGGTAACCTGGGAGTTTATGAAGCCGCTGTGTTCTTTGTGTACCAATTTCTCGGTGTCTCTGCGGAGGTCGCTTTAGGTCTGGCCCTGTTTCAGCACTTGCTGTTTCTTTTGCCTATGGCAGGAACGGGTTATATCCTTCTGTTTTTCCAAAACATGTTCCAGGTTCAAACCCAGGAGGCTTCTTGACACTTGCGTTATGTTGCGATTGGCAGTAGGGAACTCAAGCGACTAACAGGGAGGGTTTAACAGGTACGGTCACCCCGCGTTTTTCCAAAGCAAGGTTATAAATTTCCATATGCTTTTTAATGACGTCGTCCCAATGGACCGGTGGGAGAGTTTCCCGATTGTGTTTTGCAATTGCGGAACGTAAATCGTGATTCTCAATCAATTGCACAATACTGTTGGCCATTTCCGTATCGTTTCCCGCAAGGATGCCTTCCCGTCCACACTGAATGTATTCACTCACTCCGGAGCGTTGCATAGCGATTATCGGGAGTCCCGCGCAACGGGCTTCATAAGCGGCAATGCTGAAGGATTCCAAAATCGTCGGCAGGACAAAAATGTCGGAATCCGAAAACACCTTTTTAATCGTTTCTTTCGATTGATATCCCATCAGCTCAACGACATTCCGCAAGGACATGCGGTCGACCATTTTTTCCAGATCCGAACGCTGGGGACCATCGCCAATAATTTTGAATCGAACCCGTGTATCAGGCGACAACGCCTTCAATACCTCGGGAATCATACGGAGCAAAGCTTTGGCACGTTTTTTTTGGTTTAAGCGCAAAACGGTAACAATCGATACTTCCTTTTTCGACCGGCACGATTCAGGAAGCTTCCATTCCGAATGCTCTATCCCGTTAGGTAATATATGGACCGTATGCTCATTGACCAGGGATTTCACATCTTTAGCCGCCACGCCACTCACTGCAGAAAACAGAACAGGCCATTTCGACCACTTGAACGGCTTGTCCAAAGCACCCAGGACTTTTGTGAAATTCCTGAGAATCGAGTGGCAGGTCAGAACGGTTGGAAAGCCCATTTTCTGACTCACATAAGCTCCGCCATAAGAAAGTGGAGTTACCACACTGGTATGGCAATGCACGACATCAAACTGCTCGCGGGTCAAAATCGACTGGATTTTCTTGAAAGCGGAGGGTGTCCATACCAGACCTAACCCGGGAATGCGTGGTGTATTTAAGCGGTGAACCAGTACCCCTTCGGTATTGCTTTCCCCTGGCGTGGAAGTGATGATTTGCACCTCATGGCCTTCAGACATCAATTGCAAAGCCAGATCACGTAACTGAAATTCGATCCCGCCGATTCTCGGCAGATACCAATCGCAAATCATGGCGATCTTGAGTTTGCCTTTAAGACTTGGGCTGTGGGTCAATTTGTTCAAATTCGTGCTTTCTTTTTAGCTTCCCAAAACACATGCTTCAATCCGAAATAAGCCAGGGAATCCTTCATATTAGATATAAAACGGCCAAACCGGCTCATTCGGTGGTCCGTCAAATACTCCATCGTCAATACCACACGCTCCTCATTTTCGCCAAGAGGTGTTACCTTATGGTGTAGGCGCCCCCCATTAAAAAAAACCAGGGTTCCTGGTTTTACAGGTACGGAACAGCGTTTGGTTTCACGCGTTTTATCATCCAGGTACAAATCATAAACTAGTTCGCAACTGGAATTATCAATCAATCCTAAAAGTATGGTATACCGTTTTCCCCAATAATAAGACGTATCGTAATGAAACCCTATATGGTCGCCTGGCTCCGTATAAAAATACAAAGCATACGTATGAGGATCGTCCACAGGACAATCGATCAAATTTTCCTCACTCAGTTCCCGAATCATTGCGAACATATCGGGAGAATAGTACACTTGCCGGATTGCAGAAGAAATCCGGTCAATATAGAATTTGTTTACGGCGCCCCCTTTTTTTTGCAGGGGAATATAATTTCTATGGACCTCGGTCCGGTACACCGGCAAAGGATCCAGTAAATGCTCAATCAGTTCAGAGGGTAGAAAATTTTCAATAGCTATAAACTCATTGCTATCGGAAAATTGTTCTTTCAAAAGAGAGAGATCCTGTTTTTGTATCGCTCTGGCCATTTCAGCCTGAACATCCATCAAATTTCGATTCTCCCGATTATATGGCTGCCCCCTTTAATTTCCCATTGAAGGGTTTTTATAAAACTCATAAAAACAATAAGTTATTTCACAAATCGCACTAAACCTGCAAATTATAGTACGAGTAGGTCCTTGATTCAATGAAAACTTTTTCAAAGGCTTTGCATTGCCGAAACCTGCCAAAGTAAAATGGTTTAGCGTGTTTTTCCTTTATCCACCAGGATTTCTTGTGTATTCTCACAACAGACTCATAGTTTGGATTCATTTAGCATCTAAAGATCCAGTTTCATTTCAATAAATTCCAACCAAATTTTGAAAATCCGTTTCTTTACATTCGAAAAGCAGACTTATTTAAAGTTTTGCCAAGTGGTGCTTCCTCGCAACGAGCGGTTGAATTTGGCCATTGAGGATGAAATTGTGGAAAAGATCAATCATATGCTTCCCAATTTGCCAATTTTGATTCAGCTGGGAATCCACTTTGCGCTGGCTCTACTGGAAATTGGGTCTCTAGCAAAATACCGGTGCCGATTTAAAAACCTCGGCCAGGAAAATAGTCACATTTACATTTACCAGTGGATCCATTCATCTTTTCCCCTGCTTCGCGACCTTTCAAAAATTTTGAACGGTCTGGTTCTTGTCCACTTTTATGATGACCCTCGCGTTATGCAACACCTCGGCTATTCCATTAACGATCATATCCAACACGTAAACTCACTACCCGAGATAAAATCTTGAATTCAGGAATTATCAGCGCAAAAGAAATAAAAAGCGATCAGCATCTAACGTGCGAAGTTCTCGTCATAGGCTCGGGATCCGGTGGAGGGGCCGCCGCCGCTCGATTGGCTGAAGGGGGTATGGACACCCTGCTGTTGGAGGAAGGCTCCTACTATGATCAAAGCGACTTCACCCGCAAACTGACGGAGATGACTCCAAAGATTTACCGCGATGCCGGGTTCAGCCTGATCTATGGCAACCCCTGCATCGTGTTTCAGGAAGGTAAATGCATCGGCGGCAGTACGGTAATGAACGGAGGCATGGCCTGGCACACGCCGGAACGTATCATGAAAGTGTGGAGAGAGGAACACGGAATAGCATTCATGACTCCTGAAACCATGCGGCCCTACTTTGAATACATCGACCAGAGCTTACATGTGGCCCAGCAAAGTGAAGACTCGATCTCCCACGGCGAAAAGGTGTTCAAACGTTCGGCTGAATCATTGGGCTATGAGGTCACGAAAAATTTTCGAAGCCAGAACAATTGCAGAGGATCCAATGTTTGCATTCTCGGTTGCCCGGACAATCGCAAGCAAACGGTGCAAAACACTTACATCCCACGTGCTTTGCAAGCAGGCGCTAGGATTTATACCGAGTCGAAGGTTCAAAAAATTCTTGCCGACAATAGAAGGGTCAAAGGAGTTTCGGGAATCATTAAAAACCGGGAAAGCGGGAAAAAATTTAAGCTGAGAGTAGACGCAAAAATTATCTGTGTCGCCGCCGGGGCTTTGCAAACACCTGCCCTTCTGCAACGAAGCAAGCTTGCCAACGGCAATGGCCGTGTTGGGAAAAACTTTTTGTGTCATCCCAATGTAAAAGCCGTCGGCCTTTACGATGAACCCATGAATCAATGGAAAGGCGTCCACCAAGCACACCAGATTCATCATTTTATTGAAGAGGGATTTATCATGTCACCGGGAGGCGTTCCTCCAGCCGCAATCGCTCCGGGTTTTCCACAGTTTGGTTCCGAGCATCTGAACCTCATGGAGCAATACGACCGCATGCTTTCGACGGCAGTCATGCTGGATGACACCACCAGTGGCTGGGTCAAGGCACTGCCCTTTGATATCGTGTGGCCTTATTACCAAATCGATTCTGTCATGTTAGATCGAATTTACAAAAGCATGCGGCTCCTTGCCGGAATCCATTTAAATGCCGGAGCCCGAAAAGTGTTCCTGCCCTTTGCCCATTTGCCGGAAGTTAAAAATAGGGACGAGCTTGCCAAAATAGGGCCGGATTATGTAAAAAAAGGAGAAATTGAAATTTTTACGGTGCATGCAATGGGGACCTGCGCTATGGGAGGAGATCCCAAACGGCATGTGGTGCAGTTGACTGGCGAGGCCTGGGAAGTTCCCGGATTATTTATCAATGACGCTTCTCTACTTCCCACCAGTATCGGGGTCAATCCGCAAGTCACCATTCAGGCTTTGTCTACGCGCATTGCGGATCATATTCTGGAAAATAGAAAACACTATTTGGACAAATGAGAATATCTTGGATGCTGGCTTGCCAGCCAACGGAATCCGCCACGAAACAAATGGGGGTCTACAAGTTTATCTACTAAATAAGGCAAGATTGAAAAGAAAATGGTGCTCAATATAATTCGGGAAACAGGTCCCAGGGCACCCCATTGCTGAAAGCTGTAGACGTAGGTATTCACCGATTCGTATAGCAGTCCGATAACAGCACCCGCAATGAAAGCAGTTTTGGTTCGATTGAACAAAAAGGCCGAGTATCCAACGGCACCGCCATAAAGACCGATGATCTTAACCCAGATCAACCACCCGATGGAAAAAGACCACAGGTTGAGAAAAACGGCGGACCATTCTATCAAAAATCCATAGACCCCGGCGGTGACCATCCAGGGTATGTCGCTCAACTGAATCAGGAGCCTTTGATATAATTTTTCTTTTAAGGAATCCATTCACAAACTTTCCAAAGTTTTATTTCGAACGATACCAGATTTAAACCGAAGATAAAATGAATTCTCAATCAAAAAAAAGAAATGTAATGATCGCCGGAGCCACGGGCCTCGTGGGGGGCTTTTGTCTGAAATTCCTTTGCCATGACCCTGAAGTGGATGAAATTTTTTGTTTATCCCGGCGCTTCCTTCCAAATCCTCCAAAATCCTCGCGTTTGAAGCAAAAGATCGTTGATTTTAATAAGCTTAACGCGTATTCTGAGCCCATTTCAGTAGACCAAGCTTTCCTTTGCCTTGGCACCACTCGAAAACAGGCAGGGAGCAAATCGGGATTGTTTGATGTAGATTATACGTATTCTTATGAAATGGCCCATCTGTCCTTAAGAAATGGTGTGAAGCATTTGTTTCTGGTCAGTTCGCTGGGAGCCTCCACTCGATCCCCGGTTTTTTATTCCCGGGTGAAAGGACAACTGGAGGATGCGGTCTGCAAACTCCCTTTTAAATCCGTCCATATTTTCCGTCCATCTGCTCTGGTTGGTCAAAGGGAGGTACCAAGACTGGGTGAAATGATAGTTGAAAAATTAAGCATCTGGTTCCCTTTTGTGTTTTGGGGTCCTTTGAAAAATTTAAAACCTATTGAGGCAGGTCTGGTGGCAAAAGCCATGGTTCACCTTGCGAAATCACCCAAACCTGGTGTGCATATTTATGAATCCTCACAAATTTCTAAAATGGCTCAAATCGATTAGTGCTTTATTAGCAAAATGAATCTAACAAAATATTTTTCTGAGTTTTCAGTAGGACATTGGATGGACTGGTGGAAACAAAGGTCGACAAAAGAAATCGTCCTGCCCGCCCTGCTTGCTGTTTTTTATATTGGAGCAAATGGGGTTTTAGGTGGATTGCGTATAGACCATTTTCTTACCGCTTTTCTTTTTTTAATTTTTTATTTTGGCCGGCCCTATACGCAATCGCTTTTCAATTTTTTGTTACCGCTTGGCCTCATGTTCATCATGTACGACGGTCAGGCCTATTTTGCAGATGCATTACGTCCCGACTACGTGCGCGTTCAGGAGCCTTACAATTTCGATAAAACCTTTTTTGGAATCAGCACAGAATCCGGAGTCCTCGTGCCGAGCCACTGGTTTCAGAATCATACTCATCCCGCATTAGATCTTCTTGCCGGACTGGCTTATATCAGCTTTATTCCCGTGTTTTTATGTGTTGCCGCTTACTTTCATTTTTTTCTCTGGAAGACAGAGCCTAACGAAAAAATCAAAAGTGAAATTAGCAACAAAGCTCCTGCTTTAATGTGGGGCATGTTTTGGCTAAACATCCTTTGTTGTACAACATATTATTTTTATCCAGCGGCTCCCCCCTGGTACGCGGAACAATACGGACTGGGTCCTGCAAGAATGGACGTGGCTCCCAGCCCAGCAGGAGGCGCACGAGTGGACGCCCTGTTGGGAATCACCTTATTTGCCGAGTTTTATTCCCGTACCCCCAATGTGTTTGGAGCCATTCCGTCCATTCATGTCGCATTCCCCTTGCTTTCGGTTTATTTTGCATTCAAGTTCAATTCGCTCAGAGTTTTTTGTTTCAGTTACTTTTTGGTGATCGCTTTTTCTGCTGTTTATTTAAACCACCATTATATCATCGACCTTATCTGGGGAGCCATTTATGCGCTGGCGGTGGGTTGGACCATGGACCGCTTTTACAGCTGGCGTCTTCCACAAAAAGGCATCGGACAAACAAACATTTCCCAGGTTTCCTCCAACGTTTAACCTGCGCACATTCCAATGAAATTTTTTGAAAATCATTGGACTTTTCGTATTTTATGGGCGTTTTTTATTCTGGCCACCTGCAACTGGATTGCCCTTTTGCTTTGGTACTGGCCAGGGACGCTTCCGGATGGCCCCACCAGCGGAGTCTGGACTTCTTTGGCCTTTGATTTTTCCGAGGGAGTATTCTACCGTCCTCTAATGAGTGAAGAGGGTTACGGTGGCACGCGTTACATGCCCTTGTTTTTTGTTATCCACGGTTTATTGATCAAGGTTCTCGGTAACCCGATACAAACCGGAGTTGGCTTGAGCCTGGTTTGCATTACTCTTTTCATCCTGGGAATCGCTTTCCTGTTAAAGGAATTGAAAGCACCCTGGAAAATTGCTTTGCCCTTATCGGTTTCAGTTTTAACAACCCTTTCATTGCAAATGACGTCTCTGAATATTCGTGGCGATTTCCTGGCTTCGGCTTTAAACATTTGGGCACTCTGGTTTGCCTTTCGGGGGAATACTAATCGGCAATGGGGTCTCCTGTATTTATCCGCTATTTTGTTTGCCTTGGCCTTTTTAACAAAGTTTACTTCTCTGTTCGGTTGCTTCGCTGTCACCCTGTATCTTATTTTGAAAGGCCAAAACAACCAGGCGCTTCGTTTGGCGGGAACAACGGGAGCAATTATTTTTTTGGGTTTGGGAATGATTCACTGGGCCAGTGAGGGACGGGCTTTGCATTCCTTTCTGGAATGCTCCACCGGGGGCATGCAGTCGGACGATGTCCTGAGCGTATTTACCCGGTTCAGCAAGGAAATGATTCATGATCCCTTTCTCGGAATTCTTCTCGCGCTTATGATCGTGGCCTGGGCCAAGGCCAAGCCCGATTGGAAAACCTTACCCTCATTGGTTTTCTTGTCAACCCTGGGAGTCACTCTCATAATTTACACTTCTCCGGGAACGGCTACCAATCACCTGATTGATTTCCAAGGAGCCCTGATCCTGGCTTTGGGTTTTCTGTGTTCGCAAAATTCCTGGGCGTTGAAAGTAACCACAGCAGGATTGGCTTGTGTCGGGATTTATATAGTGGCCTCATGGCACCCCGAAGTGCCCTCGGTGCGAAACTTTTTCAAACAACACGGAAAACCGGAAACGCAAATTGTTGATGACTTCTATCGTCGTTACGGAGAAAAAGTCCGGCCGGTGCTTTCGGATTATACTTATTTTGCGCTCCATCAAGGGAACCGGGCTTATGTTGGAGACCGATTTAATTTGAACCTGTTGATGAAGAAGCATCCTGAAATCAAGCAGGACTTTGAAAAAAAAATTGAGTCCCGGTTTTTTGGATCCATTGTTAAATCCAATTGGCCGGGGATTTTCAAAAAAAACATCGACTCCAGAGACGATCCCCATTTTAAAGAACGGGTAATGAAATATCATGCTTATCAAAGAGATCCTTATTATCCTCTTATGCTAGAGCATTATGAAATCACCAGTGTCCAACGCCCCTTTGTTTTTTTCTCACCCAGACAATGACCATTCACCCAAAGAAAATCAGGAATCCGCATGAAGGATAACGCACACACTTTTTTCTGGCTTGCGGGAGTGTGCGCGTTAATAAGCCACCTGGCCTTATGGATCTGGTTTGTTCCTGGAGGATTGCCTTCCGGAAACACCAGTGGCGTATGGACCGCACTGGCTGACGATTTTTCCAGAGGCATTCTTTATCGGCCCGTTTTCAATGAATTCGGTTATGGCGGCACCCGTTACATGCCGTTGTATTTCATGCTTCACGGATGGTTGATCCAGATGTTCGGCGATCCGGTGAGCACAGGATTTATCCTCACCTTTTTTTCCATCGCAATTTTGGATCTCGGTAGTTTTCTTGTATTACGCGAGTTGCAGGTGAAACCGCAAATAACACTCCCATTGGTATTGCTAGCCCATGCCACCATCACCTTTCAGTTTACGGGACTCGAAGTACGAGGCGACTTTCTGGCATCAGCTTGCAATGTATGGGGATTTTATTTTGTCCTGCGATTTACGAAAAATAAAAACGGGAAAAATATAATTTACAGTTCGATATGTTTTCTTACCGCATTTTTTATTAAGTTCACTACGGTGTTTGGAATTGTAAGCGCCTTCTTGCTTCTGTACTCCAGACAACAAAGCAGTGCACTCCTTCGCCTGATTGGAATATTGACCTGTAGCGCGTGTTTCATCCTGGCAGGACTTTATTTTTGGAGCGAAGGAAAGATACTCGCCTCGTTTCAAGCCTGTGCCCTGGGGGGCTATAATTTTTCCTATGCGTTTAAAACCCCTTTCTGGTTTTTATGGACTGTGGTTCAGGACCCCTTTTTCCTTATCTTATTGCTCCTGACCCTGTTCACGTTTTTTCGAGGAATAAAATTCAGGAAACTTCAGCCAATTGAGATCTATTTCTGCATGACCTTCATTTTAAGCGTCGCCATTTTTTCTTCTCCCGGAACCGGGACCAATCACCTGATAGATCTGATTGTCGCCTGCAGTTGGATTCTGGGTCTCCGCTTCACCCAGGGGAATGCAAATGGCTGGATAGTGAAAGGATTACTGGCCGCTTTATCTTTAGCGACGATTCTGGTCTGGCTACCGGGAATGCCCTCCATAAAGAGTCACATAGAGCGGCGGGAACGACCTCAAATACAAACAGTGGAATTAATCCAGCAACGATTGGGATCGCATACTAAAAATCTTCTTAGCGAAAATCCTCTTCTGCCCATTTTGATGGGGCAACGCCCTATTGTTATGGATGCATTCAGTTTGAGGCTCATAGCGCACCAATCCAAAACCATTCGCAAGGACTTTGAGGAAAAGATGCGGTCTCGATTTTTTGACGCTGTTATTTTGCTGGATTGGTCCGGAGCACCTTTAAATGAATTGGAACAATCTATCCGGGAACACTCCTCGTTTGGAGTCGATTCGTTTTACGGCGGCGTCCATTTTCCGAGTGGATTTCTAGACCTTTTGAAATCAAATTACTATCTCAGTTTTGTGAAAAGGCCCTATCTGGTATTCGAGCCCAAAAACCCCAAAAGCACAGAATAAATCAAAAAAATAAGGTTTTTTTGGACTAGCCGTTTGGGAAAGGAACCGTTTTGTGGTATTTTACACTTCAAGCTATTTGACTGTCTTTCCCTTTGGACCCAACAACTTAAATAAATCATTATGACCCAAGCCGCCTCGACCCAAAGAAAAATCAACAGACCTCTCGTCGTTTTACCCACCTACAACGAAGTGGGTACCCTCGGGCTCTTGCTGGATGCCTTGATGCAATTGGATGTGCCTTTGCATGTGCTGGTGGTGGACGACTCCTCGCCCGATGGCACTGCCGATCTGGTGCGCAATTATTCCGAGTTTAGCAAACGGGTTTTCCTGATGCAGAGACCAGGCAAAATGGGACTCGCCAGCGCTTATAAGGATGGGTTCAAGTGGGGATTGGAAAATGACTATGAAGTCTGCATGGAGATGGACAGCGACCTGTCTCATGATCCCAGAGACGTTCCGAAATTAATTAAAGGAATTGAGGACGGTGCGGACATTGCGATTGGATCACGTTACCTGAATGGCATCAGCGTTATCAATTGGCCGCTTAGACGCTTGTTGATCAGCATGGGCGCTGGTGTTTATACGCGGTTGTTTTCACGGGTGCGCTTGACGGATCCAACAAGTGGGTTTAAAGCAATTCATAGGGATGTCTTGGAAAAAATGGACTGGGATAAAATTACCAGCGATGGTTATGGCTTCCAAATTGAGGTTCATTTTTTCAGCCAGCGTATGGGCTTCACTCTGAAAGAAATCTCTATTGTTTTTACCGAGCGCAGAAATGGCGAATCCAAATTTTCCAATCATATTATTTTTGAAGCTGCGTTTCGAGTCATCCAGCTTGGATTTATGGCTTTGTTCAACACCAAACCTCCTATAAAAAAAGAGTATAAACAAACTGATTCAAACACATTGACAAACAAGAGTGATTCGGATGAATTCGCAATGTCCGGACCCGAAAAATCGATTCACTGATTTATCATTTCCAATACCCTGTCCTGATTTATCATCACACACTGTTTTCCCTAGATTTCCAATCCGCATTTGAAGGGTGAAGGCCAAGGACTTCTCTCCTTATTCAATATCTGACGCCGGAATGAACTTTACAGAACTTCAGCAAAATCCCAAGCTCAAGCGAAACTTGATCCTGGCCGTCATCCTTCATGCGATTACCCTGTTCTGGTTGTTTCAATTAAACATCAACAAGGAAGAATGGAAACAACTGGAAGCGGGAATGGAAGAAAAATCCACCGGCGCCTACATCGAAGCGATCCGCAAGGAATATGGTTTGTTTGGTTTCTTGCGGTTTTTCTATTCCGTGCACCGCGAAACAAAACTGTATTTTCGATACGCCAAACTGACTCTCTATGGGGACGTCGATTATTGGGTGAAACGAAAAGGCCAAACGGTTACGGCCAAACGACCGCTTCCCTATCGTGACATTCTTGTGGAATACCCTCCGGGTTCCATTCTTTTTTTCATTCCCGCGGCGCTAATTTCGGACAATAAAGACGAATACCGTTTTTGGGTGGGTGCCTGGTTCAGTTTCCTTTACCTGCTCAATTTGTTCATGGGGCTCCATCTCTTGACGGGCGGTCGCCCGACGTTTCGGCAGATGAACCGCCTGCTATGGTGGTCTCTGGCTTTCCTGCATTTATTCGGTGCCGTGGTTGTGGCCCGTTTTGACCATGCGGTTGTGACATGTATTCTTGCCTCGGCTTTGGTGTATCGCTCGGCCTGCCGGCACGAGGGGACCCGGCAAAACCTTCGGTTGCTTTTGTTTGGAATTGTCGTGTCAATGGGAGTATTGACCAAAATCATTCCCGGATTGATCGCCCCTGCTGTGCTTTTGATTTTAGTTTTACAATATCAGAATACCTTTCCCTGGCAACGGATGTTGTCTGTGATTGCAGGACTGGGTATGGGACTGGTGGTGTTGAATTTGATCTTTTACAGCATGTTTGGTCAAGGCTACATCGATAGCTTTACTTACCATATGAAAAGAGGGGTCCAGATCGAAACCCTTTATTCTGGGCTGATTTTGTTGGCGCATTTGGTCGGCTTCCCCGTTACCGTTGAGCGGTCGTATGGATCCCATAACGTGGTTTCCAGCATGACCGAACCGGTTAAAATGATATCTCCCTGGCTATTTATAGCTTTAAGCGCCTACCTGGCCTGGATTGTCTGGTCCCAACGCCGAAACTTTAAATACACGGAAAATACAAGCCATGTCCTTCACGGACTATTGTTATTGACCTCCATACTGGTTTTGATGTTTATGTTGACCAACAAGGTGTTTTCACCCCAATACTTTATCTGGATCGCGCCCCTGATCCTTATCCAGGTGGCCGTGCGCAAGGATTTTCACCGAATCGGTATGCTGTTTCTGGTAGCAACCTTATTAACTCAAATTTTGTTTCCGCATCTTTATGATTTCTTAAAAGATTTTCATCCCGTTATGATCGTTTTACTCAACATTCGAAATGGTTTGATGGTGTATATTTTATTCCTGTTATTAAAAAACTTGCCTCAATTATTGAACAAGGTAGAACCCCATGCTTAAGAGCCATTACTTTTCATCCAACATCAACTCCCACTCGATTGACTGAACCTCACCTGTCCTTATGAACTTTTTCGATTTTGGAATCACTGAGTTTTTGATTGAATTTGGAAGGCAGTTTTCTTTTTTTGGCGTTTCAATGATCTGGCTTCACGAAGCCAACTTTTTGAAAGGCTATTTGTTCACAGCTATTTATATGACCGCCTGGTTCATGCGCCACCCGAACCGGGAAAAGCACAGGGAAACGGTGCTGGCCATTATGATCATGTGTCCCATCGCTTTGCTTGCGGGAAGGATCCTTTCTCTCATTTCCCCATTTCGTCCGCGGCCCATGAATGTCGAGGAGCTCTATTCTGTGATGCAGTTTTATTCCGAGCCAGGGCATTTAAAAAGCTGGAGTTCATTTCCCAGCGACAATGCGGTGATGTTTTTGACACTGGGTACGGGATTATTCTTTTTATCGAGATCATTAGGGGTGTTTGGGGTGCTGTACGGCTTTTTCGGAATCGCCCTGACCCGCGTGTATGTGGGCTTGCATTATCCCACCGACATCATCGTGGGCTCGATCATTGGTGCTGTGGCGGCCTGGACCATTCATCGTCCGGTTTTGATTGAGCGGGTTATTCGCCCCGTTTATGCTTTGAAGTTCAAATTTCCCTTTTTGTTTTATGGGGCTTTCTTTTTCATATGTTACCAGTTGGCGACCATGTACGGAATCATTCGCAAGGCCGGAAGTTTTTTGGTGGACATTCCTTATAATTTTTTAAAAACGCTATTTTGAGTCCATTTGCTCCATTTGGTTTTTGACATGAACCATTCTCTGCCATGCGGTCCAATGAGTGGTCACCGCCAGAATCAACAAGGTGACCCAGATACAGCCAGGACCCAGAACCGGTATTCCACTCAGCACAGAACCCAGGATCATCAAAACCATTCTTTCAGGACGTTGCATCAGTCCCACTTTACACTGAACGCCAAGACCTTCCGCGCGCGCTTTGGTGTAACTGACTGCCATGGAACCCGAAAGACTCAAAAGCACCAAAATCACTCCCCAGCTTCCTTTTATCAACAACGCACTTCCAAAACCAAAAGCAACCCGATCATTTTCTGCAAAAAACCAGGCCAGGCCCATGAAATAGAAAGCTTCTCCAAACCGGTCCAGTGTACTATCCAGAAAAGCGCCGAAACGGGAAGGGTTTCCTGTAAATCTTGCGACTTGTCCATCCAGCACATCACAAATTCCGGACAAAATGAGCCAGATCCCCGCAATGACGAAGGCACCCTTGGCGTAAAATATTCCGGAAAACAAACTGAAAATCAATCCCGCATAGGATATAGAATCAGGATGGATGCCCCAAATCGACAATTTATTACATACTGGTAAGAAAAACTTTAAAAACCGTTCTTTATTTTGAGCATTAATGAAGGACAAAGCGCAAAACCCATTCATTTTCTTTGGCATGGGGCCGTTTTTTAGTATAATTCCCGTTTCGGTAAATCGGGATGGTAGAAGCAGGTAAAATACTTTATACTCCAATTCCCGCAATCTGGATAAAAAATAATCCAACACATTTTTTTAAAGTGGCAAAACCCTGTAAATTTTGGTATGAATACGCTAAATGATAACAATAAAACAAGTAAATGACGATAAGCAAGGAATGGCGGATTTCGTCAACTTGCCCTATGATTTATACCAAAACCAACCCAACTGGTGTCCTCCCCTAAGGTTAGAAAGAAAAAGGTTTTTCAGTCCTAAAAATCCGTTTATGAGGCATAGCGAGGTTGCCTTTTTCGTTGCTTATGAAAATGGTCGCCCCGTGGGCCGGGTCACTGCCCATATTGACCATATTTTTGACGAATACTACAAGTTGAAACAGGGGTTTTTCGGGTTCTTCGAGTCAATTGATTCCAAAGATGTGGCCCAGGGTCTCATGGATGCATCGGAACAATGGATTCGCGCCAAGGGAATTTCATCCATCATGGGTCCTTTCAATTTTTCAACCAATCATGAGATCGGATTCCTGATCAAGGGTTTTGACCAACCTCCCGTGATCATGATGCCATACACTCAACCTTATTACCCTGACTTGTTTTATAAAATGGGGTACCAGAAAGAAAAGGAACTGATCGCTTATTTTTTAAATGATGTTAAAACCATCCCCGAATCGTTCACCAAACTGGCCAACAGGCTAACGAAGCGTTTTGGTGAATCGGTTAAAATACGCAATCTGGATGTAAAAAACTTCAAGTCCGAGCTCAATATAATTCTGGATATTTACAACGATGCCTGGTTGAAAAACTGGGGATTCGTTCCCATGACAGATTATGAAATTGATGCAATCGCCAGTCAGTTGAGGTTGTTCGCTGATACCAATTTTATCTATTTGTTATACAAGGAGGACGAACCGGCGGCTTTTCTTTTAGCGCTTCCGGATATCAATCAGGCTTTGATTCATGTAAAAAACGGCAAATTGTTCCCTACCGGGGTCTTTAAGTATTTGAGCGCTAAAAGGAATATCGAAACGGGCCGCATTCTTTTAATGGGAGTCAAAAGCAAATACCGTAAACTGGGACTGGATGTCCTTCTATACCATCAAATTTTCAAAGACGGTTTATCCCAATCGACCTACAGTAATATCGAAATGTCATGGATTCTTGAAGACAACACAAACATGATCAATATCCTGGACAACCTGCAAGCGCAACCGTACAAAAGGTACGTGATCGTTAAAAAAAGCGGTCTATCCTGATTCCCATACCCAACATCCAACCCCCTTTATAAAAGTTTTGCAAACCCACTCCCCTGAGTGCAAATCATGGATTCCATTTCAGAAAATACCATCTTGGAAATATTCGCTGAAGGAATCCGCCGATCTCATGGAATCCCTTATAAAAAACCGGGAGACATTTGATTTGATTCTGGCGGCCGATGTGTTGGTTTACATCGGAGATTTGTAACCCATATTCAAGGCCATCAAACGAAATCTTTTCAAGGACGGGTTGTTCCTGTTTTCAACAGAAAAAGCCGAAACGGGCAATTATATTTTAAGACCGACGGGTCGATTCGCGCACTCTTCAAGCTATATCTAGGCTCTTTCCGTTAAATATGGTTGCAACATTTTGAATCAAACCACCTCCGACCTTCGAAGGGACAATACTTATTGGGTGGAAGGTTTCTTGTTCCTATTACAACACTAGAATTCCCCGGTTGAATCCATAAGGCTTTCTCTATCGTTCCATTCCTGTCATCAAAGATTTAGGGATTAAAAAATTTCCTCAGCACAAAATCTGATTGCGAAAACAGGAAATTTATGTACTATTATTTTTGTCCGTCTTTAAATATCTTTATTCATTTTCAATTTTTCCTGCCTTATACCTTGAACCTAATAAACAAAAAACCTTCTTTTCCAACCCGGTTGTTAGTTCTGGTCATCGTGGTATTCCTTACCTCCTGTTCTTCCATTGACGAGAAAAAGACCTACTCAAAAAACGGGCTTTCCATCAACTACCTAAAATTGGAATATATGAATGATGCCGAGGAAGTGGAAGAGCACGAGGTGGAACACCCTGTCAAAATTTCCGAAAAATACATGCGAAACCAGCTCTATTCCTTGTGGTATCGCAATATTGAACCCAAAGGTCCCACACAACCTGTGTTCACAGACCAGGATGTGGTTCGCCTGGCACCGCTATTTCGACAGGCATTTAAGAGGTTAAAGATCGATACCTATATCCACTTTGAATATCGATCCACTCTTGGTATGACGGTGGGGGATGTTTTTTCAACGATTAAAAAATTACATTGGCGATTTTACCGAATCAATGACGTTTATTATTCCAGTGAATTAGTTGGAGGAGAACCCACCTGGCAGTTGGTACGCGATGACGGGCAAAAGTTGAAAAAGATTAAAACCGCCTTTCTTGATATTACCCGTAAAAACTGGATCGTGGCTAACATTCACCTTGCCTACCCAAAAAACCGTAAAAAAATCCCTGCCGGACGAAGGGCTCCCCTTGCCCCCAAAAAGGTTTTAAATGCAACACCTTCCACAAACACAAAACCCGCTTCTTCATCCCAAACCTCTTCCATTCAAAAGAGATTAAGAACCCTGAAAAACTTGCTAGAGGAGGGATTGATCAATGAAAAAGAGTATCAAGACAAAAAACGCGAAATTCTGAATGAAGGTCTTTAAACTCTGCCCATAGAATTACCCGCCTTTTACTTTTAATCTCCTTGTTTTCAATCACCTATTCCAATCCTACAGCGAATTAAACCTTAACCTAATGCTTTACTAACATACGACCCTTAAGATTCCTCCAGTAACTTTTACAGATTTTCAGATAGGCTTTTTTCAATAATCTAGCCTAAATTTTTTGCCTTGGAGGAGGACAACAGGAATGAGAAAAGTTTGGATGTTGATGGGGATTGCATCTGTATCCCTAATGCTAACGGGAACGGTACAGGCTATGTCGCAAACGGAGCTACGTTTCCGAGCTCTGGAAGAGAGAATTGATTCTTTAGCTCCAAAATCTGACAAAAAAAAGAATTACGGGCACAAAGGGGTAAAATCGACAAAAGACATCCATACAAAGTATGGGAAAAAAGGTTTCAAACTGGAAACAGGCAATGGCTTGTTTTCTACCAATTTGCAGTGGCGCGCACAAATGCGCTACTCCGGTATTCACAGAAGCGATCCGGTTCGACAACGTGACTTCACCAGAACCGCCCAGGCGGTATCGAACTTTGAGCTTCGCCGGGTTCGTATGAAGATTGGTGGACACGGATACAAAAAATGGATCAAGTATTATTTTGAGATCGACACACAGCCATCACGAAGCGTTACCAGTGGTAATGACCGGTCAAGAATCATCGACTGGAGAATCGATGTGCAACCTATTGATGAAATCGGATTCCGTGTCGGGCAATGGAAAATCAACTACAACCGGGAACGTGTAGACTCCTCAGGACGTCAGACTTTTGTTGAGCGGTCTATTGTAAACCGCGTATTCACAATTGATCGACAAGTGGGTGCAATGCTACAAGGTCGGTTGTTTAAAGGTTCCTACGCAGACCTTCGATACTACGGCGGTATATTTAATGGAGAAGGGCGAGCGATCAACAATCCCGATGACAGCCATATGTGGATGGGACGTTTGCAATGGAACTTCCTTGGCCGTGACTTAAAATGGCGTCAATCGGACGTTAAAATCCATGAAAAACCAACCGGTAGTATTGCTTTCGCTGGAGCTACCAACCTGGGCAACTGTACTCGATGGAGTTCTTCCGGTTGCGGTGCCCTAAGAGGTTATTCTGTTGGCCGAAACGGTCAATTCCGCACCAACCAGTGGGTAGAAGAATTTGCCTTCAAATGGATGGGGCTCGGAATCCAGCAGGAGTATCACTGGAAAGAAATCGATGACCATGATGGAATCGAAACCGATTTTGATGGTCTTTATGTTCAAGCCAGTTATCAACCCAATCCCATTTTTAAAAGTATTCCCGCAGGACTGGAGTTTGCTTTTCGATACGCTTTCGTAAATCAGCCTGATGATTCTGATATCACTCAACTGAATAATCGGGATGAGTACACTTTTGCTATCAACTACTTTATTGCAGGTCACAATAACAAAGTGACGATGGATGTTTCCTACCTGACTCTGGATGATGCATCATCAGGAATGTTTGAAGATGATGCCCGTGTCAGACTCCAATGGGATATTTCCTTCTAGTTTAAGTTCTTTCAGTTTATGGGAACACCCCGTCAACTGAGAGTTTGGATACACTCTATTTCAGCTTAGCGGCCTTTAGATCCTTAATCCTCCAAGGGAGTTTTAAGGCATCTAAAGGTCGCTTTTTTTTGGAATAATCCAACGTTCATTTAGTTATAATCCATTTCGTCCTTTTTGATAATATAGATGCACTATCACACAATTTTTATTACGAATTAAAAGGTATGGAACCTCAATTAAAAAGGAACGCACTCATGCCACAAAGACGCTATATCACTTGGAAAGGATTCTGGGCTCTGGTTCTTGGAAGTTTCATTATGTTTTTTTCCCCTGCTGTTTCCACGGCGGGAAAACTGCATTACGCAACTGAACTTGGGGATATCATTTCGGTAAAAAAGCGTTTGGCGGAAGGTCTTGACGTCAATGCCAGGGATAGTCAAAAGAGGACGCCACTTTTAATCGCCATTCAAAAAAATCATAGAAAAATTGCCAAACTCCTCCTAGAAAAAGGAGCCGACGTGGATACTCCCGATAAATATGGTCAAACTCCCTTGTTTTACCCGGTTAGAGCAGGTGATGAAGAAATGGTCCGTTTTTTGATTGAACAGGGTGCTGACGTCAATGCCAAAAACAACAGGAAGGAAACCCCACTTCATCGTGCGGTGCATGGCAAAAACTTAAAGATAGCTGAACTCTTGATAAAAAAAGGAGCCAACGTGAATAGCAAGGACGAGAAAGGAAACCCGACATTTTTCCAACGGTCTTTAACTGTGGAGATGGCACAGCTTCTTATTCAAAATGGCGCCGATCTTAAAACCACAGATAAAAATGGCAACTCGCCTTTGGCCCTGGCTTTGCAATGGGGAAAGGATGATCTAGCGGATTTGTACATCGAGCAAGGGGTGGACATAAAAGGCAAAGACAGTAACGGAACACCGTTTCTTGTGCTCGCAATACGAAGAGGAGAACCGGTTGCCTTGAAACTGATCAAAAAGGGAGCCGATATTGAGGCCGAAGATAAAAATGGGGAAACACCGCTTCTTGCCGCAGTTTCCCGGGGCCGATCCAAAGTGGTCGAGGCCTTGATTGAAAAAGGCGCCAACCTTGATGGTAAAAATAAAGATGGAAAATCGGTGATCCACCTTGCTGTGATGAATGACCATTTTGAACTGGCTCAAAAACTTATCGACACAGGTGCGTCCGTGGAGGACAATGAATTTACATTGCTAACAAGTCATACAGCACGAGGGGGACATTTGCAATTAATTGAAACTCTTGTCAAAAAGGGAGCCGATCCCAAGGGTAAAGATGGCCATGGAAAAACTCCCCTGGACAGGGCGGCGCAAGGGGATCACCTGAAACTGGCCCAATGGCTGATTGATCAAGGAGTCGACCTGAACGCTCAGGATGAAGAAGGCAAAACCCCTTTGATGTCTTCACTCCATAACATGAGTACGCGAACAACCCTGCTTCTTTTGGAAAAGGGAGCCGATCCAAATGTTGAGGATAAGTATGGCAACATTTCTCTTCATGAAGCTGTTCTTGGCGACCGGAAAGAAATGGTACGATTGCTGGTGGGAAAAGGAGCAAAAGTGGGTGCAAAAAATAAAGGCGATATCACACCCAGGGAATTGGCTCTCAAAAATGGTTTTAAGGACCTGGCTGATTTACTGACCATTCTGGGTGCCACTGAATAAACTGAATTTAAAAAGGAATTTATTCTGAAGCGGGTTTTGCGCACCGGAAGCCTACAAACTCAAATCTCCCCTCCGGTTTAAGATCGTGGCGTGAGGTGGTACGCAATTGGCCTGGACCATTGGTGAACCCACCACCCCGAACCACTTTATTTCCACTGTTTTCTTTATCGTACTCTCCAGGACCTTGAGGATCTGTCCGGGGAGAAGTGCGGTAATAATAAAATGCGTACCAGTCGTTCACCCATTCCCACACATTGCCCGACATATCGTATAAACCAAAATGATTAGGAGGAAAACTTCCTCCCGGAGCGGTATCTTTGAACCCGTCATCAAACTTTTTATCGGAGTCGCAGTTCCGATCGCAAAAATTCCCCTGGGTTTCATCGAAGCGGTTACCCCAGGGAAATAGAAAATTTTGTCCTGCTTTTGCGGCCTTTTCCCATTCCGCTTCCGTGGGAAGGCGTTTGCCCTTTTTGTCGCAATATTGACTGGCCTCAAACCAAGTCACGCTATCCACAGGCCGATTGTCATCTCTCAGCTTTGAAGGATTGCCTCCCATTACGTTTTCAAAATCGGCCTGTTTCACCTCATATTGGTCGATAAAAAACCCGGACACCTTAACCTCATGATTGGGCGTTTCATCCTTGGTCCACTCCCCGATACCATCTGGGTAATCTCCATATGGATCCAGACCCATATCGAAACGACCGGCAGGAATGAAAACCATTCCGGGAAAACGGGTCGAATCTTTCTTGTTTAATCCCTTGTCACCCATTGAACGGCCCAACTTGATACGGACATCCATAGAAAAATAAAAATCACCGGTCAGGGAGGATGACTCCCAGGGCACTTGTTTATCCGCCGTTTCCTTTTGCACATCCGCCCGTACCTTTTTAAGCAGTTTAGATATTTCCAAACCGGGCGTTTCAAGGTTACTCAATAAATTTTTGGTAAAAATGCCGTTTCGCCCCTCCCCATCAGCGGCGACAGATCCGGGTGCGGTGGCATAGACTATGAGAGAACCGCTAGGGGCATCCATTTGCGCCAGTCCATTGTTCACAGAACGGAAACTGCGAGCAAAGGGGTTGTCGCGGCAGGCATCGAGAAACACCATATTCATCGAATTGCCCGCATTGGCCATTTTTCTTAAAACCAGTCCGGCATCAATGGCCTCGTATTCAACCTCCTCTTCGGAAGATATTTCGGTTTTTACCGGGATCAAAAAATTGCGTCCCTTGACCTGCATGCCATGACCCGCATAATAAAATAGTCCCACGCCTCCTTCATTAAGGGCTTTCCCAAAATCCCGAATGGCAAAAAACATTTCCTTGCGGGTCATATTTTTTCCCAACGTCACTTCGAAACCCAAACGCTTCAAGGTCCTGGAAATATCTTCGGCATCGTTGACCGGGTTTTTCAGAGGAGATGACTTGTAATCCGAATTACCAATCACCAAAGCGATCCGTTTTTCCTTTAATTTCGAATCACCTTTGTCAATGACCTTAAATCCTCTATCTCCAAAAGCGGGCAGATGAAAAATCAAAAGCAACAAAAAGATTAAACCAACGATAAAATTAAGACGCGTAATCATTTTTAAAGGAACATTTCAGTTTGAATTTAAGAATAAAACTCTAAGCAAAAACATGGTTTTCATATTTGTTCAGGAAAAAACATTTGTTGAGGGTAACCGTGATCAAAAACCCAAAACAATGTTCTTCCAGAGATTCTTCGTCGCCCAATCCGCTCCTCAGAATGACGATCCGTTGTTTTAGGATTTTCAATATTTATATTTCGCCAATTAACTTACCCTGAAAAGCCAGTTTCTCAGGAGCAATTTATTATTTAAAAATTTTGGAGAATTCTCAAGAGAATAATTCAAGCTTTGCGCACGGTTGGGCCAATGATTTTTTTCAGCAATAACCTCTATTAAAACCCCATAAAAAAAGGTACAATAGCCCTTATAAATCAATAACTTATAATCAAACTCACTTTAAAACGAACTTTTCCTCCAGAACGCCGGCAAAAGTGTTTGTTTAAAAATAATCGTTTCCTCTGGAAAAAGGTAATTAATTTAAAACCGCGGACTCTATATTTTTCCGCACAGAGGCAACGCTATAACTGAATATGATGGATTTATTGCACCATTACGCTTTTCGTTTCAAAACCATTTTTTTCAGCCTCTTTTTTATAATTGTAATAATCTTGTTTCCATCGCCTGGCCAGCCCGCGAGCATAGATTATGAAGTAGTTTTTAATGGAATCGAGGAAAGCATACTCAAAACCATTAAAGACTCGTCCACACTGATTCAGTCTAAAGATATTCCCTTGCAAACGGCTGGTAGCTTAATCAATCGCGCCAAAAAAGACGAAAGCCGGTTTGTTAAGGTATTGGAATCCTATGGGTATTATTCGGGAAAAACTACAATAAAGATAGGAGGGATTCCCTTAAGTAGCATTTCTTCCATTGCCATCAGCTCTGAGGAAAAACAAACCGTCGAAATCACCATAGAAATCGGCCCTCAGTACATTTTCGATCAAATAATAATTAAAGGTTTGACTTCTGCATTTTTGGCAACGGTTGAAATGCCTTTGGTCAAGGGAGAACCAGCCATACCGTCAAAAGTACTCGATACGGAATCCCTTTTGCTCGACCAGTTAAAAAACAAGGCCCACCCTTATGGCTCGATTAAGAAAAGAAGAGTCGTGATCGACACAGATAAAAAGACAATGGATGTCCATTTTAATGTATCAACGGGCCCGTGGGTACAGTTGGGTAAGCTGATGTTAAAGGGCAATAAAAAGGTTGATTCCGATTTTATTCTCAAACGGGTCAACTGGAAAGAAGGAGATCGATACAGTCCGGATATTATTTCGGATTTCAAATCCAGCTTAACCAGCTTGAAAGTGTTTTCATCCATTAAAGTCAGCATTCCTTATAACTTGCCCAAAAATGCCGGAAAAACGATTACCGTTCCAGTCCGCTTAAAAGTTAAGGAGCGAAAAAGAAAGTTTGTGGGCGTTGGGGCCAACTTCTCCAATATCAATGGAGGACAAGCTCAAGTTTTCTGGGGCCACCGAAATATATTTGGAGAAGCGGAGCGTTTAAAGGTAACCGCCGATGTTTCTCGTTTGGGTATCAATGAATTCTCAGAAATAAACAAAAATCTGGAGTTCGATTTTCTAAAGCCCCATTTTATGAGATCGCAACAGGACCTGCTGGCCAATTCTATAGTTACCGTTGAAAAGTTCGACGCATTCGAACGGGAAGCGATTTCGGGATCAGCTGGCATCAAACGTCAAATCACTCCTGCTTTAAGCGTTACAGGAAGTCTGGCTGGTGAAATTTCTAAAATTGAGGACAGCGACGGAAAGGAGGAATTTGGGCTTTTAAGCGTTCCCATAATCCTGGCTTATGACACTCGAAAGGATTTATTAAATCCCAGAAAGGGAGTCCGGCACGAAATTCAGTTAGACCCCTATTTAACTGTTTTGGGTCCGGGCGACGGATTCACGGTCACAGCACTAAGGAGCCGCGCTTATTGGGATATTTTGAATTCGGGTATCGCTGTTTTGGCCGGGCGTTTTGTAATTGGAAGTATTTTTGCGGAAGAAGATATTAATGTACCTTCAGACAAACGGTTTTACGCAGGTGGGGGGGGATCCATTCGGGGGTATGAATTTCAGAAAGTGGGACCTTTGGACGATGATAACGATCCTACCGGAGGAAGAAGCCTGATCGAGATGAGCCTCGAGATCAGGCTTCGATACAAAAACTTTGGAATCGTTCCTTTTATCGACGGGGGAAATGCATTCGAAACCGAAACTCCGGATTTCGATCAGGAGTTTCAATGGGGCGGCGGATTAGGCCTGCGCTATTACACAAACTTTGGTCCGCTCCGTTTAGACCTGGGATTTCCAATCAATAAAAGAGATATTGATGAACCCTGGTCGTTTTACGTGAGCATTGGCCAATCGTTTTAGACACTATGAAAAAATTCAGCAAAATTCTGCTCCGCACCCTGGTTTATGGAAGCCTGTTTCTGCTGGCTCTGATCATCTTTTCGTTTGCCGCAATTCAAACGGAACCCGCCAGGCAATTCATGATCGATGAGATTCAAAAACAGGCGGCTTTGGCAGGACATAATATTGAATTGGAAAAACTGGAGGGTCACCTTCCTTTCACCCTGAAAATCGCTTCATTAAAGATAACAGACACCAAGGGGGAATGGTTAATTTTAAAAGACCTGAGTTTTAGCTGGAACCCCTGGAGTTTGGTTGGTGGAGAGTTGTTTATTGATCATATTACGACTAAACATTTATCTGTAGTTCGCCAGCCGGAAATTCCACCGTCTTCTTCGGTTTCAAAAGAGAGTGGCCCGGTTTCCATTCCGACAAGTCTACCCATAAAATTATTCTTGCAACAATTCGATATAGAAAAAATATCTCTGGGGAAAACGCTATTAGGCGAACCGGTGGAGTTGAGTTTAAACAGTTCAGTTCAGTTGAGGGACCTCGATAAAGGACTGCTCCTCAAGCTGGCATTGAACAGAACCGATGGCGTTCCCGGATTTGTCGATGCCCATTTACATTTCAGTCCATCATCCAATAATTTAAAATTGACCCTGGATGCACGCGAACCCAAAGGAGGTTTGGTCGGTGGGCTGATCGGATTACCACAGGAAGAAAACATCATCGCGAAAATCTCTGGTAATGGACCGCTTAAGCATTGGAAAGGCTCACTTAATTTTGAAGCGGGAAACAACCTTTGGCTTAGAGGTCAGTTGGCCGTTCAGCCTGCCAAGGATAATTCCCTTATGTTGCAATCCCAAATTAAAGGCAACTTTAAAACTTTTTTACCAACAAATTTATATCCCTTGCAGGGTGAAGCTATTCTTTTTGAAAACTCCTTTACCAGGAACAACTCAGGCACAATAAATATTGACGACTTTCAAATCAACGGCAACTTCGGAAAATTTTCACTTCGAGGCCAATTCGATCCTGCGGATCCCCTTTTGAATTTAACCTATGGCTTCAACCTAGCTCCAGGAAGAGAGTTGTTCGCCTTAGCCGGGAATGTCAAATGGGAAGCACTTACGGTATCGGGAAATTTAAAGGGGAACGCTTTATCTCCAAAGGTATCAGCAAATCTGAAAATCGTGCGCCCTGCCCTCGAAGAGCTTTCAGTGGATACGTTTAGCGCTTCCCTTAATTTAAATCCCAGACCCTCTAAATCCCAAATTCCTGAACTTATAGACCTCGTTGCCCAGGCAAGTATTCAGGGAGCAAAAGGAATTCCTCCCGAAATATTAAATTTGCTGGGTCACAAACCCAATATGAGCTTGTCACTAACGGCGAATACCAAATCGCAGGAAGTAACTCTTCATAAGGCCCAAATGAAAGCGGCCTCTTTCAATCTTTTGGCAAACGGTAAAGCCAGGAATTGGGGAAAACAATTAACCCTGAATTCTACCTTGAATGTTCCTGATTTGAACCATTTCAGCGAAATGGCGAAGAATCCGCTAACTGGCTCCTTTGTCGTAAAAACCTCAAGCGAACTATTGGATTACGCATCCAGAATCGACACGACCCTGAATGGTGGCACGAATCAGTTTTCAACTGGGATCGATGTGGTGGATTCAGTATTCAATCAGGATATATCATTTTCTGGAAAGGTTAACCGTGATTCGACCGGGACAATAAATTTTCCTGATTTCAGCCTGACTGCCCAACCGATAAACCTCATCCTGCAAGGCACTCTGGATTCCAATCAATCTTTAAATGCGAACTGGAACCTGGATATTCCCAACCTGTCTTCCTTTGCTAAAGCGATTCAGCAAAACATTTCTGGGGGACTGCATTCCACCGGCCAGGTATCGGGAAGTATCGAAAATCCACAAGTAAACGCCCAGGTGGAAAGCCGAGAAATCAATCTGGATAAAAACCGATTGGAAAATTTAAATGTTAGGGTAACAGGCCAGGATCTTCTGAAACATCCCAATGGCGGAATGGAGCTTTCCGCTAAGGCCAATGGAATTCATGCTGAAATGCTCAGTCATTATAAATTGGCGGACAATAAATTCCTGCATATTTATGGTTTAAAAGCAAGTTTACCGGGTGTGCTGGTGACCGGAGATTTGGCTCAGGCACCTCCTTCGGCTTTGTGGGGCGGTTCCATCAAAGGTATGGTAACAGACATGAACGCCCTGGGCCGCCTCGTTAACCAGGATATTTCGGGAACATTGAATTTCAAAACCGAATTATTAAGAACCAAGGGCCAGGGATTAATATTCGAGGTCACGGGTTCGAACCTGTCAATACAAAACCCTCAATTGGTATCGATCAATGATTTACGCCTGAATGGACAGGTTAAAAACTTACTGGAAAACCTTAACCTAATTGCAAAAGTTAAGGTATCCGACATCCAATCCGGAGTGGGTTCAATTGATTCTTTCAATATGAGTCTCGATGGTTTTCTCGAACAACTAAACTGGGCGATTCAAACAAATGGCAAACTAAAAGAAACCATTAAAGCCGATCTAAACGGGACTCTAGAAAAGCAGAAAACCTCCATCAACCTCAAAGTCAGCAACCTGAATGCTGAATTTGCCCATATTCCCTTAAAAAGTACTCGCCCTCTGAAGATTAGCGTAATGGATAATTCCATCCAGGTTTCAGACCTGGATTGGGACCTGAAAGGAGGACACATTCATGGGAACGCATCTCTTCAAAACCAGGAAATTTCGCTCAACACCAAAATCACGCAATTGCCCTTAGCCCTGGCGGACCTGTTCGCTCCCGAACTGCAAATCCGGGGGTTTATGGATGGGGATATTGATTTTAACGGCGGCCCGGCTAATCCGAATGCGGACCTGAATCTCTCCTTTAAAAAAGTCCAGGCTCTGGATTTAAAAACGCCCAAACCTTACTATGGAACGGGAAGTGTCACGATTCACCTGGATCCAGGTTCGGCAAACGCGCAAGCGTCTTTTAAGCAAACGCAATTTGGTCACCTCGATTTAAACGGTTCCCTGCCTGTAACTCCAGCCGCCGAATGGGCTAAATTGGTCAATGACAACTCCCCCATCCAGGGAAGAATCGACGGGGCAATCGACCTGGCAAGCCTCAACCCCTTTCTGGCTTCGACTGGGGACAAGGTTCAAGGCAAATTAAAAATCAATGGCGCCATGAAAGGAAACTTAAAGGCTCCTGATATTGCCGGAGAGGTTCTTCTAAAAGATGGCATTGTCGACGTTCTCATGACCGGAACTCATTTGGAGAAAATCCATCTAAATATATCCGCAACTCCCGACCTCGTGTTGTTAAAGGAATTCTCCGCAGAAACCCTGAGAAACGGATCCATGATAGCTAAAGGATCGGTGCAAAAAACCCCTGACAATGATTTTCTGACCGACGTCTCATTTAAAATGAAGCAGGCCCAGTTGGCGGCCATAGATGATCTGCAACTTTATGCGAGTAGCGATATACTTTTCAAAGGACCTTTATCGAAAAGTAAGCTTTCCGGAACCTTACAAATCGATAAAGCGGAAATACGAATTCCCAGCAAGCTCCCTCCCAATGTGGTTGTGGTGGATGTAGAAAGAAAATCGAACGCAACCCAAATCCAAAAAGAAAAATCCGAAAAGACTTCCTCTTCAAAAATAAAAATGGAAACCGAACTGGACTTAAAAATTGTCGCTCCTAACCAAATATATATTAAAGGAAGAGGCCTCAACGCAGAGTTGGAAGGAAAGGTAGCTGTCACGGGTACTGTAAAAGATCCGCGGGCCAACGGCTCATTTACCATGCGCCGTGGATTATGGAACATTCTGGGCAAAAAATTAAAATTCAAGCGCGGCGTGGTCCAATTACAAGATGCCCCAAAGAATGATCCGGAAATAGATTTTGAAACGGAGATTAAAAGCTCTCAGGGAAAGATTATATTTGCGCTTCAAGGCTCTGCCTTCAAGCCCACCATCAATTATTGGTCTGAGCCCGAACTCCCGAAAGATGAAGTTTTGTCGCGTTTTCTTTTCAACAAAGACGTCGGTGAAATTTCTGCCGTCGAAGCCGTAAAACTGGCAAGTTCCGCCGCTGAGTTGGCAGGGTTGATGAGTGGACCTTCCATTACCGAAAGAATCAGCAATCGTTTGGGTCTCGATTCAGTTGATGTGAGTGGAGATGGAGACGGAGGTGCCAATGTAGAGGCAGGAAAATATGTCTCAGATAAAGTTTATGTGGGGGTCATTCAGGGGACTAAACCGGGTTCCACCGGAGCGAAAGTGGACGTAGAATTGACGCCCAATATTACAGTTCAAGGGCAAATGAAAAATAATTCCGACTCCAATTTTGGAATCACCTGGGGATTCGACTATGATTGACCTAAGGTTTGGTAATGGTACCATTTATGCTTTTTATTTTGGTCCCAACTATCTAAAGTTTTTACTAATGAAGCCTAACGGGCCGATCTTCCTGAACCCCCAATACGGCTGGATGGGATTTCAGCTTCTCAAGTGAAGTGTGGGCAACAGTAAGTCCCACAAAGGGAATGTACTTAAAAAACTTGACGTCCTCTACTACAATTCCGTCCCTTTTCAAAGAATCCAGAAACGAGCTTTGTGCCTGTTTAATCTTCTCCGCCTTGGTCGTCAAGTCATCCGAATCCATGATGGGAGATGAAATAAGAACTTTCAAATTCAATTCAATGATCACGGGGCTTACATTATTTGAATCGGCGAGAACCATGGCAGGTGAATGGTTTATAGAAGTCGTTTCACAAGCAGACAAAATAATCCCTGAAGAAATCAAAACAAACACGGCGAGAACCAAACCCATAAAGCGAAGCATCACATATACTGTTCCAAATCAGAGACCTTCATGGAAGTTTTTTTCCGCTTATCTTTAATAACTTCTTTAGCCAGGCTAAGGAAATCCTGCGCGACGAGACATTGTGGTTTGTGCTCAAAAATGGTGATCCCTTTTTTAGAAGCCTGAGCTAAATCGGCACTTTTTCGAGTACAGGTTTTTAACAGGCGGTCGCCAAAATACCATCTTATCTTTTGCAAAATTTCGTGGTTTTGTTTTTTCTTATCGTTGAAATGGGTCCCAATGATTCCCGTAATTTCCAAATTTTTATTCAATCGGCTTTGGACCAAATTCACCGTTTCCAGCAACTGATCCATTCCCTGCATGATTATGGACTCAATATCCAAAGGAATAAAAACCTCATCGGCGGCTGTGAGTCCGTTTATGGTTAAAAGTCCCAGGGAAGGTGGGCAATCAATGAGAATAAAGTCGAAACCCTTCTGGCCTTCCAGAGCTTCTTTTAAAAGAAAATCCCGTCCTGTGATTCCGGAAAATTCCAAATCGGCTCCAGATAATTTTAGTGAAGATGGAATGACGGTCATACTGCCATGTTCTTTCAGAACCTGGCTGGCGGCAATATCCCGTTTCAATAAATGGTAAATCGTTTGTTCCAGGTCGTAGGCAGGCAAGCCAAGACTGTAGGTCAATTTGGCCTGCGGATCAAGGTCGACAAGCAAAACCTTTTTTTTCAACTTGGCGAACGCGGCTCCTAAATTCAGTACAGTCGTGGTTTTACCGACTCCCCCTTTTTGATTGATTAGCGCAATGGTTCTCATAACCGCGGCTCCACTCGATGAGTTTCTTCCTGAATCAACTTTAATTCAATGACCCCAACAAATTTACTATTATTATAAATGACTGGTCTCAAACATCTATTGTTTATTTAGACTTTTTTGACCTACCAACTTTCTTGTGTTGGGCCTATAGATTCATTAGAAAAATAAAAATCCACCGTGCTACCATAATTCTTATCAAACATTCTCTTTCAAAAGGAATTCAATGTCATCGAGTTATAAAGAAGAAACCAGCCTGAGTCTTGAAGAATTGGCCCTCGGCTTTGTGCTTCGAATGCAGGGTTATTGGACCGAAGAGTCATTGGATCCGATGATTGAGTACTTGAATAAGAAAAAAATTCCTTTTCACCGGGACCAGTTAGTTGAGAAGCTTGGCCAGGCGAAACGGTTTTTTAATAAGGATCCCAACCATTTATTCGTCTGTAAAGGCAGGCCTTGCCTGAAAAGGCAGTTCGAGGGGTTTCCTAAAGCGGTGCTCCAGGAGTTTGGGCCTGATAAGGCTTGTCCAGTCACCTTCACCCAATGTCAGGGACCCTGCAAGCAAGCGCCGTTTGCAACTTTAAGAATCGGAACAGAAACCCGTCAGTTTTCACAGTTTTCGAATCCTTCCGATTGGACTTTGATATCAAAGCAAATTCAAAACGCGGTTGTCCAAAATACGCTGGTCATTGATTGGGGTTCCGCTTCCCCTTTTGTATTCAACTTTACTGATCCCACGGCTTCGCAAGACGTACATTTAAAGTCGCTACAGTTCCTGGTAGGCCATTTTAAAGGGCAAGGCCGGTTTATTGATTTCGACAAAACCTTCGATAAAGAAATCATCGGTGCCTGGGAACTGGGCGGATTCTTATCTATAAGAATGACAGCAACCTATCCAATGCAAAACGGCAGGCAGGACACCCATAGGGTGATGGTCATCCTTGGAAAAGATCCAGCGGAAGCGCATATTTCGGCCCGTGCTTATACCGACCATGGCATGACGATAGATTTCACAATCCAACAAAACGGCTCTGAATTAGAGTTTGAAGACACGCCACCGGGTCGATTCGGTAAAAAAGCCCGTGCACGAAAGCGAATTTATCCTGTAAATGACGGTTTGAAAGAAGTGCTGGAGATAGATAGGGGAGATGGCGAATTCAAGCCTTATTACGAGGTTATTTTTGCAAAAACCAAACTTTAATTTTTGTGCGAAATTTCCCCTACCCTGTAAATTCTGATTCCAGATAATCCAGCACTCCTCCCTCGTCATTGCTTGCAATGATGCCATCCGCACAATTTTTTAATTCTGGTCTGGCATTGGAAACAGCAAAGGCCTGGTCCGCGACTTCAAACATCTCGAGGTCATTGACATTGTCTCCAAAAACGGTAATTTGAGCGCCTGAAAATTGGAGCTTGGAAGACATCTTTTTCAACATGCTCCCCTTGGACGTGCTTTTAGGAAACAGAAACATCCAGGCCAGATCCGGGTTCCATGCGTCTGGCGAAAATGAAACCTTCAATTCCAAATGATTCTTTAACCTTAAAATTTTCATAATGGGATACAGCGTTTCCATCTTATCTATCAACACCATTCCACAATGCGTTTCATCATCCAAAGCCTGCAATGAGTCCTGCAGGTCCCACGAAAATTCACCCATATGGTCTTTAAAAGCTTTCATACCTGGGTGACCAGGTGATGGAATCAACAATTTGGGAGTGGGTCCATAGGTCGCGGCAAAAGGCTCCACCTGGTTTTCAAACAAGTATTGAAAAAATTCCTGAATTATTTCCTTTGAAATGAAGTCCGAATACGCTAAATTTTTGCGGGTCTCAATATCCGTTAAAAATACGCCGTCGAAGAGGATTAAGGGTAGCTTAAACCGAATCCCTTTTAAAACCGGCAGGGCGGAGGCCAGGGTTCTCGCCGTCGCTACCGTAAACATCAAACCCTGATCCAACAGGGCGTTCAACCGTGTGACACTACTTTCCGGAAGCTTGCCCTGGGAATCTAATAGAGTGCCATCCAGATCCGATACGTACAAGCGTGAGCCAGAAACATTATTCACTGAATACGATTCCTTTTTTAAATAATTCAGGAGCCACCTCGAATGTCCTATGAAAATTCTGCAATTCCTTTTGTTCAAGAGAAAACTTCATTACCCGAGCTACCCATACAGACCGTCTTGGGATTGACCTACGATGAACAATGTACCTTGCCTTTCATCGCCCGCTACCGCAAGGATCGTACCGGAGGACTCGATGAAGTGCAAATTCAATCCATTCTGGATACTTATGAAGAATACGTTGAAATAGAAAATCGCAGAAAATTCATTCTTGAATCTTTGACCAAACAGGAAAAACTGACTCCCCAATTGGAACAATCGGTGGCAAGCGCAAAGACCCAGAATCAGTTGGAAGATATCTACGCACCCTTCAAATCCAAGCGCAAAACCAAAGCCCAAACGGCAAAAGAAAAAGGACTCGAACCTTTGGCTGATATCCTGTTACAAACCCCTCTCAACCCGGAACGGGTCGAAGAAAAACTCACCGCCCAGTTTGTCACCGATACAGATGACACGCCTGAAAACTTTGCTGAGGCGTTGGAGGGAGCTTGCGATATTCTGGTGGAAAAGTTTTCGCATGACCCAAGAATCAAGGAAACCCTGCGCAACAAGTTTTGGGAACAAGGGGTCATGACATCGTCTCTCCGCCCCAAGGCACAGGAGATAAAAGATCACGAAAAGTTCAAAGACTTTTTTGATTATGAGGAACCGGTTAAAAATCTGAAAAAGGAAAGTGCCGGTCACCGTTTTCTCGCTATTAAAAGGGGCGAGTCGCTCAAGGTATTGAAACTGGAAATTCGAATCGATGCCGAAATTGCGTCAAGACTGATCGAAAAAGCTTTTTTTGAGAACCAAACCGAAAGTGGCGCATATCCTTTACTCATCAAATGCGCCCAGCAAGCGTTTAAGCATTATATCCACCCTTCCCTCGACAAGGAGATCCAATCGGAATTGAAACAATTGGCTGACCAGGCTTCCATTCAAGTGTTTAGCAACAATATAAAAAATCTCCTGCTGTCTCCATACCTGGGATCACAACCGGTAATGGGAGTCGATCCCGGCGTACGAACCGGATGCAAAGTGGTCGTCATCGATTCAACCGGAAAATATCTGGAAGACTGTGTCATTTTTCCGCATCAACCACGCAAGGACATTCAAGGCTCGAAAGCGAAAATAGAAACCTTGATCGAGCGCCATTCTATTGGGCACATTGCCATCGGAAACGGGACCTTCGGACGCGAAACACTTAAGTTTCTGGAAGAAAACATTCAACCCATCGTCAATAAAAAAGTCCACGCCACATTGATCTCCGAATCAGGTGCCTCCATTTACTCCACATCGCCCCAGGGCCGTTCAGAGTTTCCGGATATGGACCCGACAGTGCGAGGGGCTATTTCCATAGCCCGCCGCTTTCAGGATCCTTTGGCTGAGCTTGTCAAGATCGATCCCAAATCCATTGGTGTGGGGCAATATCAGCACGATGTCAATCAGGTAAAGCTCAAAAAAGAGCTCGATCAGGTTGTGGAATCCTGTGTCAACTATGTAGGCGTCGATGCCAACACTGCCTCCGCTCCATTACTGGCATACGTTTCCGGAATCACCCCTTCCGCCGCGGCTAATCTGGTTAAATTCAGGGAAAGCCAGGGTAGAATTGACAACCGCGAACAACTTCTCAAAGTGCCCCGTTTCACGGCCAAGGTGTTTGAACAAGCCGCAGGTTTCTTGAGAATTTATAATGGAACCCAGGCTCTGGACTCAACTTTCATTCACCCGGAGCAATATGGCTCCCTGATTGACTGGACCCAGCAAAGGAACATGAGTCTGAAAGATTTGATTGGCCAACCGCAATCGGCGGATCAACTTCTTCAGGACAAGGAGTTCGGGGATAGTATCGGGACCTTAACTTTAAAAGATATCGTTGCCAGTCTGAAGGCGCCTTCCCAGGATCCTCGAACGACATTCCAGACCATGGAGTTCAGTAAATCCCTGAGTACCTTCGAAGATGTTGCAGAGGGGCAAACCTATCCTGGTGTAGTGACCAACCTCACAAGGTTCGGGGCTTTTGTCGATATAGGTATCAAGGAAAACGGACTGGTCCACGTTTCCGAGTTTGCCGATAAATTCGTGTCCAATCCCCTGGACCATTTTAAAGTTGGACAGGAAATCAAAGTGCGAGTGATATCAAAAGATTCAGAAAGGAGAAGGATTGCCCTGTCCTGTAAAAGCCAAACATCGGTTAAAAAACCGAATACAAAGATAACCTCGCCTAAAAAAGGTGAAAAGGACCGGGACAATCCTTTTTCTGTTTTGAGAAATATGAAATTAGGTTAAAATTGACGCCATCCTAATAAGAAAAATTTGAGAACCCAGTTTCGCTTAAAACTCATGGAGTTTTTTAATTGGAAAGGCCTAAACAAAATCAGAGATGGTCCCAGAAATTTGAACAGGATGTTAAGCTATAGCAATGGCCAAAACACGAAAAACTTACTCTATCGGTCGTCACCGAGTACGACGGTTGATGAAGAAGATGGGTTTGCGTGCAATTTTTCAGGAACCCCGGACGGAGTCAGTCGCATCCTGGTCATAAAGTGTACCCTTATTTGCTACGTGATATGAGTGTGACAAAACCGAACCAGGTCTGGTGCACTGATATCACCTACATTCGGATCAAGCGCGGCTTTTTGTATCTGGTGGCCATTATGGATTGGCATAGGAAAGTGCTTTCCTGGCGACTGTCGAATACCATGGACACTCGTTTTTGCATTGAGACTTTGGACGAGACCCTGGAAACGTATGGAACGCCTGAAATATTCAATACAGATCAAGGTTCCCAGTTTACCAGTTTTGACTTCACTAATGTATTGAAAGATCATGGGATTAAAATCTCCATGGATGGTAAAGGCCATTGGATGGACAACGTATTTATCGAACGCCTCTGGCGCAGTCTGAAATATAAATGCGTGTACCTGAATGCTTTTGAAAACGGAAACCAGGCACGAAATCAAATCGGCTCCTGGATCAGACATTACAATGAAACACGGCCTCATTCAACTTTTGCTGGGCAGACACCTGACGAAGTGTATCGTGGGGCGAAAAATTTTGAGGGGCATGCCTCTCATATGGAAGAAAAAGCGGCGTAACATCTACTCACATTCTATAGCTTAAATTGACCGCAAAACTGTCCAACAAACCAAGACCACCTCTGGAAGGGAGAAGAAATTCCCTTGTTTGGACGCATTGTTGCCATAGCAGATGTTTTTGACGCCCTAACCTCTGAGCGGCCCTATAAAAAAGCCTGGACGGTAGACGAAGCTATTACTTACATAGAAGAGGAAAGCGGCAAACACTTCGATCCCCATCTTGTACCCATTTTTAAAAGCCTTCTTCCGGAAATTCTGAAGATCAAGGAAAAGTTTGCAGAACCTGAAAAATAGGAACAAAATCGAATATGCCCAAAATGGCATTCTTTTATATCCCTCTAACCCTTTGTCAGCAATCATTGGATATTACCAGCTACCGAAAACCTTTCAAACCTGGATACTTCTTGGGCATTGGCAAAATTCTTTTATCCACAAACAATTTCATGTGGTTGGCAGGTTTATTCATTAGTCTATTTCTCTTTTCCTGCTCTTTGGATGGATCCAAACCCATCACACCCGAAATCATCGACTCCTTTGTGCAATCTAAAGGCCCAGAGGTAAGGAATTTCGATCAATTGTGGAGCCATTTCATAAAAAAATACCCTCATGCACAAAGGAAGCACTTCGACCAACTGGTAGAAAGTTACTGCATCCGAAACCCAAAAAAATCCATTAAACTATTAAAGGACCTGATCAAAGACCGGCCCAATCAGGCCCACTTTCATTATTTGCTGGGCTCCGGCTTAATAAAAAACAAAGCCTATCAAAATTCTCTCGCCCCCTTGAAAGAATCCATTCGCCAGAATAGCCAGCATTCCCAGTCGCACTTGCTACTTGGTTTGGTCTATGGAGAACTCAAACAATATTCAAGAAGCATAGGACACTTCGAAAAGTTTCTGGAGTTCGGGAAGGATGCTCATCTGGCTCTAGCCGGGTTGGGATTGGCTTATAAAAAATCGGGCCGTTTAACCGAAGCCCTATCGCAGTTTAAAAAGTTGAGTTCCAGGCATCCTGAAAAAGCCGCTCCTCACTTTGAAATTGCCGATGTCAATTTTCAATTAGGACGGTATTCGGATGCAATTGAGGAATATAAAATGGGACTGAAAATTCAGCCCAAAAATGCATCTGCCTTGATTGCCCTGGGCAAATCCTATTCAACCAACAGCCATCATGAAAAAGCGGTGGAACCTTTAAAAAAAGCAATTACTCTCAATCCAGGAAAGCTCCAGGCCCATTACTATTTGGCAAAAGCCTATGATCATTTGGATCAAAATGATCTGGCAATATCAGAATACAAAAAGGCACTGAAAATCAATCCAGAATATGCAGACGCCTATTTTGATCTGGGATCACTTTACGCCAAAATGGAAAATGCAAATCCGGCGATCCAAAATACTTATCGGGCCAAACGATTGTACCAAAAACAAAATGATTCCCAAGGAACCCGAAAAGCAAACGACCGGTTGACAAATTTTTTTAAACATTTTGGAATCAAACCCGATGAAGTAAAGGAGGCAGAAAGAAAACCTTCAGGAAAAAATTGATGCAATTGACTCAAATTTGAGAAAATTCGTGACTTAAAATAAGAACACAAAAAGTGTAACTCCAGTCCAAAATTATTGTAAATTCACCCTGAAAGTCGGTATTTTCCCCTAAAATGTTAAAAGTAAAGGAATTACAAAAATTCAACATTTTTTAAATAAATGCCGGAAAATGGTTTATTTAGTAACAATTTTCTTTTAAAATGAAACCTTTGAAACTGGAGATGTGGTTTCAAGGAATTGTTTAACTTAAAAAAAATCAATTGTTTCTGAATCATTCACTGCATTTGTCCCACCCAGTCCAAAAAGGGTCAAAAGAATTTTAAAAGGGAATCAATCCTTTGGGTTGTGGAATTGCTAAATTAATGGTAGCCTTTCAACGCTTTTTGTTTTTAAAATTGAAGACTTAAAACATTCCAAGCCGATGTTTTTATGAAAGCCTGTTAAATGATCAATTCGGCCTAGACCCTTAACTTTTAATCTAAATCCACAAGGTCCTAGTGAAACCCTCATATTTGCCTGTAAACAAAGAGAGTTTTGACGATACCAATTCCAATTTAAATTCCAAAAAAAATAAAATAATTTCCTTACTCAAGGAAAATTTTGATTTTGAGAATTCCCACCTGCGTACGTCAACAAAAAAAGGGGAAGGCATTTTATCGAAATGCAATAATTACGAAGCCCCGGACCAGGCTAAAAAGCTTGGCATTTATCCTTACTTCCGTGAAATCGAATCCAATAATGGATCCCAGGTTGTTATAGGTGGGAAAAAAGTTATCACCGTTTCCACGAACAATTATCTTGGGATCACAAAAGATCCGCGGGTTCTGGAGGCAGGTAAGAACGCCCTGCAACAGTTTGGTTCCGGTTGTACCGGTAGCCGGTTTCTGAATGGTACACTCAGCCTGCACAAAACACTGGAACACGAAATATCTTCAGCTTTGAATCGTGAAGACACCATAGTGATGTCCACGGGATTTCAAGCCAACCAGGGCACCATCGCTTGTCTGTTAGGACGAAAAGATATTGCCTTTTCAGATCGCGAAAATCATGCCAGTATTTATGAAGGATGTGCTGTCGCTCCGGGAAAAACCGTGCGCTATCGTCACAACGACATGGATCATCTGGAATATTATTTGAAAAAATATTCCGATGTGGAAGGCAAGCTCATCATCACAGACAGTATTTTCAGCATGAGCGGCGACATTGCCAATCTTCCCGGCATCGTCAAGCTGGCGAAGGATTATGGTGCAACCGTTCTGGTAGATGAAGCTCATGGACTGGGTGTGATCGGCGAATGCGGTAGAGGGGTTACGAATTACTTCAACCTGGAAAAAGAAATAGATATTTATGTGGGCACCTTCTCCAAAAGCCTGGGCTCGATTGGTGGGTTCGTATCTGCCAATGCCAAAGTTACCGAATACATTCGCCACAAAGCTTCAGCGTTCATCTTTACTGCCGCCCTGCCGCCTGCCTCTGTCGCAGGTGTCACTGCCGCACTAGATGTTATGTTAAGTGAACCGGAACGGCTGAAAAAGTTGCATGACAACACGGCTTACATCAAAAAAGGCTTTTTTGATATGGGATTTCAGATCAACAACAATCAGGTTCCCATTGTTCCCATTAAAATTGGTGACGAGGCCTTGACCCTTTACCTGAATCAATTGTTATTCGATGACGGCATTTTTGCTGGTGTGGCTGTCTCGCCTGTAGTTCCCTCATTCAACGCCATGATCCGTACAAGCTATACCTGTGCGCATAAAAAAGAGGAACTAGACCAGGTGTTGACCTCCTTTAAAAAGCTTGGAAGGAAATTAGGAATCATCCCGCAATAATGAATCCGGGTATCAAAAAGGTACAATCCTCTGAGGATTTGAATCAATTTATCCGCTTACCTTGGAACATCTATACGGACGACCCGAATTGGGTTCCTCCCCTCATTTTTGAACGAAAAAAGTTTCTAAACCCCCAAATAAATCCTTTTTTTGAACACGCGGAAATGGAATTGTTTATGGTTATTGACAATTCCAAACCCGTCGGCAGGATCGCCCTCATCCTGGATAAAAATTATAATGAATTCCATTCTGAAAAGACGGGTTTTTTTGGAATGTTTGAATGCGTAAATGATAAAGAACCTGCGGCCCTTTTATTCGAAAAAGCTAAAGAATGGTGCCAGGAGAACCAACTGGATCGTTTACTCGGCCCAATGAATTTATCCACCAATCATGAATGCGGACTGATGCTGGAAGGTTTCGAAGATCCACCAATGGTGGGCATTCCTTACAATCCTCCTTATTATTCAGAAATCCTTGAAAGAAACGGTTTCACTAAAGCCAAGGATTTACTTTCTTATAAACTCGATTACCCGAATAAAATTCCAGATTACATGGAACGGGCCAATAAACTGATTCAAAAAAGAAATCGCTTCACCTTGAAAAATCTTCAAATGGAAGATTATGCCAATGAGGTGAAAAAAATTTGGGACCTTTACAATTCTGCCTGGAGCTATAACTGGGGTTTCGTTCCAATGAATTTTAAAGAGTTTGAGTATTTTGCACAGGAAATCGAACATTTTGTATTGCCCGAAATGTGCTTCATCGCCTATAAAGACGATGAGCCCGTTGGATTTTCCCTCACCCTTCCCGATATAAATCAGATTTTAAAGACCATGAACGGACGACTGTTTCCTTCAGGTTTTTTCAAGTTTATTCTGAACCGCAAAAAGGTAGACACGTATCGCGTTTTAACTTTAGGCGTTAAGAAGAAATACCAACGGACGGGAATCGATGTGGTTTTTTATTACGAAACTTATAAACAATGCATCGAGAAACATGTTCGTATAATAGAAATGTCCTGGGTTCTGGAAGATAACCTGGCTATGGTAGGTCCCCTGGAACGAATGGGAGCTATATTATACAAGCGGCACCGTATTTATGAACACCCAATCAGCAATGCCTGACTCGCGGGTTCTGGTTACAGGCGCCAGTGGATTTATAGGCAGTCATCTTGTAGACGCTCTTCTGGAATTGGGGTGCGAGGTTCACGTCCAGATAAGAGAAACCAGCAACCGCCGTTGGCTTTCTTCCCCAGAAATACAATTTCACAATGCAGACCTCAGCGATCCGGGTCCACTGGAAAATACAATTGCATCGATGGACTACATTTTCCATTGTGCCGGCGTCACAAAGGCCAAAACCCGTTCTGGCTACTTCTCAGTAAACGCGGAGTACTGTGAACCGTTTTACCAGTTGTGCCTGGATACTGGTAAAAACCTCAAGTCTATCGTCCATTTAAGCAGTTTGGCGGCGGTTGGCCCCTGTCTTCCTGGTGAGGAGGTGAATGAAAAAACACCTTGCAACCCTCTCACCCTGTATGGCAAATCCAAGCTGGCGGGGGAGGAAGTCGCAAGGCATTTCGCAAGTAAAATTCCGATTCTGATTCTCAGGCCTCCGGTGGTGTATGGTCCCAGAGAAGAGAATTTTTATTCATTTATCAAACTCCTTAATAACGGATGGGCTCTGCAAGTAGGTCGCACGGAACGAAAGTTATCATTGATTTATGTAAGTGACATGGTAAATGCCATGCTGAAAGGAATGACACCCGATCTTTCCGGCGGCTGTTACTTTACTACAGATGGTGAAGAGTATTCCTGGGGCCAGGTTTATCAAACCGCAGAAAAACTGTTGGGCATCCAATCACGTACTTTAAGGCTTCCCGAATCGCTGTTTCATTTGGGAGCAGTACTTTCCGAAGGGTTTTCCTGGTTTGCAGGAACAGTCCCCTTGCTCGATAAACAACGCGTTAAAGAAATCCGTCAAAGCGCATGGACAGCGTCTACTAAAAAGTTTATGGAAGACTATGGATATCAACCTCAGTACGACCTCCATTCAGGTTTGAAACAGACGCTGGAATGGTACAAAAGCAATCAATGGTTATAAACCATGTCATCTTCATCCATTGAAGCTCCCGTCCTTCAAGACCTGACAGAACCTTTAAATAGCTATATTCACAATCCCGTGGCTGGAAAGATTGTGGATAAACTTATAACCACCCGAGTCACTCCCAATCAAATAACGTACTGTTCGGTCATGTCGGGCCTGGCTTCTGCGTATATTTATAGCCTTGGGAATACGAGTCTCTTTTTTTTCGCAGGATTATTACTTGAGGTATCGCTAATCCTGGATTGTGTGGATGGCCAATTGGCAAGAGCTCGGAACAGCATCAGTGAGTGGGGACGATTGATAGATGGCATTGGTGGATACATCGCCAACTTAGCGGTTGTTTTCGGGATCATGGCAGGCGTCAAAAGCCAATCGGGAGCTTTAATCATGATCGCCGTGATCACTATTTTGAAAGCCATCACTTATGACTACAGCAAGCTGATCTTCACATCCATCTGTCGTCATGGTTACGATGGTAATCGCAAGGAAATCGTAGAGACCTTTAACAAATTCCTTGAATCACCATCCATCCTGATAAAAGTTTATTATTATTATCTGCAGGTTCAGCAATGGATATTCAGGGGGCAATGGGAAACGTTGCAGGAAATAAAGTCCAGCCCTCCCCAGTTGACGGAGATAAATAATGATCACCGGTCCCGATTTTACGAAACTAACAAAAACCTGATTCTGTTATGGAGATGGAACGGATCTGATCTGGTTCTGTTTTGTTTAGTTTTATTTTCTATTTTTGGCATACTGGAACAATGTTTAAGTCCCCTTGCCTGGGTCATTGGACTTCAATTGGCTGGGACTCTTTTATTTCACCGAAAGTTTTTTAAAGATGCGCGCTCTTCTTGAAACTTGTTATAAAAATATAACCCGCAAGCATCCCGGCAAGGTGCTGATCGGAGCCCTTCTTCTGGGGACCGTTTCGCTTTATATAGCTTCTGGATTGGTTTACGACCCGAGAATGGACAACCTGCTCCCCGACGACTTGCCTTTGGTGCAGGAATTCAATGAGGTGGTAGATAAAACCGGGGGATCCGGTCCCCTGGTAGTGGTATTGGAAAACGCGCAACCGGAGCAGGCCAGGGTAGTCATTGAAGGACTGACCAAACAATTCCATAAAATCCCAGGAATCATGTACGTGGATTCCAAACTCCCTATGGAATTTTTAAAAAACCGCCAGCTTCTGCTTGCCTCCAAACCGGATTTACTGGAACTCGAAAAGGAGCTTAAAATTGCAGTAAAAAAAGCGGAAGAACAAGCCGACGACCTCTTTGGCGATCCCTACGATTTCCTCAGTTCTAAAAAATTAAAATCCGTTGTCGAGGATTTTCATATATTTGATGAAATGTCGCCTTATTACCAGGGAAGCCGCCAAAAGAATTATTATATTTTCCTACAGCCAAAAGGAACCGTCACCAACACCGATTTCACGGCTGAATTTGTGGAGTCCGTGAAGAAGGGGATCGCCTCAACAAGTTTTGAAGAACAGTTTCCGGAATTAAAAATTAAGTTGAGCGGATCCTTCATGGTCCGTCTGGAAGAGAATAACAGGATCATTCAGGACTTGTTAAAATCTGCCGTTCTGGCCGCTATATTAACCACCTCCATCATTTTAATTTACACCCGGTCCCTGTTTTCAATTCCCCTGGTCATATTTCCTCTGTTTTTGTCCATCACCTACACCTTTGCTTTGGCCAGAATGATTATCGGCCATATCAATATCGTTTCCGGGTTTTTGATCGCTATTCTAATGGGACTGGGAATCGATTACGGAATCCACCTTTACATTCGATTCAAGCAAGAACTCTTAAAAGGAAAACCTATAGCCGCATCGGTGGAGTTGGTTGTCACGCAAGTGGGTCGTTCCGGCGTCATGGCCATGTTCACGACGCTGAGCGTATTTTCTTTATTAATATTTTCCGAATTCAAGGGATTTTCTGAGTTTGGGAAAATCGCCAGCCTGGGAATCGTGTGTTCATTTTTGACCTACTTTTTTGTGTTTCCCGCTCAGGTATTGTATTACGACACCTTACACTGGATCCGGAAACCCAAACCGCGATTGTTTCGCTTCAAAATTTCCAGGCTCTATTCCAATACACCTTATTTCTTGACCATCCTGTTTTTGCTTTTGATGATCACAAGCCTGTTTTTGGTAACGAGAATCGAATTTGAACAGGATTTCAAAAAACTGAGAGGAGTTTCTCCAGCGGCAGATTACGAAACCCAAACGACTGAAGATTTTGGATTCGCGTTTTCGCCAACACTAATCCTGGTCGACAGAGAAGAAGATCTTTTTCCCATTCATAAGACCCTCGAAACCCTAAGGGTCAGAAATGGCGACAAAACAACCATAGGGATGGTGCAATCCTTAAACCTGTTTTCCCAACAGGAATATAATCATAAAAAAGAAGTTATTGATCGAATTCGCGACTTATTCGAGGAAAACTCCGACACCATTTTATTTTCCATAGGGATGCCAAAGTTCTTAAAATTGAAGGCTATTTTAAACAGCGGCCCCTTTGATGAGTCCAAATTTCCGGATATCCTGAAAAAGAAATTTAATGCCAAAGGGAGCCATATCATCCTGCTGTATTCCCCAGCGGACAAAAACTTTTTCGATGCGCGCAATCTCTACCAACTCAAATATGAAATCAATGAGTTGAAAAAAATGCTGGAGGATAAGAAAATTGACACCTCCATCATGAATGAAAACCTCCTCGCCGCGACTATTCTTGATTGGGTGATCAAGAAAGGTCCCATCGCTATGTTCATGGCCATGGCTATGGTGATGGTTATCCTGTTGATTGATCTAAAAAGCATTAAGCTCGCCTTAAAAATGTTCCTGCCCTTGTTCACCGGGTTGGCCATGAGTGGTGCCATTATGGGCGCATTCGACGTAAAGCTTAATTTCATCAATATCGTGATGTTACCTTCTATTGTCGGGATTATGATCGATCATTGTATCTATTTGGGCCACCATATTCTGGATCATTCGCATCGCGAATCCGTGGAATCCATTCGTGAGACCGGAAGCGCTGTGTTGTTATCTTCGCTGACCAGCCTTGCGGGATACGCCAGTTTAAACATTGCGGATCACGGTGGCGTTCAATCCATTGCCCATGTTGTCGAGATCGGGATTATAACCTGCACCGTCTGTGCTCTGTTTATGCTCCCGGCTCTTTTCGAGCTTTCAAATCACAAGTTGGCATTTATCAAATCCCGTGATCGATTAAAGTTGAGAAGCGAAAAGGACGACTCCTAAAAAATCAAAGGTTTATAACGATTTTCAAAGCAAATTAAAAACACAATTACAAAATTATCCAGATTTTGCTAGAATTAAAAGAATTAGTGTGGTTCTATTTTTTGGCGCTTTCAAACCATAGAGACCCGCCAAGGCTTAACCAAACCAGGCAAACTGGAACCCCCGTCACCTTTTAGGAAACCGAACATGTCTACAAAATCAGATTCCAATTTTGAAATCGTCAATATCCAGCCCACTCCCAATCCCCATGCATTAAAATTTATTCTGAATCAGCCGGTCATCAGTGGAGGCACCAAATTTATTACGGGAGAAGACGATTTCGAAAACGACGAATTTGTGCAGGCATTGTTTGCCTCGGTCCCTGGAGTCGAGTCAGTTTATATCAACGAAAATTTTGTAACAGTAACGAAATCCTTCAACGAAGACTGGTCCGAATTGGAAGATGAGGTTCAACAATTACTCCATTCGCGCCTGCAGTTTTACAATGTTCCAAAGCAAAACCAAACCAACATTCCCGAAAACAAGAACAGTATTGCCAACTCGATCACTCCCGAAGAATACCACTCCAGAAATGATGCTGAAAAGCTACTCATTGTGGAAGCCATATTTGACGAGCAAATCCGGCCCGCTCTCGCGGCTGACGGCGGAGGCCTGTCTGTAGCTACGGTGGAAGGAAAAATTGTTCGAATCAATTATGAAGGGGCATGCGGAAGTTGCCCCAGTTCCCTTTCAGGAACCCTTCGTGCCATTGAATCAATTTTAAGAAATGCTCTCGGGCCGGAAATTGAAGTTTTTGCCAACTGATTTTATTTTGGTCCCTGCCCAATTAATTTTTTCAGTGTGATGCCAGGGGAACAAGATCCTCAGTTTCAGTTTTTCCTTGAACTTTAATTCCAAATAATATTGCATAGGTTACCGGTGCCACGACCAGGGTTAAAAATGTAGATACCAGCAAACCACCCATGATTGCCACCACCAGAGGCCCCCAAAACAATCCGCTGACAGCCAATGTAAACAAGCCCGCGATAGTGGTTACTGTCGTCAGGAATATAGGATAAGCCCTGCGCAGACCTAAAATGTTCCCTTGCTGGACCAGTCTGGAAAGAAAAACGGATAAATTGGTGTGGAAGACGAAGAAAGGAAAGGATCTTGTTTTTATATTGAAATCCCTGTTTACAAACCTGAAAAAGGGCATCCTGAAAAAGAAAACCTAATACAGCCTCTAAAAAACCAAAAAACTACCAGGTCGTTGGTTCCAGCCTTTCCCACCTGAAAATTTTTTAGCCTCAGCCCCGCTTCCCTTTTATAATATCCAAAAGCGTTCCCGAATTTTTTGTAAGTAATCTGTAAAAGGAGAGTCTCATGCCCGTAATCATGACTGCCCGGTACCAGGTTCGTCCGCAATCAGTCCAAATATGCAAACAAGCTATTGAACAGTTGGTCGAACATATTCGAAAAAATGAACCCCGAACGAAATTTTATATCGCTCTCCAGGAAAACCTCAATCCCACGCGATTTTTACACACTCTTATTTTTGAGAGCGAAGCGGCCATGGCCTTGCACCGGAATTCCAAAGCGGCGGAGCAATTCGTTAAACAATTGTATCCGGAAACTTTGGAACCCATCGAGTTTACCGAATATCAGATAACGGGATGCAATCTGGATTTGTTATAGAATCCGGTATCAGGTGTTGATTTCCTTCAAGAGGTCTGCAAGTTCGGAAAGTTGACGGTTCACTTGTGAGTTTGGCAATGGGGTGGGTGATTCTGATTCAGTATCCTGTTCGTGGGAAACATCGAAATATGATTTTAACTGATGGTGGCTTCCCAAATGGATCCATTTTTTTCCATCTTGAGAAAATTCATCATCGGCCTGCAATTTATTTTTTTTGATCAGAGTGACCAGCATATTTGCAGGAATATCCCCCAGCTTTTTCGAACCCCGCCGAATATAAACTCGAGGGGATTGGGCTTTTTGTGGAGAAATCAACATGACTTTTCCTCCTTTTTAAAAAGTTTGCAAGGTTATCCGAGGTAGATGGTCCGGGTTCGCAATTCCTCATTGTCGGCATTCCAGAGGATTTCCCGAAACCCGGGGTTCCTGTGGTTAACAAATACCTTGTCCTCATAGGATGCGAATTCCACAGCCGTGGAGGGCGAAACATAGAAATTTAAACCGTTTGTTTCACTATAAAAACTTTTGTGTGCATGACCACAAAAGATATGATGTTCTCCTTCACTATGCAAAAGAGTTTCCAATAGATGTTGCCTGTCTTTGAGAAAACAAATTTCATCCATAAAAGGATGCTCACAATCCACCAAAGGATGATGAATAAAAATCAAGGGGGTTTTTCCTTGAAAATGGTCGAGTGCTGATTTCAAAAATTCGCTGTCTTCGCTTTCGACCTTTTCTGTCGAGGAATCCATGAAAACCATTGGCACAGGAGATTCCACAATCCGGTTCAAGGAGTTGTGTCGAAGCTCAAGGTCGAAGGTTTCCGCCAACATAGCTGGATCATCGTGGTTTCCTGGCAAAATATGATAAGGTTTCCCTAAGGTATCCAGGCGTCGTTTTAAATAAGAATAAACACTAGGTTCACCCTCCATAGCGGCGATATCTCCTGTCACCACCATGAAATCGCATGATGCCACTTCTTCGGTTTTTAGAACCCTGTCCAATTGGTCTCGCGAATCCACTCTGTGAAACAATTCTTCTTCATCCGGGGTTATATGCAAATCGCTAATCTGGATACAACGGTAAATCATGTAGCCTGTTTGGATCGCAAAGAGTAAAACATGAAAAGGGACAGCCCCAGGGTAAACACACCGATCAACTGGGAAGTCGATAAAATTTCCGGGACAAAAAAGCCTCTATCGTCACCACGTAAAAACTCGATCAGGAATCGGCCGATCGAATACAAAATGCCATAAAGCCAAAACACCTGACCGTCAAACTGTTTCCGCTTACGAAACCAGACTAAAAAGAAAAAAATCACAAGAGCATTTAAGGAAAGATACACTTGTGTGGGATGCAGTCCAATATTCAAAGGAGCCAGAGACTTGGAATCGGTGAAGGTGATTGCCCAGGGAAGATCTGTGGGTTTTCCATAACAACATCCCGCAAAAAAACAGCCCCAACGCCCTAAGACCTGGCCGATGGCTATGGACGGGGCCATAATGTCTCCTACCTTACTGATAGGCATTTGATGTTTTTTCAGAAACAGGATGGATACCACTACCGCCAATATCAGCCCACCGTAAAACACCAGTCCGCCTTTCCAGAACTTGATCATTTCTGTGGGATTCTTAATAAAATAATCAAACTCCACCACAACATAAAGAAGTCGGGCTCCAATTAAAGCCGACAAAATAATGTAAAAGCACAGATCAAGAATCTTTTGGGGATCGACACCCTCCTTCTTTGCCTGCCGGGATGCGAGAATAATGGCGGTAAAAAATCCCGAAGCGACAAAAAAGCCGTAGGTGAAAACCTTGAAAAAACCTAATTCTATAAGGACAGGATACATGGAAGGCTATGGTTAAATGCTGGAGCGCGCTATAAGAACAAACGCAGTTTCAGGAATTGGGTTCGGGAGTGCCTGTGTCCGGATCTTTTGCAAACAGATCGATAATCATCAAACCCACTCCTATTGTAATACAAGAATCCGCAATATTGAAAGCGGGCCAGTGGATATTCTTGTAGAAAAAGTCGAGGAAGTCGATAACTTCCTTATACATAACCCGGTCAATCACATTGCCAATTGCTCCGCTAAAAATAAGAATCAGTCCATTCTGGGCGATTTTTTTATTGTCGGGTGTGTGATGAAAAAACACCAGAATGGCTATGATTGCGATCACAGAAACTGAAATGAATATAAAGGGTTTCATTTCGGAACCTTGACGCGCAAACATTCCAAAAGCAACGCCGGAATTGCGAATGTGCGTCAGGCTGAAGAAGTTCTTGATCACCTCGACTGAATGGTACTTGGGTATATGGGCAATCACCATGTATTTGGTGACCTGATCCAGGACAACCAGAACATTTGAGATCAAAAGCAAATGCAGGTATTTATTCTTTAAAAAGTCTTTCAAGCTTTTGCCTCTTGAAGGTGGCCCGCACATCTTGAACATAAAAGAGAATCGTCTTCGGATGAAGTGTCACCTTCAAAGAAATTCCAGCATCGCTCGCATTTCAATCCTTCCATAGCTCGAACCGACACTTTCAAGCCTTCCAGGGTTTCACTGCAATACACGTTCTCGGCGCCATTCATACTTTCCACCACACTCACTTTGGAGACGATGAAAATAAACCTCAATTCATCCAGGTCATCTTTTAGCAGATCCTTTAATGATTGCGGAAGTTCCAGACTCACCCAGGCATCCAGAGAATGGCCAATCGTTTTACTCGCCCGAACAGGTTCAATGGCTTTACTCACTTCTGCCCTCAACTCTACAATGCGGTCCCATTTCTCAACCAAAGCGGGATCGGATGGCATTCCATCCAGTGGAGCGAAGTGGCTGAGATGAACACTATCTTCCTTTTCGGAGCCCTCGGGAAAGTAGTTCCAGATTTCCTCCGCAGTGAAACTGAGAATTGGCGCCATAAGCCGGGTCATGGTGGTCAGCAATTGATACAAGGCGGTTTGACCGGACCGGCGTCCTCTGGAGTTTTTAGGATAGGTATACAGCCGGTCCTTTAATATATCCAGATAGAAGGAGCTTAAGTCGACAACACAGAAATTATAAAACGCGTGAAAAAATGTATGGAATTCAAAGTTTTCATACGCCTTCAAAACGCGGTCTTGCAAATCTCTCAAACGGAACAAAATGTACCGATCGATTTCCAACATGTCCTCAAAAGGAACACGATGGGATTTTGGATCGAAGTCATTCAGGTTCCCCACAAGATAACGAAAGGTGTTGCGAATTTTCCGGTACGCTTCCGTGAGGCGTTTCAGAATTTCGTGGGAGATACGGATATCCTCGCGATAGTTTTCGGACGCTACCCACAAGCGTAAAATTTCGGCACCGTATTGATCGATAATTTTCTGCGGCGCGATCACATTGCCCGCCGACTTGGACATTTTTTTCCCTTTGCCATCGACTACATAGCCATGCGTCAAAACGGTCTTGTAAGGAGCCTGACCACGTGTTCCCACCGACTCCAACAGCGAACTGTGGAACCAGCCGCGATGCTGGTCGCTCCCTTCCAGATATAAATCTGCCGGCCATTGTACTTTTGCATTCGACTCGAGAACCGCCGCATGGCTGACCCCGGAATCGAACCACACATCGAGAATATCGTTTTCCTTGGTGAACTCCCGACTCCCACAGGCACATTGAACTCCCTCCGGAAGCAAATCCCGCACATCATTTTCAAACCAGTAATCGGCACCGTGTTCTTCAATCAAACTAACCAGATGATCAAACACTTCTGCAGAAACCAGAATTTCTTCGCATTCCTTGCAGGAAAAAATAGCTATCGGAACGCCCCAGGCTCTTTGTCTCGAAATACACCAGTCCGGCCGATTTTCGATCATCGAATAAATTCGGTCTCGGCCCCAATGTGGTACCCATTGGGTGGAATCAATCGCTTGCAGTGCTTTTTTCCTCAGATCGTCGTGATCCACCGCAATGAACCATTGCGGCGTCGCGCGAAAAATAATCGGCTGATGACATCGCCAGCAATGCGGATAAGAGTGGTTGATTTTGGCCTGGGCCACCAATTGACCCAACTCTTCAAGTTTTTCGATAATCACCGGGTTGGCCTTGGAAACAAACATCCCCTCAACAAATTCGACACCGGCTTTGAAAATTCCCGCATTGTCCACAGGGTTATAAGCTTCCAAACCATATTTCAATCCAACCGCATAGTCCTCCTGTCCGTGCCCAGGAGCCGTGTGCACACATCCAGTACCCTGCTCCAAAGTCACGTGATCTCCCACAATGGTTTGCGACTCGCGATCTATAAAAGGATGGCGACAAACCAGGCCTTCCAGGTCTTTTCCGGAACAGGAACCCAAAACCTCATAGTCTTTCAAATCCCATTCCAGCACCAAAGCGGAAAGTCGGTCTTCGGCAATTATATATTCGTGACCATCCGCCTTCACACCCACATACCTGAATTCAGGATGCACACACACCGCCAGATTGGCGGGCAGGGTCCAGGGCGTTGTGGTCCAGATGACCATCGAAGCCTTTTCGGGATCCAATCCATCAATCTGTCCGTTCCAGCCCGACTTGATGGGAAACTTAACATAAATGGAAGCGGACTGGTGATCGGCATATTCCACTTCGGCTTCGGCCAAAGCCGTCATACAACTCGTGCACCAGTGAACCGGTTTTGAACCCTTATATACCATGCCCGCCTGGGCAAATTTTCCCAGCTCGCGGACAATCGTGGCCTGGTAAGAAGTGTTCATCGTGAGATAAGGCTCCTCCCAATCGGCAAAGACACCCAGGCGTTTGAACTCTTCCTTCTGGATTTCCACAAATCCCGCCGCATATTCACGGCATAATTTGCGAATTTGATTTTTGTCGACCGCCTGCTTCTTTTTCCTTTGTTCCTTGACCACCTGATGTTCGATAGGTAAACCATGACAATCCCAACCGGGGATAAAGGTCGCGTCGAAACCTTTCATGCTCATGATTTTTACGATGAAGTCCTTCAGCAGTTTGTTCAAGGCATGGCCCATATGAATGTGGCCATTGGCATAAGGTGGACCGTCGTGGAACACGTATTTGGGTTTGCCCCTGGCCTGCTCCCTGATTTTTTCATAGAGCTTGTTCTCTTCCCATTGCTTTAACCATTTGGGTTCCCTTTGCACCAAATTGGCTTTCATCGGGAAATCGGTTTGCGGTAAATTGAGCGTTTCTTTATATTCCATGATTTCTTTTATATTTTATATCGTTCGCGATTCATTTGGTTTTATCCATCACCGATTTTGCTTCTTCCAAAGTGCGTTCGGCCACTTGACACGCACGTTTACGTCCTTCAGCAAGGATTTCATACACTTCTTTGGGCTTGTTCAAATACTCACGCCGTTTTTCCATATGGGGACGCATCCCACTCAGCATCGTTTCCGCCAACTTATTTTTGCAATCCCCACAACCAATGGCGGCCGTTCTGCAATCGCGGTCAATTTCTTCCTGCATCGATTTGGGAGAATAAATCTTATGAAACGGAAACAGGTTACACACATCCGGATCACCCGGATCTTCCCTCATTTTGCGTTGCGGGTCGGTGAACATCGACTTCACTTTTTTAGTGACCTGTTTTTCCGTATCTGACAAATAGATTGCATTGTCGTAACTCTTGCTCATTTTGCGTCCATCGATGCCGTTCAGTTTGGGGATGTCCGAAATCTTGGCCGCGGGCTCTATAAACACTTTCTTCTTATAAAGATTATGAAAGCGCCGCACAATCTCACGAGACAATTCCAAATGCGGTGCCTGATCAATCCCCACAGGAACATAATTGGCTTTATAAAGAACGATATCTGCTGTTTGCAAAACCGGGTAACCCAAAAACCCGTAGGAACTCATGTCTACATTCTTAACTTCATCCTGCTTTTCTTTATAAGTGGGATTGCGTTCGAGCCAGGGAACGGGAACCATCATCGATAACATCAAATGCAGTTCCGCATGCTGGGGAACCTCGGATTGAATGAACAAAGTGCATTTTTCCGGATCCAAACCAGAGCTTAACCAATCAACCGCCACCTCAAACACATAGTTCTTTATTTTCGACGGAGATTCGTAAAGCGAGGTGAGCGCATGCCAGTCCGCGATGAAATAAAAACATTCGAACTCATCTTGCAATTCCACCCAGTTTTTCAAGGCCCCGAAGTAATTCCCCAAATGCAACTGGCCAGTCGGTTGCATACCACTCAATATTCGTTTTTTCTTCATAAGGTAAGATTCACAAAATCAGTTAAAACTTGCCATTAAAACTTGTTGAAGCAATGGAAAACTTTCCTGGGTCAGCATTTGCACCACAAAAATTATGGGAAAGCCAATTACGGTCCAGATGATTCCTGTATGCGCAAAATGGTCCAGCAAAAAAACTCCCAGAATCATGAGTCCACCAAACCGGTCAAAGGAACTCAACTTGTGCGCTATTTCCTGCGGCACCATGCCCTTCAATACACTGGATCCATCCAGGGGATACACTGGAAGCATATTGAAAATAAACAAGGCAACATTTATATAAACCCCAAAACACAAAATAGGGAACAGAATCGGATGGTCAATAGGCGAAAAAAGCCTGATAAAAAAACTGCATAGGAACGCCAGAACCACATTTGAAATGGGCCCTGCCATAGACACGTACATCATGTCTTTGCGTGGATTCTCAAAATTTCTCCAATCCACAGGAACCGGTTTGGCCCAACCAAAACCCAAAAAATAAAAGAACAACACCCCCATCAAATCCAGATGTTTCAGGGGATTAAAGGTCAAGCGCCCCAGACGTTTGGCAGTATCGTCTCCCAAAACCAGGGCCATTCGGCCATGAGAATATTCGTGAACGGTCAGGGAAAACAATATGACCGGGGTCATTAAAACTAATAACTGGGATTTATTCAACAAAAACCTCTGGATTCGATTTATTTGCTGTTGGGAAGTCTTGTGGGAAGAATGGATTCCGAGGCAACATTCTATCCTAATTCTAAGGACTGTCCTGATCCCTGTCAATTAATATCCGGGACCTAATGAAGAATTTAGCAGTTCATTTCTGTCTGGACGAATCCAATGCGGGATCACGGGTTTTGATATATTTAAGGTGAGTGTAATAAAAACTTGCCCCTGCCAGAAAAAGACCCAGCCAGCCTTCCCGAAACCCCTGTTTAAAAATGTAGGATTTTAAAAAGGCAAAACCAGGACGAAAGGTCCAGTCCCACCACCTTGCCTCCATTCCTTTATTGAGGCACTCTCTGGCAAATAATGTGGAATAGTGGTTCTGCCTCTTTACATAATCATCGGTTCCCTGATAGGAGTAATGCAGGATCGGATTATGAAATAACCCCGAGACTGCATCTGGAACAAGTTTTTCATGCACGGCAACCTCGGAAAAACTCACAAGCGTTTTGTCATACAAACGGCTGATCCTATCGGGATACCATCCTGCATATTGCACCCAGCGATCACCGAAATAGTTCTTTCGCGGAAAACGGTAACAGGCTTGGGAAGGATTCTCCGCCAATATCTGCAATATCTCCTTCGAACATTCGGGGGTCACTACTTCATCCGCATCCAAATTGAGAATCCATTGATAGCTGGCTTTGTCCGCACACAAGTTTTTTTGCTTGCCGTAGCCATTCCAATCTTCAACAAACACCTTGTCCGTAAACTGTCGGCAAATTTCAACTGTGTTGTCAGTACTGTGACTGTCCATCACAACAATTTCATCCGCCCAATCCAGACTCTCCAGACATCTCCGGATGGATTTTGATTCATTGAAGGTAATAATAGTTACCGAAACCTGTAATCTCGCCATACGGGATTCCTTAAAAATTACCCAATCAGATTGCCAAAATGACAGTATCACGGTTGGGATTGATCCAGCAAAAAACCTGCAAGTCATTTAATTTCCGACATTTGCACAAGAATATGGTAATATAAACCGTCAAAAATTAAAAATACTTCATGGTTTTTATTTAAAGTATCAAATATTTAATCTGGAACCAGCGCCAAATTCAGTAAGGTCCTTTTTGGCATAATAAAGGTATGTACCAAACAATTTTGGAAAAATTCAGTCAGTTTGCCAAGGCTTTGAATGCCTGGTTCGATAGCATCTTTTCCTCTGACGGGTTCCTTGGAAGCGGTAATCAATATGACTTTTTCGGGATTGCCATCGATCAAAACATCCTGCTCACCTTTTTATTTGGTTCGGTGGGTATTCTGCTTTTTCTATTCCTCAAGGTAACGAGCCTTAAGAAAAAGAGACGCCTGAGGGATGAATTTGAAGAAGCATTAAACGAAGATGATTTCGATGCATTTGAAAACTTTGAGTTTGGCAAAGACAATCCGCTGATTATCTATCCGGGGAATAAGGCGTTTCAGGAGTCCGCCCGCCAAAGTGAAAATTATGACGCCGCATTTGAAGATTCTGAGGACGAAGGTCCTATTCCTCTGTTTCCGGACGAAACCCGCTCCAACAATTCAAAAATTCATACGGCCAAAGACAGCACACAAATGGATTCGGCCTCCGAGGAAGTCCAGAGCGAAGATTCGTCCGATAAAGAAAAGTTATCTGTAGATATTCAACAAATTTCTTTTAAACCTGAAGATACGGACACTATTGAACCTTCCTCAAAAACCGAAGGTGAGGGGGTCGATGTTTCTGTAACAAAGGAAGCACAAGATGAAGATCGTGTTCTGGCGCAAATAGAAAAAGAGTTCGAGCAAATCGAAAAAGAACTAAATCTGATCAGTTCCCGGGATAAAGCTCTGGGTGAAGAATCCTTTCCTCAATTCGAAGATGCTCCCTCTGAGGAAATTGAAACTTCGGAAAACATTGAAGAAGATCTCGAAACAGAATTCAAGAAAACCTTGCCCGAGGATATGATTCAAACCGAGATTGATGATAACGTCCTGACGGAGAGCCCCTCAAACCCTGCAACAGATGACTCCGATGAAACTGAAGAGTCTCATGATGCGGAAACATCGGATCCCGTCGAAGATGAAATTCAGGCTCTTGAATCCGAAATGGAAAATACGATCCATGAAATTTCTCAACACATTTCATCGGGTGACGAGGACCTCTTCTCAATCGAAAACCCAGAGACTTCAGAAGATTCGATAATTGAGGATAACTCCTTTGCTGGCTTTAAGGAAAATGAAAGTCCGGGACCGGACTCTGAATTGTTTCCTGTCGAAATTCACCTTGAAGATTTTGACCTTCCCGAACCGGATCTGGAATTGGATGATATCTTAACGGCAAATGATGAAGATCTTGAGTTGGATGAAATTTTGAATTCAGTTGATGAGGAACAGGCACCGGAAATCTCATTGGGCAGTGATGTGCTAGAAGAATTCGATGAACCCGAAGCCGTTCCCTTGCACTCGGTTCAGGACAATGGATCCACTTCGCACGACCTGGAAGGTATCCTGCGCCACCTGGAGAAATTCCAGAAAGACCTGGATGACCGCTTTGGCCTATTAAAACAGGCGGGTGAAGAATCAAACCATTCCATCCCCAGTTTGTTTCCCGACAAAAGGCCCAAGAATATTTCACGCCCTATCAGGCGTTATAACTTTTACAAAGTTCTGGAGTCCCTGGTATTCACAAAAAATCAAAAAAAGAAAATACCGTGATCGGTATTCAATACGAATGAACTTTTTAAACGCGTTGATCGATGGCAGAAACAAATAACATAATAGCGGTGGGAGGTGGTAAAGGCGGTATTGGCAAAAGCGTTCTTTCCACCAATTTGGCTGTCGGATTAGCTTTAAGCGGACAAAAGGTGATTTTGGTCGACACCGATTTTGGTTCCTCCAACCTCCATGCCCTGCTGGGAATAAGCGATCCTAAATTCGGTTTTCACGAACTGTTTCTCAAGGAAGGGGGCGATGTATCCTCTTTGCTCCTGGACACCGGCATCAGCAATCTTAAGTTCTTGAGTGGTGCGGGAGACTTGGTTGGAAGCGCAAACATCAGTCGGAAACATATTGAAAAGATTCTGAAATCAATAAAGGCTCTGAAGGCCGATAACATCATTCTTGACCTCGGTCCGGGAACAGCATTTAATGTGATCGACTATTTCAATATCAGTGACCAGGGTGTCGTCTTGACCTTGCCTGAGATGCCTTCCTTCATGAACACCTTCAGCTTTCTGAAAGCCGCCCTCTTTCAGAGAATCAGCAAAGAGTTGTCCGAGCGGGAGGAACTGCAACCTTATCTGGACCTTTCGTATGCCTCCGAAATGCCGGATGAAGTGTATTCCATTCATCACCTGAAACAAAAGTTCGAGGAAATCGCTCCAGAATGCATTCCCATTGTCGACCAAGCCATTCAAACCTTCAAGCCGGGCTTGGTGGTAAACCGCGTGCGCAAGAAAAAACACCTGGAACTGGGAGACAACCTTGTCAAATTAAGTAAGAAGTACCTGGATATTGATCTTCTTTACCACGGTTACATTGTGGAGAGTGACCGGGTACGGGATTCCATCGACAACATGGTTCCATTCCTGATCGAAGATCCGCAAAGCAACCCTTCCGAAAACCTTCAGAAAATCATAGGATCCATTACCCATTCGGACCTGCATTTCCAGAAAAAAGACGGAATGATTTTCGTTTCCAAACAAGTGCAACTGTCCCAGGATTGGGGTCATTGATCGAGATGGAACCGGTTTCAAGAAAAAAGCGGGTGCTGTTTTTTTCCAGCACCAAAATTCCCTTTATCATTAAAGACGAACTGGTTTTACGTAAACATTTCGATGTCGAAGCGTTTCATCTTGCGCCCTATGATTCCAGGTTTACGGCAATAGCTACCTATATTAAAGTCATCTTGTGGCTTACTAAAAACATTGGTAAGAGCGATATGCTGTGCGTCTGGTTTGCAGACGTGTATGCGTTTATCTTTTCAATTTTCGCGCGGCTATACCGAAAAAAGCTGTACATTTTCGTCGGCGGATTCGATGGCACCTGGGTTCCTGAATTAAAACATGGCACATACCACAATCCAAGAAGCCGTTTCTTTTCCAAATTCAGTTACAAGACAGCTACCCGGATTCTGCCCTGCAGTCAATCCCTCGTCGAAAGCCATGACAGCACATTCGGCTTCAAAGAACGGGTCGAAGGCATTAAACTTCTTTACCCGCAGATAAGGGATGAAAAAATACGCGTCGTTCCCTTCACTTATGAAACCGAATTGTTCAAGCCGGATCCCAAGATCAGGAAGACGAAGGAAATCATCACGGTAGGCAACATTCTCAATCCCAAAACGTTTCGTTTGAAGGGACTGGACGTTTATGTAAAAACCGCAAAGCACTGTCCGGAATATCAGTTCCTTATCGTCGGCGGAGACCCGGACAAACTGGAAGACTGGAGCGATATTCCTTCCAACCTGACGGTCATTCCATTCACTCAGCATGAAGACCTGGTAAAAATTTACCAGCGCTGTAAAATTTTCATGTGCTTGTCTTTAACAGGAGGCATGCCCAACGTCCTCCAGGAAGCAATGCTCTGCGAATGTGTACCGGTCGGGTATAAAGTCAGTGCCATCGGACAGGTGATCTGCAGTACGGGAGTGCTCCTGAAGGACAACGATTTGAACACCATCAAAAACGGCCTGCAACGTGCTTTTGAAATGGATGGTGCCAAAGCCCGGCAACGAATTCTGGAAAAATTCCCACTCGAACGCCGCGAACAAGAATTGCTCGAAATCTTTAACGAATCGGATTGAACGGATAGCAGACAATGGGATCCCAAAGCCGGTCGGGTTCACTCAAACCGTTGTTGAAAAATTTTCTTAAAGGATGGTTCACCTGGGTTGGTGGGACTTCCCCACTTTGCAATATTTTAAATCCCAATTATTTGCATAGCCGTTGTTTGAATCGCGAAATACGCACCCTGCCCTCGCTTTTCCAAAAGTCCGATTCTATCCTGGATGTGGGCTGTGGCATTCAACCTTATCGAACCTTGTTTACAAGGAATCAGATAAGATACATGGGAATGGATTTCATTCCGAATTTTCATTCACGCGGTGGAACCGAAGCTCCCAATTTCATGGGAGACGCCCACGCGATTCCATTAAAAAGTGACGCATTCAACGGAATACTTCTTACCGAAATCCTGGAGCATATTCAGGATCCTAAGAAAGTATTGCAAGAGGCATTTCGTGTGGTGCGATCCGACGGACTGGTCATGGTATCCATTCCTTTCATGTTTTACGAACATCAGGACCCGGTAGATTACCGCCGCTTCACGCCCCTGGGACTGGAATCTTGCTTAAACCAAACGGGCCAGGAATTCGAAACATTGAAAGTCAAAAAAATGGGCGGACCCGGAACCGTAATGATGCAAACTCTGCAAAAGCTAACTTACTGGAAACTGCAGTCGAATCCATTAGGCGTTCTATTCCATTATTCCATTGGACTCATTCTATTGCCTATTTTCAGTCTTTTGCTAAATCTGGCAGGAATTGCTCTCGATGCAATCTATGGCAGTGAAGTGTCATATTCAGGGATTTTTATGGTATTTAAAAAACTGAAACAGGCATTCTAAAATTTTTTTCGAACAGGATTAATCCTACCTAAAGATAGTACTCGTTGCTTTCAAAGCATCGAAATATTTCAGTAATTGCATAAATATAACTTATAATTTGAGCTCTAAACATCAATGTTCAATTTTTATTTTTGGACTAAATAATACCGCTAATCCTTAAAAACTCTTTAGTAAGCAACTCCACAAAAGCCTTAATTTTCTTAAGTGTATTTGCTACTCTAGACCCCTGATAAATTTGATTCTTTCGAAAAGGTTGCCTGAATGAATGACTCTGTAAAAGTTCGTTTTGCCCCCAGTCCAACGGGTTTTTTGCATATTGGCGGTGTGCGTACCGCTTTATTCAATTGGCTCTATGCCCGCCATCATGGCGGAAAATTCGTGATCCGTATCGAAGACACTGACCTCTCTCGCTCTACGGAGGAATCGATTCAGGAAATTCTAGAATCCATGCGCTGGCTGGGGCTTGACTGGGATGAAGGGCCGTTTCGTCAAATGGAGCGGCAGGATCGTCATAAGGAAGTGGTCCAGCACCTGCTGGATCAAGACAAGGCATATCCCTGTTTTTGCACTCCGGAAGAGTTGGAGGAGCGCAAAAAGGAACAACAGAAAAAAGGCGAAAAGCCCAAATACAATGGCAAATGCCGAAACCGTAGCGACCGACCAGACGCGCCGCACGTGATTCGTTTTAAGTCGCCTCTCGAAGGAACAGTTCGGGTGCATGACCTGCTTCGCGGCAATGTCGATTTTGATATCGCGGAGTTGGACGATCTCATCATTCAGCGAACAGACGGAACTCCTACATACAACTTCGTTGTTGTTGTGGACGATGCTGATATGGGGATCACTCAGGTTATTCGCGGAGACGACCATCTTTCCAATACACCGCGTCAAGCGCTTCTTTACGACAGCCTGGACTACCCCCGCCCGCAATTCGCGCATATTTCTATGATACTGGGAGAGGACAAGACCCGTCTCAGCAAACGTCATGGGGCCACGTCCACGCTGGCTTACCGGGAAATGGGATACCTGCCCGATGCTTTGATAAACTATCTCGTGCGTCTCGGTTGGTCACACGGCGATCAGGAAATTTTCAGCCGTGAGGAAATGATAAAGCATTTTGACTTGAGTTCCATCACCACTTCAGCGGCGGTGTTCAATCCGGAAAAACTACAGTGGTTGAATGCACAATACATTAAATCGACCCCACCTTTGGAGTTGGCCCAGCACTTTGAACCCATCCTGGTTCAGGAAGGAGTTTTGAAGGAAAGCCACGGACTTCGCCCTGAGGAAATTGCCAAACCCATTCCCTATCTGGCTGAGAGAAGCAAAACGCTTGTAGAAATGGCGCAGGGTGCGGAGTTTTATTTTTGCGACGAATTGGTCTTTGATGAAAAAGCCAAGACCAAATTCCTGAAACCGGAAGCCGCCCCGCTTTTGGGAAAGGTGGCCGAAGGTTTGCAGGCTTTGGCGGACTTTTCATCTGAAGCGATAGAAACGTTTTTAAAGTCCATTGTAGAAGCAGAAGGCATCAAGTTTGGAAAGCTCGCCCAACCCACTCGAGTGGCTTTAACCGGAAAGACGGTCAGTCCCGGAATTTATGATGTGATCCTTTTACTCGGAAAGGATCGATCCATCCAGCGATTGAGATCGGCTTGCGAATGGATAGAAACGCTCTAAAAAAATGTTCAATTTTGCCGGCCTGCATCGATTTGACAAAAAATGTTTTGTCCGGATTTTTTTAAAAATTTCCCATGGATAAAAACAAAAGCAAGCAAGGGATTCGTCTTTGGAGCAAGGCCATATACAGGGATACCGCCTGCATAGTGTTTTCTCCCCGGGACCACTGGACCGCTTTGGGTTTTGAAAACGGCGAAGTTCAGCTTCTCGATGGAACAGGCAAACAAACCTGGAGTAAAGTCATGAAAGCTCCGGTTGTCGATTTGGGTATTTCAGAGTTCACTAAAACTTTCACCCTTTTGACTTCCGGGGGCGAACTGGTTTCCCATAACTTTTCGGGATCACCTGCCTTCGATAAAAACATGACAGTCACCAATCAGGGTATCCAGATCGGTTCGCGGTGGACGAATTTTGAAACCTTGAAAGATGGCTTTCTATTATGGAGTTGGAATTCCATTGTTCTTCAACTCAACACCCTTGGGAAAAAAGTTCGTGTCATTGGCCTTCCCACACCTTTAAAGGAAGTCAAGTTCATCCCAAAATCGTCGCAGTTTTTTGTCATTCACGACACCATCACGGTGGCGGTTTATGATTCAATCGGTACTCATTTGTGGGAAACCACCCATCCTTCGCCGATTGAAACTTCGGGGCGATTCGCCTGCGATGTGTCTGCCAGCGATTCTGGAAATATGGTGGCAATTGGTGGCTACGAAAAAGGAGTGTTCCTTTATAATCTCCTGGACCGAACCTTAAAAAATATCGAACTGGAAAAACCGGTCGCCCGTGTGTCTGTCAGCCGTGACGGCAAATTTCTGTTGCTGGCGGATGTGGACGGCGAAATTTTTCTGGTATCGAGAGACGTTGAAATATTGTGGAGGGGCCGTCTGGATTCCGAAATCGTCGCTTGCCGATTGGACCACAATGGCCATCGAGCTTTAGTCATGGACAAATCGGGCAACCTTGCCTGCTTCGAATTTACGGAAGATGATGTTGAACGAACCAAATTTCTGGAACTGCAACATCTAGAAGAAACGCAGGAAAAAAGGGCACTCTGGAAAAAACCGCGATTTAAATCTGACCAGGCTTGTGGAGAAATGTTGCAAGTATCCCACGACGGCAACGCTTTCCTTTATGGAACATTTAAGGATTTTTATGTTTTTGACTCGCAGGGCAACCCGAAATTCATGAAAGGGTTTCTCACTCTGATGGATGGCGGCAACTTATCTGACGACGGCAAGTTTGCTTTCATTCACAATCCGGAAGAGGTGTTTATTGTTGATGTAGAAAACTCGCAAGAAAACCACCTCACCTTTTACAAGTCTGTTTTACGCGAATTGGCTTTTGATCCGGGAGGAAACGGTTTTTTAACATACGACAAGGGGAGCAACCTGTCGCTCTATTCCCGAAAAGGGGAATTGCGCTGGAAACGATTTTTAAAATCCAGAATCACCAATATCCAATTGCAGTTTGAGAATCAACAGGCGGTCTTTCAGGATGACAAAGGGACCTTTTATTTTTTGAACTTCAAGGATTTCAGTTTGAAGAAAATCGCCCTGGAAGAGCCCGTTATTAAAGTGAAGCCATTCGGAACGGGATTTCTTTTAGGCGGTGCCCAGGGCGGATGTTTCCTTCTGGATGAAAATGGATCGATTGTATGGAAGGAACACTTGAAAACCCGAATTATAAATATCTGGCCTTTGCAAGATAAAATGGGTTTTCAATTAAGTGGTGGGAATTTATTCTTGTATGATTCAAAAGGAACCCCGCTGGGACAAGCCAAACTTCAGAAATCCAGGTCTATCCTGTGCGACAGCTTTGAGGGGATCATGGAAGTGGTACCAGACGGTACCGCTTTGAAATGTTTTGATGTACTATCAGAGAATCTGGCATGGAAAATAGACTTTCCAGGCAAAATTCAAGAGGTGGACGTCAGCCGATCCGGAAATCGTATCATTGTCCTTGATGATTCTTATTTCTATTGCCATTCAGTGGTAGATGCCACCGACCCTCTGGACGAACGTACTTCGTTCCTGGAGTTTTGACTATCGGGAAATCATAGAAACCATGCAAAATTTCTCTGAAAACCTTTCGCTCTGTATCCGAGCCCGCTACCCGATTATTTACATGTTGTCCTGGGAAGAAAACCGGGTAGAAACCTTGGTCCAGGAAATCGCCCAAAAAACAAAAAAACAATTGATCACCTGGAGCCTCACGCAAGGATTCAATCCCTCTCCAGGGGACACCGGACAAACCAACAAGCCGGAAGAAGCTCTACTGGCGATTGGTGAGTCGAACCTGAAAGCCATATTCCTGCTGAAAGATTTTCATCCTTTTCTTGAAAAGGAATTGGTAGTAAGGATGTTGCGGGATTTGGTGTTCAAGCTCAAGCGAAGTTACAAAACCGTAATTCTGATTTCGCCAATTCTTAAGATTCCTCCTGAACTGGAAAAGGATCTTACTGTATTCGATTTTCCCTTACCCGAGGCTCCCGAACTGGGTACTTTACTTACCAATATTCTGGGGCCTTATATGAATTCCAGGGACATCAATATCGAACTGTCTCCAGAATTGAAGGAAAAGGTCATTCAGGCAACCCTGGGCCTCACGCTCAATGAGGCTGAAAATGTTTTTTCGAAAGCATTGTTAAAGGACCGGGGATTCACAGAAAAAGATTTACCGGATATCATTCAGGAGAAACAACAACTCATTCGCAAATCGGGGATCCTCGACTTTATCGGGTTTTCTACCAAGCTTGGGCATGTGGGCGGATTGGCAAAACTTAAGCAATGGCTACGCAAGCGGTCTCTATCCTTCAGCGAAAAAGCGAGAAAGTATGGCCTTCCGGAACCCAAAGGATTATTAATGGTGGGTGTGCAGGGCTGTGGAAAAAGTCTGGCGGCCAAAGCCATTGCCGCAGAATGGAACCTTCCTTTACTAAGGCTCGACGTTGGACAAATTTTCGATTCTTTTATCGGCAATTCAGAAGCCAATATGAGAAAGGCCATTGGACTGGCAGAAACCATGAGTCCCACCATCCTGTGGCTGGACGAAATTGAAAAAGGGTTTTCCGGAATCAATGCTTCCGGCTCCGGCGACACGGGGGTGACGGCCCGGGTGTTTGGAACCTTTCTCACCTGGATGCAGGAAAAAACCAAACCGGTGTTTGTGATCGCGACCGCCAACAATATTGAACAGTTGCCCCCGGAGCTACTCCGCAAAGGCCGTTTCGATGAGATTTTTTTCATTGACCTGCCCAATCAGGAAGAACGCAAAAACATTTTTCAAATCCACATCGCTCTTAAAAAACGCAATGTCCAGAAATTTGATCTGGATCAATTGGCCGAAAGTACCCATGATTTTAGCGGCGCAGAGATAGAAGAGGCCGTCATTTCTGCTATGTATCAGAGCTTTTCGGAGAACAGGGACTTTAACACAGAGGATGTACTGTCGGCTGTAGCCGAAACGGTTCCCTTGGCAGTCACCGCCCGTGAAAAGGTGGAAGCCCTGAGGAACTGGGCCAAGGAACGGGCACGGTGCGCATCCTGAAAAAAACCAGTTAAACGCTTAAGGCATTTCCCTATCAGCGGAAAAAAGGTATACTAGGGAATTCAATATCAGAACAAATTGGGGTGTTCCCTGAAAAAATAATGAAATGCGGTTCTCGATAACCGTTTGATTGAACGATTTGGAGGTTCTAATGGTGGTCACAGGTGAATGCAGGCTGAACCATACCTGCGAGATGTGTGAATACAATAATGATACCGATTGCAAGGCCGATCAAAACGAGCACAATCGCTGGCTGGTCAACTTTCGGATGAACAACATCAAGTACAAAATCATTGTTGGTAGTAATAAGGGGGGTGTTGGAAAAAGTACCGTCACCACCAATCTGGCTGTGGCTTTAGCTGAAAAAGGTTTTAAAGTGGGTTTGGCAGATGCGGATTTACACGGACCCAATGTTCCTAAATTGGTGGATGCCGATAATGTCCGCCTGCGCTCTAAGGATGAAGGTGGTATCGTGCCATACGAAACCCGCAATGGACTTAAAGTCGCTTCTCTGGGATTCCTGATTGAGGATCCCAACATGCACATAGCCTGGCGTGACGCAGTGAAATATGATTTCATCATTGAGTTGCTGGGAAATATTGATTGGGGTGAACTGGATTATTTGCTGATCGATCTGCCTCCGGGTACCGGAAATGAGCAGATCACAATCATCGATTTCATAGGCGATGTCGATGGCGCGATAGTAGTAACGACCCCGCAGGATCTCGCACTGCTTGATGCAAGAAAAATGATTTCTTTTGCCCGCGACAGTAACGTACCGATCGTCGGTATCATTGAAAACATGAGCACACTCACTTGTCCGCATTGTGAAAAAGAAGTGGATGTTTTCAAACAGGGCGGAGGGAAAAGTTTGGCCGAAGAATTGGTTATCCCCTATCTCGGCAGTATTCCACTGGATGGAGAAATCACACGCCGATCGGATAGTGGTGAACCGGTTGTGTTGTCTCGTCCCGACTCCATCGCGGCAAAAGCTTTTATGGAATTGGCCGAGAATACGCATAAGTTTTTGAATCCTCAGGAAACCTTAAAAGCCGGCTGACCGGTTATTTCAAGGTTTGATTTTTTGGGAAAGAACGTTCCTCCTCGGAATTAGGGATTGCATGAAAAAAAATCCTTTCCAAGGGGGACCGTAGTCAAATATCGTCCTTCCCTGATCATTGGAATCAATTTCGCTTTACAAATTCCTTTCACCTGTGAATGAGTGCTATAATAGAATTAGAAGCATGAACATTTACGTTCGTGCCGACTCATGGTATTGGCAACACTCAGAAAGATTTTTTTTAAATATGTTTTCCTCCAAAGTTTCAAAACCCGGGTTTCTGGGGTGGCTTCTCGCTTTTTTCCTGGTTGTTCCCTCATTCAGTTTTTCTCCGGTATGGGCTGAAGATTCATCTAAAATATACAGCAACAATCCAGTGGTCGCCGTAGTGGATGGGGAACCCATTAAATTAGACCAGTTGAAGAATGCGAAAATTCAGGAAGAAATGGTCCGACTTTTCGAACTACAAAAAAGGATCCTCAAGCAAAAAATCCTGAAAAAGCTTGAAAAAAGTCATCCGGAAATGGCTAGGATCAAAATGCCGCAAGCCTCCAGAAAGGATGTCATTCAGTTTTACAACCAGACTCCAGGGGTCAAGGAACTGGGTCCCATTGAAAAAACTCAGGATGAAATTCGGCAATACCTGAATGAAATGTACAAGGATTCTTTTTATGAGACGCAATACCAGACAGCAGTGGACAAAGGCTGGGTGGTCGATTATTTCGAGGCCCCTAATGAATTCCAGTTGGTAGCTTCCTTGGGAAAAGCGAACCTCTGGTTTAAGGAAAATTCCAAACAACCCCGAAAAGTTTACGTTCTGGAATTCTCTGATTTTCAGTGTCCTTTTTGCAAACGGGTTCAAGCAACTTTATCCAAGTTGCGGGAACGGTATCAATCTCGAGTACAGTTTGGGTACCGGCATTTTCCCCTTCCCTTTCATAAAGAAGCGCAGATGCTGGCAGAAGCCTCCGAATGTGCAAGGGACCAGGGAAAATTCTGGGAATTGCAATCATTATTGTATAAGCTAACGCTGACCACCATCCAGATGGAGCAGATCACTAATTTGGCCAAGAATGCTGGGGTCAGGAATATCGGCAAATTTGAGAAATGCGTTCAATCCAGAAGATACATGGCCCGTGTTAATAAGGATTTGCAAGATGGGGTTGCTTTGGGAATTCAGGGGACGCCCACTTTCATTATTGGAATGTTGCAACCGGACTCAAAATCGGTGCGGGGAGAAATGTTTTCAGGAGCTGTCTCGGAAGAAATGTTTGTAGACAAAATCGAGAAATACTTAAACAAGTTAAAAAATGGGAAACAAGTATCTGCCCTTGCCGCCAATCCTTGAGCGTTTAATATTTGCAGGTACCTGTTTGAAATTTTCCCTCAAACGTGTTTGGACCTGGTGGCTTCTCGGTGTCCTTTTTTTCGGGGCCCCTGCGGTTTTAAATGCCGAACCACTGAGAAACTTTAAGTCGTTTCAAGATTTCTTTTACCAACAACTCAACCCGGTAAGTATCGAGGCGGTAGCTCTTTTTGAAAACGACTTTCTTCGCCCTGGAGAAACATTTGATTTATGGATCCGACTGGACATTCAGGAAGGTTGGCATGTTTATTCCCTTGAAGTTTTAGGCCACCCGCAATTATCAACACAAATCCGAATCCACTCCAATGCATTTATTCCGGTTTCCAATTGGCAAGAATCGACCCCTCAAATGCGCTATGATAAATTGTTGCAGAAGACGGTGAAATCTCATGTCAAAAAAGCTGAATTCAACTCTTCCCAAATCGTTCCCGAATCAACACCGTCAGGAAACTACACCATTGCTGGCTCTTTGACCTACAGCGCATGCAATAATACCATTTGCACATTACCCAAAGTTTCGCCGTTCCATACCAGGGTTGTGGTTGAAGCTGATCCCAAACCCTAAATATTTAGAAGGCTCATTTATTTATTGATTGGTCTCTGATATGCAGGTCATAACCACTCATCAAAGTGCCGATTTCGACTGCCTGGCCTCAATGGTTGCGGCGCAAAAACTATATCCACAAGCCAGAATGGTGTTTTCGGGTTCTGTCGAAACTCCGGTTCAAGCCTACCTGCAACATTTTAATTTTCCTTTTCAGTTGGCGCGAATAAAAGAAATCGATCTGAACGCAGTCGATTTGTTGATCGTTGTGGATACACATGACCCTCAACGTATCGGAAAATTTGAAAGCTTGTTGAATCAACCAGCAGTTTCGGTTCACCTGTTTGATCATCATGTCGATTCGGATTCTTCTCTGTCATCTGAGAAAACCTGGATAGAAAATCGTGGTGCCTGCGCCACTCTTCTTTTCGAGCATCTAAGAAAGCAGAACATTGCGTTGACTCCTCAGGAAGCCACCCTCCTGTTGCTCGGAATTTATCAGGACACACATTCCCTGATTTCTCCATCCACCACTCCCGAAGATTTCAGGGCCGTAGCCGATCTGGTAACGATGGGAGGCGATTTAAACACAGTGGCGGATTTTGTTCAGCCTCGGTTGAATCCTGAACAGGTGGAGGTGTTGAATGATTTAATCGCCAGCCTGGAAACTACGTCTATTAATGGATTCGAAATTGCCATTGCAACAGCCGTGGTCGAAAACTATGTGGGCGACCTGGCCATGGTAGCTTCCAAAATAATGGAGTTAGAAAACCTCAACGCCCTGTTCACCATTGTGGGTCTCGACCAAAGGATGTATTTGATCGGCAGAAGCCGTACCGAACATATCAACGTGGGCTCCATCATGCGTGAACTGGGTGGTGGTGGACATCCCCAGGCCGCATCGGCGAGCATGAACGGGCAAACTCTCGTTCAAGTGCGGGAGCGTCTGATCACTCAATTGAATGAAAGCATTGAATCGCCCACACGAGTGGAATATTTTATGCACACTCCGCCAGTTTCTGTGAATGCCGGAGATTCCATTAAACAGGTGGAACAAGTGCTCACACGTTGCAATTTAAACACCCTTCCCGTATTGCAAGATGATGTGCCCGTAGGTTTGATCACCAGGCAAATTGTAGAAAAAGCCATTCACCATAAAATGCAAATGGAGCCGGCCAGCGACTTGATGATTCGTGAATTTTCCGTATGCCATCCCGACAGCTTTTTTAAAGATTTGATCCCCATCATCGTGGAGGAAAAACAAAAACTGGTTCCAGTGGTCGAACCGCAAACAGAAACATTGATCGGTGTGGTCAGTCGCGGCGACCTTTTGCGTGTCCTGTATGGCGATTTTTCAAAATACGCCACCCTCGCACCGAACCTTTTTTTCAATGAGTCTCCGGTCCCTTTCAAAAATATTAAAAGCCTGATGAAAGAACGCCTTCCAAAAAAGATAATGGATTTGATCCAGTCGATCATTGCCGCCGGTGACGCGACCGGTGTTTCGGTTTTTGTGGTGGGTGGGTTCGTGCGGGATCTTTTACTGGGTATCGAAAATTTGGACCTGGATGTGGTGGTCGAAGGAGACGGTATTCAATTTGCCCAGGCACTGAAAGGGAAATTGGGTGGCAGGGTGCGGAGCCATCAAAAGTTTGTCACAGCGGTTTTGATTCTTGAAGATGGTTTTAAAATCGATATTGCATCAGCCCGCATGGAATATTATGAACGGCCCGCGGCCTTGCCCACGGTTCGAATGAGTTCCATCAAATCCGATTTGTTTCGCAGGGATTTTTCATTCAACAGTTTGGCCATTCAATTAAATGGAGCCGATGCGTACAAACTGATCGATTACTTTAACGGTCAGCGGGATCTGAAAAACAAGGCGGTCCGCGTCCTGCACAACCTTAGCTTTATTGAAGACCCCTGCCGAGCATTCCGGGCGGTGCGTTTTGAACAGAGATTCCAGTTTACCATTGGAAAGCAGACGGAAGCCTTTCTGAAAAACGCTGTTCAAAAAGGCTTGATCCATCAACTGAGCGGATCCCGATTGATGAATGAGTTCACTTTGTTGCTAAAGGAAACCAGACCCGCTCATTGTCTTCTGCGGATGAAGGACTTGGGTCTTTTGCAGGTGATTCATCCCGAGTTTTTGCAAACTCCGGAGAGCCAGGAAGCTCTCGCCAAAATAGAAGAAACCCTATCCTGGTCGGACATCGTAGTCATGCCCAAGCCACCGGATCCTTGGAAAGTGTATTTGCTGGGACTGGTTTATTTTCTTGGACCCAACGATTTTGAAATCTGGCTAAAACAAATGCACGCCCCGATGAAATTGGCAAAACAACTGAAGGAAGATTGCCTGGGAGTGTGTTCCGGATTGAAGACATTTGAAGGGAAAAAACAATTTTTAGCCAGCGAAGTTTACGAAGTATTTTCCGGCTTATCCCCGGAGGCCATTATCTTTTTAATGGTCCTGACAAAAAACCCGGAAGTCCCGCGGCAGGTTCTGCTTTATTTAACGCAATATCAGGCCAGGGGAAAGATTGCACTTTCTGGCGAAGATTTAATTAATATAGGGATTTCCACTGGCCCCATCTTCAGCAAAATTTTCAAAGCCTTGCGAACCGCACGGCTGGAGGGTGAAATCACCACTCGGGAAGAAGAGAAAGCTTTCGTCGAAAAATACTTTAAAAGCAAAATTCATACAGCCGAAAAGGCAGATTGAGAAGAAGTAAAAAAATTGGAATGACCACTTTTCAAACTAGTTTTTCTCAAACTAGTACTCCTGAGGAATATTTAAAGGCAACTAAGGATCTCCGGATATACTTTTACTTGAGGTTTTTCGTCGCTGTCATTCCTCCCAGGACAAAACAGCTTCTTTCCCAACTTTCACAAGTAGCCAAAACCAAGGGGCGAAGTTATGATATACTTTCCCATTAATCCCAACCTTAGCGAAAAAATCAAATTTATAAACAGGATGATTCATGGCCAGTGTTGAATTTTTAATAAAGCAATTTTTAAGTCCGGACAAAAAGAAACTCGATTTGAGTAATCAAAAACTTGGCGACAAAGGCATCGCCAATCTTGTGAAGTCGAAAAGTTTATCCCGGGTTCAAAGGTTGTGCCTCCCGAATAATGATATCAGCGACGAGGGAGCCACCGCCATTGCCGAATGTGAAAGCTTTAAAAACATCAAAGAGTTGGATCTGTACAACAATGTGATCAGTGATGACGGAGTGAAAGCCTTAATGGACTCCACCTATTTGTCCAACCTCCGTCGGCTGAACCTGTACGGAAACCTGATAGAAGATGAAGGCGCTATCGCTATTGCAGAATCGCCCAACAACAAAAAACTGACTCATATATTTCTCACTTCCAACCGCATTCGCAGGGAAGGCATCGAAGCTTTGAAAAAGGCAAAAACACGTACGCGCTTATGCCACCTTCACGTGGATGATATCGAGGAATTCGAATACGAATGATTGTGGGAAGATTGTGGGAAGATTGAAGGTTCTTGATAATTTCTGGTATGTTGCCACACTATTATGAGGAAATCTCCATGAAACGAATTCTGATCCCGATCCTGTTAGGACTCTTTTTCTTTTCCGGAACGCCCCCCGTCAAAGCCCAGTTTTTTGATGAGAAAGTAGATTATGAAAGCCTGCTCAAACAAGGGTTGAAACGAAATGGAAAGATGCTGAATTTGGGGGGGAAAAAAATTGGAGACGAAGGATTAAAGTTTATCCTCAATCACGAGAAAATCAAAAAGGTGACTCACCTGGATTTAAGGTATAACGAGATCACCGCTGAGGGGGGCAAACTCATTGCACAGTCAAAAAACCTGCAAAAGTTGAAATCCCTGGAATTGCGTCACAATGATTTGGGGGACAGTGGATCGCAGGCATTGGCCGAATCGGAAAACCTGCCGAAGTTGCAAAACTTGAAACTTGGATGGAATGAAGTCCACGATCCCGGTGGTCTCGCCATAGCCCATTCCAAGACTCTCACCAAAACGTTAAAAAAGTTGGATCTGAGAGAAAATTTTCTAGCCGACTCCACAAAAGAAGAATTGAAAAAAGCCTACGCTCATATTAAATCTCTCAAACTTTTTTAACTACCCTATTATTCTTCTTCCCCTTCCTTTTTCTTATGGGTCGAGATATCCGATTCGGTCATGGGTTTATGCAAATCCAAACCCTGAATGGTTAGCTCCAGCCCATTTTCTTTATATTCCTTTTCCCAGTCACTGATATTCGACATGACCGTATGGTCTACAAGTTTCGTTTGAGTGAGATCCAGAGTCACCTGCCTGCCTTCTTTCAAGTAACCATGAAGTTGTTTACGAAGAGGGATCCATGTGCAAAATATCGCTGAATCTTTTATATGGATCGTTGCCGACTTGTCATCGTCGATCTCGACCTCTGCGTTCAGGCTAAAGAAGGAACGAAAGGGAACTCCGTTGATAACATGGATAATAAGGTTGACGACTATTCCTATAGCGATTCCCTTTAAAAGGTCTGTGGCCAACACACCGATTATTGTAGATATAAAAATAATGAACTGGTCTTTTCCCAAGTGCCAAATATGTAAAAATTCCTTAGGGGACGCCAGGCGGTACCCCGTAAAAACCAAAAGCGCTCCCAGAGATGCCAGGGGAATGTGATTAATAACCGATGGAATCAGGGCAACACAAACAAGCAAAAACAGGCCATGAAAAAAATTGGCGAACCGTGTTCTTGCCCCGTTATCGATATTGGCTTTACTGCGAACGATTTCAGAAATCATAGGTAGACCACCAATGAAAGCCGAAAGAGTATTACCCAGTCCAACTGCCAGCATGTCCCGGTCCATATCTGTTTTTCGACGCCAGGGGTCAATCTCATCAACTGCTTTGGCACTGAGCAAACTTTCCAAACTTCCAATCAGGGCAAACAATACCACATACCTGATTCCAGTATCGGAGGTCAGGCCTGAAAAATCCGGAAAGGTCACTGCGTTCAACATATTTTTAGGTACGTTGACCAAAAACTTTTCGCCCAAATCGAAAACCTGGCTACCAAACGTATAGGTCCCCGCTTCGCCGATTCCCAAAAACATTCCCAGCGGCACCGTTATAAACAACATCATCATAGGAGCTGGAATTCTTTTTAATTTTGGATTTTTTATCCAGACATAACTGACTACAATGAGCAGGCTCACGACCCCGATCAGGCCAACCCTGGGGTTCATATTTATAATAAATGAGGGAATTCTCGCAAGCAGTTCCAGGGGAGCACCATCCGGATGCAAACCCATCATAATCGGAAACTGTTTTGAGATTATGATGATACCTATGGATGCAAGTAATCCGTGAATCGCTGAATTGGGAAAAAGCTCGCCCAGGACTCCTGTACGAAACACACCAAATAATATCTGCACAACTCCGGCGGCAACCCCAACACCCAACGCCAATCGATAGGCTTGAAAATCCTTCTCTGGATCCTGCCCCCCTGTATACCCGAATTCAGTGACGCAGGCCAGTGCGATGACGATCAAACCCGCGGCAGGGCCTTTAATTGTCAGTTCCGAATTACTTAGGAAAGTGGCAACTAGGCCTCCGATCATAGCTGTAAAAATGCCGGCAATTGCAGGATACCCGGAAGCCAGGGAAATACCCAGGCACAGAGGCAAAGCAATAAGGAAAACCAGAAAACCCGAGAGAATATCATGTTTCGCATAGGCCTTGAATCCTGCCAGATTCCCTACAGGACATTCGTTAGTTTCAGATGGCGTACTCATGGATACTGTTATCTTTGATGAAGGTTTTAAAAGGATTTATTAAAAGAAATTGTTTTGGGTTGAAAGCTTGAGGCGTGAACATACTGATAAGTTTTCTGCAAAACATTATTAAAAAAGCTGGAAGAAAAACGTTGATATAACCTGGTCAGCCGACCAATTATTGAAGGGAAAAGGCAGTGAAAAAAATAGGCTATTGGGGGAGTTTCCATTCTCCTAAATCTCATATTTCCCAACTAAAGGTGATATCGCCTTTTAGGGTTTGATCGGATTAGAATCTTTTTGTATTAAAGGCGATCATTTAGTTATTAATGGCAACAAAAGCCAATCAGTAAAACCACATTTCGTTATGGAACCATATCAGACTTTAATTTAATACAAATAAAATTTTGCGGCTATTATAACTCATTGAATGAAACACAATCCATTCTAAAGATAAATTTATAAAAATGATTTTTCATTCAAATAATAGTAACAGAATTAGATTTGATTCTGATTTGTAGGTTAAAAAAAGCCACATCATCCCTCTCTCATACACCCATGCCGGATTAGAACGGGCAAACCTGGTTATGCACCCCACCCATTGATCCGAAAAAAACTACACACTCAATTTCAACCTGACAGCAAACCCCAGGTTAGACATCACCGCCCCAAAAAAAAGGAGTTTCCTTGCCGCATTCGGGTTCGCCGCTGCAACAAAAAAACTCCTCTCTGTTTGGTACTATCCATCAATGATATTATCAGGTACGATTGATTAACTGTTCGGCCTATTCACAACTTAAGAATGAAAACTGACTCCAAATCCGCATCCGATGATGCGGTTAATTGGATTATTCTACATAGCTGTAATTCGGTTTATTGGGCACATCATCTTTTTCCAATATTTTGCCATCTGAAGACATTTTAATTTCGTGCTCTTCATCATTGATTACAAATTCAACTTCGTAGAAGGTTTTCCCATCGTCTTCCATTTCGCGTGCCAGTTCTGTGATTTTGGCGCCTTTGGTTTCTTTTTTCACAGTGGTTTGAACCGCCATTGGCAACTCTTCCATTTCTAAAATTTCTTCAAACTCCAGCACCTTTCCCGCTTCGTCAAGGGTCAATTCATAATCACGTCCTTTTGTCTTGAAGGCAACGTGGTATTCGGTCTTTTTGTCCTCGTCTTTAATACAGATTTTTTCGATATCGCCTTGTTGAGTGTGGTGCAAAATGGTAGCTTTGGCGGCTGGAGACACATCGTCAAGGGTCGTCTTCCTTTTTTCGGTCGAGGCACATCCAGAAATTAACGCAATTGAAAAAACAATCAATAATACAATGGGGTACGAACGTGTCATATCCAATCTCCTTATCAAGAAAGTTCGAAATGCACTGATAGCTACAAAGATAATGCAAGGACACCGATTATTCCATCATTATTTTCCCGGAGCCCTTATCCCACAAGCAATTCGGCAATCTGGATAGCATTGAGGGCGGCTCCTTTTCTCAAGTTATCGGCTACCACCCAAAAATGAAACGCTTTGGGACCAGAAAGGTCGGCTCGAATGCGACCCACCATCACTGCGTCTTTGTGAGCGGCATTAATGGCCTGGGGGTATGTATTCGACGCCGGATCGTCCACCACCTGAAGGCCCGGAGACTCCGCCAGCAGGGTTTTCAATTCCCGAATGGCAACGTCGTTTTCAGTTTCTACATAGATGGCCTCGGAGTGCGAATAAAACACTGGCACACGCACGGTGGTCGGGCATACCTGAATGCTGGAGTCTTCAAGGATTTTATGAGTCTCGTTCACCATTTTCATTTCTTCTTTAGTAAACCCGTTTTCCAGAAATGCGTCGATATGCGGCAGGCAGTTGAATGCAATAGGATGGGGATATACCTTGCATTCCAGTTCCTCGCCCTGCAGTTGGCTTCGTGTTTGTTGCTCCAGTTCATTGATCGCCTTTTGCCCGGAACCGGACACCGATTGATAAGTGGACACGACTACCTTCTTTATTTTATAGCGCTCATGCACCGGTTTCAACGCTACGACCATCTGGATGGTCGAACAATTGGGATTGGCGATGATCCCGGAATGCTCCTTTAAAGCGTGCGGGTTGACTTCCGGCACCACAAGGGGAACATCCGCCTCCATACGAAACGCACTGCTGTTATCGACCACAACACATCCCGATTTAGCCGCAATGGGACTGAACTGTTTGCTGATTCCACCGCCCGCAGAAAACAAGGCAATATCCACTCCCTCAAAAGAGTCCTCTTTCAATTCACGCACCGATAAATCTTTCTCCTGGAACCTCAGAGTCTTGCCAACCGATTTTGCCGATGCCAGAGGTATCAGTTCAGATACGGGAAATTTGCGCTCCTCCAGAATCGACAACATACAGTTGCCCACCGCACCGGTAGCGCCGACGACCGCCACCTTATAAGAATTCTTTTTCTTCAACATTGTTTCGCTTCCAGTTCTTCGGCCACCAAATCGCCCATTTGCACAGTCCCCACTTGCTTTTTGCCATCAGACATAATATCGCCGGTACGATAACCCTTTGCCAGCACAGCTTCCACAGCCTCTTCGATCCAGGTATTCACCTGTTCGTTATCGAGGGAGTATTTAAACATCATGCCCACAGACAAAATTGTTGCCAAAGGATTCGCCTTATCCTGTCCCGCAATGTCCGGTGCGCTTCCATGAATAGGTTCGTACATGCCATTGCTTCCGCCAACGCTTGCCGAGGGAAGCATGCCGATGGAGCCTGTCAACATGGAAGCCTCATCGCTTAAGATATCACCGAACATGTTGGTGGTGAGCACCACATCGAATTGTTTCGGATTTCGAACCAACTGCATAGCGCAATTATCCACATACATATGTTCCAAAGTCACGTCACTATATTCTTTATGCAGATCGGTAACCACCTCGCGCCAGAAGCCCGTGCACTGAAGCACGTTGGCTTTGTCGATGGAATGAACTTTGTTATTTCGCTTGCGAGCCACATCGAACGCTACTCGGGCGATACGCTTGATTTCATCTTCCGTATAAACCAGGGTATTGAATCCACGACGGGTTCCATCTTCCAGAGTTTCCACTCCCGCAGGCTTGCCAAAATAGATACCCCCGGTCAACTCCCGGACCACAAGAATATCGAGTCCGTTCACCACGTCGAACTTGAGGGTGGAGGCCTCAACAAGGGCATCAAATACCTTCGCAGGACGCAGATTGGCGAATAAACCCAACGAAGACCGCAACCCCAGCAAAGCACGTTCGGGTCTCAGAGCAAAATCAATGGATTCCCATTTGGGTCCGCCAACGGCCCCCAGTAAAACTGCATTCGCTTCCTTCGCGGCTTTCAAAGTAGTTTCGGGCAAAGGATGGCCCTCGACCTCATAGGCGGCCCCACCTACAGGGTACTCCTGCATTTCCAGTTCGAGTCCCAGTTTGGACTCCAGAATTTTTATTATTTTAACGGCTTGCCGGACCACTTCCGGTCCAATACCGTCACCAGGCAATAAGGTAATTTTGGTGTTTTCGCTCATTGGACTTTCTTACAATATTATTTTAAATGGTTGTGAGTTTAAGCTTGAAAGAATACCCAGCCTTGGTAATAAAGTAAACTGTTTTTCAAACACTTTTCTTTAAGAATGTTACAAATTTGGATAGAAAGGCATTTTATTGGCAATCATCAGGATAAATAACCTTAACCAGACAAAGGCCCTGAGGTTGGGCGGTGGGACCTGCCAATCTACGGTTTTTCAAATCCAGGATTTCTTTCATCCGACTTGCAGGCATTTTGCCTTTTCCTATCCAGGCCAGAGTTCCGACTATATTTCGCACCATGTGTTTAAGGAATCCATTTCCCTCAAACGTCATGTAGATGAAATCATCCTTACAGGAAATGTCGATCCGGTAAATTTCCCGCACCGAGGTTTTGGTCTCGGCGTTGCGGCCCTGAAACGCCAAAAAATCGTGGCGACCGATCAAGCATTCTTTTGCTTCCATGATGGCACTCATATCCAGAGGAAAAGGAATAAACCAAACCCGTCGATACATCAAAGCAGAGGGATAATCGCGGTTTAAAATTATATAGCGGTAGATTTTTCTGATTGCACTTTTACGGGCGTCAAAACTTTCAGAAACATCTTCGACCTGTTTCACCGAAATATCATGAGGAAGCAAACTGTTGAAAGCTCTAACCATTTCCAGTTCAGTCATTCTGGAATCGGTCGTAAAATGAGCCACCTGAGCTTCAGCATGAACCCCGGAATCCGTTCGGCCCGAAGCATAAACTTTCATTTTTATTTTCAAAACTTTAGATAATACTTTTTCAACTACTTCCTGAATAGAAATACCATTAGGTTGAATTTGCCAACCCATGTAATTACCGCCATCATACTCCAGAACCATTTTAATCTTTCGCATCGATACGAATCACTCAAACGTTAAACAATGCGAAGATTATTTCAAAATACGAGCGAAAAAAAAAGCGCGTTGTTCGAAAACAACGCGCTTTTCAATCTTTTCGACCCATTTTAACAGGGCATGTTCATAATTAGATACGAACTTTAACTTGGGACCAACTAAAAATAAAAAGGTGGATTCATGCTCCTCATTGCCCCCCTTGAAGGGATTATTCATTGACAATATTAATATAGTCCTGTCCACCATTTTCGCAAGTCCTGGATTCATTATTTTTCAAATTTTCTTCCATTTGATGAGAAATATCCGTCAACCTTCCTATTAATCCCTTTCAAACCACCTCAATTTTATATATTATTAGGGTTACAATACATTATAAAGGGTTTGAAACATTTTGGAGTCGATCTATGAAAACCTATGAAGATCTCGCCGGGGACGGTGGGTCTAATATTGTCGACCAGGTGGTCAGCCAAAGGGAAAAACTGCGTGGCCGTCTGGACAAAATCAAGCACAAGATTTCCATAATGAGTGGAAAAGGGGGCGTGGGCAAAAGCTCCATGACCGCCAATATTGCCGGTTGTCTGGCCGACCGCGGATTCAAGGTGGGTATCCTGGATGCAGATCTTAACGGACCCAGTATGTGCCAGCTTTTGGGAATCGACAATAAAGAAAAGCTCAATATTGATAAAGAAGGAGTCGATCCTTCGATTGGCGCACTCGATATCAAAGTGATGTCTATGGATTCCCTGCTTCCCAGTCCCGATTCCCCGGTGATGTGGACAGACGATGGTGCAAGCGCGGTATGGGTAAGCACCATGGAATGCACGGCGCTTCGCGAACTGCTCGCAGATACCAATTGGGGAGAACTGGATTACCTGCTCATCGACATGCCACCGGGCAGTGACCGCATCGATAATATTCGCGACTTGATTCCCGAACTGGAAGGTGTCGTAGAGGTCACAATACCTTCAGCACTTTCTCAGCATATTGTATCTAAGTCTATAACAAAAAACAACAATTTGGGCGTCAAGATCATTGGTCTTATTGAAAATATGGCCAGTTATATCTGCCCTCATTGCGATGAAGAAGGCGCTTTGTTTGAGGGCGACGATGTCAAAGAATTATCCGAAAAAAAGGAAATTCCTTTTATTGGCAGAATCCCGTTTGATCCAAGGATTTCGAAGAAGTCCCAGTCCGGAAAATTATTTTTCAACGATTTTAAAGATTCCATCACAGGAAAGGCCATCTCGCAGGCGGTCGACAATATCTTGAAATCAATTCCAAATACCTAGGAAGGAGCCACCATGAAATTCCTTTGCATACCCTGTGATGAGCAGATGCAAACTCAAACCGACGGCATCATGCCCGCGGAATCCAAGAACATTTCGCTAAAATTCAAATGCCCCAAATGTGACCATTCCATTGCCATGCTCACCAACAAATTCGAAACCGAATTCGTGAGTAAAATTGGAGTAGAAATGGGTGGAAAGTCAGAAGTGGGAAGTGGTCCCATGAGCGTCGTGGGAACCCAGTTGGCTGAAGGCAAGGAAGAACTGAAAAACGCCGCCCCTACAGAAAGCGATCTTGAGTGGACCGATGAGGCCAAAGCCCGCATTCAGAAGGTGCCCTTTTTCGTAAGAAACATGGCCAAGAAAACAGTGATCAACTACGCCCTAGAAAAAGGCATCACCACCATCGACGCCAAATTGATGGACGAAGTGAGAGAAAAAGTAGGGATGTAAGAGGCCAAGATTCAAGGCTACCGGGATTATTATTTGCCAAAAATTTTAATCCCGGTTTGTTTAAACTATCCCCATAATATATTCCCTATAAATTCATGAATTAAAAGGATTTTTTGGAATATTTTCTTACCCCCCTAAAGCACGCTCTTTTAAGAAATTGATCCCACCTCAAAATCACATTATTTTAAAATTAATAATGCAAAGGAGTTTGAATATGCTTGAATCCAGAATCAGAAAAATCGGAACTTCTTCCGGCCTCATTCTCCCAAAAGAGATTTTAAAGAAGTTGCATTTTTAAGATGGCGACTAGATATTAATATCAGAAGATTCGGGCGGGACTTGTAAAATCACCCCATACGATCCGGATTTTAAAAAGCATCTGGAAGCCATTGAAGAGGGCATATCCCGCTACAAGAATACGTTGCGGGAATTGGCTAAATGAAAGAACCCTTTTGGATAACCAAACCCATTGTTCTTTCCCTTCACACCAAACTTGTCATAGAATTTGGGGAACGGCCGGGTATCAGTGATGAAGATTTGCTGGACTCTGCCCTAGCCCGTCCCCGTCAAATTTATTCTTACGACACCCTGACTTGTTTGTTTTAGCCTCGGCAAACATTTCCAGAATTATCAGAAATCACCCATTTCTGGATGGCAACAAGCGCACCGGATTTATGGTCGGTTTCGATTTTCTCTACCAGAACAAAATATTACTGGATTCCCCGGAGCCCTTGGCGGTAAAAATAGTCATTGACCTCACCGCAAAAGATATAAATGAAGACCAATTAGCCATTTTGTTACGGGAAAACTCTAACAGCTTAACCTGAGTAAAACTCAACAAAGCTGGCCCATCCGATACATCTAAAAACACTTTAGGCGACCACCCGGTTGCGGCCTTCTTTCTTAGCTTGATACAGGTATTGATCCGCCTTGTTAAGGAGCTGTTCTAGTGATTCAACCCCTTGGTTGACGCTGACCAATCCCATACTAAAAGTAATGTTAATGGATATCTCGCCGGATTTGAAACAGGATTTCTGGATGGATTCAAGCAGTTTGCTTGTGAAGCTCAATCCTCCTTCTTTTTGGGTTTGCACGAGAAGAATCAAAAATTCTTCTCCCCCCCAACGGGCTACGGAATCCTGTTCCCGACAGTTGGATTTTAATATTTCTGATACAAATTTCAGAACTTCATCACCTTTTAAATGCCCGTAGGTATCGTTCACTCTTTTGAAAAAATCAATATCTGCCAGGACCAGGGAGTAAACGACTCCAAACCTCCGATATCGGGTATGCTCGTACTCCAGGCGTTGCACCATCCCTCGCCGGTTGAGAAGGTTGGTCAAAGGGTCTATGAGCGAAACACATTCCAGTTGATGGATCAAGTCCTCTTTTTCTTTTAGCAGAAAAACATGATCGGATATATCCCGAGCAATAGTCGAGGCACCTATAATTTCACCTTTTCCATCGTAAATGGGCGAAACGGTGAGAGAGACATGAATACCTTTCCCATCCTTTTTTTGCATCTGGGTCTCGAAACTATTCAGGGTTTCTCCCCGCTTGATTTTTTCAAGAATATAGCTGTATTCAGCCTGTCGATCCTTCGGAACAAGAATGTGGGTCCCTTTTCCCATAATTTCAAAATCTGAATAACCAAAAATTTTTTTCGCCGCGTTGTTCCAAAATGTGATGGTTCCATCCATTTGCTGACCCCAAATGGCATCCTCGGTATTTTCCACAATGGAAGCCAATTGTTCGCGGGCGTCGACTGCCATCTTTTGGTCTGAAATATCACGGGTTATTCCGATAAACATAGGCTGACCTTCAGACTCCATTACCGAAATGCCAAGTTCCAGAGGAAAGGTGGTTCCATTGCGACGCAGTCCAATAACCTCCCTGCCGATACCTATGATTTTCGCATGGCCTGTTTCCAGATAATTTTTCAAATAACTGTCATGTTGAGATGAATAAGGCTCCGGCATCAACATCTTGACGTTTCGACCGATCACCTCCTCAGCCAGATAACCAAAGATTCTCTCGGCGGCCGGATTAAAATCCTTGATTTTTCCCCTTTTATCAATGGTTATTATTCCGTCTATGGTATTATTTAATACCGCTTCAATGCGGGTTTGTTTTTCCAGAAGTTTGTTTTCAAATATTTTTCGCTCACTGATATCCTTCACTATCCCGGTAAACATGGTTTTATCTTCCAGGTGAGCTTCACCGATGGAGAGCTCGAGTGGAAACTGGGCACCATTTTTTTTAAGACCCACCACTTCCCGACCAATGCCAATGATCTTTGCTTTTCCCGTTTTCAAATAATTTTGCAAATAATTGTCATGTTCCGCCTGAAAAGGTTCAGGCATCAGCATTTTTACGTTCTGGCCAATCACCTCATTCGCCTGATATCCGAATATTTGTTCGGCGGCTGGATTAAAGGTCTGGATTATCCCGGAGATATCAATGGTGATGATTCCATCAATCACATTATCGATGACGACTTTTGCAAGTTCCTTTTCATCATTTAATTTTCTTTTATATTGATCAAGAACATTTATATTACATGAAATGGTTGAAGCTCCGATAATCTCTCCTTCTCCAGATTTAATAGGGGAAACTCTCAAGAACACTTCTGTCCGCGCACCATCCTTATTAACCCGAATGGTCTCCAATTCCTCTATGGTTTCTCCATTCCTGATTTTCCTTAAATATTGTTCAGCCTCCTGTTTGCGGTCGTCAGGAAGAAGAAAGGCGCAGTTTTTTCCGAGAACTTCCTCGGCAGAATACCCGTAAATTTTTTCTGCCGCCTTGTTCCAACTGATAATTTCTCCCGTTAAGCTCTTCCCAATCACAGCATATTCGGCCCCATCCACAATGGATGCTAAAATATGTTGATAGTCTATCTGTTTGTGGATCATTTGCAAAACTTGTTTCCCTTAAGCAAATCACTAAACCAGTTTTCTAGTGGTTATATTTTAACCTGAAGATGGAACAAACATTGGGCCAATAAATGCTTTTTGGTAAAAAGGTTTGTTTACGATAACTTCACCCAAGAATAAGTGGATCTGTCAGCTAAATTTTTTTATCATCAAAGCCCTAAAGTTATGAATTGCTTATCCAAACTAATGTTTGCAGTTACTCTATTATCCAAAATAATTTTTAATTCTTCAAAAACCGGATAAATAACATTTTCTCATATTACACTATTAAAGAATTCCACACCCATTAAAACACAATTAATGAAAATGTAAAGATATAATAATAAAAAAATGTCTTTTACCTTCATCGCCAACAAGTTTTCTTATTCCCAATCCTGGTTTTATTAGAAGAACTACATTGGTTGACGAAAAGTATTTTTAATGCAAAAATCAGGATTCTTGATATTTTTTAAGGACTATCAGATGCTCTACATCATAGGTGGCATACTAACCGTCCCCTTGGCTATTTACTTTTATTGCCGTGCGGTTGCTTCTCGAAAATTGTACCAGTGTGCGAAATGCGGCGACCGGTTTAAGGTAGAACTGGAAGACCTGGAATGTTGCATCACTTGCGGTGCCCCCCTTGATCACTCTTCAGTCAGCCGTCTGCAATGAAATCAGCGGCAGGATTCTCCAGATTTTTTTTCCTGCAAAGTTTTTTTATTCACCTCAGGCATTATTTTCCGTTTTACTTTGTTCACAAACCCCTTTGTACTCGACACAAAAAGGATTCTTTACAATGGAGCCAGGTTTTCTTTTGCCGGGGTTGTTTTTTTCTTTATGCTGGAGTCGTTACGAGCCTTAGCTCTCTCATGCTGGAATGGAATGAGGTTCCACCTGCCATCCTAAACAGGGTCGCGCCCATCGGATTCCTTTTGATTATTTCAGCCAGCATTCCGGATATTTATCAACACTGGCCGCGACCGGTAAAAGATGGTTTGAGGTTTGCCACTGGGTTTCTCCCTGTTTTCCTGCTGATTCTATCCGTACAAAGCGGATGGCTGATGGGACTCACCACCACGATGTTAATCGTTCTAGTCTGGAAAATTTTCAACATGAGGCGTGCACCTCTTTCTGCAAGTGGGTGCGAAGGTTGTGAGGAACTGGATGGTGGAAAAGTTTGTTCCGGTTATCGCCTTCAGGCAGAACGGATCATGAAAGTCGAAAACATTTTGAGCGAACGCGCAATGTATCACCTAAAACCGAACACGAGGACCGAAACATGATCGATCCAAAAGATTTGGGCGGCGGAACCCGTCCCGACCTGGGAGATAAAATCCTGATCACTCCAAATGACGGATTTGAGGGCTATGCAATTCAGGACCATAAAGGCATCGTATGGGGCGTTTCGATGCGGTCCAAAGATGTGGCGCAGGATTGCACCATGTCCTGCAAGCAATTGACGGGAGGGGAACTGACATCATTCACAGAACTGGAAGACGAATCGCGTCAAAAAGCCATCGAGCGGATGATGAAAATGACGCGGCGGATCAAGGGCAACGCGATCACTAATTTCCACTTTGAAACCCAGGGCGGATCAGGCATGGGGGTGATCATTGTCCAGGGCACTGCCGTGGTGATAGAGCCCATCAAGGATTATGTTCCCCGTGAAGCATGGCCAAACTTAATGCTATCTGCTGTGAATGTCCAATTGGCCGGACAACAGGAAAAGGGCAACCCTCAACCGGAACCCGGACCAGATTCTGTAAAAGGAACAGGACAAACACCCGAGAAAGTGTTTACCCTGGCCAAGGTGAAAGTGGTCGATCAAAACCTGTTCGCATTTTGCCCGAGTTGCCATACTCGTTACGAAGTTTCAAAAATAATTGGCGATGCCCGGTTCGATGCCCACCCGGACGTTCCCGGCCAGCAGGTCCGGTGCAAAAAATGCGAAACGGAGTTCACACTTCCTGAGCTGGACGACTCGTAATATATCCCAGGCTCTTCCTTTGCCTTCGGCTCCAACCTTACTTGAATCTAATGAAAATACTCAAAGCGATCGTAAGAAAAATTCTGGGCTTCACGGATTCTCCTGAATACATTTAAATAATACCCACCTATGAAATCCCATTAAAGTCCAGAGTACCGGCAATCAATTGTTCTTTTTTTGATCGCGATAACTTCTTAACGGCTTGTTCGGCTTTAAGCGCTAAAGATTTGTCTCCGATGGTTTTTTGAAACACCAGAGTCAGGGGTCCCTTGCCTCGAACGCTTTTGGCGGCTTTTTTGCCACCTTCTGAATGAATCTGAAATCTGCGTTCTACATCCTGTGTGATTCCAGTATACAAATATCCGTTTTTGAGCCGAATAATATAGAGGTGCCATGAATCCATGGAATGACCCGGTAAACAAGAAAGAGAAAGGGGAAATCTAAAGGCTACCAGTAACCTTCCTGTGGCGAGTCATTAAGAAGCGAACCGTATTCCCATTGGCCGGAGAACACTTCCCCTGCTTTAATAAACACGCCGTGGCCATGATATCGGTCTTCAGAAAAACTGCCGAAATAGTGGTCGCCGTTGGAATAATACATCTTTCCCTGGCCATGGAAACGTCCATTGCGAAACTCTCCAGAATAGGTATCGCCATTAGAGAATACCATTTTGCCATGACCCTCAATTTTTCCGTACAGGAATTGCCCGGTGTAAATACTTCCATTGGCAAAATTGAACATGCCCTGGCCGTGCATTTGGTCGTTCATAACCATACCTTCATACTTGTCGCCATTAGGCCAGGTGCGGGTGATGAACTGGGGTAAATCCGAGGTAGATTCATCTTCCCAATTCCCCTCAGAAGTTTCGGGATAATGGTCGAAAGGAGAATAGTCCGGCTGGTTTTCAGCATATTTACCGCCGGCACGATTGCTGTAAAAGGTTTCCAGGCGTTTGTAGGCTTCGGTGATTTTATGAAACCTGGCGCTGGCTTGTTTTTGAAGGTCTTCCTCATCTGCAGGGAATCGGTCGGGATGCCATTTTTTGACCAGTGTTTTGTAAGCCTGCTTTATTTCATCGAAAGTTGCATCACGCTTGATTTCAAGAATTTCAAAATCTGTGGGCATTTATATTGTGACTTTCCAGGGAACCTGAATGCCTAGTGGCAATTTCGCAGTCCCTTTTTTTCGAGGTATTTTTGGTGGTATTCCTCAGCGCGATAAAACTCCGACGCTGGAACGATTTCGGTAACAATTTTATTTGAAAACCGGCCCGACTGGTCCATGGCCTTGCGTGAAGCACGCGCCAGCTCCGCTTGTTCCTCATTGTGAGCCATTATGATCGAGCGGTACTGAGTGCCGACATCGGGTCCTTGCCGGTTGAGCGTTGTGGGATCATGAACCGACCAAAACAAAGCAAGTAGTTGTTCGTAAGCAATAATCGACGGATCGTACTTAACTTCCACCACTTCAGCGTGACCGGTTTGACCGCCACACACCATTTCATAGGTAGGGTTTGGCGCTTGGCCGCCACTGTAACCTACAGCCGTCTCCACAACACCTTCCTGTTGACTGAATGCCAGTTCTACTCCCCAAAAACAACCGGCGCCAAAAGTCGCTGTTTTCATTCCGTCATCTCCAATGTACAAATCCATCATGATGCGCCCAAATTTTATTAAAGTTTTATAGGCACTATTTTGTTTTAACCATTGTAAACCAAAAAAGAAATTTTAATAGATTCCATTATCCATTTTCTTGCTATAAGCTGACCTTTTTGAGAAAAGCTAAGAACTAATAAATGCATTCTTTATGAGTTCAGCAGATTACTTAATTGCAGGAGGCGGTGTTATCGGCCTGACCACCGCCCTGGAACTAAAGCGTCAATTTCCGAATTCCAGCATTCTCCTTCTGGAAAAAGAAGAGCGTTGTGGAAAGCACGCCAGCGGCCGCAATAGTGGCGTATTGCACGCAGGGTTCTATTACACTCCCGACAGTTTCAAGGCTCAGTTCACGCGCAAAGGTAACGTTCGTTTAACCCGATATTGCCACGACAAGAATATCCCCTTGAACAAATGCGGCAAGTTGGTGGTCGCTAAAAATGGGCAGGATTTAACACAACTGGAGGTTCTGCTAAACCGCGCTCAAAAAAACGGTGTGCCATTGGAATCGGTCGACGAACAGGATGCGGCAAAAATCGAACCCAAGGCCAAAACCTTCGAACGTGCCTTGTTTTCACCCACCACTTCTTCGGTCGATCCGGCTCTGGTGATGAATGCCTTGATTGATGACGCACTGTCTCAAGGAATCCAAATAAAAACCGGGGTTCGCTATACAGGACGGACGTTGAGAGGGGTTCAAACTTCTTCCGGAGAAATGGAATGTGGGTACTTTATCAATGCAGGTGGGTTACACGCTGACCGAATTGCACGCGATTTCGGATTTTCGCGGAACTACCGGATCCTTCCCTTTAAAGGACTTTACCTCTACTCCACCGAAACACAGGGGCCCCTGAAAACGCACGTGTATCCTGTTCCCGATTTACGTAATCCCTTTCTGGGAGTGCATTTTACGGTGACGCCCAAGGGCCAGGTGAAAATTGGACCTACAGCCATTCCAGCATTCTGGAGAGAGCAATACAAGGGTGGGGAAGGATTCGGATGGAAAGAATTCGGGGAAATCCTGTGCAGGCATCTGTCCCTGGTGATTTCATCCAACTTCGATTTCAAACGGCTGGCGTATGAAGAACTGAAAAAATACTCGAAAACGCATTTGGTCCATTTGGCATCGGAACTGGTTCAAGGCATTCCGCTTAACCACTTCACTCGTTGGGGTCCTGCAGGCATACGCGCCCAACTGGTCAACATTAAATCGAAGGCGCTTGAAATGGATTTTGTTCTGGAAGGAGATAAGCATTCACTCCACATACTGAACGCAGTTTCGCCAGCATTCACATGCGCGTTTCCGTTTGCGGAGCATGTGGTGGAAAAAATTCTTGCCTTAACGGGTTAAACAGGATCACACCTTGCTGAAGCTCAATTCTCTTTTGGCCTTTTTGATATCAGACTCAACCATCATTTCGACCAACTTTTCAAATCCGACTTTGGGAGTCCAGCCCAGCTTTTCCTTGGCTTTTGTGGGATCGCCGATCAGTTGATCGACTTCGGTGGGACGAAAAAACCTGGGATCCACACGAACCACCACGTCGCCCGGTTGCAATACTTCTTTCAATTCATGGAAGAATACTTCCTTGACCCGACCCACCTCGTTCAAGCCCGATCCCGACCACTCAATTTCCACGCCACCATACTTGAATGCCCGCTCACAGAATTCCCGCACCGACCTGGTAACTCCTGTAGCAATAACGTAGTCACTCGCCGTCTCCTGTTGAAGCATCAACCACATCGCTTCTACATAATCACCCGCATAGCCCCAATCGCGTTTCGCTTCCAGGTTTCCCAGAGTGATGCATTTTTGCAGGCCGTGCAAAATGCGGGCGACTCCCAAAGTGATCTTGCGAGTCAGAAAACTTTCTCCCCGGCGCGGCGATTCGTGATTAAACAAAATTCCATTGCAGGCATACAGATCATAACCGTCACGATAATTGACGGTAAGCCAATAACTCAAAACCTTAGCGGCGGCATAGGGACTGCGGGGGGAAAAAGGTGTGGTTTCGGTTTGAGGGACTTCCCTAACCTTGCCAAACATTTCACTGCTGGAGGCCTGGTAAAATTTAATGTTGGAGTCAATGTCGCGAATCGCATCCAGAAGGCGCACGGTTCCTGTACCGGTCACGTCAACAGTGTATTCAGGAATTTCGAAACTGACCTTCACATGGCTCTGTGCGGCCAGATTATAAACCTCGTTCGGTTGAATTTTCGTAAGTGCCGAGCGCAGGGAATTGGAATCTCCAAGGTCTCCGTAAATCAGGTTCAGTTTGGATTCCATTCCTGCAAATTCACCGTGCAAGTGGTCGATCCGCTCACGGGTGATGGAACTGCTTCTACGAATCAGGCCATAAACCTCATAACCTTTAGACAACAGAAACTCTGCCAGATAAGAGCCATCCTGGCCGGTAATGCCTGTGATTAAAGCTTTCATGGGAATAATATTTCTGTAAAGTTGGGTGCTTGTGACCGGATGTTTACCAATTCAAGTGAGCGTTCAAAGCTTAACTGCTATTTTTTACCGGTCGACCATAAGCGTCTTCGTAGCGAATGATGTCTTCCTCTTTCAGGATGTCGCCCAGTTGAACTTCCAGAATAGAAAGGACCGAATCACCAGGATTGCTAATCCGGTGTTTGCTTCCTTTAGGAATAAAAATGGATTCCGATTTATTCAGGTTAAGAATTTCCTTATCCTTCTGTACCCGAGCGGTTCCACTGAGGACGGTCCAGTTTTCGGAGCGGTGTTCATGAGATTGCAAACTCAACATTTCTCCAGGGTTCACATCTATTCGTTTGACCAAATGCTCTGTCCCTGCCTCAAGAACCGTATAGGATCCCCAGGGTTTATGCACGGTGGGGTGCAGAGTCGCTTGCGGTTTTCCTTCTTTTTTTATAGTTTCCACGATTTTTTTAACATCCTGTGCCTGGTTTTTATCACAAATTAACAGGGCATCCGGAGTATCAACAATGATCATATTTTCGATGCCCACCGTTGCAATCAAGCGCCCTTCTCCCTGAATGATGGACCCTTTGCTGTTGAGCGAAACAACGTTACTGGAAAAAACATTTCCATTTTCGTCTTTTTCATAAAGGTCTTCCAGCGTGGTCCAGCTTCCCACATCATTCCATTCCATGGAGCAGGGAATCATAGCCACTTTTTCGGCCTTTTCCATTATCCCGAAATCCACCGACTCGTTTGGAAGCCTTTCAAAAATACCAGCACCCTCGGGATCCAGCAAACGAAACGGATACCTGCCCTTTTGGGCAACCAGATGAAAATACAAATTGTCCAAATGCTCAAACAAATCGGGTAACAATTGCCGAATGTGTTCCAGAATAGTAGAGACCTTCCAGAAAAAGACCCCGCAATTCCAGAAATAATTACCATCATCAACAAAGCGTTGGGCGGAAATCAAATCGGGCTTTTCGGTAAAACGCTCTGCCATGAAAACCTGATCGAACCCGCTCAATGGTAGACCTTGCTTGATGTAACCGTAACCGGTTTCCGGCCTGTGGGGCTGAGCACCAAGGGTCACCAGATAACCTTGTCTCGCGACTTCCACAGCTTTCTTGACGGTCCTTTCAAAAACTTCGGTGTTGTTGATGATATGGTCCGCTGGATAAATTCCCATCACCTCCTGCGGATCTGACTCAGCCAACACCCGTGCCGCCAGGCCAATTGCCGCGGCAGTGTTTCGGGCGACAGGTTCTGCGATCAGGTTTTCTGAATGGAAACCAAAAGGAACCAACTGCCGGCAAGTCTCCAAGGCATGAGATTCATTGGTCACCAGAAACAGGTTCTCCACAGGCGAAAGAGCAAGTAAGCGTTCTGCGGTCGCTTGCACCATGGTTTTTGATCCAACAATCCGGATCAACTGCTTTGGAAACAACTCTCTGCTTTTGGGCCAAAACCGGGTTCCACTTCCTCCGGCCAATATGACATTGAACATGTTGCTAATAGCTTGGAGTGAGGGTTTTCGAGGACGCTTCAGGCAAGTCAGGGCGATTCCCTGATGACACTATTGGTACCTTATTCTTTTACAATCAATTAATCAAGTTCAAATTCTTCTTTCCAATCGGTTTTTTCTTCCCAGGCAGGCTGCTGTTTTTTATCCAATACGAGGTTTTCCAAAACCAAGAAATCCATTTCCGTACGCATGAAACAACGATACGCATCTTCCGGCGTGCATACAATGGGTTCGCCTCGCACATTGAAAGAGGTGTTGATAAGCACAGGACAATCCGTTTCCTTATTGAATCCATCAATCAATTCATAATACAAAGGATTGGTTTCCCGCTCCACAGTTTGAACGCGGGCCGAGTAATCCACATGCGTGATAGCAGGAATTTTGGACCGGGGAATGTTCAGCAAGTCAATACCAAACAGCTTCTTCTGCTCATCGGTCATCTCAATTTTTATCTCATCCCTAACCGAAGCTACCAAAAGCATGTAGGGGCTGTCTGCATCCATATCGAACCATTCGCTCACCTTTTCCCGAAGGACCGAGGGCGCGAAAGGCCGAAACGATTCCCGATACTTGATCTTAAGGTTCATGGTCGACTGCATTTTCGAGCTTCTTGGGTCACCTAGAATACTGCGTCCTCCCAAAGCTCGCGGCCCGAACTCCATCCTCCCCTGAAACCAGCCGAGAACTTTGTCCTCAGACAAATTTTTTACGAGTGTAGATATCAGTTCGCTTTGCGAATATTCCTGGTAGCTCGCGCCTATGCCGTCCAAATAGGATTTTATTTCTGCTGTTTTAAATGAAGGGCCGAGATAAGCTCCCTGCATCTGGTCCCTCCCATTGACATCACGCGGTTTATCCAATACCTGGTTCCAGGTGTAGAGAGCAATCCCCAGGGCGCTACCCGCATCGCCTGCGGCGGGTTGAATCCATAAGCGATCGAAGATTCCTTCCTTCAGGATTTTGCCGTTACCAACACAATTCAAGGCAACACCGCCAGACAAGCACAGGTGGTTTTTCCCGGTCATTTCTCTGACGTACCGGGACATGCGAAGCATGATCTCTTCAGTAACTGCCTGCAAAGAAGCGGCGATATCCATTTCTTTTTGAGTGAGTTTCGTTTCCGGTTGGCGCGCCGGCGTTTCGAACAATTCATCGAATTTACTATTCGTCATTGTCAGCCCGCCCAGATAATTGAAATAATCCATATTCATCCGAAAGGAACCATCCTCCTTCAAGTCGATGAGATGATCCTTTATCAACGAAACGTATTTGGGCTCTCCATAAGGAGCCAGTCCCATGACCTTGTACTCTCCGCTATTGACCTTGAATCCCAGGTAATATGTAAAAGCGGAATAAAACAATCCCAGCGAGTGCGGAAAGCTCAGTTCTTTGAGCATTCGAATTTTGTTGCCCTCGCCCACACCAATACTGGAGGTAGCCCATTCCCCTACTCCATCCATAGTAAGGATGGCCGCTTCCTGAAAGGGCGAAGGGAAAAACGCGCTGGCGGCATGAGACTCATGATGCTCGGCAAAAATAACGGGTCCTGCAAAATTCAAGTGCTCTCGAATATTTTTTCGGGTCCAGAGCTTTTCTTTCAGCCAAACGGGAATGGCCTTCAAATAGGAAGACAAACCACTGGGAGCAACTCCCAAATAGGTTTCCAGAATCCGTTCAAACTTGATAAACGGCTTGTCGTAAAATCCCACATAATCCAGATCCCTGGTGGTGATACTTCCGGCCTCAAGGCAGTACTCAATGGCTTTTGCGGGAAAGCCGGAATCGTGTTTCTTTCGTGTGAAGCGTTCTTCCTGTGCCGCGGCAATGATTTTACCATCCTGGACAAGACAAGCGGCAGAGTCGTGGTAAAACGCGGAGATGCCTAGAATATTCATTTAGTAAACCTGTTATTATTTTGGTTTGGAATAATTCTGGATAAATAGAGGATTGGTATTTTAGCTTATGGAACCTTTAATAGTTTATACAGTTCCTGTCCTTGAGCCAATAGAACTTGCCAAGGCCCGCCATAATCCGGATGATCTATAAAGGTCGGAGATTCCATCAGGTATACATTATTCAAATGGAATAGTTCATCAAGTTCCGCTTTGGCAGATTCCCCATTTTTCTCCTTTAAAAACCTTTTGCTTTCCTCAATATGACGTTTCGCGGTTGAAGACGCTAATTCAAATGCCTTTCCCAAATTTTCATTTTGGTATCGGGTAAGAATTTGATGCAATTGCCGGGCATGCAAGCGATTGTTGTTAATTCTGTCAAATTTTTCTCCCGGATCCGCATACAAATTATACAGATGATGCTGAACAATGCCATCAATCCTTCTTTGCACCAGTTTCCAGTTTCCGGTCCTCACTGCATACAAGCGATTTTTCTTCTCGTCTTCCGGACATTGCCAGCCACAAAAGCTGGTTTCCACAAAGGCAAATTTATTTTGCCTTTCCTTTTCACCAAATACAAGAGGCAAAAGTGATTCACCCTGCACGTGTCCTGAAGGGGTCCGTCCCAAAATTTCAAAAAGAGTCGGCATGATGTCCACCTGCTGGACCTGATCCTTAATGTCGATTTTTTGTTGAATTCCCGGTATTTTGATCAAAAGAGGGACTCGGATGACTTCATCATAAACCGTAGCTTTCATGGAGGTGGAAGCGTGACCGATGAACCCGTGTTCCATCAACTCCTCACCATGATCGGCTGTAAGCACGACAATTGTTTTCTTCTCCAATCCGCTGGACTTCAAATATTCGAACACCGGTGCGAGCAGGCTGTCCTGATAAAGCACGTCTTCATCATACAAATCGGTGACAGGTTCTTTATCCTTTTCTTTCAGCGTGATTTTCTCTCGCGTCAGTTTTTCGTTGCCGGATAATAACTCCAAAACCGTTTTAGATAAAACCGACGGATCCTTAAAAAACGACCCCTTAAAGGGTCTGGGCGCATTGTAAGGTAAATGCGGTTCGCGATAATGGTACCAGGCGAAGAATTTCTTATCACGGTACTTTTGTAAGGTTTGGATCAGCGCCCCTTTTTTTAACCCGTCCGTCCACCCCTGGTTTCCATAGTTTTGTTGCGTGTCGTATCCCAGGGTGATGTAACCGTTTTGTTGAAGTTGCTTAATCGGTGTCCAGTTATACTTGTCGAAATACTTTCCTTTGGCATCCATTCCATGAACCGCTGGATACAATCCGGTAAAGATGGAAATTATGGAAGGGCTGGTCCATGATGCCTGGCTGATGACTTGTGAAAACCTGGGTGAGTTAGAAAAAAATTTATCAATATTGGGAGTGGTCGGACGCGAATAGCCGTAAATTCCCATATGATCGGGGCGCAGGCAATCTACGGTGATCAGCAAAATATTGTAGTTCTGAATCTGTTCAGCAGAATGCGCGGCGGTGTGTCTGGGTCCCAACAGACCCAAAATACAAATCATCAAAGTCAGGACAAAGGGCAGGAGGCGAACCATGCGTTATAAACGTTTCATTTCTTCAAGGTCTGCACGGATTTCAGGAAGTGATAACAGTAACCTTTCAATTTCTTCCATATTTAACTGGCGAGTGTTACTGGAAGTGTAATCTTCTAACATGGCTTCTTCTACCCTTCCCGTATCCAGGTATTTGCTGTAATTCAAATCACGGTCGTCCATTTTTATACGATAATAATCTCCCAGGTCCTCAGCCTTTCGAAGTTCCTCCGTGGTAGCTAGAGTTTCGTGGATTTTTTCTCCGTGGCGAATCCCTATAGTATTTAACTCCACGCTGGAATTGAAGATTTTTTTCAGAGCCAGAGCCAGATCGTGCACTGTGCAGGCCGGTGATTTCCGGATAAACAAATCTCCCTGCCGCGCATTCACCAGGGTGAACAAAAGCAAATCTATGGCGTTTTGAAGCGGGAGCAAAAACCGCGTCATGTGGGGAACCGTGATGGTGATAGGTTTTTTCTTTTTGATCTGGTTAACAAATAAAGGAATCACAGAGCCTCGGGAATACATCACGTTTCCGTACCTTAAGGTCGAGACCACCGTTTCATCCGGACCCAGTTTTCGTGCGAAAGATTGTGAGGTCCGTTCCATCAAGCCTTTGGTCATACCCATAGTGTTGACCGGATAAACGGCTTTGTCCGTACTCAGGCAAACCACACGCACCACCTTGTGATTTACAGCCGATTCCACCACATTTTGACTGCCCACCACGTTCGTGAGAACGGCTTCCATGGGGAAAAACTCACAGGACGGCACCTGCTTCAATGCGGCGGCGTGGAAAACCAGATCGACGTTTTTCATGGCGTTGTCGACGCTGTCGCGCGAACGCACATCGCCAAGATAGAATTTCACTTTGGGATTGCCCAACTGAATGCGCATCATCTCCTGCTTGAGCTCATCGCGGCTGAAAATGCGCACTTCTTTAAAATCTGTATCTTTCAGAAAGCTCATCAAAGCGTTACCGAAGGACCCGGTGCCGCCGGTGATCAGTATCGTTTTTCCTTTAAATGCGTCCACGAAACGCCCTTTCCCGGTTTTCACTTGAGGTGGATGGATTTGAAACCGCTACTTCGCAACCTATAATAAACGGGAATCTGCAATGCAGACAAGCAAATATTCCCTCAACAATCTCAATGGATATTACTGATTCGTTTTGATAAAAGAGAGAACATGATTAGGTATCCAGCCAACAAGAAAGCTGAACACGACAACGATAACCGTGAAAATCCAGAAGGAGGCAGGTGAAAAGGTCACAAGCACATCATCCCGAGACACCGGGCTTTCATAGAAATGGCCTTCCGCTTTGGGTAACTCCGACGCTATTTTTTTGACTTTATTTTCTGGCCATTTAAATCCGGCAAGGTGCAGAATTCCAGGAAAGTATTTTTCCAAAATGAGATTCTCTTTATATGCAACCAGCAATTTGCCCTTTTCTTTATAACGGTCGCGGCGAAACACATGAACCAGCACTTCCATCTTGTATTTATCCAGTGTTCTTTGATTTTTTAGATAGGAATGCATCTTTACCGGATACAATTCTTTTACACTTTGAACGTAGGAGTCGGTTAAATTCTGATTTTTGTAAATCAACTCTTCTATGGAATAATGCGAGTAAAAATTTCCTGTTTCGTCATCTTTATGGAGGAAACCAAAATCTGAAACCGTCAAAATAAACGCGGCTAAAATGATGCTTCCCATTCCAACTCCAGCCCCCAATAGCCGCAAACCTGATCTATCCAGGGGGCATAGTTTAGGGCGAATGGTTTTGGCTATCAGGATAAGAGCTAGTGCGGAACTGCTTAAATTCAGATAAATATCCGGGAGCACCCCCACTCTCGATGGCAAATAAAACTGGACCCATTCGTCCAGGATTCCAATGACTCCCACCAATAGCCAGGTTAAAATATAAGCCGCCACATTATTTATGCGTTTATTTATGGGCCGAAAATACAGCCAAGTAAGGATTCCGTATTCTGCCAGATGAATTTGCTCTACAACATTACTAATGATTGAAAGGAAATAAATATAAATTCCGACGATAACGATCAACCAAACCAGGCGTGAAAGCTTATGGCTTTTTTTGTCTGTTCCAATTTTGACAACCCATAAAAGAAAGGCCATTCCCAAAACGAACAAAAAACCCAGTTTCAATTTTTCCGATCCCAAAACATCGAAAACGGTTTTCCACCACCCGGAAACCACATTAAGGGTTGCAAAAATAAAAACTGTAAAGGCCAGCGGCGGCCACCATAATTTCATAAACTTATTTAATTACGTTTTGAGGTAACCTGCATAATTTGCAAGTTAATTTTTTGTTTCGGGAAGGTAATAATAAAACGTTTATCCCATTACCCTTCATTTAGGTGAGCCCCTTGTGAACCTGTCTATCCTAATAGTAAATTTTTACAGCAGTGCTTTCCTGAACACCTGTCTGGAATCGATTCAACAGAATGTCAAAAAAGGCACCTTGGAAATCATTGTGGTCAATAATAGTGTAGGCGATACCGGTTTTCCAGCATTGATCGAAAGGTTTCCCCAGGCTCGATTTTTAAATAATGGCCACAATGTTGGGTTTGCTAAAGCCTGCAATCAAGCGGCAAGGTTAGCTAACGGGGACCATTTTCTATTCCTCAATCCGGATATCGTGCTCACTCCAAACACGATTGAGCTAATGAGCGAATACCTGGCAAACCATCCTGAAGCAGGCGCTATCGGACCCAAAGTATTAAACACCGACGGGTCTTTGCAATTTTCCTGCAGAGGATTTCCGACATTTTGGACCGGACTGTTCAATCGCTATTCCCTTCTAACAAAATGGTTCCCGGAAAACCCATACTCCAGGCAATATCTGATGTTGGATTACGATCATGCTTATCTAAAGGAGGTGGACTGGATTTCTGGATGTTGTTTGATGATCGACCGTAAAGTTTTTTTCGATATCGGCCAATTTGATGAAAACTATTTTCTATTCAATGAAGACGTGGATCTTTGTAAAACCTTAAAAAAATCGGGTTACAAAATCGTTTATTTTCCTGAAGGCCAGGTGACACATCATATTGGTTCCAGCGATAAAAGTTTAAATCCGGCGACCACAATAAAGCGCCACCTGGGAATGAGTTATTATTTTCGCAAACATCATAATAGTCCATTCCTCATTTCCGCTTTTGTTGATCTCATGATTGGACTACGCTGTTTGGCACAATTGGGCTACAGCTTGTTCCGGTAGGGATCCAGCCATCCTTTTCCCATCACCCTCAAAAGATCCTGGTTGGATACCGTTCGACAAGCTTGGATCGTTTTTCTCGCTCTAACAAATTTTGGAAGATTTATTAGAGCGTCCCACTTGGCTTTCCAGATAGCCCCCGCTTTTCCCTGCAAGGAAAACCACAGGAGTGAGGCGATACAAGACAACAAAAGTTGGGGAAGGTATTTTAACAACATCCTGGCAGGCATGTTTTTAAAGTAGGTCCAAATCCGGTTACGGTGTCCGTGATAAATTGAAAACGGACTCCTTTTGCCTGAATATGCCGACCCCACATGCGAAACCACCGCATTGGCAATGTACATGCAACGATGCCCTTTCAACCTTAAGCGGAAAGCCAGATCCACATCCTCAAAATACATAAAGAATGACTCGTCGAATCCTCCGGCCTCAAGATAGTCCTTTCGACGATATAAAGCGGAGGCACCGCAGGGTCCAAAAACTTCGCGATCCTTTAAGCCGAAATCCGCAGAAGGTTTCCCATGATGTTCTCTCCAGGCCAAACCGCAAACATGATAAACATCACCAGTCCCATCCAGTTTTGATGGATCGTGGAAATCCAACATGCGGGTTCCAAAAAAACTGAATTCAGTATTCTGTTCAGCCGCCCGCATAAGGGTTTCCAACCAGGTGGGTTCGGGAACCGCATCCGGATTCAGTAAAGCGATCCAGACACATCCTTCACTTTTTTCCACTCCGATATTGCTCGCACGGGCGAAGCCTGTATTGCTTCCCAATTTTACAAGCTCTATTTCTGGCCATTCGGTTTCGAAATGGGCCAAGGATCCATCGGTACTGTGGTTATCCACCAAAATCACTTTAAAATCCTTGCAAGTTTGATTTTTTAATCCCAATAGGCATTGAGATAAATAGTGGCCGGGATTCCAGGTGACGATAATGACAGCAACTTTACTCAATGAAACGATCCAAAAAAACAGGGTTGAATTGAATACCCATTGAAAAAGAAAACATTATTAAAATTTTACCATTCGAAAGTTTACCCGGAAATCAGCGATGCCTTGACCTGAACAAGGAGAAAGTACTTGTTTCCCAAAGGGATAACCGATAGTATCTTCTTCAACATGACTCATCCATTTTACGATTTCGAGAGACTATCCAGTCGTTTATAATAAAACAGTCCATCTATCTTAAACCAGAAAACGCTCCTCACCCATTAATTTTATGAATAACATCGATAAATCTCCTAATGCAAATTATTCCAATCGCGAAGAATTATTTAAACAAAAGGGAACTATCATCTGGTTTACCGGATTGTCAGGAGCAGGCAAGACTACCTTGTCTTTGGCGCTTGAGAAAGAGTTATTGAATCAAGGGGCTATTGTTTATGTTCTAGATGGCGATTTGATTCGGAATGGATTGAACTCGGATTTGGGTTTTTCTGAAGAAGACAGACAGGAAAACATTCGAAGGATCGGAGAAGTGGCAAAATTGTTCGCGGATGCGGCGTTTATAGTTATAGTCGCGTTTATATCTCCATTCAGGGAGGGCCGGGACAGAATTCGCAACACCTTGGAACCGGGTAGATTCGTTGAAGTTTTTGTAGATTGCCCTTTGGAAATTTGTGAGGAAAGAGATACCAAAGGACTGTATAAAAAAGCTCGAAAAGGAGAAATCAAGGATTTTACCGGAATTTCATCGCCCTACAATCCCCCCTATAAACCCGAAGTTCATTTACATACGGAAAGAGAATCTGTGGATGAAAGTTTACAAAAAATCCTGCAACATTTACACGAATCCGGAATGTTTCTGAGTTAAAAAAGTAAAGGATAATCACATACTTATTTTCACAGCACCTTTATGGAAAACTTAATAGAATCCGTATTTAGTGAAAGCCAGAGGATTTTGAAAGCCACCCTGGAAGCACACCAGGAGACGATCAAAGTATCCCTTAGTCGGTGCATTAAAAGTTTGAAAGAAGGGGGTACCATATTTTGGGCTGGAAACGGAGGAAGCGCCGCAGACGCACAACATATGGCTGCAGAACTTGTAGGCCGATACAAGAAAAACAGAAAATCCCTTCGCAGTATCGCTCTGACGGTTGACACCTCGGCTTTAACGGCCATCGGCAATGATTTTGGGTTTGATAAAGTTTTTTCTAGGCAGTTGGAGGGATTGGGGGAAAAGGGAGATATCCTGATCGCCATTTCAACCAGCGGAAATTCGGCTAACATTCTTGAAGTTGCAAAGAAAGCAAACGAGTTAGGCCTACATGTCATCGCTTTAACGGGAGAAACAGGAGGCAAGTTGCGAGATGTGTGTCATACCTTAATCAATGTCCCCAGTTTAAATACTCCCAGAATTCAGGAAACTCATTTAATCATCGAACACACGCTCTGCGAAGGAATCGATTCGGCTTTTTAACTCTGTCCAAACCTGAAAGTCCCTTTCTTTTTAAGAAAAAGTTTCTATTTCTCAAAAATGAAATCATATCTGATATTCCAATTCAAACTTCAGCAAGAATGCTAATTTCAAACCAACACATTTCCACCAGCCTATACTTTTGGAATTTCATTATTTCATTCAGTCTATCCCTGATTTTGTGTAAAGGAATTATCCTTGGATTCGAAAAATATTCATTTATCAGGCGATTCATAGACCGGTTACCCAGTCACCACGAGGATGGGGTTATGAGCTTTGGAGGAATCGGAGTCATCCTCTCATTTTTTCTGACCCTTTGGGGTTTTTATTTATTCAATAACCTGAGCACATCTTACCTGACACTTTTGTCCACTTTAACCATTTCCGTCGGATTGATGTTTACTCTCGGCATATTTGATGATGTTTTTGATTTTACCGCCCGAATAAAATTTCCGGTTCAAATAGTTATCGTTGTAATTTTGTTTTTTTCAGGCATTAAAATTCATAAAGTAGGCGATTTGGTTTTTAGTGATAGCCTTTCGTTTTTCATTACCGCAATCTGGGTTATTGGCATTTCCAATGCTATCAATTTGATTGATGGCCAGGATGGATTAGCTGGTGGCGTGGTGTTTTTATCCTGTCTCACTTTATTTTTCATTTATTTAGGCCGCAATTTATTTGACACTTCCCTGTTATCCATCACTCTGGGCGGAAGTATCCTTGGCTTTTTTACTTTCAATTTTCCACCCGCCAAAATTATTTTGGGAGACACCGGAAGCCTGCCCACGGGCCTCGTCATATCCATCATCACATTATTGCCTGTAAGCCAGGGATTCAATGATGAAATTTACTACCTCATACCCGTAATCGCTTTGCTGTATCCCATTATGGACACCTCGAATTCCTTTTTCCGGAGAATTATTAGAGGAAAAAACCCTTTCCAAAAAGATGAAGAGCATTTCCATCATCGATTGATCCGTTTAGGTTTCAGTCCGCTAAAAACAATTTCACTGCTTTTTGGAATTTGTTTTTATTTCAATTTAGTTTCATTGATTCCAATTTATTTCATCAATCTAATACCCAGATTCCTTCCAATATTTTTTGTATTTATTATTTTGAACATTATTTCCTTAATGCTCCTGTTAATCCACATTGAAAAAAAATACCAACGCCTCCATGAATCGGCTTCCAGGGACATCAATTAACTTTAAGCTGTTTATCGCAGGGTGCGGACTGGTTTTGGCGATTTGCCTCGTATACGCCAACTCCCTGCATGTTCCGTTTCAATTTGACGACCAAAACGTCATCATCAAGGGTTTTGAAACGCGGGACATTTCGAATTACTTCAATCTGAAAGAGATCCGATACCGCCACCTGTTCTATTTCTCCTTTTCGTTGAATTACACTTTAGGTGGCTTGAATCCATACAGCTTCCATCTTCTAAATATCTTCTTCCATGCTTTGACCACCCTGAGCTTATTTTTGGTGACTTTCATCACTTTAAACAAGGGCATGAATTGGGTCACTTCCGCTTCTTTAAAAATCGCTTTGTTGACCGCTTCTATTTTCGGATTGAATCCAATTCACACCGAAGCGGTTACCTACATATCCGGCAGGAGCAGTGGGATGGCCGGAGCGTTTTTTTGCGTGTCTCTTTTGAGCTTTATCCTGGGAAACCTGAAAAGCTCCAGGTTTCAGGTGCGACAGGTTTTGTTTTATTTGTTTACCTTGTTGGGAATGGTTTGCTGTGTTTTGAGCAAAGAAACGGGGGTGGTATTACCTTTCGTACTTTTTTTATACGACCGATGTTTTATGAAAGGACCCAATTGGATTGATTTCCGTAAGCGTTTACTCTTCTTTTACCTACCTGTTCCCTTTGTGGCCCTGTTGGTGGCATTCAATGCGAAAGCCTTGATTGGAAACACCGTTTGGTGGCTCGACAGAATTGATTTTGTTTACGCCCTTCTGCAAATCCAAAACATTAAATACCTACTAAGCCAGTTCCTTTGGCCCATCAACCTGACCTTTGATTACGACTTTGCCTTCGAGGTCAACCCGGATGGATCACCTTTCCTAAGTTCCCTTGCCCTGATTCTTGCCGCCATCTATCTTGCAGTAAAGACCTGGAAACAAAATCAACCCTTGTTCCTGTTTGCCCTGCTTTGGTTTGTAATAACCATCGCTCCCACGAATAGCGTTTTACCTCGCCCTGATGTCTTTAGTGAAAGAAACCTGTACCTGCCCTCTTTTGGATTGGCATTGGTATTGAGTGTATTTTGCTATCATTTCCTTTTGGAAAGGTTTACCTATCAATCCGATATCAAAAATACGGTAAAGTTCCTTTTGGTTGTTATTATTTCCTGCTTCGCCGTTTTGGTGATTCACCGCAACCACGACTATAGAAGCGAGCGATCTCTTTGGGAAGACACTTATAATAAATCTCCTGGAAGGTTGAGAGTTTTGCAAAACCTGACCCGAAGTTATCTCCTGGAAAAAGATTATTCGAGCGCTTTTTCTGTTTTAAAAAAAATGTATGTAATGAATCCTTCCTACTATTTCACTCGCCTGAACCTTGGAAAAATATTCACCCATTATGGTCAACTGCAACAAGCTGAAACCGAATTTAAGGTTGCCGTCAAACTAAAACCTGAGGCCCCGGAAGGACATTTTAATCTCGGGAGTTTTTATGCTTCCAATGGACGTTATAAAGAAGCTTTGAAGCATTATGACCGCGTCAATGTCAATGGATTGGATAAAGAAAGCCAGCTGGAGTATTTCAAAAACAAGGCCCAGGTTTTAATGAAATTGAATTATCCCCATAAAGCCCACCCTCTAATAAAAAGGTATCTTAAAGATTCCAAAGATGAACAGTCAATTAACGATGGGCACTGGACCCTTTCAAAAATTAATGGACAGTTGGGAAAATATATCCAGGCAGAAAAAGAAATTGAAAAAATTGTAAACAACAATGTTCTTAAAGCAGATTCCTATAACTTTCTTGGCTTACAATTAATCAATAAAAAGAAACTGGAAAAAGCCATTCCAATACTTGAAAAGGCCTTGCAGTTTAATCCGCAATTTGTCGAGGCCCATTTTAATCTAGGCCGTTTACAAATAGAGACGGGAAAAGATAAATCGGTTGCTCTATTGCATTTTGAATCCGCCCTGGCATTGACTCAGGATCCGCAAAAAAAATCTGTTTTGAAACAACACATCGAATCCTTGAAAGAAAATAATACCACCCCCTCTGCCAAGGCAGACTGACATATAAATCCTTATTTTTATTGAGCTTGTGAACCTTTTCCGTTACACTTTTTGGAGTTTGGCTGATCGACTTAAATCAGAAATCAATTTGTACTTCAATAGGAGAAACCGTTTTTGGGGGACCGCATCCACCTCGCATTGATTGGTGCCGGGTTTTGGGGGAAAAACCTGGCGCGAACCTTTAACCAATTAAAGGTTTTAAAAGCCCTTTGTGACCCCTCTCCAGATATCCGAGCACAAAATCAAAATGCCTACCCGGACGTTCCCACACTGGAATCATTTGCCGAGATTTTAAAATCACCTGATATTCAGGCAGTAGCCATTGCCACTCCGGCAGTCATGCATGTTTCCATGGTTCAGGAAGCTTTACTCGCAGGCAAGCATGTATTTGTAGAAAAGCCTCTCGCACTTACGGAAACTGAAGGCCAAAAACTTGTAAAACTGGCTAAGGAAATGAATCGTGTCTTGTTCGTCGGGCATATATTGCATTATCATCCGGCAATCGAAATAATCAAACAAATGCTCACCTCCGGCGAATTGGGAAAGCTCCAGTATATTTATTCGAATCGATTGAACCTTGGTAAAATTCGGCGCGAGGAAAATATTCTCTGGTCCTTTGCGCCCCATGATATTTCGATCATTTTAGCCCTGGTGGGGGAGCAACCTTCATCGGTGCATGCCATGGGCTCCAATATTTTGCATTCGCAAATTGCGGACACTACGTTGACGCATTTGAGATTCCCATCTGGAATTGCGGCGCATATTTTTGTCTCTTGGCTCCACCCTTTTAAGGAGCAAAAACTCGTGGTGGTGGGTGACCGCAAAATGGTAGTGTTTGATGACCGCGCGCGACGCGAAGAAAAACTGGTGGTGTATCCTCACAACATCCTGTGGCAAAACGGTATGCCCATCCCCGAGAAAAAGGAAGGGGTTCCTATGGATTTATCGAATGATTGGAAGGAACCTTTATTAAGGGAATGCGAAGCATTTCTCAAGGCCATTGAAGGTGTACCCTACCCTACTGACGGGGAAGAAAGCCTTAAGGTTTTAAGGGTCCTGCAACAAGCGCAATCAAGCATGGATGCACCTCCTGCCAAACCACAACATGAAGAGTTTTTTGTTCATGAAACGAGTGTGATTGACTCCGGTTGCGAAATTGGGAAAGGTACTAAAATCTGGCATTTTTCTCATATTCTTCAAAATTCAGTATTGGGGCAAAATGTCAATATTGGCCAAAATGTGGTGGTGGGTCCCCAAGGCAATATCGGAAATAATGTTAAAATTCAGAACAATGTATCTGTTTACCAGGGAGTGGTTTTGGAAGACAATGTTTTTTGCGGGCCGTCGTGCGTGTTTACAAACGTGATCAACCCAAGAAGCGCCATTCCAAGAAAGCATGAGTTTAAAACGACCCGGGTTTGTGAAGGTGCGACCATTGGAGCAAACGCTACTATTTTATGTGGAATAACTATCGGACGGCATGCGTTTATTGGGGCCGGTGCGGTGGTTACGAAAGACGTTCCTGAACATGCCTTGGTCTATGGAAACCCGGCTCGCGTGCAAGGCTGGGTATGCGAATGCGGACAGCGGCTTAACTCAGATTACTTTTGCCAAGCCTGCCGGATAACCGTAAAGATTGATTCCGCAACCATCCATTAACTTTTTCACAATTTAAATAAATTCTTTCATAGATGCTCATTCAAAAGATAAAAGAAAAGCAGGCACGAGTAGGAATCATTGGTCTCGGGTATGTTGGACTCCCCTTGGTCATTGCATTTGGAAAAGCAGGCTTTCGGGTTACCGGACTCGATATCGATGCCGAAAAAGTAGACCGCCTGTCCAAAGGAGAAAGTTATATCCAGCATATTCCGGCTGATACTATTGCAACCTTGGCCAAAGAAGGGTTTTTGAATTTCACCACCGATTTTTCTTCTATATCCGAACTGGATTGCATCCTCATCTGCGTTCCAACGCCCTTAAACCGGAACCGCGAACCGGATATGAGTTTTATTGTTTCCACTGGACAGCAAATTTCTAAATTTATGGTCCGCAATCAATTGATCATTCTGGAGTCCACAACGTACCCGGGAACCACACGGGAAATTTTAATCCCGGAATTGGAAAAGGCCAGTGGGCTAAAAGCCCATGAGGATTTTTATGTTGCTTTTTCACCAGAACGGGAAGACCCGAATAACAAGCAGTTCAGCACATCAAACATTCCCAAAGTGATCGGTGCCGACGATCCGGAAAGCATGGAAGCGGCCAACACCCTTTACCTGTCGATACTGGAAACTACCGTACCGGTATCGGGAACCATGGTTGCGGAAGCGGCGAAGCTTATGGAAAATATTTTTCGCTCCGTCAATATCGCCCTCGTGAACGAATTGAAAATTATATTCGACCGCATGGGAATTGACATATGGGAAGTGGTGGATGCCGCCGCTACCAAACCTTTCGGTTTCATGCCCTTTTATCCAGGTCCGGGCCTGGGAGGACATTGTATTCCTATCGACCCCTTCTACTTAACCTGGAAGGCGCGCGAATATGGGGTGTCTACCCGCTTCATCGAACTGGCAGGCGAAGTGAATGTGTCCATGCCCGAATTTGTCGTGCAAAAAATTCTGTGGGCTCTTAATGAAAAAAACAAAAGTATAAAGGATAGTCGCATTCTAATTTTAGGCTTGGCTTACAAAAAAAATGTCGACGATGACCGTGAATCGGTGAGTTACAAGATCATGGAAATGCTCGACCGCTATCAGGCCAAAGTCGACTTCAATGATCCTTATATTTCCGCCATAGGGCCTAAAAGGGGATATCCACAATTTAAGGGCAAACTAGGGGTGAACCTGGAAAACCTGAACCAATTCGATATAGTGGTGATTCTAACAGATCATTCTTCATACGATTACGAAGCCTTGGTTCGGGACTCCAACCTGATTGTCGACACGAGAAATGCCTGTAAAAACATTAAATCGCCTAAAATCATTAAAGCTTGAGAACCGACTTAAACAGCTATCTAACGAGAACAAGTACACATTATGCAATTTCTTTTGCACACCGATTACCTGCTTCAGTTACTGGAGGACCCGAAGTCTTTAGGCAAGTCCTGGGACCTGTTTAGGACCAGGGTTTATCATGGTTGGGTTTCACCGCTTTCATTACCCATTTTACAATCCGAAAGTAAAAGTCCGAAAATAGGGTCATATGATCTGGATGACATTTTATCCTCATTGAACATTCTGTCAGTAACAGCGAATGATGTTCAGGAGTCCATGAATGGTGGACCATCCGGGTTAGAAGACGCGCTTGCAATCACTTTAGCAAAAAGTTACGGCCTGAATGGTATCGTTACCGCTTCGCCTGATACAGTTAGGTCAGATGATTCTATTTCCATTCTCCAACCAGAGCAATTGGTTGCACAATCAAAAGAAAATGTTTCCGAAAAAATCAAGGTTCCTTTATTAGACATTCCCGCATCTTATCCCGAAATCCTGAAACCTGTGGAGGGAGGCATTTCAAAGGTTGTCCGTTCGGGCAGGTTTATTTTAGGATCGGCAGTGGAATCTCTGGAAAAAGAGATTGCCGAATACTGTCAAAGCGAATATGCCGTTGGAGTCTCTTCCGGAACCGACGCGCTGATCATAGCGCTGATGGCTTGTGACATTGGTTATGGCGATGAAGTGATCACCACACCCTACAGTTTTTTTGCAACTGCGGGTTCGATTTCCCGCCTGGGTGCCCGGCCGGTATTTGTGGATATCGATCCCGACACATATAATATAAACCCTCACCAGATAAAAGAAAAAATAACCCCAAACACAAAAGCGATTTTACCCGTCCACCTTTATGGCCAATGCGCGGATATGGATCCGATTTTAGAAATTGCCAAAACCCATAATCTAAAGGTGATAGAAGACGCCGCCCAAGCCATTGGCTCCGAATACAAATCCAGACGCGCAGGCTCTCTCGGGGATATTGGCTGTTTCTCATTTTTCCCTTCGAAAAATCTGGGAGCTTTTGGAGATGGAGGAATCGTCACAACATCATCTGTCCAACTGTATGAAAAAATTAAAATTCTTAGAGCGCACGGATCAAAACCGAAATATTTCCATAAATGGATAGGGGGTAATTTCCGGCTCGATGCTTTACAAGCCGCAGTGGTTTCCGCGAAACTACCCTTTCTTGAAGGCTGGACAAAAAAACGACGAAGCAATGCGGGTTTTTATACAAGCCACCTGAAAAAACTTGCCCTGTCTTTACCTCAGGAAATTTTTCCCCGCCATATATACAATCAATACGTGGTTCGAGTCCCAGGAATACGGGATAACTTAAGAAAATATCTCCAGGAACAAAGTATCGCAAGTGAAATCTACTACCCTGTGCCCCTTCACCTGCAAGAATGCTTTGCGGATCTAGGCTTTAAATCAGGAGACCTGCCCGAAGCTGAACGCGCTGCTCAGGAAACCCTGGCTCTTCCCATATTTCCTGAACTATCTATGATTCAATTGGAAACACTTGTCAATGCGATATCGAATTTTCTGAAAGATTAGGAAGTCTATTTTTCTGAGGTCCAATGAATTATTAAGTGAAGGCTTGGACCTGGAAAACTTTAAATCCTAATTTTTCAAACCAGGAATCGCGAACCTTCATTTATAATTTTTAAATTTTGCCAAGTTTTAAAACCAACGGAATTCAACCCTGATAGCCATTGAATACTGACAAAAAAAAACGCATTTTAATCGTATTGGGAACCCGCCCCGAGGCCATTAAATTGGCTCCTGTCATTTCTGAACTGGCCCGATACCAGGAATGCGACTTAAAAATTTGTGTGACGGCTCAGCACCGAGAGATGCTCGATCAGGTATTGGCCCTGTTCGATATCCATCCGGATTTTGACTTAAACCTCATGCGTCCCGACCAAAACCTGGCCGACCTTACCTGCGAAGTTTTAAAAGGATTGAAAGGTATTTTTTCAGACATTCGCCCCGATTGGATGATTGTGCAAGGCGACACAACAACAGTGTTTTCTGCAAGCCTGGCGGCGTTTTATGAGAACATTCCAGTAGCCCATGTGGAGGCTGGACTTCGAACTGGAAATATTTTTCAACCCTGGCCCGAGGAAATGAACCGTAAACTCACCGCTTGTATCACGCGCTTTCACTTCGCTCCTACTCCTTTGGCCAAATCCAACCTGCTACAGGAAGGCGTTTCTTCTGAAAATATTTTTGTAACGGGTAATACGGTGATTGATGCTCTTATGACGGTCGTGGAAAAAATAAAAGGTGATGATAATTTAAGAAATACCCTCGCTCAACAGTTTGCCTTTTTAAATGAAGGCAAAAAATTGATTCTCGTGACCGGTCACCGCCGAGAAAACTTTGGCCAGGGATTCGAGAACATTTGCGTTGCCCTTAAAAGGTTGGGCCAACGCGACGATGTACAAATCGTTTACCCGGTACACCTCAACCCAAATGTGCAAGATCCGGTCAACAGGATTTTGGGCGATTCGGAATCCATTCACTTGATCAAACCCCAGGATTATTTACCGTTTGTATATTTAATGGAGCGATCTAATTTCATAATCACCGACTCCGGTGGAATACAGGAGGAAGCGCCTTCTCTGGGCAAGCCGGTTCTGGTAATGCGGGATATCACGGAACGCCCGGAAGCGGTCGAATCGGGTACGGTCAAATTGGTCGGAACCGATTCCGAAAAAATTATTTTCGAAGCCAATCGGTTGCTCGACGATGCTACACTGTATCAACAAATGTCCAAAAGCCACAATCCCTATGGAGATGGCGAAGCGGCCGGACGCATTGCGAAGGAATTGTTACTTGACGAAATCTATCAATAAAATTTGTGTGGTGGGACTGGGCTATATAGGCCTTCCAACGGCGGCGGTGCTGGCCAACCACGGGGTTCAGGTGATCGGGCTGGACGTCAATTCGGATATTATCGAAACGATCAATCGCGGGCAAATCCATATCGTTGAACCAGAATTGGGAATCATGGTTCACAATGAGGTGAAAGCCGGAAGGCTAAGCGCTACTTTGGACGCGGAGCCGGCACAGGCGTTTATCATCGCCGTTCCGACTCCCTTAATGGCAAACCATCAACCCGATCTTAGCTATATCAAATTGGCGGCTAAAACCATAGCGCCCGTTTTGGAAAAAAATAATTTGGTGATTCTGGAATCTACCTCCCCAGTGGGCACCACAGAAAAATTGGCTGAATGGCTCGCTGAAGAACGGAATGATCTCAGTTTTCCTCAACAAAAAGGTGAACTGTCAGATATTCAAATTGCTCATTGTCCCGAAAGGGTTCTGCCCGGTCATGTAGTCAAGGAACTGGTAAATAATTCGCGGATCATTGGTGGGATGACGTCACGTTGTGGTGTGCGCGCGGCGGCACTTTATAAAATCTTTGTAAAAGGGAAATGCCTTTTAACAAAAGCGAGAATTGCCGAATTGGCCAAGTTGACCGAAAACTCCTACAGAGATGTCAATATCGCTTTCGCCAACGAGTTGTCTTTAATCTGCGACAAACTGGACATCAATGTCTGGGAATTAATCCAAATGGCGAACCAGCATCCCAGAGTCAATATACTGCAACCCGGTCCCGGAGTGGGAGGCCATTGCATAGCTGTAGACCCCTGGTTCATTGTCGATTCCGCCCCCAAAGAATCGCGCCTGATCAAAACCGCCCGGGAGGTCAACGACTTTAAACCCAAACACGTGATCGATAAAGTCCGATCCAAAGCATCAAAATTCAAGAATCCAGTGATTGCCTGTTTAGGCTTAACTTTTAAAGCCGATATCGACGATTTGCGAGGAAGTCCCTGTCTGGACATCGTATCGCAGTTGGCAGAGCAAACCAATGCCCAGGTATTAACGGTCGAGCCCCATATTGGTAACTTGCCAGAAACCCTTGAAGCATTGCCAAACGTACAACTGGCCAGCCTGGAAAGGGCTTTAACCGAATCAGATATTATTTTATTATTGGTCAATCACCAATCTTTTTTAAATATTGATCGCTCATTATTGCAGGAAAAAATTGTGATTGATACACGAGGAATTCTGAAGTAACAAGGCAGGGATTCCAGCCTTGGGGAATTACAAGAAACGCTGTTTCTAAAGCTTTGACATTGGGAAGACAATTAGATGAAACGTACATTCAATTCCGTCACTGTTATTGGTTTAGGCAAGGTGGGAAAACTGGTTGGTATTTTGTTGCATCAATCAGGGTTTCAGGTCACTGGGCTCGACAGGCAGGCTTTCGAAGATACTCCTTTTCCTGTTGAAAAAGGCGATGTCACCGATCCAAGCACATTACACTCGGCTTTAAAGGATCAAGACGCCGTTGTCACTTGCCTTCCCTATCATTTAAACCTGGCGGTTGCCCAGGCGGCACATGAATTGGGTACCCATTATTTCGATCTCACCGAAGATGTTCCTACTACTGAAAAAGTTCGTAATCTTTCACAGACGTCCAAAGGAGTCATGGTTCCGCAATGCGGTTTAGCTCCAGGGTTTATTGCCATCGCCGGTTCCAACTTAACTGGGGGTTTTGAAAAACTGCGAAGCATGGAACTCCGGGTCGGTGCCCTGCCTCAGCATCCGCGGGGTTTGCTGGGATACGCTTTCAATTGGTCGCCAGAGGGGGTCGTCAATGAATATCTCAACGATTGCGAAGTGATCAAAGATGGGCAAAGGGCCAAAGTGCCGCCAATGGAATCCCTAGAAACTATTGTCATTGATGGTGTGCAATTGGAAGCTTTTTCTACTTCCGGCGGTCTGGGAACTCTTTGTGAAACGTTTGATGGCAAAGTATCGTATCTAAATTATAAAACGATACGCTATCCAGGCCACTGCCGCTTGATGCGATTCTTTTTCGATGAATTGTATATGAATGAAAACCGGGAAATGGCGGGACAAATATTGGTGAATGCCAAGCCTCCGGTCAATGACGATGTGGTTTACGTCCACGCCGCCGTGGAAGGCTGGCAAAGGGGAACTCTCACTCGCAAAGAATTTGTGAATAGCTATTTTCCGAAATCAATCAGTGGACAAACCTGGAAAGCCATTTCCTGGACGACTTCTGCCTCGGTCTGTGCGGTGGTGGAAATGGTTGCGAACAATCAGCTCCCGCAAAAAGGTTTTTTAAAACAGGAAAGCATCGCACTGGAACAATTTAAAGAAAGTAAAAATGGAAGCTTGTACTTTTCCCATTTAGATATTTGTTGATACTAAGTTAGACAAAAAAAAAGCGGCCCGGATTCAAGCAAAAGAGCTTAAATCGTGGGCCGCGTAAAAAAACTTTTTTTAGTTCAGGCTGTTCAGGATACCATTAAAGGTCGCACTCGGGCGCATGGCGGCTTTTACCTTTTCAGGATCGGGATGATAATATCCCCCGATATCCACGGCTTTGCCCTTGAAGGAGTTCAATTCTTCGAAAATCTTATCAAGGTTATCCTCCAATTGCTTGGCGACCGGGCCAAATTTTTCCTTCAGGGCCGGATCATCATTTTGCGCCGCCAATTCCTGGGCCCAGTACAGGGTTAGGAAGACATGAGTCCCGGCATTATCCAACTCGCCAAGTTTGCGTCCGGGAGATTTCTTGTTCTCCATTAATTTCCCGGAAGCACGATCAAGAGTGTCAGCCAATACCTGGGCTCCCTTGTTTCCGGTCTTTCTGCTTAAATGAGCATACGATTCAGAAAGCGCAAGGAACTCGCCAAGAGATTCCCATCGAAGATGTCCTTCCTTTACGAACTGCTGAACATGTTTCGGAGCCGATCCACCCGCACCGGTTTCAAACAGTCCGCCACCTTTGATGAGAGGAACAATGGAAAGCATTTTTGCGCTTGTACCCAATTCAAGAATAGGGAACAAGTCAGTCAGGTAATCACGAAGTACGTTACCCGTCGCAGAGATGGTGTCTTTACCTTCCTTGGCTCGTTGAAGAGAATGTTTCATCGCATCTACCGGAGCCATTATATCGATTTCCAATCCGCTGGTGTCATGATCTTTCAAGTACTTGTTCACCTTCTCAATAATCTGCGCATCATGAGCCCGGTCTTTATTCAACCAGAACACAACCGGCGTATTGGAGGCACGTGACCGGGAAACAGCCAGCTTAACCCAGTCCTGAATCGGAATGTCCTTAACAATACAACTGCGGAAGATATCATCCTTTTCGACATTGAGTTCATGCAAAACATTACCCGCACCGTCGAGTACCCGGATCTTGCCATCACCAGGGGCTTCGAAAGTTTTGTCATGAGAACCATACTCTTCGGCTTTCTGAGCCATCAAACCAACATTGGGAACGGTACCCATCGTGGTCGGATCAAACTCACCGTTTTCTTTACAAAATTCAATACAGGATTGATAGATCCCGGCATAGCTGTTATCAGGAATCAATGCGAGGGTATCGTGCTCTTTCCCATCGGGACCCCACATTTTTCCGGAGTTTCGAATAGCCGCGGCCATGGAAGCATCAATGATGATGTCACTGGGAACGTGCAAATTGGTGATTCCCTTGTCAGAATCCACCATTGCCAGTTCAGGCCCGTTATCGATACACGCTTTTAAATCGGCCTCAATTTCAGCTTTCTTATCTGCTGGCAGGTTGGCAATTTTTGCATACACGTCACCCACGCCATTATTAGGATTGACACCCAATTCCTTAAAAGTAGCGGCATGCTTTTTAAAAGCATCAGCAAAAAACACTTTAACACAATGGCCAAAAATGATCGGATCGGAAACCTTCATCATGGTGGCCTTCATGTGGAGCGAAAACAAGACTCCCTGCTTCTTAGCCTCGGCAATCTGGTCTTTAAAAAACTGTTGCAAGGCTTTAACGCTCATACAGGTTGCATCGACCACATCACCTTCATCAAACTTAACACCATCTTTCAAAACCTGAGTACTGCCGTCATTACCTACAAACTCGATTTTTCCTTTACCCGCCGCACCAGAAGAGATCACGGTAGACACCTCATTGGACCTAAAATCTTTCCCATCCATATGGGCCACATTGGTTTTAGAATCCTTGGCCCATTTACCCATTGTATGAGGATTGTTCTTGGCGTAATTTTTAACAGAAGTTGCCGCTCGTCGATCCGAATTTCCCTGACGTAAAACAGGGTTCACAGCACTTCCTTTAACTTTATCAAAACGCGCCTTTATTTCTTTCTCTTCGTCCGTTTTAGGATCTTCCGGGTAGTCCGGAATATTATATCCCTGGGACTGTAATTCCTTGACACAACCTTGAATTTGAGGAATGGAAGCACTGATGTTTGGAAGCTTGATGATGTTGGCATCCGGCTTCATTACCATTTCGCCCAATAAGGCGAGATCATCCGGTTGTTTTTGATCAGCATTCAATCTTTCTGGAAACTGGGAAATGATACGGCCGGCAAGGGAAATATCCATAGTGCCCACATTAACATTCGCCACCTTCGAGATGGATTGAATGATTCCAAGAAACGACCCACTTGCAAGTTCGGGTGCTTCATCCACTTTGGTGTAAATAATATCTGGCTTGTCTGACATTGATTTCACTCCACAAAAAAATGCTAACTAAAAGGTTAAAAGATAAAAAATACAAAAAGGGTTAACGCTATTTTCAAATTCTGATTTATAAATTTATCTGGCTATATCAAGGCCGTACCTCGGCACTAAAGTAATAGTTCATTAAAAGACTTTCACAAACCTAAAACATTAAGGTTTTCTGGATTATCTAGCGACTAAACGAAAATTTTTTGACAAAGGAAACCAAATATATCTTAAGTCAACGAAAATCTCATCTATTTCTTGATTTTGGTAGCATTTTTTTGAGAGATGACACGTTTTCAAAAAATAAAATCAAGAAATCACCTCTAAGCAGGTAAATTTTTGACTCATTTCATTAAATGAACACTAACAAAGCGTATAAGATCATTATTTCAAAAAGCAAGGCCAGAATCTTTTTTTTTAAAATTTCCTCAGCAAACTTTATGTGATAGTGGATAATCCCAAACCAATTGCCAAGCTCCCTTCATAATTCGCAAGATAGCAGGAAACCAACAAGATTATTTAATCTTGATTCAGAAGAGTTGATAGAAAACCAATTTTGAAAAACTCCGGATTCGGGTTGAAAGATTAAATAAAATTTAAAATTTGTCTCTGGGGAATTGCTTGCAATGGGCGTAGAATAAGAAGTAGGGAATTAAAAACAAAGTAAGTTAAAACCTAAATAGGTTTTCCACACCCGTATCCTAATGAATAGGGGTGTGGAATACTAACTGCTTAATTAAACGCGTTTTTTGCAACATTGACTAGGGAATCCAGGGTCCTGCATCCAAGGAGTGGAGCGTCTTCACGAGCTACCTGGTTGCCATCGGCGTCTACGGCTATTACGGATCGATTCAAATATCGGCTTTTAACACCATCTAGACCGAGGTTATTGGCTTTGGCAAATTCAAGATCCACATCTTGCAACAAATTGTCCATTCCGCGGCCAGCATTGGACAAAATATCGGTTCCAACAACGACAATCACTTCGTCGGCACCCGCTCCCTTGAATTTATCCATGTTCTCTTTAACCAGATCGCATTCTTTATTACAAAATCCGCCGGCGCCAGGCAAAGTGATGATCAACCGTTTTCCTTTAAAATCGTTGACCGAAAGGTTTGCTTCGAGCGGAGTGTTTGCCGCTTTTTCTACGGACCATTCCGGATTCAATTTAATCATTTTTACATCGATACCAGGTAAGGTGGCCATCAATAAATTCTCCTTTTTTATTTTCAAGAATTGATAATTTAAAAAAACACTTGGTTTAAACTATTAAATAATAAGGTGCCTAAAACAGGGTCGTGCTCAAAACCAACAGAACTTCATATAGGACGCAAAGAATTGCAATTGGTTTCAAGAATGAGTGCTATAGGTAAATAAATCATATATTATTTTTCCCTGGCGGGTTAAATATTTTTTGGGTGGAAATCGGGCTTTCTCCAAAATTGTACTCTGAATTGACTCTGACTTTATAGTTTTGGGGGTATTCAATTCGCAAATTTCAAAGCTTCTTTTTTTGCCAGCCTTTTTTATTTTTTCCCGCTATTTCCGAGGATTCTTTTATGAATAATTATTTCAAATACTTAACAAACAGGGTCGTTTGCATAGTTACCATCGCTTCAATGATTTTTATCCTTATGGGAGCCTCACGTCCCTATTATGAAGCTCCCAAAGATTACAGGGAGCAAATTGAGAAAAAAATGGCGGAATTCCAATCCGCTTTTGGTTACGAATTGGTGGAATTGGGCAAGCAATGGACAAAAAAAGAGGTTGAACAATTGCATTCCGCTTTCGCCAAGCTCCCTCCCGGTTTCTTTAATATGAAGGGAATGAAGGCGATTTACCGACTGGCGCACCTTCAGCGTGACCTCCCTGAAAGCGTGTCCGTGCAGGATATTCCTGCGGCGACGTTCCCCGCATTCAACACTATTTACCGGCATATGGAGGATTCGTATAATATATACATCGAAAACCAGGATCCACGCCTGGAATTGTTCAACGGAATTTTCTACGAAGATCCGGAGGTCTTCGAAAACATCGTCCACCATGAAATGGGGCATGCCTACGATATCATTCACGGCTTTCTGAGTTTTTCCAAAGAGTGGCTGGAAATCACCCAATTCAGGCTACTTCATTTACCTGCTCTGGATGGCACCAAATCAAGTGACTTCTTGTTCACATTATTGAATGACCCGAAAAAACAATCCTATGCGCCGGTTTCCCAACGGCATGTTCAAACTTATTCCAGGACCAACCCACAGGAAGATTTTGCAAACTCCATTGCGGCGTATATTCATTATCCCTATTTTCGCTATTCCCATCCAAAACGGTATTCCTTCTTGAAGAAACATGTATTCAAAACTAAAGAATATTTTCCGGCTGAGAGTTCATCCTCAAACTATCAGGCAAAGGTGGTCAGTGACTTAAAAAAACTCCTTCTGGAAAGAAACTGGAAGGGAGTGGTTAGCCTTTCAAGGGAAGTGAGCCGGGATTTCAATCTCCAGCTTTATGATGAGGTGGCCGGTCTCCTGGAACAAGCCGCTCCCGGAATTTCCGGAGGCGAGGATGCCTTTAACCTGGCGACCGCTTCCTGCTATCTGTTTCATCCCAAATCTGTGAACACGATTCGTACTCTGGCTAAGGCCAAAAAAATAAACTCCGATGAGTTGGTGAAGCAGGAAGTTTGCCAGCGTATCAGCCGCGATATATTCCAGGACCGACTGGTAAAATACCCTTTGGAAAGTATTTACTTTTTTCAGGAAAATGGAGTGAGCCAGGTCCAGTTTCTGGACCCTGTCCTTCAAACGGCCTATATGCGGGGTTACCGAAGCACCTACACCTGGAAAATTTTTTCCGCCAGCAATTCAAAAAACGTACTTTTTCAGGGAAAACTGGCGTTTACCTCAGGAAACGGATCTGTCAACATTCCCCTTAGAACGGCCTCTGGCAAACCGCTTGCGGTTCCTGAAGACACCTTGCTGATTTTGCAGATTGAAGTGGAGCGCCAAAATACCAAAACATTCAAACGATTCAACAATCCGGGAGGTGCCATTCGATTCAAGATCCCTGCAGAATTCCATTACATAGGCACCGACTTGGAAAAAATTCGCCCGGTATTTCCTTTGCGGCCTGCGTTTAAGGATTCTTAAGACTTTGAATCAGGCTAAGTTATGGATAAGAGCCTTCTCTCCGTTGGTAGGAGAGAGGGTACTCTAATACATAGTTTGTATTGTACGGCTTTATTTCCGAAGGTTATTCAATAGTACGGACCAGGCGGATAGCCATATTCAAGTGCGCATATTGGGAGGGCCACACCTGGCCGCCGTCCTCGTATTGAATGATCAAAGCCGATGAATCTTTGGTCGCGTCGGTCCAGCACGTCCCAGCACTCCCGGGTTCGAAGATGGAAGGCAAGTAGATTTCATCACCGTATTTATCGGTGTTTTTGAACTCCAGGTCAAACAAACTCCAGGCTTCCTCCTGGGTAGGGTAGCGCCAGTTATCGTAGCCTGCAAAGCGGGTCAAATTGCTAATCTCCAGATAGTCCTGGCACTTCAACCAGTTGATCCATTTCTTGTTTTCCTGAAAGGAATCCTGTTTTTTCCACATCACATTCCATTTATTGTCCGTGATGGTGCCATCTTCATTGTCTTTAAAACGCGAATCTTCGGTCATGCGGACTCCGTATAATCATTGATCACTAACAGTTTCAGTTCAGTCATTTCTTCGATAGCGTAACGAATGCCTTCGCGGCCAAACCCTGAATCCTTCACCCCTCCATAGGGCATGTTATCCACTCGAAAGGTGGGAACATCATTAATGATGAGTCCACCCACTTCCAACTGGCGGTAAGCTTGCATGATTTTATCCAGGCCCTGGGTGAACAAACCGGCCTGCAGTCCATAATCGGATTCATTGATGCAGTCGAGGGCCGATTGAAAGTCAGAATACGGCTCGACCACCAGAACCGGACCAAACGCTTCTTTGCATACAATGGGTTCCTGGGAATCGACTCCGGTTAGAATCGTCGGACCGACCAACGCGCCGTCTCTTTTGCCTGGAACCAAAACCCTGCCGCCTTTATCCTTTGCTGTTCCAATCCACTGCTCAATGCGGTCGGCGTTATCCTGATCGATCATCGGACCAAAATTGACATCATCTGAAAGAGGATCACCTGTTTTCAACTGCCCAGTTTCTTTCTTCAGATGTTCCACAAAGGTATCGAAGCAGGATTCGTGAACAAACGCTCGCTGGACTGAAATACAAACCTGGCCCGAAAAGGCAAATGCCCCAGCACATACTTTTCTGGCAGTGACTGCTATATCCGCATCGGGTTCCACAACAACGGCTGCGTTGCCTCCCAACTCCAATGTGACGCGTTTTTTTCCAGCCCTGCCCTTGATATCCCAACCCACCGGAGGACTGCCGGTGAAGGTGACCATTTTAAACCGCGGATCCTCCACCAGAGCCGTTGCCTCGGAACTTTTACAAGGGACCACACTGAAACTACCCTCTTCCGCATCAGTTTCCATCACCACCTTACCCAACAACAAAGCGGTGAGTGGAGTCGAAGACGACGGTTTCAATACGATGGGACACCCGCAAGCCAGCGCCGGGGCCACCTTGTGCGCCACCAGATTCAATGGAAAATTGAATGGAGAGATTCCCGATATCGGACCGATCGGGAAACGGCGTGTGATGCCTACTTTACCCCTGCTCGATTCGGCAATGTCCAGGTTCAAGACCTCCCCTTCAATCCGCGTCGCTTCTTCCGCCGCGAGTGTGAATGTGGAAATGGCACGGTTAACCTCACCTCGCGCGTACACCATTGGTTTTCCCGATTCCTGCGCAATGGTAGTAGCAAACTCTTCAAAACGATTTTTAATTCCATCCGCAACCTGGGTGCAAATTTTACTGCGTACATAGGCTGGTTGGTTGCGTGTGGTTTTAAAAGCTTTATCTGCCAAAGCGATCGCTTCATCTATTTGTTCCTGACCAGCAAGGCAAACCTCGGCAATCACTTCGCCTGTATAAGGATTTTTTACGGGGAGTGTGCGCACTCCCTCTTTCCAGTTTTTACCTAATAGATAGGGATGTTTTTGAGTCATATCAATTTCCGTACAAAGATCACCAGCCCTGCCCCTTCACACCATAGGAACGGCTTCCGGATTTGCTGGTTTTTAAATAGTCCTCAAGATTCAATGAGGCATCGGATTTTTCATCCACCTGTTTATTGTGTCCTTCCAACCATTCATGGATTGCCTGTTCTAACAGGCCTTGCAAATTATCTGAATCGCCTTTGACAAGGTTTATCAATTGCTCATAGGTTTTTTCCGACACCGATATAGTAAGGTCTTTTTTCATGACACTGGGAGTCCCGTGAAAATTTTATTTAAAATAATATAACATGGAAAACGATGAATCCCGATCCCTCGAAAAGCAATATTCTACAAAATTTCAGAATTCAAGTTAAAGAGGCTGTGGATTCCTCATGCTGGGAAGTGGTTTCGTAAGAATTCGTGAGTGGAAGGTCGATGCGAAAAACTGTACCTTTGGGATCATTGTCCGCAACCTCAATTTTTCCATTGTGGTCAGCAATAATTCGATGAACAATGGCCAGTCCCAATCCGGTTCCCCGTTTTTTGGTAGTAAAATGAGGCATGAATAGTTTTTCGCGGTCGGGAGACGAGATACCCATACCGTCATCAGAAAATTCGATGCGCACCACCTTGTTTTTGGTCATTAAGCGCGTGGTGATTTCAATATTCCCACCTTCCTGAATCGCATCTATGGAATTTTCAAACAGGTTGATCAGCACTCTGCGAATTTGTTCCTGATCGAGATTCATACGGGTGATATTGGGGTCGAACTGTTTTTTCAATGAACGAATTTCTTCACGGTCGGCATATAAGGTCACCACGTCGTTTATAATTTTGGTGAGCGAAACCGGTCGCGGTTTGGGTGCGGGCATCCTTGAAAATCGCAGAAACTCATTTAATAACTCCTTCATGCCCTCCACTTCCTGGGTGATGATTTTAATACTGTCGTCGAACACTCGAGCAAAATCTTCCTTATTTTCGTAGTATTTTTTCCTCAATCTTTGCGTGTTCAACTGGATCGGGGTGAGAGGATTTTTTATTTCGTGCGCAATGCCTTGAGCCACTTCCTGCCATGCGGCAATTTTCTGAGCCTTGATCAATTCCGTTAAATCCTCGAATACGATAACCAGTCCGAGGTACCTTTTTAGTGTATCCTGAAGCACTCGAATGTTGACATGAAGGGTGATCTGGTTGGAACCCACAGGTAATTCGATTTGTTCTTCCATGAACTCCTTTTTTTTCCGGATCATGAGCCGCAGTTTTTTCCGGATCGGTTCGTGGAAAGTTTGGTCGAATATATGCTTGTAACTGGAACCCACTAGATCCTTGTTCTGAATTTTCAAAATCTGGATCGCGGCAGGGTTGACCGTTGTGATGCGGCCTTTTTTATCAATCGAAACCACACCCGCGCCAATATTTTCCAGAATGGTCGCAATATAGTAGCGCCTTCGCTCCAACTCTATGTTACTGGTTTTCAAACCTTCGTTGGCCTCCTGGAGTTTGATACGGCTTTCTTTGATTTCATCGGTCATTTCATTGAAGGAATTGACCAGCAGGCCAATTTCATCGTTGGCAACGATCCCGATTTTAAAATTAAAGTTACCCTCGGCAATTTTTCGGGTACCTTCCGCCAGTTGTTGAATAGGAATGGTGATTCCACGGGCCATGTAAATCCCCAACCACACAGCAGAAAACAAAATGAGAAGGGTTACCATTAAAAAGGTGATGTAATAATTGGCACTGACCGGTTGCTTGAGCAGGTTTTGCTGTTTGTAATCTTCGTAAGCTTTACGAATCCCTTCAATTTTGACCAGAGTGCTTGCGGGAATATGGTTTAAAGTAATGATGTGGCCCCAAACGGAAATGTCCCCTCCTATCTTTTGCGTGAGCGGAATCGCCACTACTAAATAATTATTTTTCAAGGTGGTAAAAGTTTCGGAGATACTTTCTCCCTCCACACTTTTCTTGACAAGTTTTGTATAATCCCTGTCAACAATGCCTTCTGGCAAACTCCTTACTGTTTTTGTCAGAACCCGTTTGAAATTTTGATCAAATAAAATGACGGCACTCAAGCCATATTCATTCATTTTTTCACTGACCAGTCCGTTGAGGTCAGATCTTCTTTCTTCAAGATACAATCCTTTGCGGGTGATAAACCCTTCAATCTTGTGGGCGCTACGAAGAGCGTTCAGTTCCATGTGGGAATAATACTCCCTGGCCACGTTCATCGATTGTTCCAGGGAATTTTCTATCTTGAAATTGAACCAGTTGCCAATGCTGTAACTGAACAATTTGCTAGCTACCATAAAAATAAAAACAGAGGGAAACAAAGCCAGAATCAGAAAAGCTATGATCAGTTTGGTCTGGAATTTTGATCCCAGGATTTTGCTTTTGCGCTCATTATATAGTTTTACAAAATTCCGGGTGATGAGCAGTAAGAGGATAAAAATGAGAATGACAATAATATTGAAGATGATGAGAACGGCAATATTACCGGCAATTGGGGTGTCGGTGGTGTTTTGAGAAATAAAAAAAGTTTCAAGCCCGGTAAGGCCGACAAGGGCTAAAGCCACCGCCACGAGGGCACGACGCATTCGCGTCCGTTTTTTACGGATCAGGTCTTCTGAAGGAGGAGTGTAGGGTACGCTATTGATTGAAGGAACGGATGACATGATTCAAGGCCCTGGAATTTCTTTTATCATTGTTACGCGACTGCAGGGAAAATCCATCCTCTTCATGATACATCAATTCATTCACATTCAAGACAGAAGATTCGGCCCAGGAAGTATCAAAATCATTAAAGGGCACAAAAAAGAATATGTAATTGAAAGGAAACCAGAATCGGTCGGTTTCCATATCCGCTTTCACTCTCAAATAATATTCTTCGTTTGGGTTCAGCTTATAGATAGAGGCGATGGGGACTTTTTTCAGACTCAACATCAAATTCTTGTAACGGGATTTGTCCCGCGTGATGATTTTGCGTTTGACGTTCTTACCCAATACCGAAAACCGGTAAAGGTTTTTTAAGGAGTCGTATTGAACGGTGTTTCTTACGTCTGCGGAACTGACCAATTGGTCTTTCCAGAAACTTACCACTTTGCGGAGCTCTATATGATAGGTAAAGGTCATAGGGACACCACTATCTATCGCATCCAGAATACGCTCATTGAACCCGTTTTCCAGTTGGGCATTTAAGGTCAGAACATTTCCGGACTGTCCAAACGATATTTCTTTAATGGTGGGACTTTGTGCCTGGGCAGGGGTGCCAGCAAAAAGTAGGGTTGAAATTCCAAGGAAAAGAAAAACGAAGTAAGAAATTCGTTTAAATGTAGAAAGGAACCGGATCAAGATATATTCTCCTATATTCACACCCAATGCTAGAAAATGAATAGCATTCAAATATAGTGGGGTGTAAGCCACCCGTCAAATTAAGTCAGACTCTTTACCAAAAGGTTCCAAATGCTTTAAATTTTTCTTATTGAGTTTACGTGAATTTAAAACCAAAGAAGAGTGCCTCCCAGAGTTTCCCTTCTTAACCATCCAACGCAAATTCAGACATCCTGAAAACTAAAGAATGCCTTTTTTGATTTGGGCTCATAATACAACATTAAGTGGTAAATGTAAAGCAAACTAACACAAATTACGAATAATAAAATCAAACACTTATACAAAAACTTCCGTTCCGACCAAGGATTCCCAAAAGGGTTAAAACATCCTTAAAATCATAGTTCTATAATTTTTGTTGGTTTTTTATTTGATCGCATAAGTCATAAAGAAAATCCAAAGCCTGTTTTGGACTCAGGCTATTCGGGTCCAGAGTCAAAAGGGAATCCGGCCAGGGAGGCGGTGTCTCTCTAAACAACTGCATCTGCAAAGGGTCGCTCCTTTCCATATGAGATTCACCTTGAACAATTTTAGGAACTCCCGATTCATCAAACTCATTATTTTCCAGGTTGAACAAAACTTCGGAAGCTCGATTCAAAACCTGGGGGGGCAATCCGGCCAAGCGGGCCACCTGAATTCCATAACTTTTATCCGCCCGGCCCGGTACAATTTTTCGAAGGAACAAAATCTCGTTATTCCACTCTTTCACCTGAACATTAAAATTGCGAACCCCTTTAAAAATTTCAGCCAGCTCAGTCAACTCATGATAATGAGTCGCGAATAAGGTTTTTGCGCCAATGCGTTCGGGACCCTGCAGGTACTCAACAATCGCCCAGGCAATACTGATCCCATCGAATGTGCTGGTACCGCGACCAATTTCATCCAGTATGATGAGGCTTTTGGATGTGGCGTTGTTCAGGATATTTGCTGTTTCGTTCATCTCCACCATAAAGGTGGACTGGCCCTTGATCAGGTGGTCTTGCGCCCCGACCCTTGAGAAAATCCGGTCGACCAATCCGGTACGGACAGCACTGGCCGGAACGAAACTTCCGGTCTGGGCCATCAGGCTGATGAGCGCCACTTGGCGCAAGTAAGTAGACTTTCCCGCCATATTGGGCCCGGTGATGACCATGATCTGGTTTTCATCGCAGTCCAATAGTGTATCATTTGGAATGAATTGCACTGCAGGATCGAGCCTTTCTATCAAGGGATGACGCCCCCCTTCAATGAAAAGCTCCGAGTCTTCGCTGATCTCCGGTTGACAGTAATCGTAGCGATGGGCCACTTCCGCAAAGGAAAACAGAACATCGACTTGACTGAGAGTATCCGCCATGTGCTGGATCCGGGTACCTTCCTCTGCGACAGATTGCCGAACGCTCTCAAATATCTCTTTCTCAAGATCCAGTATTTTTTCTTCCGCTCCAGTTAGCGTTTCCTCGTATTCTTTGAGTTCCGGAGAAATGAAGCGCTCAGTATTGACCAGAGATTGCTTACGGATGTATTCAGGTGGAATCCTGTCGCTATTCCTTTTGGTGATCTCGATATAATATCCATAGATCTTGTTATACCCGATCTTTAATTGCGGAATCCCGATACGTTCCTTTTCGCGGGTCTCCAATTGTGCGATCCATTGTTTGCCATCTTTTTGAATTGATTTCAAGCGGTCAAGTTCAGGATGCATCCCCGACTTTATTACATGGCCGTCTTTTAAATTGTAAGGCGGTGCGTCCTCTATCGTTTGGCTGATGCGGTCATGCACATCCTGCAAATTATCCCAGGAAACCAGGTACTCTCGAATCAAGGGGGAACGCCCTTCGGACAACAGCTCCAGAATTGCTGGAAACACTGCCAGGGAGCTTTTCAGGGAAATCAAATCCCGTGGGTTTCCGCCAGAAAGGGTAATTCTTCCCAACAGCCTTTCCAGATCGAACACCTTTTTCAATTCATCCCGTACCCCATTACGAAAAATCAGATTGGCCTTCAATTCCTTGACCATGTCCAATCGGGCCTGTATTGCGTTTTTATCGATAAGCGGTTTTAACAGCCATTCTTTCAATTGTCGCGCCCCCATGGGCGTGAGGGTCAAATCAAGTAGATCCAGCAAGGAACCATCTCGTTTGCCCTGACTGGTCTGCACCAGTTCCAGGCTTGTCACCGTGGTTTGATCCAACTGCATGCATTGGCTCATATTGAGGGTCGACAACGACCGAATATGAGCGACTTGGGATTTTTGCGTTTCACGCAGATAATTTATCAGCGCTCCTCCTGCGCATATCGCCCGGAAATTTTCCTCGCACCCGAAGCCCTCAAGGGAATGGGTTTTGAAGTGAGCGAGAAGCGTTCCATAGGCCTGCTTGTGCGAAAAAACCCAATCATCGCGCGTTCGCAAACTGGCTTCTACTTGCGTGAGCCAGGTAAACGACTGGCCTTCCGCAGGCAACCGTGACTCCGGAATCACAATTTCCTTTGCATTGATCCGGGACAATTCGTCTGCCAACAAGGTTTCGCGAGCGGAACCCAAAAACTCCGCTACCTTGAACAGGCCTGTAGAAAGATCGACATAGGCCAATCCGAATCCATCATCATCCCAAAATACCGACACCAGAAAATGATGATTTTTCGGATCCAGCAAGGACTCATCCATCACCGTTCCAGGAGTCACCACCTTGATAACATCGCGTTTAACGATGCCCTTAGTCGTTTTGGGGTCTTCCACCTGCTCGCAGATGGCGACACTTTTGCCGGCTTTGATCAACTTTGCAATGTAGCCGTTGGACGAGTGATGGGGGATGCCGCACATGGGTGTTGGATTGGATTTATTCTTGTTTCTTGAGGTGAGGGCGATTTCCAGAATTCGCGAAGCCGTTTTCGCATCATCGTTGAACATCTCATAAAAATCGCCCATGCGAAAAAACAGGATAGAATCCGGGTAATCTTTTTTGATGCTGTTATATTGCACCATCATGGGCGTGGAGTCTTCGCCCTGAGATTTAAGTTGAGACCGGGTGTTCATGGTCGGGTTGATCAGGTGAGATTTTGAAACAATGGGAGTAGCTTATCGTAGGTGCCTTTTAAATGTTCCGGGTGCACTTTGGTTTCACCGATGATGGGCATGAAATTGGTATCGCCCGCCCACCTGGGAACGATATGGTTGTGCAAATGCTCATCGAAACCGGCACCTGCCACTTTACCCAGATTGAGACCAATGTTGAAACCATCAGGAGCATAAACTTCAGACAAAAGGCGGACGCAATGCTGGGTCAGGGTTCCCAATTCATTCAATTCCTCGTTGTCCAGTTTCGTGATGCAGTTGGAATGCTTGAATGGAGAAACCATGATATGCCCATTGTTATATGGGTAAATGTTCATGATGACAAAACAGGTCTTGCCGCGGAATAAAATCCGGTTTTTTTCATCTTCGCTACTTTGAGGAAGCGAACAAAAAATGCAATCATTGCTTTTATCCTGAACCACGTATTGCATTCTCCAGGGAGCCCATAAATGTTCCATAAGTTTATTAAAAGTCATTCAGAAGAAATTCTTGGAAAAGCGATTCGAACCAATGCCATCAAAATGACCCCATTCAGGGCCAACTGCATTTAACAGTTCAGCAAGCCAGCTTCACCCTCGGGTGCCTAGGGGGTGATGAAGTTGCAAGTGCCTCCGGGTTTTCTACCTGGGAAAATCCGTTCAAACAATTCTCCAGTTTTCTCTTGCATCTCGCGCTCGTCATCCGGGTTGTCGTGATCCCACCCCAAAAGGTGAAGGATGCCATGAATGACCAAAAGGATCAACTCTTCATCCAGGGCAAGGTGATGATCGAGCGCCTGTCTTTGAGCCATTTCTACTGACACGACCACATCACCTAATAAAGGATACTCGTCAAACGCATCATCCCATTGCGGGAATGATAACACATCCGTAGGCCGGTCGGCTTCACGATATTGACTGTTCAGTTGTTGAATTTCCTGATCGGAAACAAACGTCAAACTCAGCTCGCTGTTTTCATGCTGTAAGGCCTTAAGCAGAGTTTCGACCTTTGCTTCGATGAACGATGTATCCACCGGAATGACTGTTTGCTCATTGCTGAATAAAAGTGCCATTCAAGAATGAAAGATCCGGAAAGTTAAAAGATCAAAGGACATTGAGGGTAAAATAATATATTTAACCCGGTTATGAATTAATGCCCTAAAAGTTAAGAAATCAATCATGATAGGTCCAGTTTTGGATAGCAATCATACCGCCTCCCTGGAGGGAGAAGGGACACTCTGGGCATATGCTTTTTAACAATCTTTTAATCAGAACCGGTTTACTCTGGGGAATGAGTGAGGTTCTCTTTTTCAGAACGGTCGTAAGCACGTATGATCTGCTTAACCAAATCGTGGCGAATGACATCTTTATCAGAAAAATAAACGAAGCGGATGCCCTCCACCTTCTTTAAAATGCCCTGAACCTGAACCAGGCCCGACTCACTATGCCTTTGTAAATCGATCTGTGTAATGTCCCCGGTCACCACCATTTTGGACCGCAGGCCGAGCCGCGTGAGGAACATTTTCATTTGTTCCTGAGTCGAGTTTTGCCCTTCATCCAGGATGATGAATGAATCGTTTAATGTACGCCCGCGCATATAAGCCAGAGGAACGATTTCGATTATGCCTTCCTGTATGAACTGCTGAACCCGGTTGTATTCGACCATATCGTAAAGAGAATCGTAAAGCGGCATCAGGTAAGGATTGATTTTTTCGGTGATGTCCCCGGGTAAGAACCCTAGCTTTTCACCTGCTTCCACCGCGGGCCGGACCAGGACGATTCGTTTGAACTTTTGTTTAAGTAGACCTTCCACTGCCAGAGCGACGGCGAGATATGTTTTTCCGGTTCCCGCCGGACCGATTCCCAAAACAATATCGAAATTGTTGATCGCGTTCAGGAATTCCCTTTGCCCAACACCTTTGGGAGTGATGTAGCCTTTCTTAGACGAAATATATATGCGTTGGGTAAAAATAGATCCCAGATCTACCTTAGGATCCTCCGCGACCAGGCGAATGGCGAACTTGATATCGCCATTGACGAGAGGGGTTCCGCTGGCCATAAGCTCGTCCAGCTGAGTCAATAAACGGTCCACAGATTCCACAGCAGAGGCATCACCTTTGAGCGTGATCTGGTTTTCGCGGGTCATAACCCGGACATCAAATTTCTTCTCGATCAGTTTGAGGTTGGTGTCCTGGGTCCCAAAAATCTCGGCAATGTGCGGACTTTTATCCAGCACGATTTCCCGTGTAACCGGTTCGCTATCTGATAGGATTCGATTCATCTATTGAAAGTTTGACAGATCGATCCATCGATCCATGTCTAAAAAAAGTGGGGCTATAAGAAGAGTCATTATAATCGGATATTTGAAGGGTTTTGAATGAGGCTTAAAAATTCGTTACGGGTCACTTCATTTTCTTTAAAAGCCCCCAGCATGGAACTGGTCGTAGTGTTGGAATTTTGCTTGCGGACCCCTCGCATGGTCATACAAAGGTGAAACGCTTCGATCACCACCGCCACACCCTGGGGATTCAGAACCGATTCAATGCATTCTGCAATTTGGCTGGTCAAGCGCTCCTGAACCTGCAGTCGTTTGGAAAACACATCCACCAGACGCGGAATTTTACTGAGTCCAATGATTTTGCCATTGGGAATATACGCCACATGGCAACGACCGAAAAATGGGAGAATATGATGCTCGCATAAACTGAAAATCTCGATATCTTTGACAATCACCATTTCATTATAATTATCGGTGAACAAGGCATCGTTGACCAATTCCTCGACATTTTCCCAATAGCCGCTGGTTAAATATTTGAGCGACTTTTCTACACGTTCAGGGGTATTACGCAAACCTTCACGTGTTGGATCCTCACCCAATTGTACGAGAAGGTTCTCGATCAAATCTTTCACTATAGGTTCCTCGGTAGGTGACAAAATTTCTTTCTGATTCATACAGTTTTATTTCGTGTAACTGTCCTCGCTGGATTTTGGGTTCCAGAATCTCCCAGAATTTTATGGCGATATTCTCCGCGGTGGGAATAACCCCTTTCATAAACTCGACATCCATATTGAAATTTTTATGGTCGACTTTGTTTATGATCTCTTCATTAATCAACGCTTTTAAGGCCTTTAAATCAAGGACCATTCCCGTTTCCGGATCGACCTCTCCTTTGACGGTGACTTCCATGCAATAATTATGGCCATGACCATTCGGGTTGTTGCACAAACCGAATACAGCGGCGTTTTTGTCGTCGGGAAAATCGGGATTATACAATCGATGGCTTGCGCAAAATTCGACTTTACGGGTGATATAAATCATATATGGGATTTTTAATGTTGAAAAAGGCCTCTTACAAAATCAATTTTAAAAAGGCTTGCAATTTTGAGGATGAAAATCTTTCCTCTCAATAGGCTCTGCGGGTTAAAAATAATTAAAAAGTTTTAAAAACAGAGCCTTGATTTATTAATCCTTTATGGCCCCTTCGTTATTTCAAATACTTTCTTTTATTGTCGGTGGAATAAAACCCTGAACCATACAAATGGAAAGTGGAATTGGTCACCGCTTTTTTCAATTCACCGCCGCATTTTTCGCAGGTCTTTAAAGGTTCGTCGGAAGCGCTTTGCAACGCCTCGATAACCTCTTTACACTTTTCACATTCGTACTCATAAATCGGCATAACTGCACCCTCCATAAACCAAAAGGAATGTTGTATATTTCTATTTTATCACTTTCCCACCTTCCCAATGAATGGTTTTTCCCTTATTTTTTCCACGAAAAACCTGCAGGGTTTTTGGGATTTTTTCTTTGATGCTATCCAGATCATGGATCGGGGTGGGAAGCGTCAGACCCCATTCGGGATCAAAAATACCAATCAGGATTCCCCTATTCGCCAATACCTGAAGCGTGATAAACTTTTCGATATTCAATTTTTTTTGCACATCCTGCGGCATCATAAACGTCTCATTTTCACGCTTACTACCGTACCGCATCACCGCCTTTCCGCTGGACACTTCCTTAAAGTTCAGTGATCGAATGAAATCATCCAATTCGTGGAAACTATTATCCTTGGGAAAAATGAGGATCCCATAATCTTCTACATTTTTGTAAAGAACATAGTCATAAGCTTCTGCAGACCGGGAAAAACACACACCCGTTCCAAGTAAAAAAACAAAGACGAATAGCAGAACTTTTCTCATGCAAGCCTCTATAGATTTGAGGGATCCTGAGTCCATTCCAGGAACCAAAGAATTACAGGGTGGTCCTTCAGGGACTTTATTGTTTGGATGGCTGAAACTTAAGCCTGGATTTCAGATTTACTAAAAAAGTAGGAAATTTCAAACTCTGCGGTATCAGTCGCGTCAGATCCATGAGTGGAATTTTTTTCGATATCGATTCCAAACTCCTTACGAATCGTACCTTCGTCAGCGTCCTTGGGATTGGTCGCACCCATTACTTCGCGCCACCTGGCAATTGCATTGTCTCGCTTCAGAACGAGGAGGACCACCGGCCCCGAACTCATATAGTCGGTCAAGTCATTGAAAAAAGGCCGCTCTTTATGAACATAATAAAATCCTTCAGCGCAGGCTTTTGACATATGAGTGGTTCGCATAGCGGCAATGGTGAAACCGTCATTTTCAATTTTTTGAAGGATACTTCCGATGATATTTCTTTCAACAGCATCGGGTTTAATCATAGCAAAGGTTAATTCCATTAAATAATTTTCACCTCATCACAAGTTAAAAACAAAAAAAAGGTATTTGGGCATTTAATGCCCAAATACCTTTTAAATTGGAAATCGCAATTTATCGAATCACAACACCTGATTTTTTAATAACAAACCGTTCGTTGAGATCATCAATCCATACCATTTTAATTGCATTGTGTTTAGCCACATCCCGACAAATATAAACACAAATTTCGCAGGATTTACAGCGATCCACAGAAACATAAGCCGACTTGTCTTCCTCACTGTAATTAATACAGTTAGCTTCCGGGCAATAGGTTGTGCACAAATGACAAGCAGTTTTGGAACAAATATCTTTATCTACATCTGCAATATAATACATGGTTACTCCAAATAATAATATTAAGCCACAGCCTCATACTTAGCCATTTGCTCATCGGTAAGACGTGGAGCATCCGGAATTGGCTTCGCATCAGGATGAGCCCAACCTTTCATTACCATATACTGATAGGCGCCTTTAATCGTTGCCATATTAGCTTCCAGAAGTTTAGCTTTTTTAGCAAACTTTCTTTCGATTACACTATCCAGAGCCGCCGTACCACCTGAAACAACAATACCTTTCCCTATAAAGCGATCTTTAACGGATGCTTCCAAAGATTCGATGTCAGGCATACCAAAAACGGCGGCAATAGCGCCACACATGGCCATATTCGTCGCAAGGTCAGTTTTCGCTATTTCATTAGCCAAAACGGTAGCCGGCAAATACCAGACCTTGGCTTCCAATTCCTCCATTTCGCGTTGTTCATCAAGCGAAAAAGGGATTGGAGTGTTACTGTTGATAATAATAATTCCGCCTTTTTTCAGTCCGGTGTAAAAAGGCATGGTGTACGATTTTCCAAGAGTGATTACCTGTGCACTGAAGATCATCAATACATTCGGATAGATAATCTCACCAATTTCATATATATCCTGGTTGGAAATTCGAACATAACTTTCAACAGGGGCATTCCTTTTTTCGGAACCAAAAAAAGGAACCAAGGAACTCTTCCCTTTGGAAATGATAACTGCATTACTCAAAATATGGGAAGCCGTAACAACCCCCTGGCCTCCCAAGCCAGCCATGCGAATATTATAACGCTTGACCTCACCCATAATCATTTACCTCCTCTTATTTTTTCTTATCCTTCTTTTCGATTTCTTTCAAGTATTCCTTGGCCCGATCTGAAATGATTTCTTCAAAACCGTACCGTTCTTTTTCCACATCGAACGCATCCTGCATAACCTCAGGAGTAGGAATCGCATACTCAATATTACAGGAGGTATAAGCCTGGATATAGGCGGAACCAATTTCACGTGCTACCAGAACGGCTCTACGAACGGTTCGAGCTACACGGGAAGGATTGGTCGGTGCAATTCGTGCGATATAATCCACACCAGCCACTTTGGCTAATCCCAAAGCATCGATTTTGTCTCCAGTTTTTCCACGAGGAGCCATTTTCAGGATTTTACCATGCTGGGTCATACCACTTTCCTGACCACCCGTATTTCCATAAACTTCGTTGTCGAGCATGATGGTGGTGAACTTTTCCTTACGGAACCAGCTATGCATGAGCTGTTGGAATCCGATATCGATCAATCCACCGTCACCTGCCATTACCAACACGTCTTTAGGCTGATTCGGGAAACGAATGTCCAGACCATGTTTCAGTCCTGAAGCCACCGCATTGGTGTCTCCGTAGTTTCCATAAATAAACGGAATGGAAGCCTGGGAAATAGCAAGTCGGCCACAACCTGCAGTACCAACAATGATGCTATGCTCAGGGTTGGGCAAACCAATAAAGGTCAAACGAATAAAAAGTGTCATGGCACATCCGGCACACATAGGATGCTCTTCCAGGATTTCCTTGAATTTCCCCATATCAGAAACTTTTGGCTTCTTCTCTCTGAAGTAGGGACCTTCGTTTACCAAGTCTTTGTACTCTACCGGCAACCAATCCTCAAAACCAGGAGACGGAGTTAAATTAGCTAGGGACATAATTGTTCCTTTCTATCTATATATAGATATCCTAATGGTTTAGATAATTTAAAAATTTCACCTTAATTTAATCAATTACAGTGTACATATATTAGAAGGTAAAACTTGGATTCGGTTTTCTAAATTCTTCCAACCAATCCAAAACTAATTCCGTAGGCATAGTCATACCCCCATAAACTCTTGGTCCGGGAGCGATTTGTGCCTGAGTATGCCCAATAAGAGCAGAACATACATTCTGGTGCAACCAACCTGCCTGATTGAATTCAGGAATCAAAATTCGTTTTGCCCCCTTAACGGCCTCAATCAATTGCTGGGTCGGGAACGGACGAACAGTTTTGATTTTCACCAAACCAACTTCCCTACCTGCTTCTTCAGATTGCCGTACCGCTTCTCTGGCTTGGGAAACACAGGAACCGGAAGCAATGATCATTTCTTCAGCGCCAGGATTAACCACTTCAATCTGGTCACCAATATATCTCTTAAAGTATTTGGCAGAACGTTGAACCGCGGCAAACACTTCCTGTTGCCAACTGGCATGCATGTGATAACTGATAAAATTACTTTTCTGAATAGGAGCGTCCCTCGAAATACGCGCCGGGGGATTCTCATTATCCATAGCAGGTACCGCAGACCTCCAACCATCCCGAGGCGGAATTTTATATTTTTCATCCTGCATGCTAACGTGACCACGTGCATGGGTTACAAAAAAGCCATCCACAGACACAACGCACGGCAAGGTCACGTCCACTTCCTCAGAAACCAAAAAGGCGGCTAAGGAGTAATCGTAAAAATCCTGCTGGTGTTCCGCATGCAAATGAAGGATTCCAGTGTTCAACAAAAAGGAAATTTCAATGTTATCCGGCTGAATAGCCAAGGGCGTGTTGATAACCCGACACATATTCAATAAAACCAATGGGGTTCTTGCGCCGGGCCAGGAGGAAATGGCTTCCATTCCTCTCATAAGACCAGGACCCGAAGTGGCCGTAAGAGACCGTACACCTGCACGGGACGCTCCACCAACGGCGGACATAACACCAATTTCCTCTTCCCCTCGATAATAGTCTTTAATATAGCCTTCATCATAAAGATAACCACACTGTTGCATGGTTTCACTTTGAGGGGTGATAGGATAGGATATCGCACAATCGACATTGGCTCGGCGGATGGCTTCACGGGCCGCTTCACTACCAGTAATGAAAACCGTTTCACGTGGCGCTTCATGAAAAAACCAATGCGGATCAACTACTTCCTGTAAATCTCCAGCTGGAACCCAATCATCCGGTTTTCCGGGAGGGGGGGCTACTTTAACGGCTTGTTGGTCCGACATCTTCCTACTCCTTAGTAAATATGTTTGAAAAAATGTATTAAAGTTATTTATTGAAAGGGGTTTAACCCTGAAGTATAAGTTAAAATCATATCAGCTGGTTTCAAGATGGTATGAGCACGACAAAAAATACCATATTTGAAGGCCTCATTACAAATTATTTACCAGTTATTAAAACATTATTTGTGGCGAATGACCGGATTTATCATCATATCTAACTATAACTCAATGAATTATTTAGGCTTATGCAAGATTTGAATGAGATCTAATAACCAAAAAAAACAAAATATTCAAAATGCTTACAAAACCTGAACTTAAAAAAACAATTCAAGGCAAGGAAATAGCACTTTAATTTTGATCCGGCAACATCCCTTCCAATTGGTTCAGCTCTTTAAAATATTCAAAAGCTTTTCCCAGAAAGTCGTTGGCTGTATGATCATTTTGAAATACAAGGGTTTTATCCCCCAGTTTTGTTGATGTACACAATTCATACTTCACTTTTTCGGGGTCCAGGTATTTGATGATATCCATTTCCCAATTAATCATTACGACTTCTTCCTGCGGTCGGCTGATGGCGGCAACTCCATAGTCCCCCACTCGATATAGAAACTGTAACCCGCCATCCCCATTCGGTTCAGCACGGGTAAGTATTAAATTTTCCTGAGTCAACATTGCATGCTCGATTTAGGATGTTATGATTAAGGTTCGATTTTTTGAAACTCTTTGAAGAGTTTCACTTCTAACCCATATTGATCGACTTTTTGATTAAATTATAACAAAGATTTATCATCCCGGTTCCAGATTTCACGATAACCGGCATTTTTATTCATTTTTTTTCGGAAAGATATTATGGAGTCCATTGAACTTAACGATCCTGCCAAAATACAGGAATTCTTACTCAAAATAACATTGGAGGGGGATGGCTTTACCACTGAAACCCTCTTGGTAGACGTAATGGATGCCGGTCTGGATTATCCGGACTTCCTCAAGGCGGAAGGTGAAGACCCCAATGCGATTTACGATGGTAAGAGTCCCGCCTGGGCAAAATATCATATAAGGCAAGGAAAGCGAGTCTTTATGGTCTATGGAGGTTCGGGTTCAAGAAGAACCCATTATTCTGAGACACCTTGAGGTTTAAGGTTTTCAAACTTTTGATAAATCATCTTTTTCGAATACACCAGGGAGCGACCTTTTATTATGTTAGGTTTTGATAAAGAATCACAAAAAAAGATTTTTGAAGTGGCCGAGGCCAGGGAAAATGGCGACCCCATTTCAGAGGAAAACACCCGTATCGCGTTTTTGATGGATATGCATCCTGAATTCGATGAACTTTGGCCCAATGGCGAATTCGCCTGTCAGGCCCAACCGGTTAACGGCCAAATCGTCAATCCCTTTGTTCATATGGTTTTGCATTCTATGGTCGACAATCAAATTCTTAACCAAAGTCCCTTTTACGTTTACGAGTCTTACCAGAGACTTAAAAGTGGCGGTCTGGAAGAGCATGAACTGCTTCATGTGATCATGTCTATTTTTGGCGATATCCATTTTCGCCATGTAAGGCAAGGGGGAGAGTTTGGTCACGGAGAATACCAGCAACGGCTGGAAAAAACGGTTTTGGAAGAACCTACCGATAACCCCTAAGAAGATTCGATTGCATAGTCCCGGATAATTTTTCCAGCGTGCAAAGCCAGGTCTTATCGTCGCTTTTAAATTTTCCGGGTTTATTTCTATCCCTTCAATTTTCAGATTCAAATAAATTATTACCCGGCAAAATTTCTTTTGAAGCCGCGTTAATTCCCCAACCTATTGATAATAAATCCCCAAAGTCTTCCTTTAGAAAACCCCTTCGTTTATTTTTTATAGCCTCCCATTTATGATTTCCAGATGTTTCATCGGATTGTGATACACTTCCAAAAATCTCGATGAACACCTATTACTTGAACCCGAATCTTCCTGGCCCGGCTATGAAAATTCCATCTTTGAACGTTGCCCCAATTACACCTTTCAGGATACCTCGTCTTGTTCTCCTTGGCTCATTAATTTTGGGCCTTTGTATATTCCTGATATCCACCGCAAACCCTATTTTTGCTCAAATTGCGGCCCCCACTCCTTTTGAAAGCATGGATAACCTTGAATCCAATCCCATCATTCAGGGGATTGAACCTCAACCGATATATGCATTAAATAAACGTCAATGGGTCAAAATTACAGGCAAGGGATTTCGGCCGGGTGCATTGGTAGAGTTTCGACTCTTTAGTAAAGTTTACTCCATACCAAGAGACCGGTTCCGTTATCAAAATGAAAACCGATTGGACGCTTTTGTGAACCTTTCTGGTAAGCCGGAAACCTGGCAGGTGAGAATAATTGATCCCGGTGGAAAAGCCTCCCTCTGGTACAGCTTTAATGTGGAAGCGTTTTCTACAAAGAAACCCAATGAAGACCGGCAAAAGGCGTTTTTGAAGGAGGAGGAAGCGGCGGACTCTGGCATCACTGAGTCACTGGACGCCATTGAGAAAATCGAAAAACAAGTTCAGAATGAGAAAGCCAAAACCAAGCAACCGGGACAGGAACCCGTTTCAAGCCCTGAAAAAACGGGAAATCCATCCGCCCCTTCAGGGCTTGTAAAAAACCCCCTTTCACAAACCACACCGGACAGGGAAAAAGGCGACACGGTTGCCAAACCAGAATTGGCTTTGAATGAAAATAAGAAGTCTGCACAAAATCCGGAACCGGAGAAAAACGTTCAAAGTTTCAACGCCAGACTGGATCAGATTCAGAAAGAAGCGGCCCTCACAAAAGCCCAGATAAAACAGGCTGAGTCCAGGGTTGCCACAGCGCAAAAAAACATTACGGCCACCCAGGCGAATTTGGAACAGGTGCAATCAAATGTCGATTTATTGAAAAATCAAACCGACCCCTTTACTGATAAAAAGCACACGGGTCTGGCAATTGGAGGAGTTTTTCTGCTTGGAATTTTCGTTTTGTTTGTTATTCGCTCAGCCTTAAATCGACTTGAAAACGCTTTAATTCAAAAAGACAGTTTTAGGGAAAATGGCAACCCTCTCAGATTTAAAAATATTACGGATTTCATTAAACAAACTTCCACGTGGATAGTGCTCATTTTAACTTTGATCGTTGCACTGGGAATTATGGGTATCGACACCCTTCCTATTTTTATAGGTCTAACTGTCGTTATCCTGACTTTTGGCATTGGAGGACAACACCTGATTCGGGATATCATTAATGGATTCCTGATACTAATTGAAGGGCAATACTATATTCATGACTGGGTCCAGATTGGAGGGCATCATGGTTTGGTGGAAGACTTCAATTTGCGTCACACTCGTATCCGCAATTTAGAGGGTGGCATGGTTTTTATTCCCAACAGGGACGTTCATGCGGTTATCAATTTTTCAAGGGACTTTGCACACGCCCTCGTAGACCTCGGTGTGTCCTATAAAGAAAACATCGATGAGGTGATCGAAGTTTTAAAAGACCTGGGCAAAGAAATGCGTGATGACCCCCATTTCAGGCGGTACATCCTGAAAGAACTTGAGGTGCTGGGGATTGAGGATTTGGCAGAAACTCAAGTGAACCTTCGATGCCGAATTAAGACTCTGCCGCTCAAACAATGGTCAGTGGCCCGCGAGTTGCGTCGGCGCGTTAAAAACAGGTTCGATGAACTTGGAATAGAGCTTCCCCATATTAGTAATTCAGCATTACCTGGAAAAAGCAAAAAACCAAATTCTGAAATAGCGGCCAAAGAGCGGCGGCTAAAAAAGAAAGTCATCGGCCAGACAGAGCTTCCTTTTGAATAATAGTTTAATCTTCTTCCCCCAGAAGAGAGAGGAATAAGGAAGGGAAGAACTCATGAATAGCTTCATAAAAGGGACTTATATATTATTACACTTAAAAAAAATCTCTTGATCCTTTCAAAGCAAAACCCCACATCCCACCTATTAGGAAGACCCTCCACTCCAACTCACTGATCAATATCCTGAATTTCATAGGAAGCGTCTGAGTTCCAATGGACCTTAAGGTTATCGGGAAGCTTTGTTTTTTTATCAATCAGTGCCCCTTTGAGGGAAGAAGACACCAAATGTTTTGCGTATTTCAAGTCGGCGCCACGCAAATCGGCCTCGTTGAATTGAACCGCGGACGCAATTATCCGGGTTATATTGGCGCCTTTAAGATTGGCTCCTTTAAAACTTGCCTCGGTTAGATTAGCGCCACTGAGATTGGTCCCCGTCATGTCTGTACGGGAAAACTCACACCCCATAAAGTTGGCCCGGCTTAAGTGGGCGTTTGAAATATTAGAATCACTGAAATTGGCTTCCTTAAAATTTCCACCGCGCAAATCGGCTTTAACCAAATCAGTATTGCTGAGGTTGGTTTTGTAAAAAAATGACTTGGTTAAATCGGCACGTCTCAGGTTGGCTCCTTTTAAACTGGCCCTCGAAAGGTTTGCGTCCACCAGACCGGAGGCCGTCAAATCCGCCTCTTCTAAATTGGCTCCTTCCAAATTAGCGCCCTGAAAATCGGTTGAATGCAATTTTGATTTTTGCATATTTGAGTTTCTTAAATCCGCCCGACTCAGACGCGCCCCATTCAGGCAAATACCTGTCATATCCGCATCCTTTAAATTGGCTTCGCGCAAATCGGCCTTTAACAGATCCAGTTCACGCAAATCCCAACCCTGCAAATCCTTACCCCGAAGATCCTCCTTTGAAGCTTCCAACGATTGCTTATCCTCCACCCTGTCCCATCCCTTCTTGAAATTCAGGTTTAGCCTAATCCGGCCTAAAATGGCAAAACCGTCAAGTCACTCACCCCAACGGTTTAACCGAACAAATAGGAAAACTGGATCAATCCATAAATAACCAATATCCAGCCTGCAACCTTTTGTGCTAACAAGGCTTTGTTATTATGGAGTTCATCGTGAATTTTTAAAGTTTCAACTTCTACATAAGGTATGGGCGAACGGCGGAACCAGCCCGTGATGCGTGCATTGTCGCCCAGCAGGTCCCGGCCCCGTAAGACACCAAACATAAACTCAAAGGTTTTATGTGGCAATTTTTGATCCAGAATAATGGGGCCGGTGTCGTCCTTAAGGATGTATTCCCCCGAGCCAAAAGGCTTTTTTTCTTCGACACCCAAAAGGGACCCGACCAGCTTGACCGGTTCTGGTTTGAAATCTGTTGCCGTCTTGTTTTTCATAATTTTTTCCACTTTGACCAAAGGAAACAAGTCATCATTTCCATACATCCCTTTCGCTCTTATTAAAAGAGCCAGCCCTGCCATAACCAACAAGGGGCTCAACCACGCCGTTTTAATTGGAAAACAAAATAGAATAAAAAACAGCCCTAACAACATTCCGGGAGCCCACATTAGCCGGACTTGCTTTTTAACCGAAGCATCCACCTTTTCAGGAGGTGGATTCTTGACATAACAAATCAAATCCTCACCCAAATCAGACGCTTGCCCGGATAAATAATAAAACCGCAGGGCCAACAAAGGATGCGTGGAAAGCGATTGAAAAAAGGTCGACCAGGGGTTTTCATTTTCCCATTTCACCCAATTCACCATGGATTGCCTTTGGGCTCCATCGTTAAAATGAGTCCAGGGAGAAACGGACAAATAGTTTGACGCTGTAAATGCCCTGGCCATAACCGGGTCCAAGATTCCAAAGGCTCCCACAGCTTCAAGGATCGTAGTCCTTCCATCTCCCTTGATTTCGCGTTCGGATACGGGTTTACTACAAACCCCGCACTTGTCTTCCCAAATTTGTTCCGGCAATAAGGCGGATTTGCAGGTTGCACACCACAATTGAGTGCGGGTTTGTCTATCAACTCCCCCCATCGCAAATGCTATTTTTCCAAGAGCAGTTACCAGGGCATTAGGATTTTTAGTAGCTTCAACCGCAAATTGATCTGCATGCAGTTCCCTGGCACGGGCAAACTTGATATTCATAAACTGGAACACAAAATAGGCTAAATGAACAAAATAGGCCAACACAAACGACAAACGGCTGGGAACCTTACTATAGTCCTCCTTCCCGTAGTCACTGTCCGGCATGATGATCAACCAATGGTACAGGGCCGACAGCAAAAAGGGGATCATTTGAGAAGCCGTCATCAAAAAGAGCTCCTTGCTTTTAATGTGGCCTATTTCATGTGCCACCACCGCCTGAACTTCTTCTTCATCCAGCAAGTTCATCAAACCCTTGGTAAGAATCAATCGTGCGTTTTGATGATTTTTTCCATATGAAAACGCATTGGGAACCCCATCGGGAAGCAATCCGACCCTGGGAAAGGCCAAACCATCCTTGTCACAAACAGCGTTAATAAATTTGTTTAAATGCGGCGGCAAATCAGAGGTGCTAACCCAGTCGACAGAATAAAAATAGTCGACAGATTTATCCATCAGGTAAGTGGCTCCAAAAAATTGGACAATAGCGATAACTGCAAAAATTTCTATTCCCAGATATAAGGAAACCACTTTAAAATAAGTCAATAAGCCCAGAAATAAAAAAAGGGTTCCATAGGTTACCAAAAAGGGCATTTTTGCAAATTTTGATAGGTCCGGAAGCGGCGAGGCTTTTTGCCGTTTACTTTTGGATTTGCTTCCAGTTTTTTTGGAAATTGTCTTTTCTTCTAAAATGGATGAAGACGTAGCCCCTTGGGCAACTTTGATCCCCTTGGAAGATGACGATGCTCCGGTACCCGGGGCATTCTTAAAAACCACTTTACCCATAAGATTCAATTTTCCATCATCGAACCAAAGGCTTTTGGAAGCCTGACACCTATAAACAACCAGCTTCTCACCCAGCAATGGTAATTTGTGCATGGCCTTACCGGTTTTGGGACTTTTCAGGTCAGATTGAGTGACCTTGTTCAATGACATTTTTAAAGCCTGAGCCAGGGAATCAGGTTGTCTGGAAAAGTTCAGCACCTTATTTTCCGGGAGTAGAATTCCCTTGCATTGCGGGCATTGGTCCAGTTCCACCCCTTGTTTGGTTTTGGCATGGCGTAAAGAAACGGTATTACACCTGGGACATTTCATGGAAAACCTTAACCCATCCAATTTGGAATATTATTAAATTAGAAATTTTCCAAACTAACAAAACTAGTGGAAAGAAACGATACATTCAGAAATCCTGGCATTCGAAACTTCCAAAGGACTTTTTAAGTTTTTAATATTATAGTATAAGGTGAACTTTTACAAAGAGATTCAGCATTTTAATTTTTTCTATTCAGTTGTTTTTAAAAAAGAAAAACGTCCGCAATGTCTAAATGGTTTCGGTTAAATTTACTAATAATAAGGTAAGGAAAAAGGCCGCATCCATTCGTAATGGTTTCGGCCAAATTCGAAGGTTTACTTAAAAATTGAAACCTCTTAAAATGCTTCAAATTCTTACAAAGGCATGGAGACTATAAAGCTAATGGATGTTGAATCCAAAATAGATTTATTAAAAAAAGTCGATTTCCTGGGATTTTTCCATGAATCCACCCTGGAACGCATCGCAGAGGAAAGCCGGGAAATTCTCCTTTCGGCCGGTGATATTCTTTTTAATGAAGGGGATTCAGGCTCCACAATGTACATCATTCTTGCCGGACAAATTGAAATATATAAGGACGAGACCCCCATAAATGCTCTCGGCCCAGGAAACTATGTGGGAGAAATGGCTCTCATTGAATCGCAAATCCGCTCTGCCAGTATTCGCGCCTTGACCCCATGCAGTTTGTTGGAAATCAATGATGATCAATTCAAAAAATATTTTGCCTCCCAACCGCAATCCTTACTGGCCATCATGAAAACCCTTTTGGCTCGAGGCCGAAAGTCACAGGCCGCCGAAAAGCCCAAGCCAAAAGTGGAGGACAGCCCGGAAAAACTGGTGCTTCCTTTGGAAAGTATTCTCGATGAAACGTCCAACGAAATATATCTTTTCGATCCCATTTTTTTAAAATTTACACACGTCAATACGGGAGGGCGTCAAAACCTGGGATATAGCCTCGATGAATTGAAAGAAATGACCCCCCTGGACATCGCTCCAGAATTTACTGAAGATGAATTTGAAAGCCTGATCCGTCCCCTAAGAAAGGGAACCAAAGCCATCCTCGTTATAGAAACCGAGTTCCAGCGAAAAAACGGGAGCCAGTATCCGGTCGAAATCCGACTTCAACTTTCTCACACCAAGGAAACCCTTCTTTTTCTGGCAACGGTCCAGAATATTTCTGAAAGAAAACAGTTTGAAGCCACCATCAAGCAAATGGCTTACTATGATCCCTTAACCGGTCTCCCTAATCGCAACCTTCTTAACGACAGAATCGCTTTGGCCCTCAATCAGGCCCATCGCAACAAGGACCTGGTTGCAGTAATGTTTCTGGACCTAGATAATTTTAAAATGATCAATGATTCCATGGGACACGAAGCGGGCGACATTTTATTGAAATCCGTGGCGCAACGTCTCATTGGTTGTCTTAGAAAGGTAGACACGGTATCACGAATGGGGGGCGACGAGTTTATCATCCTCGCTTGCGGACTCAAAAACGCGAAAGACGCCAGCGTCCTGGCCCAAAAAATCCTGAATACCTTTAAGTCTCCTATCATGATTAAAAAATCTGAAGTTCATATTGGTACAAGTATTGGTATTGCATTGTTTCCCAGCGATGGACAGGAAGCCCATACCTTGCTTAAAAATGCCGACATGGCCATGTATCGGGCAAAAGAGGACGGAAAAAATAATTTTCAAATGTACACCCAGGGTATGCACGCAAGGGCGCAAGAACGTATTGCCCTGGAAAAAAACCTGAGAAGGGCTCTGGAACAAAAAGAATTCACCATGTACTATCAACCCAAGATCCATTTGGAATCGGGGAAAGTAACAGGAATGGAGGCCCTGCTGAGATGGATTGATCCCGAACTGGGTTTGGTAACGCCTCAGGAGTTCATCCCTGTAGCCGAAGAAACACGATTGATTATACCGTTAGGAGAGTGGATTCTTGGCGAATGCTGTCAACAAATAAAAAACTGGAATGCCCTAGGTTTCGATGATATTAACATCGCAGTAAATATTTCTGTTTTGCAATTCAACCAACCCAATCTTTTAAAACTCATTCAAAACACAATTGCGGAAAAGGGTATCAACCCTAAAAACCTCGAACTTGAAATCACCGAAACGCTCTTGCTCAAAGACAACGCCACCACCATCGCGACTCTTGATGCTCTCGACAAATTGGGCGTGAGTCTGACCATCGATGACTTTGGAACCGGCTATTCCTCTTTGAGTTATTTAAACAGCATGCCTATCAAATCCATTAAAATCGACCAGTCCTTTATTCAAAAATTCAAGGATGGCGGACCTAATTTGGCCATCACCAAAACCATTGTGGCCATGGGAAAAAACCTGGGACTGAAAGTGATTGCTGAGGGCATTGAAACTGAAGATCAAAAAGATTTTCTGGTATCCCTGGGATGTCATGAAGGGCAAGGCTATTTATTCAGTCGACCTCTGGAAATTGAGCAGGCAACCAGGTTTTTAATTGATATCAACAGATCCTGAAAATTGAAATCACTGGGATATGTCTTTTAATCTTAAAAAAAACGCGGAATTAATTCACCACCATATGTGAGGGATGCGGGCCCTATTGCCCTGGGTGATGGTAAAATCAATTCCGCGCTTGACTATAATTATAAAATAAGCATTGGATATTTTCTATAGTTTTAAGATTTTATTTCATTCAAATCCCAATCGTAGTCAATATATTTAACTTTGACATCGGATCCTTGCAGAGCCGCCTGATCTTTAGAAGGAGCGTAATGTTTCACGAAAGACAGAACGCCCCCCTGGGATTCAAAATCTTCCTCGAACCAATCGAATATGTGGGACAAATAAACGTTCCTGCCCTCTACCCTGAGACCTTTTCCCGGATTAGCAAGGAATAGCGAGGCCTGATCATCAAGTTGCGCGTCTAGATTATTCGAAGTGTAGGCTTCTTTTCTAAGGTCGGGACAACTTACTGAAGCACAAACGATAGCAAGATGAATACGCGGTTCGCCCATTTTTCTCAAAATTTTATGTTCTATTTCATCCAGCGATCGTTCCTTGCCTCCAACGAAACCCACCGGACGTTTCCAGACAGAGGTGAACAAACTTCCAACATCCTTGATACTTTGCACAGGATAATGGTCCACCACCATCTTCACCGCGAAAACGTTGTAGGTGTTGATCCAGAACGCCAGTTTTTCCTTATGCCCGTTCAGGGAATCGGGAGAGAAGTTTTTCAGTGCATTAATGATCTTGCCAAATTTCGGATCGACCTTCATTCCTTTATAGTCAACGGCATTCAATCGAACGCCAGCCAGGGTCGTTGTGGACACATGCTTTTTCAGCAATTGATCCCAACCCGAAAAATCGAACGCACTGACTGGAGATACCAACAAGAAAAAAGCGATGGCTACGAGTCCGGATTTAAATCCAGCTGAGTCCCATTGAACCCGCGCTGACCTGTAATTCATTAATTTGTTTTCAAGAACTACTTGCATCCTCATTACCCTTCCCAATAAAATAATAAAAACCTTCGTTTACCATTTGGTCTTTCATACCACCTAAACCTTACACGGATTCATAAAAATGATTCTTCACCTGAAGCTCCCCCATGAATAAGCTTTACATTTCCGATCTCGACGGCACTTTACTCACGCCGGAAAGCACTCTACCCCCTTCTGCAATGAAACGATTGAACTATTTAATCGGACGCGGATTGAAATTCACAATCGCCACCGCCAGAAATTACGACTCGGTACACCCTATTCTCTCCGGACTCGACTTCAAATTTCCAGTGATTTTATTCAACGGTGTCTATCTCACGGATTTCCACACAGGAAAGAATATCTCGGACTCACACTTTCTCCATCAAGACCTCATGGATCGCATGATCGACCCCATTCTTGAACAGGGATTGGACCCCTTTGTATATACCTACGGAGAAAAGCACCAGGTCCTGTATCGCAACATTAATAATGCGGGAGCGCAGGCTTATTTCGACAGCCTGGCTGGCGCAGGTCGCTTGCAGTTCACTGAAAATTACCATTGGCATCCGGACCATGACATCTCCGGTTTGTTACTGATTGACCAGAAACAAGCCCTGCAACCTGTGTACGAGCATTTCAGCGAAAAATTCCACTCCGACATCAGCATGTACTTCGCAGAGGATATTTACCATTCGGGTTTCTTTTGGCTCCAGATTTTTCACCGCCACGCCAACAAAGGGAATATGGTCAAATACCTTGCCAAACACCTTAACATCCCCTTGTCGGATGTTGTCGTGTTTGGCGATTATCTAAACGACCTGGACATGTTTGAAATAGCAGGACACTCGGTCGCCGTCGCAAATGCCCTTCCGGAAATCAAACAAGCCGCCAAAGAAGTCATAGGCAGTAACCAGGAATTTGCAGTGATTGATTTCCTGGAAAATCGGGGCTTTGGAAAACTGGACGGAATTTAATGCCAAAACAGAAAATATTAGGTAGAATAAAAAGTAATACTAAATTTCCTCAATCCACAGAAAAATTAATTGTTTGATATATAGGAATAAGGTTCATGTCTGAAAAACAACCCGAAGAAGCAGAAAACACTATATTCGAGCGTGATAAAACCGCCAAAGGACCCGAAGTCCAGGCTCCCGATCCTTCAAAAATAAAAGTACCGTTAAAAAAACCGCGAAAAGTCTTTGTACCGAAGAAGGTGAAGTACAAATCGGACAAACCTATGGAGTATCGGGTCCGGCATATTCGCGTATCGTCTACGGAAGCCGCTCAATTGTTCCGACAAAGCATTCTCGATTTTCAAAAGGAATTGGCAGATCAGCCTACCGACGATCCGGATAAAGAATTTGAAGACCGCACCAAGGTGGAAAATTTTTTCGCTCGCGTCGCCAAAAAATACAGCACCTGTCCGAGCAAAGGACTGGGTGGCGAGTTAGGATGGATCTCCAAAAACATGGAAACCCAGGATGACCGAATCGATCAACAATTGATCGACGCCGTAATGGAAACAGAGAAATTTGTCATTCCTGAGCCGGTGAAAACCACACTGGGCGTGCACATTATTTTGAATTGCGAAAGCCGTATTGACAAGAGCGCTGAGAAAAAATCACAGGAACCCGCGATGGACCCGCGCTACGAAGCCATGATGGCCCGCCCGGATGCCCAGGCACCGACACGCAAAGACATCCCGACCTGAGCCTAATTCAAACCGCTGAAATTGGGTGTGTGAAGGGCTTGGGAGTCCTGATTGTCGCCGATGAACTCCATGGCGAATCCGGTGGAGGTGTCCTGGACGACTACGGCTCCCCAAAACTGGAGCTGGGTGATGTCCGGATAGCCGCGCCCCTTACTGTCTCCGTTACCTAGCAAATGGTTGGGATCGGATGCGATGGGTGAAAATAACAACTGTCCGTGCCTGCTGGATTCAGGATCGGTGATGACAAACTTACTGTCTTCCAATCCAAAGGGATTGATGAAGGGATGGTTGCTGTGTACCACAAAAACTTTTTGGGTTTCTCCGGAATTGACGGTGAAGGCCAATGCACTGTTCACCAAAGTTCCCGAACTGGTCACCGCTTGCGCCCTGACACCGACCCTGGAGCTTAAATCCTGCAGGGAGGGATGGGACACGCCTATGAAGGTATAGGTAGCGCCGTCAGCCTGCCAATAGGGCGACACGACAACCTCACCGGGTTCGAGGGGAAGTGGGGTCAATACGCCAGTGCTGTCCAACAGGGTGTAGGTGTGTTCTGTGTTGGTGCCAAGTGTTGCCTGAAATGGATTCGACAAGGTCACTACAAATGTTTCATCGCTTTCTGGGAACCCGTCATCGATTACGGTGATCGTTATGTCCTGGGTCGTGGTGGAAGCAGGAAACGTTAACGTTCCAGCGACCAATAAGTAGTCGGTACCTCCAGTTGCGCTCCCACCAGTCACCGCATAATCAACGGTTACGATGGAGGAGAAACTGTTGGATAAGGAAACAGGAATTGTTACTTCGGTTTCAGATTCCGATCCGTTCGAACTGGAACTGTCAAATCCCACAGACGGATCGCCGTCGTCGTCGATAATGGTGAAGGTATGAACGGTGGTCGATGCCAGGTTTCCATTGGATAAGGTGAGGATCACCGTTTCGTCACTTTCATCAAGGGTATCGTCTATAAGAGTAACGGTAATATTTTGTGTGGTGGTACCCGGATCAAAGGTCAGGGTGCCAGCGCTTAATGTGAAATCGGTTCCGCCCGAGGTGGCGGTTCCGCCTGTCACGGCGTAGTCCACCGTAACCGTATCCGAGGCTGAAGAACTGCTTAAGGTTATGGGAATGATGGCTTCTGCAAGCGATTCCAATCCACTTGAACTGCTAAGATCAAATCCCACCAAAGGTTCCGATTCATTATCGGCGATCGTGTAGGTATGCACGGTGTTGGTTCCCAAACTCACATCGACGGGAGACGACAAGGTGATTTCGATGGTTTCATCGCCTTCATGCAGATTGTCGTCAACCACGGTGATGAGAATGGACTTCGTTTTGGTTCCTGCTGAGAAGGTCAAAGTTCCTTCGGTAATCGTGTAGTCGGTTCCACCACTTGCGGCGCTACCACCCGTCACGGCATAATCCACCGAACTGGTTCCATTGGCCTGGGTCAGGGATACGGAAAGATTCACTGCCGTGCTGGATTCATCCCCCGTACTAGAGGTCGAATCAAAAGCCAGGATCGCCGAGGGATTGGTATAAAATTCCGATCCGCTCACTCCACTAAAGTCCAAAGTACTGGTAGACCCTTCTAAAAAGTCGTCATCAGCGCCCAAATCCAGGGCGGTGTTGACCACCAGGCCACCGTTTAACGCTGTCACGTTCAACCCGGTGGAACCTGCGTCCATAACTCCGCCGCTTTCAGAGCTAATACTTACTGCGGTATCGGAAGAGCTGGTGGTGGTCACGCCGGCAAAGGTAATCGATTCATCGGCGCTCAAAGTAACCGTGGAATCGCCAGCGTCGAAGACCGTTCCATCCGCCATAATGATAGCTCCGCCGGTACCCGCATCAGAGTTTTTATCAGAATCCGCCTCCACTCGAATAGCGCCGGTTCCGGTCATACCGCCATTTGCGGTAAATTGAATATCATTATCCGATTCCAGAGTAATTGTAGAACCCGTGACCGCATTATTTATATTTAGTGTAGAGGTGTTGCATTGCAGATCAACCACAATACTGCCGCCGGTTACCGTTTCCAGAGAAATATCGCCACAACCTGCCTTGGTCTTTCCTGTACCCGAAAGTAACTTAACGGAGACATTGCCTGTACCCGTAACCAGACTGGTGTCCGCATTCATGGCTATTTCGGCGTTGCCGGAATCCCGATCACTATCGACCACACCTTCTGCCAGGTTTTCGTTGGCAATGATGCTGAGCGAGGCGTTATCCGTGTTGATGTTCGCATTGATCAATACACTCCGTCCTGCCTGCAGGGTCAAACCGCCGCCATCGCCTTCGGTATTGTCTACCATGATGGGATCGGAAACGGTGATATCATTATTCGCCTGAATGGTCACATCGGTTGGCGTCGATAACAAACTGGCCAGGTCTTCATTAGACAGAGTGATATCGCCGCCTTGCTGAACTTCAAAAACTGCGTTTGCCACCGGTTCCGAATCGGGACCGAACACATACACCGCGCCACAATCATTGGTACAGGTAAGCCCTACCCCGTTATCCTGAATCGCGCCCACCGCCAGGCGCGTACCATCCAAAGAAACCGACTGACCGAAACTTGCAAAATCATCCAGGAAAATATTGAGGTTGCCATTATCCAGATAACCGTCACCGATGATCTTGTCGAGAGTCCCTCCAGAAAAGGAGGTGTCGGTGAAGGAATATAGATGGACCGCACCACAACCGATGCCACAATTGCCGTTAGAACCGTCGTCTCCCGAAACCCCAATGGCCAAACGCATATCCTCCAGAGATACGGAACGACCCAAACCATCGTTATCATCCAGAGTCACGTCGATATTTTTTCCGGCAATAAAATTTCCGCCGATGATTCCTTCCTGATTGCCGCTGGCAAACAGGCTGTCACTAAAGGTGTACATATAAACCGCGCCGCACCCACTACAAGTGTTTCCAGACCCATCGTCTCCCGTCGCCCCTATGACCAGGCTGTTTCCATCCAGAGAAACCGAAACACCAAAGTTATCACTATTATCCAGAGTCAGGTTGATGTCTTTAGATCCCGTATAACCGTCGCCAATGATACCTTCCAAGTTTGCACCGGAAAAGGTGTTATCGCTGAAACTATACAGATACACTGCACCGCAATCGGTGTCACAGGTTCCGGAAGACCCGTCATCGTTCACCGCACCAATGACCAAACGCGTATCGTCCAGCGAAACGGAACGGCCAAAACCGTCGGAATCACTCAGCGACACATCAACATTTTTATCACCCGTATAACCATCCCCGATAATTCCTTCCAAAGTGCCACCAGAAAAAACACCATCGCTGAAACTATACAGATACACCGCGCCACAATCGGTCGTGCAGGTTCCCTCGTCGCCATCGTCATTTACAGCTCCCACCGCCAGCCGGGTTTCATCGAGAGAAAGCGACTGACCAAACCGGTCGATATCGTCCAGAGTCACGTCAATATTTTTTCCACCGGTATAACCGTCGCCAATGATACTTTCCAAAATCCCGCCGGAAAGAGAGGAATCATTGAAGCTGTATAGATAAACCGCCCCGCAAGCGGAGGAACAATTTCCGGCAAGCCCGTCGTCATTAGAAGCACCTACGGCTAGGCGGGTGTCGTCCAGGGCAACGGCGTTTCCGAAGTTATCACCATTCTCAAGAGCTACGCTCAATCCTGAACTTTTGAAAGACGTGTCCTGGATATCAATGTTTTTTGCTTCCTCATACCCTACGCCGACGGTGGCTTCAAGGGTCGCATCGGAAAAAGAAGCGTCGCTGAAACTAAACAATTTTACGGCCCCACAAGATGTGCAAGCGTTTACAAAACCTTCATCGGAAGGAGCCCCCACAGCCAGGCGGTTTTCCCGCAGTGAAACGGATCTACCAAAAGAATCGGACGTATCCAGTGCCAGATCCAGATTGTTTCCTCCCGTGTATCCATCGCCGATCGTGGCTTCCAGATTTCCGCCACTGAACGATTCGTCACTGAAGCTGTAAAGATAAACCGCTCCACATTGCATGCAGGAGTCTGCGGATCCGTCGTCATTATTGGCTCCAATGGCCAATTGCATGCTATCCAGCGAAACGGCGGACCCGAAATTATCATTGGTATCCAGAGTCACATCGATATTTTTACTTCCTATATATCCGTCCCCGATGATGCCTTCCAAGTTCCCTCCGGTGAAAACCATATCACTGAATTCGAATAAATACACAGCCCCGCATTCCGAGTTACAACTCCCACCGGAACCATCATCCCCCGGGGCCCCGACCGCCAGCCGGGTTTCATCCAGAGTAACGGATAAACCGAATGCATCACCATCATCTAATGCAACGTCGATATTCTTTCCCGCCAGAAAGTCGGATCCAATGATACTTTCCAAGCTTCCATCGCTGAAGTTAGAGTCGCTAAATGTATACAAATACACAGCGCCACAATTGCTACAAGTATCGTTTGCGCCATCATCGCCATTGGATCCAATCGCCAAACGGTTTTCATCCAGTGAAAGGGTGCGCCCGAAATTATCCGAATTATCCAGGGTCAAGTCGATATTCTTGCCGCCTGAATAACCCTCTCCGATGATGGCTTCCAGAACGCCTCCGTTAAACGTGCTGTCACTAAAACTGTACAATCGAACCACGCCACAATCCGCGCAACCATCGGTGTCGCCATCATCGTCACCCGTACCCACCGCCAAACGAGTACCATTCAAAGACACCGATTGACCCAAATGATCGGAACCATCCAGAACCACATGAAAATTCTTTCCACCGGTGTATCCCTTTCCGATAATGGCTTCCAACCGTCCCCCGTTGAAATCGCTGTCGCTAAAACTATACAAATACACCGCACCACATTCCGAGCAATTACCACTGAACCCATTATCCAGAGGCACGCCCACGGCCAAACGTAAATCGTCAAGAGAGACCGCTTCACCAAAGTTTGACGGGTTGGAGGACATATTGATATTTTTTCCACCGGTGTATCCCTTACCCACAATTCCCTCCAACAATCCACCGGTAAAGGTTATATCTTTAAAGCTGAATAAATACACACCCCCGCAGTCGGTACAAGCACTGGAAGATCCATCGTCCCCGCGAATTCCAAGGGCCAATCGCGTTCCATCCAGAGACACCGCAATTCCAAGGCGATCGCTATTATCCAGTTCCACGTTAATGTTTTTGTCGTCCAGATAACCGTCGCCGATAATACCTTCCAGCGTTCCTCCGGAAAACGCATCACCGCTAAAGGAATACAAATACAAGGCCCCGCAATTGGTACATGTGCCGGTAAACCCACCGTCTCCGGTAGCGCCTATGGCTAAAGCCGATTCTTCAATTGCAAGCGATCCCCCGAAAAAGTCTTCACTATCCAGAGCCACGTCGCGGTTTTTTCCACCCATGTAACCGTTTCCTATAATGGCTTCCAAACTGCCGGATTCGAAAGAATTATTGCTGAAAACATACAAATAAACGGAGCCGCAATTGAAACAGGTGTCGCCGGACCCATCATCTCCCGTTGCTCCAATTGCTAACAGAGTCCCCTTCAAAGCTGTGGAGACACCCAGGGAATCACTATTTTCCAAACTGAGATCTATGTTATTTCCGCCCGTATAACCGCCGCCAATAGTTACCAGTAAAGTTCCACCGGAAAAGGAAGTGTCGGTGAAGCTATACAAGTACAGCGCACCGCATCCCGCACATGTATCACCGGAGCCGTCATCACCTGGTGCACCGATGGCTAAATTCATTCCATCCAGGGAGATTGCCTGGCCGAAAAAATCCTCACTGGTTAGAGTCAGGTCGACGTCTTTGCCCGCCAAATATCCATCGCCGATGGTGGCTTCCAGGCTGGCTCCATTAAATGTTGTGTCACTGAAGGTATATAAATACACCGCTCCACAGTCTGTGCAGTTATCGTCAAAACCGTCATCCTTGTGAGCTCCAATGGCCAATCGCGTTCCGTCCAATACCACCGATTGCCCAAACCCATCCTCATTATCCAGAGCGATATCGACGTTTTTGCCTCCCGTATAACCTTCTCCCAAAACAGCTTCCAGCACGCCTCCGGAAAACGAGGTGTCCTCGAAGCTGAATAAATATACAGAGCCGCAGGAGATACAGGTATCTGAGAAACCATCTTCCTGGTCTGCGCCTACAGCCAATCGAGTCCCATCCAGGGACACCGACTCCCCAAACCGGTCGTTGTTCAGGAGATCGACAGTGGTTCCATTCACACCATAATCGCTTCCTATAATGAACGACATTTGATTGATATCCGTAAGTTTCGCTATGGTGGCATTATGCGGATCTAATAACAGTTTGCCTTTACGATCCGCTATTCCCGTTTCCGCTTTCGCGGCATACGTCAAATTTCCTGCCGAGGAAGTCTCGATAAATCCGCCGTTCCCGGATTGACCACCGGGCAGGGCCTGCAAGGTTCCAAGCAAGGTACTTTTTTTGTCGGACCATAATATGACCTGCCCTCCATTACCCATTGGGCCTGTAGCATTCGACCTGATGGCCGTGCCATCTGTGGACACCAGGGTGTTGGCATTGGGAAGTTCATCGACACCGGAATTCTTTCCTCCCTGAAATTCGCCGCCAATACGCACACGGCCGCCCCCTGATGTCCCGGAACTGTCAATGGTTCCGGACAACAGTTTTATCGTTTTTGAGGTGACATCAATGTGTCCGCCTTTGCCCTGTTCGCCCACCGCCAGATATTTTCCGGAAGTGACCAACTGCTGTCCCACGATATGGCGGATGCTCCCACCCAAAGTTCCGGAAACATCCAAAACGGCGTTACTGCTTTCCAGGGATTTTTTCCGGGTCGACAAATCAATCTTTCCTCCCGAACCTGAAGCTCCAATAGCCAATACCGGTTCAGCAATTGACAAATTACCTGCCGACACTTTTATAAATCCACCTTTTGAACCACTGGCATCCACCTTTCCACCAAGGCTAAGACCCTGTGTAGCGTACATCTTTATGGTTCCGCCCGGACCCTCCGGATTGAACGCAGACACCTCACCTCTGTTAATATTGATGGTCTCTCCATTCAGATTGATTTGACCACCGGGAGTTATAAGCCTGCCCTTGATTGTGATTTTAGAGGCATCAATATTTATTCCATGACCCTGGATCTCAGTTTGAGCATTTAATAAAAATGCAGATTCGGATTGAATATCTATCGTTCCATTGGAAACTAACGAAGAAAGCCATCCAGAGTCGCCTTTCACATCCCAATCGATGAGAGTTTCGAAGTCATTTGATAAAGCATGAACTTCGATACGATCTACATTAGACCGTTTGAGTTGTGAGGCAGAAATGTTTATTGGGGAATCCAATTGATCCAGGATCAAAGTCGAACCGTTTTGGTATAATTGAAATCCTGGAACAGAATGGGAAGTGTAGGATTGCGCTCCGAAGGGGAAAACAATGTGGACGGCCAAAGCCAAAATAAACAAAAATACACAACGAAAAATACAGGAGGGTGCCATTTTTTTCCCTTTGCAATTTTCTTTATTTATGAATTGAAAGATCACAATTGTATGCAAAGCGCATACTTTAATTGTAATAGCATATTCCCTGGAAACAATTTATAAATTATTCATTTTCTATTTTTTAATTAAAGCTCAGTTTTCTACCGAAGCTCAGGTAGGCTATTAAATGGGGACTAATTTACACCACTAAACAAAGGCATATTCAAGGCGCGGGAATCCTGATTGTCACCGATGAACTCCATGGCAAATCCGGTGGAGGTTGCCTGCACGACAACAGCGCCCCAATAGTTCAGCAGGGTTATATCTGCATAACCCCTTCCCGAAGTTTCCGGATTTCCGGTCAACTTCAGTGCATTGGTATAAACAGATGAAAACTCTAATTGCCCGTGTTCGGAAGCCGTGGATCCGGCCAATACAAACAGGCTGTCGGGTAAATTTTCTGGTGTGATAAACGAATGGTTGCTTTGCACAATAAACACTTTGCGGGTTTCATTGGGCTGAATGGTGAACTGCAATACATTATCCAGAAGGGTGCCGGAATTCAACAGGGCTTCAACCTGAACTCCAATCCGAGAGCTCATTTGAGAAAGAGAAGGATGGGAAACGCTAATAAAAGTATAGGTCTCTGAATCTGCCTGCCAATAGGGGGATATCACTTTTAACTTATCCACAACTCCTGCCCGGTCATCATCCTGAATGGTATAAGTATGCAGGGTATGGATGCCTAAAGTGGCATTGTCGGGATTGGACAAGCTGATTTCTATGGTTTCATCGGGCTCAATTTTTCCATCGTCGGTTATGCTGACATTGATATTCTTTGCCGTTTCTCCAGGGTTAAATGTAAGACTGGCGTCCGCAAGTGCAAAATCGGTAGCCGTATTTGTAGCGCTTCCACCACTTACGGAATAGTCCACGGTAATTGTAGAAGCTGATGTATTTGAAAGGACTACGGGTATTTGCACGGACACATCGGATTCCGTCCCCGATGAACTTTCGGATTGGAATCCCACTGTGGGAATTCCATCGTTGTCGGAAATAGTATAAGTATGAACCGTCGTCGCTCCCAGTGAAGCGTTAGTGGGACTGGACAGGGTCACTTCGATGGTTTCGTCAGATTCATCCAAAGCATCCTCCACGATTCCTATGGCAATATTCTTTGTTGTGTCTGAAGGATTAAAGGTCAGGGTGCCATTAGCCAGAGTAAAATCCGTTCCCCCACCCGTTGCACTTCCGCCCGTGACGGCGTAGCTGACTGAAATGGTGTTAAGGGACGCGCTATTCAAGGACACCGGTATATTCACGGGAGTGTTCGATTCGTCTCCGCTGGAACTGGATGCCTCAAAAGCCACCGATGTTGCAGCTTCCCCATCATTAATGGTAAAGGTATGAACGGTTAGGCCTCCCAGCGTCGCGTTATGCGGATTGGAAAGAGTCACTTCAACCGTTTCATCCGATTCTTCCAGGACGTCATTGGTAACGGAAAACGAAATATTTTGAGTTGTAATTCCCGGGTTGAAAGTAAGTGTGCCATCAGTCAGAGTAAAGTCGGTTCCGCTTCCAGTAGCCGTTCCCCCACTGACCGAATAATCCACGGTGGTGGTGCCGTTCACTTGTGACAGGGAAACTGGAATATTGACATTGGTGGCCGATTCGGCACCATTTGAAGTCGCCGTATCAAAACCAACAATGGTCCCTGCATTACTGAAAAAATCGGATCGCGTGACAGCGCTAAAATCAAGAGACGATACATTTCCTTCGATAAAGTTGCTTCCACTGCCAATGTCTGTTGCTGTACTCACATTCAGGCCGCCACTGGTAGCATCCACATTGGTCTCTGAGGTTCCCGCATCAACCACTCCCGCGCTTTTGGATGCGATCGAAACGACATTGCCAGCACTTCCTGTGGTCATAATTTGGGCAAGTGTTACTGCTTCATCGGCGCTTAAACTGATGCTTCCGGAACCCGCATTCAGGAGAGTTCCATTTGCCATGCTTAATGCGCCCCCGAATCCTGCATCCGACTCCGAATCGGAATCTGCGTTGATGGTAATGGAACCAGTAGTGGTCACATCTCCGTCAACGGTGAATATGATATCGTCATCGGCATCCAGTTGCACAGAGATCGCCGTCACGGTCTGATTGATGTTGAGACTGGAACTGTTGCATGCAACATCCACCGTCACCGCCCCCGACTGAATGGTCTGCAGATTCACGTTGCCGCAATCAGTGAAAGCCTGGTTGCCGCCTTCACGCATTTCGATATTCAGGCTTCCCGTTCCTGTATTGATGGAAGTTCCATTATTCATGGTGATTTCCGCGGCTCCGATTTCACGGAATACAGAATCGGCCCCATTGCCTGGAAGTTCGTTGGCGATTAGGGTGAGGCTTCCATCGTCGGTGGTGATATTCGCTGATAGATGAATACTTCTCCCGGCCTGCAATACCAGGCCTCCCCCTGCCCCTGAAGGATTGTTCACGGTCAAATTACTGGAAAGCGTGATGTCGTTATTCGCCTGCAAAGTAACGTTGGTCGGGCTGGACAAAGTTTGCTCAAGCAGGACCGATGACAAACTCGCGTCTTTACCGGGAAAGGAGGCAAAGGAGGAGGCCTGACTGATGGAATCCGGGTCAGGCAACAAAGGTGAAAACACGTCATCAGAAAATCTGTATAAATAGACCGCGCCTTCTCGCGACCCCGAATTATTGAACCGGTCATCTTGTTCGGCCCCTACAGCCAAACGGTTTCCATCCAGGGAAACCGATTTGCCGAAAAAATCACTGTTGTCCAGCGGTTGGTTTACATTTTTTTCGCCTTCATAACCCGACCCGACCACAGCGGCGAGGGTCCCACCGGAAAACACTGTATCGGAGAAGGTGTAAAGGTACACAGCGCCAGAATTATCAATATCTCCGGGATTATCCAACCCATCATCCTGCCTGGCGCCTACCGCTAAACGTATGCCATCCAGAGAAACCGATTGCCCAAAAAAATCGCCGCTATCCAGGGTCTGGTCGAAATTTTTTCCGCCTGAATAACCCGAGCCCAAAGTGGCTTGTAAACTTCCATCGGAAAAACTGGTATCGGTAAATGTATAAAGATAGACGGCTCCGCTTGTCGACAGAGCATTTCCGGATCCTGAATCTCCTGTACTCCCTACAGCCAATCGGGTGCCGTCCAAAGAAACCGACTGGCCAAAACCATCACTTGCGTCCAGAGACTGATTGATATTGTTACCACCGGTATAATCTGATCCAATAGTTCCCTCCAGACTTCCGCCAGAAAATGAAGAGTCAGAGAAAGTAAATAAATAAACCGCGCCACTGCTTGCCACCGCATTCCCCGAACCAGAATCTCCGGTACTGCCAACGGCTAATCGTGTTCCATCCAAAGAAACGGAACTTCCAAAAAAATCGTTGGAATCCAATGACTGGTCAACATCATTTGCTCCCGCGTAATCAAGCCCGATGGTGCTTGCCAGGCTCGCATTCGAAAAAACGGTGTCGGTGAAGGTGTATAAATACACGGCACCCGTATTGAATCCGCCATTCCCGGATCCCCTGTCGGACGGGGCTCCCACCGCAAGACGCATCCCGTCCAGCGAGACGGCGGATCCAAAATTATCTAAATTATCCAAGGCCTGATTCAGGTTTTTCCCACCGGCATAATCCGCACCAATGATGGCTTCCAGACTTCCACCGGTAAATTCAGAGTCTGAAAAGCTATACAAATAGACCGCCCCTCCATCGGACGTTGAATTGCCGGACCCATCATCATCGGAAACTCCTACCGCAAGCCGATTGCCGTCCAGAGAAACGGAAGAACCAAACAGGTCGCTACTTCCCAATGAAACCGACAGGTTTTTTCCTCCGGAATATCCCGAGCCAAGGGTGGCCTCAAGCCTGCCGTCCGAAAAAACCTCATCGGAAAACAGGTATAAATAAACAGCTCCAGAATCATCGGCCGTTCCCGGGCTTCCCGAAGCATCGTCCCCAGTCGCACCTACTGCCAGGCGGTTGCCGTCCAGAGAAACTGCGGTGCCAAATGTGTCCGACTGCTCTAGGGTCTGATCGAAGTTCTTACCACTGGTGTACCCGGATCCAATGATCGCCTCCACACTGCCGCTGGAAAAGTTACTGTCTGAAAAATTGAATAAAAAAACCTGGCCGGCATCCATGAGAATCCCAGCCTGCCCGTCATCACGACTCGCACCCACTGCTAAACGGGTCCCATCCAGGGAAACGGAGATTCCAAACCTATCGATCGCTTCCAGACCGGGATCGATGTTCTTGCCTCCTGTGTAACCTGATCCGATTCGTCCCTCCAGAGTGCCTCCGGAAAAAGCGCTATCTGAAAAAGATAGCAGGTAAACCGCTCCTTCACGGTCTCCAGAATTTCCGGAAGCGTCATCACCCACGGCGCCTGCGACCACCCGGTTGCCTTCCATGGAAACAGATGTGCCCAATTCGTCTGAAGGATCCAACGTCAGATTTTGATTGTTTCCACTGGAATAACCCGATCCGAAAATCGCTTCCAGGTGACCTCCCGAAAAACTGCTGTCTGTAAAACTGAAAAAATACAGCGCCCCTGCATCATTGCTTGAACCCGGATTGCCCGAGCCATCGTCGCCGGGTGCACCCACTGCCAACCGGTTACCATTCAGAGAAACCGAAGTTCCAAAATGATCAGAGGCACCCAGGGCCTGATCAATATCTTTACTTCCGGAATAACCCGAACCGATGATCGCTTCCAGGTTGCCTCCGGTAAAATTGCTGTCCGTAAAACTGTACAGATAAACAGCCCCTTCCCCATCGCCGGAATTTCCTGAAGCATCGTCCAGACCGGCTCCCACTGCCAGACGCTGACCGTCCAGGGAGACCGACGAACCAAAAGAGTCGTTGGCATCCAGCGATTGATCTATATTTTTATTCCCGGAATATCCGGAACCGATAGTACCTTCCAGACTGCCGCCGGAAAAATTATTACCCGTGAAGCTAAATAAATACACAGAGCCCGACTGGTTAACTGCCCCCGGATCGCCGAAGCCATCATCACCAATCGCACCCACCGCCATGCGGTTACCGTCCAGAGAAATCGCCGACCCAAACTGATCCGAATCTCCCAATGCCTGACTCCCAATATTCAAGCCACCGTAGCCAGAGCCCAGGATGATTGCCTGCTGGTTCACCTGAGTCGGGTCTTCGATGATAATATTTTTAGGATCCATGAGAAACTCTCCCGCCCGTTCGCCCCGACCGGTGAGAGTGGTTCCCGCGAAGACCAACCGGTCGGCAGAAGAGGTCTCAATAAAACCGCCTTTCCCGGATATTATTCCGGGTCGTGCCGACAATTTTGCGAGAACCGTGCTTTTCTTTTCCGACCAAACCACAAGGTGTCCCCCTGGACCCGAAGGACCCAGCGTGTCTGCGCTCAAACGGGTGCCATCGTTCAATGCAACGGTTTGGGCATTGGGCAATTCATCATTAACCAGACCTTTGCCGCCTTGCAATTCGCCGCCCAGACGAATGGTACCACCACCACTTTGTCCATCCGCATTTACTTCGGCCGAAAGGAATTTCATTATCGGGGCCGTGACATCAACCGTTCCGCCTTCCCGTTCGAAACCGACGGCCAAATATTTTCCTGAGCTTAAGATCTGCTGTGCACCGATATAACGAATCCGGCCGCCGGTTTTTCCGGATACGTCCAAACGGGCAGATGAGTTTTCCCACGAATTCTTTTTTACATTAATTTCAATCTGCCCGCCAGAGTCCGATTCACCTTGCGCCAATAAAGAACCTGCAATGTTCAAACCGCCCGCCACCACCTCAATCCGTCCCCCTTCTGATCCGCCGGCAAAGACTTTCCCTCCGAGACTGACCCAATGATGCCCCTGAACTTTTACCGTTCCTCCTTGACCTCCACTTCGGGACGCGTCCACTATCCCCTCATCCAGAACCACCGTATCGGCATTCAATTCCAACTGGCCTCCTGAAGCTTTAAGATGACCTTCAAGGTCAATTCGCAGAGAAGAAACCTTAAGATTTCCTGCTTCAAGGCTTGCGTCTTTAACAATGTGAATAGGGGAAGCGCTCATGATTTCCAAATCAGCAGAGCTTTGTATGAGGCCCTTAAATTCTATCTGGGAGGGGTGATAAAACTCGATACGAGTGGAGGCATTCGGGCTGTCAGGCAAAATGGTTAAAGAGCCTGTAAAGGGAGAATCGAGAGAATCTAAAGAAAGGACCAACTCTTGCGATTCCTGCTCCAAAATCCAACTGGATTGATTGATCGATTGAAGGGTGCCGGTACCCGACTCAATTTCGAATTTGAAGTCCATTGCGTGAACAGGCAAAACCAGGAGCAAGAAAAAGGTCCACTGGATCCAAATACCAATAATCAGGGACCTGCACTTAATATAGTTTTTTGGTTTGACTTGAACGAACATGCGACCCCTTGTCAAAACCTATAGAATCTCTAAAAAAAACATTAATTCAGGTTTTAATCTGGTGGGATTTTCGGGAACGCAAAGATTATAATAAAATTTCTGCAAACCGTCAACGGATTAAAAAATTTAAATCCATTGGCAAACCGAATTTCAATAAAAACTTACTATCAATTCACGCCACTGGCGGTAGTGCGACCCGATGCACGGGAATCCTTCATATCGCCAATGAATTCCATTGCAAATCCTGTGGAATTAGCTCGAACCACCACTGCCCCCCAGAATCCCAACATAGTGATATCGGCATAGCCGCGGCCTTCGGCACCCGGATCCCCCATGAGGTTCAATGGATTACTGGCTATCGGGGTGAATTTCAATTGCCCACGTTCACTGGAATCTGGTCCCGCGAACTGGAATAGACTGGCAGGCAGGTTTTCCTGATTGATAAAGGGGTTATTCGTTTGGACAATAAAAATCTTTTGGGTGACTCCCGAATCGATGGTGAATTCCAGGGGAGCATCCACCAATTCGTTTGATTGCGTAAGAGCCTGTAACCGCACTCCAATTTGAGAATTCATTGCTGAGAGAGAGGGATGAGACACCCCAATAAAGGTATACACCCCGGAATCCGCCTGCCAATAGGGAGAAACCACCATCAAGCTGGACGGACCCTCAGTAGGAAATATTTCAAATCCTTGCGGTCGAATGCTTACATCAATCGATTTGCTGGCATTGAATTCGCCGGTTTGATCTTCAACGGATAGAGTCAGTGAACAACGTGCTGATTTTTTACCTTTATTTTTGGGGGCGGTCCAAAACGTTTCAATGGATTTCCGGTTTTTAAACTGTCCATGATCTTCCCCTCCGAAGCATTCAGATTGCCAGGTTATATTCAATTCCATTCCCGCCGAATGAATGGTCCTGGCCAATAGTTCGACAGATTCACCCGATTCGATATCGAGGTTTTCTGCCATTAGCAATTCGAGGATCAATTTCTGCTCGGGCGTGAGCGGCTGAACTTCGACTTGAACCGAATCCATTTCGCTCAAACCGAATTCCCCGTCATCTACTATCACAGCGAGAGAACATACGGTCGGTTCGTCAATCTCCTGAGGAGCTGTCCAGAGAGGAGCCGGTGAAAGACTGTCATTGAATTGGCCGTGGACAATCTGGTCCGGACAAACCGATTCCCAAGTGTAATTCAATGGGTGATCCGAGCTATCTTTGGCTTTCACAGAAACTGACAACACTTCGCCAGCATTCATTTTGGCATTTTTAGGAAGGACATTTTGAATCTGCACCTTATGGCTTGAATTCCCCCTATCCCTGCCTCCCCCCTTGGATTCCGAATCCTGGGGTAAGATAGTGAAAACCATTTTCGATTCCACGTTCAAGCTTTCCGGATCGGTTTCAACCAGAATAGTCAAGGTACAATTTTGATTTTCCTCCGTAAAATTGGACGGAACATCCCAGTGAGTATTTTTCGAATCAATAGAAGCAAACTCTCCATTATCCAAAGATTCTCCACAATCCGATTCCCACAGATACTTCAATTTATTATTATGAGAATCATCCGCCTTCACCGAAACCAGAACCCTGTCTCCTGGCGCAACCTCCACATCGCCAGGCTTTAAAGAAGCAATTTCAAGAGTATGTTCGATTCCCGTCCGAACATCGAACTCCAGGGACCCCTGGGCGTTCAATTCGCCTGAGGAATCCTCAATATCTACCGTTAGGAGACATAACTGTTTTTCCGTTGTTAAATTTGGTGGCGTGTTCCAGGTGGTGCTCGCCATAGTGGGATCTGCAAACGATCCATTTTCAGGCAAACCTTCGCAGTCCGAACTCCAGGAGTACAGCAGGTTATGTCCCAGAGTGTCCTCGGCAGTAACAGATACTGGAACTATATCCTCGGAAGCTAACGACGATTTGTTAGGGGTCAGTTTATGAATAATTAATTGATGCTCGGGAACCGGAACTGCCTCGACTATAATATCTATAATTTTTCTAGCTTTCGGACCCGGCAAACCATCATCCGCCGTAAGGGTAAGCCGGCAAGTGCGTTCTCTCTTTGCCGTATTTATAGGCGCTGTCCATTCGGTTTCAGTGGCATTCAGGTTTGAAAACTCACCCTCTCCAAAATTCGACGGACATATTGCCTTCCACAAAATATTCAAATCATGTCCTAAAAGTTCCTGGGCAACAGCAGTTAATGGAACTACCTCTCCAGAAGCCACCTGGGTATTAGCAGTTTCTATAGGACTCAACAGGATATGATCATGAGTAGAAACCGGCGAAACAAACACATTTATCGATCTGGTAGACACAGGGTCTGAGGTCTCGTTATCAATAGTCACCGTCAAGACGCAAAGCTGATCCTCACCGGATGTATGTTCAGGAGCCGACCAATGGGTTAATGGCAGTGAGGGGTGTTCAAACTCACCATCCTCCAGACCTCCTTCACATTCGGATTCCCACAGATAACTCAGTTCATGATCTCTGATACTTTCGGCATCTACTGAAACCTCCAGTGTTCCTAAAGAATTCGCCCATACGAGCTCTTTCGGCAAAATTGAATTGATGATGATATCGTTGAATGAAAATAAAAAACCTGTATCCACAAAATGGTTTCCCTGTTCGTCCGTAAAATCGTGAACTCCCGGTGCGATAATTTCACTAAAACCATTGCCATTAAAATCCCCAGCCAAATCGAAAATACCCTGATGGAAAAACATAAAGGGCGAACTGATGTCCAAAAGATAATCCGCATCAGATTCGGATTTCAAAACCAGGGGCGACTCAAACTCCCGGCCAAAATACAAACTACCACGCGCCTGCTCTTTTTTACCCCAGACCAGAATATCGGGAAGATTATCACTATTAAAATCACCGGAAGAAAATGCTTTATATCCGAAACCTTCCAGGGACTCAGTTCCTTCAATTGTGAGACCCGCATCAAACGACCTCAAAAACAATGGCTCTTCGGCCTCCCTGCCCAGATACACAAAAGCACCTCCGGAGTCCACCAGACCTTCACCATCAATACCTTTAACCCCTAAAAGCAAATCATCTTTTCCATCCCCATTAAAATCACCGACAGGAACCATTACATCTCCCATAAAGTCGTTTCGGTGGTCTCCAAAAATAAAAATATCGGGCTCAATTGAAGATTGGGTTTCAGGATCGTCTGTCACTTCCCTGCCAAAATAAATATGGACGCCCCCAGTGAACAGATCGGTTGCACTGGAAATAGAAGGGTGGCCTGTGACCACATCGGCAAATCCGTCGCCATTGATATCACCGGCTCCCCTGGCGGTTGAATCTGTAAACAAATATAATTTGGGAAGGGTAAAATTGACATCATCCGTAGCATCCAGGACCAGCGGCTCGTCCGGTTCACTTCCAAAATAGATCAACGCGTCCTGGAACGACCAGGCCAACACATCGTCAAACCCGTCGCCATTAAAATCCCCCAGAAAAGAAACAGGATTCAGGCTACGGGTTCCCTCTATCCTGATATCGAAATCCACCAAAGGATCAAAAACGGTTTTTTCAAAAGATTCTCGCCCGAACAAAATCAATAAAACATTTGGTTTGGCAACGGAACCAAGTACGCCCCCTACAAGGATATCCGAGTATCCGTCGGCATTAAAATCACCAATTCTGGAAGCCGTCTGACAAAAATCGAATCCGGTGTCAGATTGAAAATAGAGATCCGCTTCCCCATTATCCATTCCCGATTGCAATTGCAATGTTTGATTGAAGACTCTACCAAAAAACACAGAAAGCTCTGCCGAAACGCCATTTAGGGAATCGTTTATGGTTGCGCACACCATGACATCCTCCAGACCATCCCCATTGACGTCCCCTAGAAAACCGACCCTCATGTCCTGAGTGAAAATGGTTTGGTCATCATCATCCGTGTCGATAGTTTCCTGAGTGAACTCGATTTGAGAATTGAGTTCGGAGGTCAAGGTAGGATCCACCCAAAGAGGAAAATTCAAATCCTGCCAATCCGTAAGGTTCAGGGTCAAACGATTGCGCTCTACTTCAAAACTCACACCCGTTTCATGGTTCACCTGATTGGCATCCAGATAATCGGGAGGAGGGATGTTGAGGAGGGTACGACGCATTCCATGTTCGGACAAAGGCCCTCTGTTGACTTTTCGGATATACTTCTGAACCCGATCGGCCATTCCCGGATCGGTTATTCGGTCCAACTCCCTTTTAGGATTGTAGGTACGAACCAGAGAAACACTACCATCGTTTCCGGGAGTCAAAGTAATTCCTTTGAAATACCAGGACAAAACCTGCCCATTTTGACTCAAGGCTTCCCGGAAGGGAACATAAATGTATTCTTTCAACGCTTTTCCGGTTTCGTTCCATCGATACACAATAGCGTCATTTTCGCTTTGATAAACGAGATAATTACCGGAGATTAGAGCTGTATAAGATTTTTTCGAGTTCAGATATTGCCAAATCGGGCCATGACTGGTTTCCAGTCGAATGGGAGATTGTGCATTCAGGTGGAGGGGAAACTTGATTTTTCGAACCGGTCCCATGGAAACCTGCAATACAAAGCCATCCGAATCCAGGGTTTCAAATGGACCCGTAGTCGCAGGATTCCAATCGGGATCGAAAGCAAGAATATCTTTTAATTGCAGGGAAGATGAATCTGGTTCCTTAATCTGGTCGGCAAAAGAGAAGGTATTAAAAACTACACTTGCAAGAAAAAATAAGGAGGTAAATGTAAAAGTGGCTTTAACCCTCATTTCGCACCCCGAAAGATCAACATGAGGTCCGAAGGTTACTGATTAACTTCCCTTATCAGATGTTCGGACCTCTGATATTTCAGAGTATTATACAGAAACTATCCACAATTCCTACCCCAAACATGGGATTCATCGGAGTAGAAATTCTCCAAAACTCTAACTTGGCCAAATTCAATGTTTTTTAAGCCAAATTATTTTATTTTTTTAATTCACACCACTAAAATAGGGAGTTTTGAAGGCTTTGGAGTCCTGAACGTCTCCAATGAACTGCATTGAAAACCCTGTAGATGTCTCTCTCACCACAACCGCTCCCCAAAAACTTAACATTGTGATATCGGGGTACCCTTCTCCCGGTACACCCTCCCCCATAATGCTGAGAGGCCGGGTTGCTATGGGTTTGAATTCCAGGTTCCCAAAGGTGAAGGACGTGGCATCGGTACTTAAAATAAACAGGCCGTCTTTAATAAAGGTCGGATTGATAAAAGGGTTGTTGGTTTGAACTATAAAAATCTTCTGGGTTTGGTTCGAATGGATTGTAAACTCCAGAGGGGAATCGGCCAATTGGGAATCCTGGGACCTTGCCAGAACCTGAAGCCCCACCTGGGAACTCATTCCCGACAAAGATGGATGCGAAACGCCAATGAAGGAATAAGTAAACGTACCGGCTTGCCAATACGGTGAAAATATCCGCAAGCTGTCCGGGGTATCGGCGAATTCATCATCTATAATAGTATAGGTATGAACCGGATTGATGCCTAAAGTGGCGTTGGTTGGGTTGGACAATGTGACCTCTATCGTCTCATCGATTTCATCAAGAGTATCGTCAGTGAGGGGAATATCAATTGTCTTGGCGGTTTCACCCGGATTGAATGACAAGGTATCTCCTCCCAATGAAAAATCTTGTGCCACATTGGAGGCCGTTCCTCCAGTCAAATTAAAATCTACCGAAACCGTTGAGGCCGATGGGTTTGACAAGGACACGGGTAAAGCCACTGTGGTACTGGTTTCGGGTCCCGAAGAGGTTGGAGAATCAAAACTGACCGTGGGCACGCCGTCATTATCGACGATAGTATAGGTGTGGACTGTAATAGTACCCAGACTGGTATTTGTGGGATTTATTAAGGTTACTATAATCGTTTCATCAGACTCATCGAGGGTATCATTTATAATAGTTAAAACTATGTCTTCAGTCACATCCGTCGGAACAAAAGTCAACGTTCCATCTGCAAGAGTAAAATCCGTTCCACTTCCTGTGGCAGTTCCCCCAGTTACAGAATAACCAACAGTAATGGTACTGCCCGAGGCTTGTGTCAAGGATACCGGGATGTTTACAGTTGTTGAAGATTCATTTCCATTCGAACTGGAAGCCCCAAATGCCACTGTTGTCGTTTCATCATTGTTGATGGTGTAGGTATGAACCGTATTGGTTCCTAGAGAAGCATTTGAAGATGGCGAGGACAAGGTGATTTCAATAGTTTCATCAGCTTCAATTAAAATATCATTAACCACAGTGACGGCTATATTTTGCGTGGTGGTTCCTGGTGCGAAAGTCAACATACCGTCAGTCAGTGTAAAGTCCGTACCGCTTCCAGTAGCTGTGCCACCAGTCACAGAATAATTCACCGTAGTCGTTCCATTAACCTGCGACAAGGAAACTGGTATATTTACAGCGGTTGTCGATTCACCATTATTGGAAACAGTGGCATCAAAGGCTACAGTAGTCCCAGCATTTGTAAAAAAATCGGATCCGGAAACCCCCGCAAAGCTAAGTGAATTCACCTGGCCTTCGATAAAATTTCCAGAAGCACCAAAGTCTGTCCCGGTAATTACTGTCAATCCACCATTAGTTGCAGTAATATTGGTCTCGGTGGTACCTGCATCAAAAACATTTCCGCTGATGGAAAACACATTAATCGCGGGCACCAGAGTACTTGTGGTAACCAGTTGCCCTAAAGTCAAATCCTCATCCGAAGACAAACTCACCAAAGCGCTTCCCCCATCAATAATGGTATCACTATCCATTGTAATGGAACCGCCAGTTCCGGCATCGGGATTAATATCATTATCTGCGGTCACAATGATGGTACCAGTACCTGTTACGTCTCCAGCAGAAGCAAAGGTAATATCATTATCTGATCGAATCCCGATAGTCGTTCCGGTTATCGCCTTGTTTACCAGGAGGTTACCTGTATTACAATCAGAATTCAGGTTTACAGGTCCCGCTGTAATCGCTTCCGCCGTCAAATCACCACAACCGGAATTGGTTTTCCCAACCCCGGAACGAAGATCCAAGGTAAGAGTTCCCGTCCCGGAGTTAAAAGAAGCGGCCGCACTCATAGTTAGTTCTGCATTTCCGGAATCCCGCTGTGAATCGACAACTCCATTGGATAGCAAATCGTTACCAATAACTGTCAGGTTTCCGTTGTCTGTAGTGATATTGGCATTCAGGAAAACACTTCTTCCGGCTTGCAGAGTCAGGGAGCCCCCATTTCCCGATGGATTATCGACTGTAATAGGGGCCGAAACGGTGAGGTCATTATTGGCCTGAATGGTCACATCGTCCCCATTGGCGAGCATGGCGGCCAACGCCAAATTGTAAAGGCTGAAATCGGCATGGGAACTGATGGCATACAGGGCTTCCTCTATATTATTGCCTCCAAAATTGAGGTCGTCGTCATCGAAGGTATATAAGTACACAGCGCCCGCGTTAGAATTGGTTCCATTTTCATCGTCATTATCAGGTGCACCCACAGCGAGTCGATTACTGTTTAATGAAACTGAAGTTCCGAACAAAGGGGTCGTTCCCAAAGACTGATTGATATCTTTGGTGCCGGTAAAACCGGAACCCACTTCAGCTTCCAGAGTCCCACCGGAAAACAGGTTATCCGTGAAGGAGAAAACATACACATCCCCGCACATACTGCATCCGTTACTCAATCCGTCACTGAATTTAGCACCTACCGCAAGATTTTGGTCATCCAGGGAAACTCCTGAACCAAAAAGATCGGCTGTATCCAGTGTAAAATCTATATCTTTGGTACGGCTGTTGTACCCATCTCCAATTATTCCCTCCAGGTTCCCTCCTGAAAATGCAGTGTCCGTAAAAGAATACATAAACACGGCCCCGCAAGAAGCACAACCCCCTCCTGAGCCACTGTCTTCCTGCGCACCAACAACCAATATTTGATTTTGCAGGGACACGGAGGTACCAAATGTTTCATCTAAACCAATATTTGTTTCGTTGATATCTTTGGCGCCATTATAACCACTTCCTATAGTGCCCACGTGGACCCCACCGGAAAAAAGACCGTCGGTAAATGTAAAAAGATAAACAGCCCCTTCGTTATCACCAATGGCTCCAGACGTTCCATCATCATTCGGGGCTCCTACCGCCAAACGATTGGAGTCCAGAGAAACGGCACTTCCAAACTCGTCGGCCTCTCCTATTTCGGTTTCGATATTGATGTCTTTTCCTCCATTACCGGTATAGCCACTACCCACAATTGCTTGCAAAGTTGGAGTGGTAAAGGACGTGTCGGCAAATGTGAATAAATAAACAGCTCCATCATTGTTGCCTTCATCAATGCTGATATCATCGCCCGGAGCCCCAACGGCAAGTTGCGTTCCATCCAAAGAAACCGAGGCTCCGAAATCATCTGTGTTATCCAGGAAATTCGCCATATCCAGGTTTTTGCCACCGGTATAACCTTCTCCTATGGTGCCTTCCAGAGTGGGAAAGCCAAACTTTTCATTTGTAAAGGAATAGAGAAAAACCGATCCAGTATCGGTACCGCTATTTGTAGCATTATCATCATGACGGTTCCCCACCGCCAATCCGTTGCCTGAAAGCGAAACACCACTGCCAAATTCGCCACTGGCATCTAATGCAACATCTACATTCTTTCCACCTTCATATTCAGCACCGATAATTAGTTGTAAAGCGCCATTAGTGAATTCCAGGTCGTCAAAACAAAAAAGGTAAACCGCACCCGAATCATCGACATCTCCAGAATCGGTGAGTCCATCATCATCGGGAGATCCAATAACGAGACGTTCTCCATCCAGGGAAACATCTTTTCCAAATCTGTCTGCTCCCAAAGTTACATCTATATTTTTTCCTCCGGTGTAACCTGCCCCCATTGTTCCCTGCAAACTCAATCCGGAGAAATCGGAGCTTCCGGTGAATGTGAAAAGGTAAACCGCTCCGCTCCCAGATACAGAGTCGCTATCCCCATCGTCCCCGACAGCTCCTATGGCGAGACGATTTCCATCCAATGACACAGAAGTTCCGAAGAAATCACCCGTCGTTAAAGCCTGATTAAAATCGTTGGTTCCCGAGTAACCGTTTCCAATAATAGCTTCCTGACTGGGACCGCTAAACACGCTATCGGTAAAAGAAAAAAGATAAACCGCACCGTATATCCCATCATCATTCAATCCGCCATCCCGCAAAGCACCTACGGCAAGTCGATTGCCATCAAGAGAAACACTCCTTCCAAAATTATCAATATTATCCAAAGGCAAACTCAGGTCTTTGGGACCCGCATAGCTGGCACCCAAAGTTGCTTCCAGGGTTGGACCGCTAAAAACACTATCCGTAAAGCTGACCAAGTAGACAGCTCCCGTATTGTTACCCGTATTTGTCGAGTTATCATCAAATTGGGCTCCAATAGCCAAACGGTTGCCATCCAAAGAAACACTGGTACCCAAATTATCAGTACCATCAAGAGATATGGATAAGTCTTTGCCACCGGCATAACCTTCTCCAATAGTGCCCACATGGCTCCCCGTAGTAAAACTCATATCAGTGAAGGTAAATAAATAGACGGCTCCCTCATTAGATGTGCCGTCAGTACCCGACCCATCATCCTGCGTCGCCCCTACCGCCAATCGAGTTCCACTGAGAGACACTGAAGATCCAAAAAAATCACCATCAAACAGGGTTACATCGATATTATTGCCGCCGACAAAATCTTCACCAATGATCCCCTGCAAGGCGCCGCCTCCAAAAAGACCGTTAGTGAAGGTGTATAAATAAACAACTCCTTCATTCGATGTTCCTCCATCGACACCAGACCTGTCATCTGTGGGAGCTCCTACTGCCAGGCGGGTTCCATCCAAAGAAACTGAGGATCCAAATGCATCATCACCAAATAAGTCTTGCTGAATGTTTCCGGAGTTGTATCCTTTTCCAAGAATAATGGCGGACTGACTGACACTGCCTAAATCTTCGATAGTCGCATTGTGAGGATCCAAAAGGATTTTACCTTTGCGGTCCCCATATCCCGCCTGGGAAAGACCTGCAAAGGTGAGCTTGCCCTGTGACGACGTTTCAATCAGCCCACCAGCACCTGATTCGTATCCGGGCCGTGCGGACAATTTTCCTAAAATGACACTACGGGTGTCCGACCAGGCGATAACCGTTCCGCCAGGTCCATCAGGACCCAGGGTATTTGCCAGGACTCGCGTGCCGTCGGTCATCTCCAATGATTCGGAATTGGCCAGTTCGTCTACTACCATACCTTTGCCGCCCTGGTATTCTCCACCTAACCGGACCTGACCGCCGCCAGACCAACCGGATGCATTCAGTTCCCCTGAAAGGAATTTTAAGGTGAGCGCCGTCACATCAATGTGACCGCCTTTTCCGGTAACTCCCTTTGCGATATAGTTTGACGATGTGGTAATCTTTCCGCCGCCCAAATGCCGAATCGTACCACCTTCGCTTCCAGACACATCAATCGAACCGGTAGCGGTTTCCCAGGATTTTTTCGCAGAATGAATTTCAACCGTTCCCCCAAGACCCTGACTTCCCGTAGCAACAATGGGGGAAGCCAGCGATAAACTGCCCGCTTTAATACGAACATCACCGCCGGTTTTTCCCTTGGCATTCAAGGTGCCACCCACACTCACCCAGTCATGACCCGTTACCCGGATTCTGCCCGCGCTACCCACGGCATTGGCTACTGTAATCTCACCCCCGTCCAAGATAACCGACTTGGCATTTAAATGAATGTCGCCCCCCGAGCTTTCCATGCGGCCCTTACTTTTAATTTCTTCCGCTTTGATATTCAGGGAGGGGCTATCCATATTCGAACTACTTACAAAAGTTAACTGTTTTCCGCCAACGATTTCCAATGGACCCTTCGAAACTATCTTTCCCGCAATTACGGCAGAAAGGTCCTCGGGTACTACAATTTGAACAGTTGCATCCGGAGACGATTCAATCTCCAAAGTTTCATCGGACTTAAAATCGCTGAAATCGTATGCGAGTTTCAGTTCAGGACCTTGCGGAACAACTTTTAAATGAGAAGGACTGGAACGATCGAATTCGGCATTGCCGGAAAGAGAAGGAATAGATTGTGGCAAGCCCCACGCGGCAATGGGGATCAGGAAAGAAATAAATGTCAAGAAGGCAAGAATTGAAAAACCAGGAAACACAAAAACTCCTGATCTATAATTTAACTGAAAAACAGAAAAACTCCTGGATGCACTATTTTTTTTCATCCTTCCCTCACGGCAATATATTAAAAACAATTATTAAATTAATTTAACCAAGCGAGCCGAATAAAATGAAATCACTAACATTATCAGGCTAGTTTATAGTAACCACCTAAAAAGGATTAGACGGAAACCGAATATAAGGAATCAGATACCTAATTGTTAAATTTCAAACAAAAAACACCTGACTACTCATTTGGGTTTTAATCGAAGCGGAAATTATAAGACCTCTTTTTTTAAGAGCCAATCTAGTCAAAAGACCCAATTCTGCAGAAATGATCCCACAGTTTTATCAATATTCATAAAGAAACTTTGAAGGCATACAAAAAAGCAAACAATAAGCTTTACATTCATGCTCAAAGTGAATACTTCTTAACAGCCTGATTATTTATGGTACAACGAAGAAGGAAAGATGTGAAGTAACTTAATACTCAACGAAAACAATACCTCAATCAGATTAGTTAATGCCGCTAAAGTTCGGTGTAATGAAGGCCCTGGAATCGTTACCATCACCAATGAACTCAAGTGGAAATCCGGTAGTGCTTTCTTCAGAAACCAATACGCCCCAGAAATGCAATTGAGAGATATCTGGATAGCCTCTTCCTTCGGCATTGGAGTCACCCACGAATTGCTCCGGATGCGACGCTTTGGGTTTAATCACCAGATTCCCGTGATACGAATCGGCACTTTCCATAAACTTTGCGGCAGGCAAGGCGTCGAAATTCAACATTGGGTGATTGGTCTCCACGATAAATATCCGTTGGGTTTGGTTCTGAGAAATAGTGAATTCTGTCGAGCGGAATAAGTCACCATTATATTTGTATGCTTCCACGACCACACCTATTTGAGAACTCATCGTGGATAGAGCTGGATGGCTAACAGAAATAAAGGTATAAAATCCACGATCCATTTGCCAGTAGGGAGAGATCACCCTGGGTACCGATGGCCCAACAACTAACGGTTCCGGTTTGGGGGCAGGATGCACACTCACCTCAATGGTTGCTGAATCACTCTCACCTTCCGCACCATCATCGACTTCAACGGTCAGCGTACAAAGATGAGTTTCTTCGTTCTGATTTTCAGACGCTGTCCAAACCGGGTTTGGAAAACTGGAATCGTTAAAGCTTCCCTTCAGCAGACCGCCAGTACACTCGGAACTCCAATGGTAGTTTGAATCATGAAAATAGGTGTCGTGAGCTGAAGCAGACAAGGACACAGTTCCCAGGGGTTCTACTTCGTTGGGGCTCGCAGTTACAAAACTGATGGTTAATGTATGCGGCGGCAAAGGTTCGATTTGAAGACTGACAGATTTGGTTTGGCTCAACCCCTCGCCATCCTCAACGGTAGCGGACAGGGTGCACGTTTCAGTTGAGCCGCTTAAGTTTTCTGGTGCCATCCAGGTTGTATTGTAAACATCCTTATCAGTGAAAACTCCTGAATCAAGACCACCCTCGCAATTCGAGGTCCATAAATAGTTTAAAGTATGACTATGGCTGTCCTCGGCAGAAACACTTGCCGATACGGGTTCTAAAGAAGAATACGTTCCACCTTCTGGTGCGATAGAGGAAATTGACAAGGTATGAGGGGCCGGCTCCACGGTAACATCCCAAGAAATGGATTGACTCAAACCGTGAAGCCCATCATCTGCTTTTAAAGTAAGCGTGCAAATTTGATCGCTATCGCTAAGGTTTTCTGGAGCGGTCCAATCGGTATTTGCCAATGTAATTTCGCCGAAACTTCCTATCTCCAATCCCCCTTGACATTCTGAAGACCAACTAAAAAACAGGTCGTGGTCCAGGCTATCGGTTCCTGCGGAAGAGATTTCAATCGCTACTCCTGAAGCTAGCTTATCCTTTTCAAGAGCAATGTCTGATAGGGTTATTAAATGAGGTTCGGATTGAACCGTGATATCCAAGTCCCGGGAAAATGAAAGGCTGGGTCCGTGATTCACCTTAAGCGACACATTACAAGTTTGATCGTCCCCTGTTTTGTTTATTGGTGCTGTCCAAACAGGCTGTTCTATATAACGGTCATCAAAAGATCCATTACCACTTGTCCAATTACAATAAGACCACCAATTGTAAGTCAGTTCGTGTGAATAGGAATCTTCAGCAAGGACGGTTAAATTTGCCTTCTCTTGGGAATCCAATATCGCAGGTTCTGAGTTAATTCCTTCAACCTCAAATGTATGCCTCGAATGAGATTGCCCGTAATAAAGAAAGACTGCTTTAGGATATCTTACGTCATCTGAAGGTTGGCCAAGAAAAGACAAGAAGCTTTTTGTAATTTCTTCCCCGACAAGAATATCATCTAAATCATCTCCATTAAAATCGCCAGTAACATCAAAAAACGACAAAGAAGAAGAATTCTCAGTTTTAATTTCTAAATCTGGGAAAAAGTTTTCCGTTAAAATCTTAGTTTGCTTCTCAGTTTTTCTTCCAAAAATTCCGAACATTCCTCCATAACGAGCCTCCCCTATATTGTAATAACCGCTAATTGCAATATCATCAAATCCATCGCCATTAAAATCCCCCAAAGACTTGCCATAGGATCCAATTTCTAGTTTTGGTTTACCCCTTCCAACTTTCTCCAATATAATTTTTGAATCAGCTTCCACTCTTAAGTCGAGAAAGGATTCCGTTTCTATACCGGGTAAAATATAATGGGCTCTTTTTGTTGACCTGCTACCTCCCCTAGTGCTAAAGCTTATCAACACATCCCCTAAACCATCCCCGTTGAAATCTCCCGCCGAACTCAACCACATACTAGAAAACCGGTAAATGGCATCCCCTGAAATTTTTACGTTTGCATCAGCTTCGGCAATCAAATTCAAGGGACCTGAATCATCCCTGCCATAAAAAATATAGGCCCACACTTCCTCGTTTTTATAGTTTTCGCGATCAAATCTATTGAAAATGACATCATCAAAACCATCGCCATTGAAGTCTCCAATGGGTGCCATTAGTTGTCCGAACGAAGGTACCAGTTCTGAATTTTCCAACGAAACATCAAAATCGGATTCTGAATTCAGAATCAATTGGCTGTCGATTTGCCTTCCATAGTAAATTGTTACTTTATAATCTCTATCTTCGATGTACTCATTAGCCTCAAGATTATTTAAAGGCCCAACCATTAGATCTGCCAAGCCATCTCCATTGAAATCACCTGCCCCGGACACTTTCCTTCCAAAAAATCCCTCGGATGCACTTCCATTTATAATTAAATTAGCATCCTTTTCTGCATTTAATTCGATCGGGTTTTGGATTTCTTTTCCGAAAAAAACATAAACCTTTCCAACGCTATTTTCTCCATTTAAATCCGCATAAGAGGCTCCCACAGCAATATCATCAAAACCATCCCCATTAAAGTCGCCAATTGAAGTTCCATTAGCTCTATAAAAATCGTAATAAGCTTCACCTGCTGTAATAAGCACATCCGCATTTTCAAATGCTGGCAAAAAAGTTTCACCGTCATCCGGTTTTCCAAAAAAGATATACAGCCCGCCCGGTTTTTCAGGATTATAGGGGGCAATATAACTGGTACCTAAAATCAGATCATCGATACCGTCTCCATTAAAATCCCCGGCGCTGGATAGGTACTTTCCAAAGTTAGAATTGTTTTCGAAAAAAATTTTATCGGCATCTAATTCGATATCCAGGCTTCTCCTTGTCCATAAAGGTTCTGATCCGCCTTGTACAGTAATATCAATGGAACTTTCATCCCGGAGATCATGTGTATTGTCGATAACCCTTAAGGAAACTTTGCAATTCTGATCTTCTTCCGTTGTATTTTCAGGTGCTGTCCAATAATAGGAAGATTGGGAATCTTCATTGAAAATTCCATCTTCCTCAGACCAATCGCAATGTACTTCCCACTGAAATTCAACATCCTCATATAGTTTGAAATTATCAACCGTGGCTTTTAACAAGGTGGTTCCTTGCGATTCGAGGATTGTTAATCCGGAAATTTCAACTATTTCAAACGGGTGGTTATCTTGCTCAACTTTTATTTCCTCAGAATGTGACCAGCTATATAAATCATCCACATCTTTCATTTGAAAGGTTATGGTGCATTCCTGTTCTTGCCCGGTTGGATTTGGCGGTGCTTTCCAATCAGGAAACTGAGATTTGGGATTGTCAAAGCTCCCATCTTCAAGACCACCTGTACAAGTAGATGACCAATCCATATCGAATAAGGTTTCATAATCAGAAAACCTTATTCTATAATTCAATCCCCATAAACGAGTCTCCTCATGAGATCTCATTTTGCTTTTTTCAACGATAAAATCAAATGGAGTTATATCGGGTTTCGTGGGACTTTCAGGCTCTTCAGCCTTGGGATAAATAACCAGGTGGCCATAATCGGTCAGCTCCTCATCATCTTCAACATTCACCCTTAAACTACAGTAGTCTTCTGCAGACCTGAATGTATAGGTTGGATTGGGAATAGTTGGATCTGAAAATAATGGTTCTTCCTCTAACTCCTTATCGCAATAAGAGGTCCAGCTATAAACCAAGTTGTCTTTATTTGAAGCGGCGACTTCAATATTAAGTTGAATGGTATCCCCTGGATTCACATAAGTGCCCACGGGTTCCATAGAAATAACTTCCAGGTAGTGTGATCTGCAGGCTTAACGGTTACTTCAAAAGAATCTTTAACAAGTTTATCTGAAGGCCAATCATTTAAATCAATGCTAAATGTACATGTCTGGTTTTCATCGGTAATATTTTTGGGAGCCTTCCAACTATCGTAATTTCGATAAATAAGCGAAGAACCAACTTGTGTTTCTATGTCCGCATAATAGGGTTCGTATAGGTAATTACCACTGTAATCCTGGTTCAATCTTCCATTCCAAATACCACCGGTACATTCTACTTTTAACTTAATGTCCAGATAATGTCTTAGGGTATCAGTAATCGCAAAATCAAGGTCAATGGTACCTTCCGATTCCACCTCGAATGCGCTGGCTTCAAATTTATCTATTCTTAGTTCATGACTGGAAGAGCTTTTATCCTTTAATAAAAACTCAATGGTATTTCCAATTTTATTAGTGCTTTCATCATCCTCAACTAAAATTTGAACTTCACAAACCAGATCCTTACCGGAATTATTTAAAGGAGTGGTCCACTGTGTTTCGGCAGAATTAGGATCATTAAGCACTCCTTCGCCAATGATTTCTACACAATTGGCAGACCAGGTATATTTAAGAGTTTTTCCACTTTTACTATAGGCAGAAACCGATAAACTTACTGTTTCATTGGAATGAACTTCAACTTTAGAGGTTGGCCGGAAAAATGTTACCGGTTCAATGGAGTCGATAACGATGTCATTATAAGAAACAAAATAAATTTCATTAATAGTGTGTTCAGATTTCTCATCTTCATAATCATTTTCTCTTGTTACAGCAATTTCATCATACCCATCAACATTAATATCACCAGCTCCCACCATTCCACCACCATCAATTTCAAAGTCACTTTCACTGAGTCTTAAAAGGCTTGAAACTTCCCGACCCAAATAAACACTGTTTATCGAATTATTAATTAATAAATCATCTAATCCATCTCCGTTAAAGTCTGCGTGTGAAATTGCTATTTCGTTATCATCCCGCGCTAATTGATTTTCAATAATAATATCTGCATTATCTAAATTAAGCTCTTCAGCAAACCCTGACGAGTTTCCTAAAAATAAAAAAGCGATATCAAAGTCGTCTGTTTTTCCCAAATCCTTGGTGGACCTGCCAATAACAAAGTCATCGAAGCCATCCCCGTTAAAATCACCTGCCGGTTGTATTGTTCTTAAGCCAGGAATATTGGAAAAAGTTATATCTTCTTCATAGATGTATTTTTCTTCTAAATTTTCACGTGCATCTCTACCTAAAAATAATCCCTCATAGGTCGCAATATCATCTTTTCCGTCACCATTAATATCGCCCAAGGATGAAAACGTTTTTTCTGTCCTTTTTTTAAAAAAATAGTCGCTATCACTTTCAACATCTAAATCAATTGTCCCCTCTACTTCTCTCCCCAGGACTAAATAATCAACATCATAATCTGAGCCAACCAAAACATCATCAAACCCATCTCCATTAAAATCTCCAGCAGGAGAAACTTTACCGATCAACTCCACACCCGTAATTGTTGCATCTGCATCCTCGGGTAAATTTAAACTAATTTTTTCATGGAAATCTCTACCAAAAACGATAAAAACCGTACTGTCCAAAAATCGGGAATACCAACTCTCAATTGGAATACTACCCCCCACAATAATGTCGTCATATCCGTCGCCATTAAAGTCACCAATTGGTTTAATATTTTCGCATTTATTAAGCCCACTCTTACTGGAGCCAATGTAAATAGATGCGTCCACTGGATGAGTTAATTTTAACTCTTGTCCCTCTACGAGTTCCCTTCCCAAATAAATATTTAAATATGCATAATGAGTCGAATAAGTTCCATACCCTCCATCCCTCTGCTTACTGGTTTTACAAATCATGGTATCTTCGATTCCATCGCCGTTAAAATCTCCAATGGAATGAATATATGGATAATAATAAAAGGTTGGGTAATAATCCCATCCTAGGGTATTTGTCTGATCGTGGTGAATCTCAACGGGAGAATTCCATTCAGCATTTAAAGTATGGGGATTATTAAACTCCTCTTCTGTTAAGCCGAATGCGCGATCCACATCACCTTTTCCTAGCAATATCGTTGCAATGGTTACCAGAATGAAAAACAATCGCAGGGGCCGTATTAAAGTTATCGGAAATCTGGAAGAAAACATAGATCAATAATAATTTTTTGAAAGCCAATTTTAATTAAATAAAGAACGATTTATTTTAAAACAAAATCCGACAAAATCATACCTCAAATATGGTATTTTCACTCATTCCATATTTTAAAAGCTCCAAGAAGGCCAAATTCAATGCTTTTTAGATAATAAAATTTCAGGATGGCTAGATGACTAAGGTAAGCTTCTGGGGAAATTCACTTCAACTGCTTATATTATTGGCCCACATAGGAATAAACCACTCAAGTTAGCGAGAACGCATCACACCCATTTTCTGGCAATAATTCTTAACTTCACATTCACTACAATAGGGAGATTGAGGTTTACACCGATTTTGGCCAAAGGTGACGAGCAAATCGTTTATTTCGATCCAGTATCGTTTGGGCAGGATCTTCCTTAATACTAATTCGGACTCATCGGGAGTTTTTGTTGAGATATAGCCCCAGCGATTGGTGATCCGGTGCACATGAATATCCACGCAGATTCCTGGTTTGCCAAATCCCAGGGTGAGGGTCAGGTTGGCGGTTTTTCTCCCCACCCCCTTCAGTTTTAGCAAGGCCTCAAGGGCATCTGGGACTTTTCCTTCATGAACCTCAACGATATCCTGACAAATTGCCAGAATGGCCTGAGTCTTGTTTCGAAAAAATGCGGCGGGATAAATGGCCTGCTCAATTTGCTCGGGTTTCAATTTCTGCATGGCTTCGGGCGTATTTGCGAGTTGAAACAATCTTAATGAAGCGGCTCCTGTGACTTCATCGCGGGTGCGCAGACTGATCAAACAGGAAATCAACACGAGAAACGGGTCGCCTTTCCAACCGATTTGAGTCACCACCGGGGTTTTCCAAGCTTTCACGGCTTTTCGCAACCGCCGGAGGATTTTGCTGATCGGGAATTCGTTCATTGGGCCGTCCTTATCCACGAAAAACGTTCAATTCTTTGAAATATATAGAAAATACCACCGGATTTTGGTACTATGATCCGTTTTAAACCTGATTCCCACATATCCTAACTTTAAACCTCCGTTTTTAATACAAATGCAACACACTATTTCTGTTCAAGTTGTCAACCGTTTTGGGGTTCTTTCGCGTATTTCCGGCCTGTTCAGCGGCCGCGGATTCAACATCGAAAGCTTAAATGTCGCGGAAACCAGCGACCCCACGGTTTCCCGAATGACTATCGTGACACGGGGCGATGAAAAAAAAATCGAACAAATCACCAAGCAATTGAATAAACTGGTCGACGTTATCAAGGTCATGGACCTCACTGCCGAAAATTTTGTGGACCGTGAACTGGTCCTGGTAAAAATGAATGCAGAACCGCGCGTGCGCGAAGAGATCCTGCGGATCGTGGAAATTTTCCGCGCAAAGGTCGTCGATGTGAGCAGTGCTTCCTATACAATTGAAATTACCGGCGACGAGGGCAAAGTCAAGGGTTGTCTGGAACTTCTGAGACCTTTGGGTATCCAGGAAATCGTCCGTTCGGGCCGAATCGCAATTTCGCGGGGAATGAAACCCGGAAACTGAAATATCTATAGACTGTACCTGTAAGGAGTTTACCATTGGGCAATATTTATTACGAAAAAGAAGCTGATTTAAAGCATATTCAGGGAAAAACGATATCAATTATCGGTTACGGCAGTCAGGGTCACGCCCACGCGCGCAATTTGCACGACAGCGGCATGACGGTGATGGTCGGCCTGCGCAAGGAAAGTCCCTTCTGGAAACGCGCTGAGGAAGATGGTCTCAAAGTGGTCACGGTGGCTGAAGCGGCAAAGGCTTCGGACATCATCATGATCCTGATTCCCGACGACAAACAAAGGGCCATGTATGAAAATGACATCGCACCCCATTTGAAAGACGGAGCGGCGATTGCTTTTGGACATGGGTTTAACATCCACTTCGGACAGGTAGTTCCTCCGGAAACCTGCGATGTGTTTATGGTTGCGCCCAAAGGACCGGGCCATCTGGTGCGCCGCACGTTTGAGTCGGGTGCCGGCGTTCCCTGTTTGATGGCCATTCATCAGGACGCTACCGGAAAAGCCAAAGACATTGCGTTAGCTTATGCCAAAGGTATTGGTGGCACGCGGGCCGGTGTGTTGGAAACGAGTTTTCGGGAAGAAACGGAAACCGATCTGTTCGGCGAACAAGTGGTTCTTTGTGGCGGCGTGACGGAACTGATTCGCGCCGGATTCGATACGCTGGTGGAAGCGGGCTACAATCCAGACCTGGCTTATTTTGAATGTCTGCACGAGTTGAAACTCATCGTGGATTTGATTTATGAAGGTGGGATCGGCAACATGCGTTATTCCATCAGCACCACTGCGGCCTATGGGGATGTTTCCCGCGGACCCAGAATCATTACCGATGAAACCCGTAAAGAGATGAAGAAAATTCTGGGCGAGATTCAAAGCGGAAGGTTTGCCCGCGAATTCATTTTGGAAAATCAGGCAAATCGTCCGGTGTTCAATGCGCTTCTTAAAAAGGATGCCGATCACCTGATCGAGCAAGTGGGAGAACGCCTGCGCTCAATGATGCCGTTCGTCGGTAAAAAGCTTCAATAGGACCGGCGGCTGACTATGAGAATTCCTGTTGCGAAGCAAGGTTATGTATTTATCATTCCCCCGGCCATTTTGGGGATCATTGCCCTGGTGGCCGATTGGTGTTTGGCCTCGATTTTGCTTTTTACATTAAGCGCTTTTTGTCTGAATTTTTTCCGTGACCCGGAGCGGCAGATTCCATCCGATCCCAATGTGGTGGTTTCGCCGGCCGATGGTAAAGTGGTAGAGATTGTTACCGAACAAGATCCGATTCTTGGCAAAACCTTCAAGCGGATCAGCATTTTTTTGAATGTGTTCAATGTGCATGTGAACCGCTCGCCCATTGCAGGAACGGTGGGAAAGATTCAATACAATCACGGCAAGTTTTTAGCGGCTTTTAATGAAAAGGCGTCGTTGGACAACGAGCAAAATATTCTACTGATTCAAAAAGACGGCGTGGACATCCTGGTGAAACAAATCGCGGGTCTGATTGCCCGGCGGATTGTCTGCTGGGTTAAGGAGTCGCAGGAAGTGGGCTTGGGCGAACGTTTCGGATTGATCCGGTTCGGTAGCCGGGTCGACATCTTCATTCCGGAGTCCACAGAAGTTTCCGTGGCTATTGGCGACCACGTCAAGGGCGGAAGCAGTGTGATCGGTTACCTGAAGGGAAACTGAAAATGAGTGAATCCAATTCAAAAGCCCGTTTGCGAAGGGGCATCCACATCCTCCCCAGCCTGTTTACGACCGGTAATGTGTTTTGCGGGTTCTACGCATTCATCGCCGTCGCTAACGACAAATTCACCGTGGCGGCCTGGGCGATTGTGGGTGGCATCATTTTCGACATCCTGGACGGACGCATCGCACGCCTGACAAAAACCACCAGCGCGTTCGGCGTGGAATACGACTCCCTTGCGGATATCATCTCCTTCGGCATGGCACCGGCTTATTTGATTTATGCCTGGGTCCTGCAACCTTTCGGGCGCATCGGCTGGATGGCGGCGTTCCTTTTCCTCCTGTGCGGAGCTTTGCGCCTGGCACGGTTTAACTCGGCCAAACCGGATGTTAAGGGAAGCGACTTTATTGGATTGCCCATTCCTGCCGCGGCGGCGATGATCGCATCTCTCATCATCATGTCCGGCAATTTGTTTGAAAGCAAAGTGCCGCCTGGATTCATGGTAGCTGTGGTATACACCCTTGCGTTCCTCATGGTAAGCAATATAAAATACCCTGCGTTCAAACAGTTTCAGTTGAAAAAGCGCGTGCCTTTCACACGTTTTTTGTTTGTCGTATTATTCCTGTATGTGTTCGCCACCATCCCTAAAATCGCACTGTTTGCGATCAGCCTGGGATTCATCCTCATCGGCCCTATCAAATTGTTGCTAACTTTTAGAAACAAAAATGAGTCTGAAACGGTGTCGGAGCCAAACCGAAAAACACATTGAGCTCCATCTTTACCTACAACCCATCTCTTTAAAAATTTAAAATGTCCTGGATCGATAAAGTAAAATCCAAAGCATCCCAAATCATTTCCCGCCCGGAAGAAGCCTGGGTGGAATGCAAAAAATGCAAGGAAACCATTTATTCCGCCGAACTGGAAGAGAACTTCAACGTCTGCCCAAAATGCGACTACCATTTCCGCCTGTCCGCACGGGCCAGAATTCAGTCTCTGCTCGAACCCAACAGTTTCACGGAACACGACCAGACCCTGGTCTCTACCGACTCGCTGAAGTTTAAAGACAAAAAACGCTACAAAGACCGAATACGCGCATCGATCAAATCGGGATTCTCTCACGATGCCATCATTACGGGATCCGGGAAATTAGGTGAACACGACGTGGAACTGTGCGCCTTCGAGTTCAAATTCATGGGCGGGAGCATGGGCTCCGTGGTAGGAGAAAAAATCACTCGCGCGATTGAACGTGCGATTGAAAACAAATCGGCAGTTATCATCGTCAACTGCTCCGGCGGCGCGCGCATGCAGGAAGGCATTTTGTCGCTCATGCAAATGGCCAAAACCGCATCGGCCCTGCAAAAACTGGGGGAACACAAACTCCCTTATATCTCTATCCTCACCGACCCCACCACCGGGGGCGTGTCTGCAAGTTTCGCCATGTTGGGCGATTTCATTTTAGCCGAACCGGGAGCCACCATAGGTTTCGCCGGAGCCCGCGTGATCGAACAAACCATCAAACAAAAGCTCCCCGAAGGATTCCAAACCGCTGAGTTTTTATGGGACCACGGCTTGATCGATAGTGTGGTGCACAGAAAAGAACTGAAAGGGAAACTGGAACAGATTCTAAGTTTGTTGGCGGGGAAGAATTAAGTTTTTTAGTGTAGATCTTGCAATTCAGATAGAATTAGGAGTTTCCCCTTTATTTCCAACCTTGTTTTTCACGCTTTTTAAATTCGGACAAGGCATCAACTAGACTTCCATTAAATTTAATGGTGCGCCCCGCGATGGCATCCTGAAAACCTTCAAAAATACCTTCCCTTAATTTAGCCGCTTCTTGCCTTTCTTTTTTCTCCAGGATAAGGGATCGCAAAAATTCACTGAGTGTGGAAAACTCAGTACCTTCCCCACAATTTCTATCTACAAAAGATATCAACTCATCCGTAAGCGATAAATTCGATAATCTTTCCACAGTAGTACATCCTCATAAATAGTTGTAATATCTAAATTCTAATTTGAATGGCAATTTCATTCAAATTTCGCCACAAATTTAACTCCTAAAAACAGCTAAATGGATGACCGGGATAAACTCTATCAAGGTTGGAAGGACGCTGTGACCATGCTCACAAATTCTCAAAAATATGGTCAAAAAAAGACTTAAACCTATCCATGACAGTAGCGGATTCCAGCGCAAGAGTACAGCATTCTAAAATTTGAATATCACAATGTTTTAATACCGCACGCCTTTAAGAATTTAAAAGTACCATCATAGAATTCAAGCGGGCGTGTATGATCACGCACGTCACCTTTAGGCACAAAAATAATCATGCCTTGACGTGCTCTTGTTAGAAGTACTCTATAGGCATTGGCCAAATAAACACGTCTATAATCATTTTTCACAGTTTGCCATTTCGTACCTTTAAAAGCATAAAGGCCCCAGGAACTATTCTCCCATCTCATATCAGCATCCCAGCAAACTCCTGTCCAATCTAGCTCTAACCCCTGAATATCAAACTCCGTTGCAACGTCTTCTAGGTAATATGATGACCGTATATCCTCTTTCCCATTTAGGAACCAGTTTGTTGGGTCCAACTTGGTTTTCACAGCAATTCCCTCTGGCTTGAGCCTAATAGCCCCAGAGGACGCAATAAGTCCTAACCGCTCAGTTCCTCTCGATCGTTGCCTCAGCCACTCCCTAGCTTCATTTATATCTCTTGTGAGGGCCAACGGGTAATTATCAAGCATTGAATGAATACTTCTTGCATGAGAAGCATTACCATCAATAACAGCCCCTACAAAATCAGAAAGTTTTTCGGCCCTGTAAGACCGTATTGAAACTGCAAGGTGTAGGGCCTCTTTTTCTTCCACATTTAGTACAGAGATTTTGGCAGCTAAATTCTGTTCCCAACTATAGCTTTTATTCATAAGCTGATCTGAGTGATAAACGTCCCAATGTTGAAAACGCTTTCTAAGAGATTCAAACCATTCGATCAAGCCCGCTTCACCTGTGTTGATTTCTTGTCCTCCCCCAATCAGGCAAACAATAGTGCACCAGTCCTGTTTACGATCCATAAGACTAGTCAGGAATTCGGGTTCAGACATATCAAACTCCGAAGCTCCTCTTTTTTGAATCATAAATCTCTCTACATGGTCTTGATTCCAAGCTCTTTGAGCCTCATCAAATACAACAACATGCTCGTGTGGAGCTGCATTTGATTTAAGTCCCTCATCTCGGAAATGATGAATATTTTGAATAAAGGCGTTTACTTTTTGCGCCGCTTCCTTTTTTGAAATAGGCTGTCCATTTTCTTTGGCACGCATGACCTCATCTCGAGCGAGAGCTTCTCTTAAAACAGAAACAAGTGGACCATTTCCTGACAGAAAAACGGCATGCTCTTCTGTACTTTCAACAGTTTGCGTTGAAATATTCAACCCTGCCAATGTTTTACCGGCACCTGGAACGCCTGTAACGAAACAAATAGATTTTCTACCTTGTTCTTTTGAGTGTTTTATAATATCTGCTATACAATCTGAGGTGTGAGTAAGGTTTTTAGCGCCAGCATCTGAACGGGAAATTTCCTCTACAGAATGCCCTTGATAAAGTGCTTGAGCAGCTTCGACAATAGTCGGTGTCGGTTTATAACCGCTCTCCGACCATTCCTCTGAATCTATATTTTCTTGTTCTATATCAGAAAAGCCAGATGCAGGTGAACTGCCAAATTCTTTTGGTCGAATATCACCAAGGATTTGTGTGATCAAACTCCTTAAATCATTTCCATTGGAAAACAATGGCCTTGCTACTCTATCCTGATACCAAGCAATTGTATTAGCTTGTTTAGAAGCTTTAGTGGAAACTAAGATTGGCACTATATTTTTGTGATGACTGCCCGCATGAAAGTTTTTTAGATCAAGAGCATAATCCAAAGCTTGGTCCGCAGCGTGTCGATCATGATGTTTAGCGCCAACTTTGTATTCTATAACAAAAATCACACCATTGATTAAAAGCAAAACGTCAACGCGTTTACCCATCCTTGGAATAGAAAATTCAAAAAATATTTCACCTGGCAAGAAGTCTGGGAGCTGTTCTTTAAGATTTCCTATCTGCTTTAGCCATGCATTTTTCTGCATGATATCAAGGGCGAAATGGTGATTATTAGTCAATTCACCTAGAATTTGACCATTGCGTTCACCTAGGAATCCAGAAATATTATTTTGATAATAAGCTCTTCGGATCATTTTCTCACTGCCGAATGTTGCCCTAGTTATTTTTAATCAAGGTTTATAAAGGAGTCGGGTAGATTATTGTTTACATTTTAAATTCTTGCGCATGACCCCCCAGTCTAAGCTAAATATAGTTTTTTTACCCCTGATCCTTCACTGTTCTTTCAACAGAAAGGTTTATTATCAAGGTTCATGACTAGTTAACGTCCTCCAAAGAGGGCTAAAATGTAGTTATGAAGCGGCGAAACCCGATTTTAAAACGCGCCCGAATTTCGACCAAGAAATTTAGGGAACTTTTGAGGTACTTTTCACTC
>JACAVV010000054.1 GCA_024648695.1 Nitrospina sp.
CGTCTTCAATCAGGTTTTTTCAATAGGAAGCCAAAGTTTTATAACAAATTCCCTCACCGAAATGCGCAATTTAAAATTCTCTCTCGATTTTAATAATTCTGAGACTCTCATGCAATATGCGGGCTAGTGGACGATTCGGATACCGAATCGGATGAAACCATCCTTATTAATATATCCAGTCCGGATAACGCCAGCCTGGGTCCTATTCAAACGCATACCTTCACGATTCTGGATGATGATACCGCCGGACTCGTTGTTTCTCCCCTTACCGATTTAACTGCAAGTGGGTCTGAAGGGGGACCGTTCAGTCCAGACTCTGAAACGTTTACCCTCACGAACACAAGTTTGTCTTCACTGAATTATACTGTCAGCAATAACGAAAGCTGGGTGACCGTTACCGACAACGGTACAGGAACCTTAACCTCAGGTGCCAATACCACGGTGGACGTTACCATCAATAACAATGCCAACAGTCTTGCCAGCGGGGCACATTCGGATACGATCACTTTCACCAACACCACGGATGGAGAAGGCAACACCACCCGATCCGTAAATCTGACGGTGGAGGCTGTAGTGGAAGATTCGGATCTCAATCTGGTCGACAGCGGGCAGGCTTTAGGGAATGAAAACAGTAACGACGTCGCCCTGGACGATTTGGATGGCGATGGGGATACAGACGCATTCGTTGCTAACGCGAGTCCCAATACAGTATGGTTCAATGACGGCAACGGATCGTTTTCCAATAGCGGCCAAACCCTGGGAAACGCCAATAGCCAAGCGGTCGCTCTGGGTGACCTGGATGGTGATGGGGATATCGATGCGTTCATTGCAAACAATAATGCGGAAGCCAATAAAGTCTGGCTAAACGCAGGTGCCGGAAACTTTGCCGACAGTTTACAGTCGCTGGGCACTTCAGACAGTTTCGATGTCGCTTTGGCGGATTTAGACGGAGACACGGACTTGGATGCCTTCGTGGCGAATGGGACCAATCAAGGCAATAAAGTATATCTGAATAATGGTTCAGGAGTGTTTTCCGACAGCGGCCAGAGCCTGGGTACCTCGGATTCACGCGGCGTCGCGCTTGCCGAATTGAACGGCGATACTTTTATCGATGCCTTTGTGAACAATGCTGGAGGCCAGGCCAGTGCCATTTGGTTCAACGACGGGACGGGTTCTTTTAGTGATAGCGGCCAATCGCTGGGGAATCTGGACGGTCTGGATGTGGCTTTGGGCCTGCTGGATGGGGACGCGCATCTGGATGCCTTCATAGCCAACGGCAATAACAATGGCAATAAAGTTTGGACCAATTCCGGTGCGGGAAGTTTTGCCGACAGCTTGCAAAGCCTCGGCAGTTCCAGTAGTCAGGGAGTTTCCCTGGGCGATCTGGACGGGGACGGCGACCTGGATGCTTTCATAGCAAACGGTCCCTCCCAGGCCAACACCATTTGGGATAATAACGGAAGCGGTGTGTTTACTTTGGCAGGAAGTCTTTCCAGCACTTCCAATTCCCGTGCCGTAGCGCTTGCGGATCTGGACGGCGATCTGGACCTGGATGCCTTTATCGCTAACGAAGGAGCCAACAGAATTTTTGAAAATCTCGATTCGTCGCCTATAGAAATTCAGGCCATCGCCAATCAAAGCGGTATCCAGGGGGAACCTTATACGGGGCCGACTCCTGTGTATCCCGGAACCGCGCCCATTGTCTGGTCGCTGATTACCGGTCCTGCGGGCATGACGATCAATGCCGATACCGGTGTGGTCAGTTGGGCTTCGGCGGTACTGGGTTCGCATACGATCATTATCCAGGCCTCCAATGCGGAGGGAACTGATACGGAAAGCTGGATCTTGCAAGTGGATGCTTCTGCCAGTCCTCCGAGTATTTTCGCGATTGAAAACCAGACCATCGTCAAAGACCGCGAGTATAAGGGTCCTATTCCTGATCTTACCGGATCCTTACCGGTAAGCTGGTCATTAATCACGAACCCTGCGGGGATGACCATCAATGCGACCACAGGTCAGGTGACTTGGCCCACCTCGGTAACCACCGGAAGTCCCCATACGGTCACTATTCAGGCTTTGAACAATGCGGGACTCGATCAGGAAACCTGGCAGTTGATTGTGGTGGACAATCCCATCGCTCCGGAAATTGATCCGATCGATGATGAAATCATATTGAACACGAACACCTATCGTAAAACTCCAAGTTTTTCAGGAACTCAACCTTTGACCTGGGTTTTGGCCGAGGGACCTGAAGGCATGACGATTAACGAGACTACGGGTACCATTACCTGGAATAACCCGAAAGTTACGGGTAGTCCACATTCGATTTCCATTTTGGTGATTAATGAAGTTAGCTTCGACAACGAATCCTGGATTCTGACGGTCAATCCTTCTTTAGATGGTCTGAAAAATTTTACCATCGTCGAAGACGAAACTTATATCGATGTGGTTTCAGTTGCGGATGGGGAATCCTGTGAGTTGATAGACTCCCCTAAAGGTCTTAGTATTCTGCCGCAAACGGTCAATATCAATGAGAGTTTATTTTGTGTAGTGATTTGGACCGATCCCACCTCCGAAGGCAGTCCGCACTTGGTCAACTTTGAAACGTTGGATGACCAAAACAACATGGTGGATGATGACTCGTTTGTGTTGACCGTTGTTAAGGCCTTACCAATCATTGCCCCGATCTCCAACGAATTGGCTAAGCCGAACCAAACATATACAGGGCCCTTGCCCATTGTTACCGGAATCCAACCTATCACCTGGTCACTGGTGAGTGGACCTTTTGGCATGACCATCAATGGCGCGACGGGTGAAGTGACCTGGCCCAATCCAACCACCACGGGCAGTCCTCACAAAGTTGTCATTCAGGCGGAAAACGATGCCGGCACCGACACCGAAAACTGGGAGGTTACAGTTACCGGCAATGGCATCGGCCCGGTGATCATTCCTCCTTCCTTGTTGGTGGAGACCAACAATTCTCCTCCTGATAATGCCGATTTAAATTTGGCGATCACTATTCGAATCCGGGAAGGGGAATCTTATGACGGTCCCAACTTTTCCGTAACCGGTGTCGAACCCATCACCTGGAGTTTGTTGGAAGCGCCAACCGGCATGACCATTGACACTGGGAACGGTGCTATAGTTTGGGAAGAGCCCACCTCGGTTGGGAGCCCACATACTGTCACTGTGCAGGCTTCCAATGCAGAAGGTTCTGATTCCCTCACCTGGAAACTTGATGTGGAACCGCTTCTGGAATCGCCTGAGCTTTCGGATGTGGACAACATGAAGATTCAGGTGGGTGAAAAGTTCACACAGGATATTCCTATCCAGGAGGGAGTGGCACCATTTACCTGCAAACTCACAAATGCACCTGAGGGTATGACCGTAGAATTCTTTCGCGCTGGCCAGGGTTTCAGCGAACATTGTAAAGTCACCTGGGAGTCGCCGATCCCCGACGGCAGTCCTTATCTTATCGATCTTAGAATCATCGATGATAAAAATCGATTCGATGATGTGGCCTGGATTCTCACAGTTGAGGCGGCCGATTCACCCAGCATTGTTTCCATTGCCGATACCAGTTTGCAATCGGGCTCTCCCTATGTTCAGGCGGCCAGGATCCAGGGCGGCACCCTTCCGGTCGAATGGGTCCTGCAGAATGGCCCCACTGGAATGGTGGTCGATAATACGAAAGGGATTGTTACCTGGGACAATCCGTTACCAGGACAACATACGGTAACCATTCGCGCCGAAAACCAGGCAGGCGATATTACCGAATCCTGGATCCTCAATGTACAAGACAATGCCGCGAATCACGCCATCCGCCTGGTCCGGGATCCCAAAGGGGTTCCCAACCCGGTCGAGTCTGGAATTCCGGTCTCCCTGGAAGTTGAGGCCCTCGATACCTTCGGGCACGATTTGACGTTTAACTGGTCTTCGACCTGTTCCAATTTGTCGAGTAACGGAACTTTTAACAATAACACCTTGAGAACACCCGTATGGACGGCTCCCGAAAACAATACGGGATTGCCTGTCATCTGTACAATGTCCGTAACCATTGATGATGGAAACGGGTTAACTTCAGCACCCAGTTTCGTCCAGGGAGTAGTCGTTGCCGGTGCTCCCTCTCCATTGAATTTGGGCCACGTACCGTTCCAACCTGTCTGTTATGGAATATTTTGCAATCAGGCGCAAACAAAATTCAGCATCACCAACAACACCGACACTGTAAAAACTTTCTTTTTGAAATCGAGTCGTAACTGGCTGGACATAGATCCAAATCCTGTCAAAACCGATTTCGTTCCTGACCTGGATATTTCGGTCCGTCGCGACATGGCGATTCCGCACGTCACCAATACCTCGGTGGAGCTAAATCCCGGGCAAACAGCGACCTTCACCGCGACCGTCAACACCAATGCGGCGTCTATAGAAAAAGGAAATGACGAGGCTCAAATTTTATTCGAGGATTCGGAGGGTAATCCCCTGGGGTCCTTCGACATCCTCCTGACTCTGGTGGAAGATCCCTTCGACGTTGCCAAGTCCCAGCGCGTGATTTCGCCCTATTGGCAGGCGGATGGGTTGACTTATACCTTCATCGCCGTATCGCATCCTGGATTACAGGAAGTTAATCCAAGTGTCGGTGTGGTGATGAACGCTGTTCAATCAGACCTGGCCCCTTTTGGTCCGACATTGGAATTCACCGTTTCATCGAACACCACGAAACGGGTGTTTATTGTTTCTACCAACAATCCTTTCATAAACGAAACGTTCATTCCCGATGCCGGATTCATTGTGGGAACCACCTCTGGAAAACACGGTCAACTGGTCATCGGTCCCAAAGCGTCCCATCCAACAACCGATACAGGAAGTGGCTACCCCGACATAACTATGTTGAACTTCTGGGGAGCAGTTGTCGTTCAGGCCACAAGCACTGGATTTGCTATGGAGTTTATCGGCGACACACACGATTCCAGGGCAATGAACAATGAACGCGTGAGCGGGGTAAATTGACCCACATTTTTTTATTAAGTTAATTTCCGGAGTTCTTGAAGATTTTTAAAACTAAACCTGCATTCTCAATACTTCCTGGTAGGCTTCGACGATTTTGTTTTTGACCTGCATGGTCATGCGGAAGGCAAGATCCGCCTTGTTGACGGCGATCATGGTTTCGTGGATGTTTTCGGATTTTCCCGTAACTAAATCCTGAATGGCGTTGTCTGCATCCTTCTGTAATTCGTTGACCTTACTGATGGATTCGGTCAAACTTTCTGCGAAAGTTTTGCCATCAGCGGTTTCTGCGGGACCGTTGGATGGATTGGTTCCGTCCAAACCTGGTCCCAAGGCCGCCTTTAAATTATTTTGTACGGTGATATCCTTCATAATACTCAATTATAGACAGGTTTAAAACCGCTGTAAACGGTTATTTCAACTGCCCTCACCCTTTATTGCTGGACCAATTCAGTGACTGCGCTTCGTAAAGTGGAACCGCGTTTGGTCATGAGTTGTGCTATGGCGTTATACATGATCTGATTTTCTGCCAGTTTGGTCATTTCTTTGTCGATGTTGACATTGTTCCCATTCGATTTTGCGGCATCGGGTTCCTCAAAAACCTCGGGGGTCATTTGCTTTACCGCATTGTCCGAGGGGCCAATATGATTCTTATCGGTGACAGCCAGATTCAATCCATCCCTGGAGCCCGCCGTTTCACGCAATTGTTTAGCAAAATCGATATCTACCGCCTTGTATCCAGGCGTATCTACATTGCTGATGTTGGTCGAAACCAGCATTTGACGGTCTGAATGAAAGTCGAGACCCTTTTTAAGGGTCGCTGGTGTCTTATCGGAAAATAATACCTTGTCAATAAACATTATTACACCTCCTCCTTTTATAAAAGCAAATTATGTGCCAACGATGGCGGTTGATTTAAGCACCCTTAAGTCCTTTAATTTTATTAAGTTATGTCAGTTTGAAAAATAATCAAAACGACAAAAAACCGTTTTTGGAAGTTTTTTCCCAATGTTTTTGGAGGTTTTTTGACGCTGTGCCCCTGCCCTCTTTCTTTAAATTTATGAATTGTCTCCAGGCTCATGCTATAATTTCTACAATTATGAGTACTTTTTTTACTCTAATATTACAATCAAGGATCGTCCGGAATGAATTACACACTCAACCAGTTGAGCGATAAGCTCCAGAATTTCAGCAAGGAGAATCTGTCCGACATTCTTCATTTCGCCTCTATGGCCTTGAAGGATTTGTTCCAGTGTAAACTGGTCCGAGTCTATCTGGAGGATTTGTATGAGGGGATGCTGATTTGCCACTACGTTACTGGAATGAGTTCCCATCAGCGTAGCCAGTTCACTCAACATATATCTCCCAAAGGTTCTCTCATTTCGGAATCGTTTTACAAAAACGAAGTGATCACATCCTGGAATCTTCCAGAAAACACGGAAACGTTTAAAAATCCGGTGGAACTGAAAACAGATATTCGTTCTACCGCGGTTTTTCCAATCATTTATCAGCTTCGACCCATTGGAACGATTTGTCTGGATTGGGAAGAGGAAGGCCAATGGCTGACCGAGGAACAAATCGATACCCTCAGTTCGTTTCTATCGGGCAACAGCGCAGTCATTGAAAGGGCGAAGCGGTTTCATCAAAAAATATCATTTTCGAAACACCTCGATTTGGCCCGGAAAAAGGAAGCCGCGTGGCGCATGGTGAGATCGGCTGTAAAATTGATCGACAAACTGACACTGGCTTCAGTGTTGATTCCTGCCTCATCCACCGGACCCGGCAATCCTGCTTCCGACCAGGTGGAAGTGCTGGCCGTTTTTTCCAAAAACCGAGAGGATGCAACGGTTTATCTGGAAAAACATCAAATGAGTGTTTTGAATGAAAAAAACCTGATCAATCGCATTGTGAGCTACGACGAGGAAAAAGGCCTCATCGGGTTGAAACCGAGCCAAGAGTCGGTTTACATCAAAAACATCATGAAGGAATCCTTTGAACGCAAATCGATTGCAAGTCAAATCGACTTGAAATCTCTGTACCAAATTCCGAAATTCAATAACCACACTCAACAGTTGATTTGCGCGGTCAATTATTTTACCAGCACTCCATACGTCTTTTCAGACTCTGAAAAACGCCTTCTACAGGAACATGCGTCTATGGTAGAAAAACTGATTCTCGAAGACAGCCTGGCGCATATTGAAATCGAAGTGCTGTCTGAAATTGAAGAATTGCTGTCCGATCAGGATACCTCCCTGCAATATTTTCTTTTACGCATTCTGGATAAAACTTCCGAATTGATCGGTGCCGACTGCGGAACAATTTCCATTTTGAAAATTATAGACAATAAGTCGTGGTTGATCGTTGAGGACGAAAAGGGCCGTTTGATTGGTGCTAAATCCCGCGGCTGGAACAAAAGTAAAATCCCGCTCCTGCCGGTTGGCGGCAATGAATTGGAAGACAACCTCAAATCTTTGAACGGCTATTGCGCCCATACGGCCCGCCCGATTTTGGCAAATAATGTTTACAACAAACTGGAAACGCAATCGTTTTACAAAAACCTGTCGTCCTCAATCCAGGCGGAACTGGCTGTCCCAATAATTTCCGGCAACAGTGTTCTGGGCGTTATCAATCAGGACAGCTTTCGTCGGGACTACTTTACCGAAGAGCACAAAAATATTTTGCAGATTGTTGCTCGTTTGATCAGCCAGAAGGTTTTCAACCTGAAACAAATTCAGGAACTGCGGGAGGATATGAATCATTTCCGAAAGGATATCGAATACCGGGATCCTAAAGTCACATCCTATCATTTCGGAAACGTTATCGGTAAAAGCCGGAAGATGAACAACTTGATCAAGCAGACCCAAACGGTTGTTAAATCGATATGCGTTCCCATGTTACGATGGGAACATACTACACCCTACGACCCTTCAATGGGACTGCCATGCATGTTGGTGACCGGTCAAACGGGAACCGGAAAGGAATTCTTTTTCAACAATGTATTTTCACTCATCACTGAGATTTTTTCCAAAGAGAAAGGACCCGGATTCAAACTTCCTTTGAAAAAAACCAACATTGCGGCTTATAGCGGCGACCTGACTTACAGTGAGTTGTTCGGACATAAAAAAGGCGCCTTCACCGGAGCCGAATCCAACAGGCAGGGAATCCTTGAGGAAGCGAACGGCGGCGTGGTGTTTCTGGATGAAATTGGAGATGCAGATCCAAAAACACAGGTTCAGTTGTTGCGATTTCTGGATACGGGAGTGTTCATTCGCCTGGGTGAAAACCAGCCTCGCTATTCGAGAATTTTTTTGATTGCCGCCACTAACAAAAACTTGCAGGAAGAAATCAATAAGGGCCATTTTCGCGAGGACCTGTATCACAGATTGAACGCTCTAAGCTTCCACCTGCCCCCCTTGAATGAAAGGCGAGAGGATATTCGCGATCTGGCCATTCACTTTTTGGGCCGCTTGTTTGAAACTTATAATAAACGATCAGGGGAAGACAAATCTCTTCCTTATATTGAGCCGGAAGCTATCGACTATCTGGAACAGTACTATTACAGGGGAAACGTCCGAGAATTGAAAAATATTTTATTCAGGGCCACCTTGTTCAGCCAATCGCCGACAATCACGCGCAAAGAAATCATGTCCATTTGCGGTGATAATACCAATGGAATGGAAACAGCAACCAGCAACCATCATCAATCGGCGATGGAGTTACTGGACGCTTTGGAATCAGGGGACGACGATTTTTGGACAGCCATTCATCAACCATTCAAGAAAAAGCAAATCACACGGGATACTTTGAAATCTTTAATTTTGACGGCTAAATCTCGGTACCAAACCAACCTTCCCGGTTTGGCAGTGAAACTGAAAGCCTGTTTACCTCAGTTTCAAAAGATTGATGCGGAAAAAAAGAAATTCGTCAGCTTCAAAAACTTTCTATACAAAACTGTGAAAATCACAGTCGATTGATTTTCCGGTTTTATTGATAGTCCTTGTAGGCTTCAATTACTTTTGAGCGTAAATAACTCTTGAACTCGGTGGATTTGGGAATCACCATATCGTGATAGTCCCCATCTTTACCCTTTCTTGATGGGTATCCGATGAACATCCCACCGTTTTTGGAAACGATGATTTTGATACCTTTAATCACCAAACAATCGGCTAAAGTCACATCAGCCAAAGCCCGCAAACTGTTGAAAGGATCGCCCGTTTCAAAGGGGTAAATTTTTACCTGAGTGATTTCAATCATTTTATTTCGATTTACACTGGAGGTATTTCAAAGACTTTGTTAAAATGCCTATTATACATATTTTCTTGAGCGGGGGATTTATTCTGAAATTTGGCTTTTTTGCCAAATAACAGCTTTTATGAAAGCCAAACGATTTATCATTAAACATGATAACGGGAAAGTGACTTCCAAAGCTCACAAACCCAACTCCTCAAGCAGGAGAAGCACCGATACTTCCAATCCATTGGCCACCAGAGGAAAACTACAAAACGAGGCCATTTATCGGGATCACTATTCTGGGGACACTGAAACTCCTTTCAGAATAAAGAAAATTAAAAAAACCTTCCCCCAATAATCATCAAAATTTATTCATTAAAATTTAAATATCATTTAAGGAGATTATTATGGCGCCATCAACGCTAACCGCCGAGCAATTTAAAGTTAAAGACATGTCCCTTGCAGGATGGGGACGAGAAGAAATCATTCTGGCCGAAAAAGAAATGCCCGGCTTGATGGCTTTGCGTAAAAAATACGGATCGTCCAAACCTCTAAGTGGCGCGCGTATTGCCGGTTCTTTGCACATGACCATTCAAACGGCGGTCCTCATCGAAACCCTCATTGAGCTTGGCGCACAAGTCCGATGGGCCTCCTGTAATATTTTCTCCACTCAGGACCACGCCGCCGCGGCCATCGCCAAAGCAGGTATTCCCGTGTTTGCCTGGAAAGAAGAAACCGAAGAGGAATACTGGTGGTGTACCGCACAAACTTTGCTGTTTGATAACGATCAGGGTCCGAATATGATTCTCGACGATGGTGGCGATCTCACTGGTTACGTTCATCAAAACCATCCCGAATTATTGGCGGAAATCAAAGGGATCACCGAGGAGACGACTACCGGTGTACACAAGCTTTACCAGATGCTGGATAATGGCGAATTGAGAATACCTGCGATGAACGTAAACGATTCGGTCACCAAATCCAAATTCGACAACCTCTACGGGTGCCGCGAATCTTTGGCAGATGGTATCAAGCGCGCTACAGATATCATGATTGCAGGAAAAGTGGTTGTTGTTGCGGGTTATGGCGATGTGGGTAAAGGTTGTGCGAAACCCATGAAGGATTTGGGTGCGCGTGTGCTGATCACCGAAATCGATCCCATTTGTGCCCTGCAGGCGGCGATGGAAGGTTACGAAGTGACCACGATGGAAGAAGCGATCAAGGAAGGCGATATATTTGTCACAACCACTGGGTGTAAAGATATCATTCGTATCGATCATATGGAAAAAATGAAAGATACCGCTATCGTTTGTAATATCGGCCACTTCGACTGCGAAATCCAGGTTGCCGAATTGAATGGTTTTCCTGGGATCAAGAAAACCAACATCAAACCACAAGTGGACAAGTATATTTTCCCCGATGGCAAAAGCATCCTCCTTCTGGCTGAAGGCCGCCTGGTTAACCTCGGATGCGCAACGGGTCATCCTTCTTTCGTGATGTCCAATTCTTTCACCAACCAGGTATTGGCGCAAATTGAAATGTTCGAAAACAAATACGAACTGGGCGTGTACCGTTTGCCGAAGAAACTTGATGAAGAAGTGGCCCGACTGCACCTCGAAAAACTGGGGGTCAGGCTAACCACTTTGTCAAAGGATCAATCGGAATACATCAATGTACCTGTAGAAGGGCCTTATAAGCCTGAACATTACCGGTACTAATGCTTCAGAAAATCATGAAACCGCCTGCCCTCGGGTGGGCGGTTTTGTTATTTAATAATTGGCCAAAATCAACTAATCCTGGTTAGGATAAATAGTGTTTCCCACCTTTGTAAGTGTTTTTGATTGGTTGATGGCTTTTGCCCCTTCTTCGCTAATATCGTTTCCCCACAATTTTAGACGCTTCAAATTGGTCAGGACCTTGGAGACTCCAAGGGTTTTTACCCCTGTGTCGTCAATTCCGTTCCACTGCACATCCAGCTCTGTCAGTTTTTTAAATGTCCCGGATTCAGCCAGAATTTTTACCCCTTCATTCCCTATTTGGTTTTTTTGCAAATAAAGAACACTCAAGTTGCCGAGCCCCCTACTCTGGCTCAAATACTTGATTGCCTCCGGCCCGATTTTATTTTCGGCGAGATCCAGAGTCTTTAATTGACTCAGATATGAAGATTGAGCCATTGCCAGAATTCCGGCGTCACCAATATCATTTTTACCCAATACCAGGGTTTCGACATTTTTTAATACAGGAGACTGGACCAAAACCTTTAGACCTTCGCTTCCAATTCCGTTGCCAGCTAGGTTCAGGTACTGTAATTGGATCAGGGTTTTACTTTCGGAGAGCGCCTTTGCACCCTGAACGCCAATTTGGCTTCCCCAAAGGTTCAAGAATTTCAAATTTTTCAGAGTTTCCGATTTAGCAAGGGCCTGGGCTCCTTTGACACCCACATGATTGTAAAATAGATCCAGTTTTTCGAGACGGGTCAAAAATTTGGATTCGGCCAGAGCGGTCACCCCGTCATCACCAATTTCATGTGTTCTCAAGATTAAGGTGCCCAAATTTCGGATCAATCGGGACTTGGCCAGTTCCCTGGCCCCTTTGTCCCGAATAGAACCACTGTCATCCAGTTTCAGATAAGTCCGGTTTTGCTCAATTTCCTTAAGGATCAGCAGGTTTAAATCAATGGCATATGTGAGAGCAGGAAGGAATGCCATTAAAGCAAGGGCAAGAACTGCTAAAAGATAATGTTTCAATCGATCCTCCTGAAGAAAATGGGAGCGTTTAGTGTACTTAAGGGCACCTCTAAAAATTGAGAAATTAGAGGAATTTAGAATTTAAGATTGAAAAAGTAGGTAATAAATTTTTGTATTCGATTTATGCCGGGTATATGTTGTCCCGTTTTACCCCTGAATTT
>JACAVV010000055.1 GCA_024648695.1 Nitrospina sp.
TTCCAAATCCACTTTTTATTTGCATCTTAAAGAGTGTGAGTTTAGGTTTAATCATAGAGATCAAGATCTCTATAAATTGCTACTAAAAATCATCAAAAAACGACCTCTTAACTAGTCTTGTACCTTTATTTTTTATATTTTAATTTCGCCAGGGACTCAGCCCCGATAAGACAGTTTCTCAGGAGCTTCATAATGGGTCCCTGTCTCCACCCCAATACCGGATCACATCCACATAATCGATGATGAGGGAAATGGAATTGACTGTGACCAGGGACAGTATCCAAAGCCTGAAGGGGTTTTCCAGGGAGCCTGAATCCAGCCCCTTCCCCATCCAGAAAACCAGAGGGGTCCAGAACAAAACGTGCCCCATGCCCAATAAGCGGACAAAGCCTTTTTGGCTGTAGATGATCGTCATCACCACAAAGGATCCCATCAAACAGGCAAGAGTGATTTTTCCTTCCAGAGTTTGGATAAAATACAAGCCACCTCCCATATTCACTAAAATGAGTATCTGGACCCAAACGTTCCAGGGAAACTTCATGGCGAATATATTCCGGGTCAATTGAATTGCAGAATTCATGATTTCTCCTGTCATTTTAATCCATTTTAAATTATTTGATTTATAATAACAAAGGGTGACTCTGCAAGAGAACATATTTTTATTACCCTTGCGTCGCAGTTGCAATGGGCTTTGCAGGCTGACAAAAAACCATTGGTTTAGCAATCCGCATGAATTACAATAATTCAATTGACTCCATTGTTCTCGAGTTATTGGAATTTTTTTAGGCTGACCCTTAATCCGCCACGCCAGTGTTGTTTCTCTACCATGCCTGTATTCTATAACCCCTGCATTCTTTTATATCCGGACTTCCCATGAACCTTAAAAACCGTCACCCCCAAATTTTCAAGTGGATGGTTTATTCATTCGGATTCCATATTGTCCTGCTGATCAGTTCCGGATATTTCGGGTTGCTTACCAAGAAAGAACCGGAGCGACCTCCCATCAAGGTCAAGTTCGTTCAGGACAAACCCGAACCGAAAAAGAAAACACCTCTACTGGTCGATTCTCCGATTCCGAAGAAGCAGGAAGAACCAAAATTTGCCGAATTGCTTTCCCGCGCCAACAGCCGGATGCATTCCAACCGTTCCCAAAAAAAGGGCAATGAATATAAGAATAACAAAACCATCGTGCCCAAGGCACAGGTTGCGCCGGTGCCTTATCAACCGCCCGCGCCTCCGGTGGAAAAAAAAGTCATTCCCAAAAAGTCGCCTCCAAAACAGGAGAAACAACCGCCAAAACAGGAGAAACAACCGCTACCCGTTCCTCCGGTGGTGGAAGAAAGAGGCTGGATAGAGCCAGAAAAGGCAAAAGATCCTATCGATTCGAAGGAACCCGATCCCTTTAAAAAACAGGAACCCAAAAAGCCTGAAAAAATGATGGAAGTTGCTAAATTGCCGAGACCGCCCGTACCTCCGCGTCCCTTGACCCTGCTGGACGGATTCGATCCGGAAAAATATGCGTCCCTGGATACAGGCGCACTGCCCGGCGAGGAAGCGGATGACGACGAACCCATTTCCCTCGATACCCGGGAAACCAAATACGTTTCTTATTTCACCCGCATCAAAAAACAAATCGAGCGGGTTTGGGTGTATCCTTTGTCTGCGGCGCGATTGGGTATCAGCGGCGAATTGACATTAAGATTTAAAATTGCGCGCACCGGCGAATTGCTGGGCATTCATGTGGTGGATGAATCGGGTTCGGAAATACTTGATTTTGCCGCGATCAAAGCGGTCAAAGGTGCCGCGCCCTTTTACCCGATCCCCCATACCATCAAAAAAGACAAATTGACCATAATGGCCACCTTCATTTATAGTCCCATGTACAACACCCGTTCTCCCTTGCCGTGAAAATAAAAACCGCCTTCTTTGTATTGCCAGCAGATCCAGCCACTCTTCGTTTAACCCTGAACAAAAAAGCCGCCGGGATCAAAGTCCTGGACCGCACCCTTTTTACCTTGAAACGGGCTGGTGTGGAGACAGTGGCGGTGATCGCTCCCCAGGGTTACGAAGACAAGGTCCGCCAAAGGCTGAAATCTCTTGAAAAAGACCCACGCAATCCTTCACATGTTCAATGTTTGGAATCGTCGCAAATTGTGTCCGGGTCTGATGATTGTTTAAACGATTGGCTTACAGATTCAGAACCGGTCCTGATGGTGCGGGGAACTTTTCTAGCCACCGCCCGCACTCTGGGAGATTTTGTAAATCAGGCAATGGAATCGAAAGCCTTTTTGAAGGGCAACGCGGTGGTCATGGATTCGGCTGAAGAGTCCGGCAACGGATGGTATTTAATACCTTCCGCCCAAAGGGAACGGTTAACGGAAGCTCTTCAGGGAAGCGCCACCGTTTGGCGAGACGATGAACGGATTCAGGTTCCAGGTTGTTTTTTGCCATTTGATGATATTGCCGGAATGCGGTCTGCGGAAAAGAAACTCATCGACCACCATAAACACCATTACACCCAGTTGATGGATAAATGGGTCAATTGCCACTTGTCCCTGAAAACTTCATTTTTCCTGCTGAAAACTCCGCTCACGCCCAATCAATTGACCCTGTTTGGACTGTTCATCGGCTTGACAGCAGGAATCCTGTTTGCCCAGGGGACATATCTCGCCATCCTGTTGGGTGGAATTTTATCTGCCACCACCGCCGTTTGGGATTGTTGCGATGGCGATGTGGCCCGTCTCAAATTTCTCGAATCGGATTTCGGAGAAACCCTGGACACCATTTGTGACAATCTTATCAATGTGTTCGTATTTACCGGCATGTGTATTGGAGTCGCACGCCAGAATGGACTGGACCAGGCCCTGATTCCTTTTGCCTTACTGGCTTTGGGAGGATTCTCCATCTTCCTTCTGCTTTATTTTCCGCGAGGAGAAGGTAAGGGTTCGGCATTTAAAGGGTCACGGGTTTATGATTGGATTCTGATTCTTGCCAGCAGAAATTTCATTTACGTCATTCTTATCTTCTCCATTTTCGGTCGAATCGACTGGTTTTTATGGATGGCAGGATTGGGCGCCCCCTTGTTCGCTTTAGTCCTTTTAATTGAAAAACTCAAAATCGGTCAAAATTCCCCCCAAAATTACCAGTCCGGCTGACTTCGTAAATTATCCGAAATTTAGCGCTATCTGCTTGATATTTCTCTCCATCCTGTTATTATTGATAACGTCCCAAAAAGCAACTTTTTAAAAATTCATAATATATGATTAGCCCGACCCAAACCAAAGTAAGGGAAATCCCGGAAATATCTAAGGTGGCCCTAATGATATTGGAACCACCTCCCCAACCTTTTGACTTTAAAGGATGGTATGGAAAACGCATTGCGGGGGTTCCTCTTTTGTTGCGAAATATTCTCATCGCCCAAAGGTGCGGTTTTGAGCGTATTATTTTTATCGGCTCCGATATCAATGATAACTTTTTGAATCATTTGGCCAAAGATTCCCGTGTAACGATCCCCTGCGAATATCTGGAAGACCCAGGCGGACTGCAGGAGTGTTGTTTGGATCTGGAATCATTAATGGTTTTGTCCGGATCATCTGTCCTGGAAGCCTCTGAGCTCAAAGCAATTTTACAGTCGGGTACGGGCTACGAAGCCAGGTTGTTTATTGAAAAACTGTCGCCGCATATTTCCCTGCAAAGCCTGACCGATGGACTCCACCGGAATTCAGGGAACGATAAGATAAACGCCGACCTGCAAATGGAATCACCTGTATTATCCCTGATCTATTTCAATCCATCGAAAATCAGTAAAATTGAAATTCCCGCAGATTTTGAATTTCATCACGAGCGTCTGTTAATGGGTTGCGGTTTGAATAACGATAGTTTTATGGACCGTTTGGTCACACGATTTCTGTCCAGGCAATTCACCCGGTTTTTTCTGCGGACCCCGCTCACTCCTAATATGATAACCCTCATCAGCCTGTTTTTAGGTCTGGGTTCCGCCGCTTGTTTCCTGATGGGAACTTATGCTTCCGGTATCGCCGGGGCGGTTTTGCTGTTGATCTCGGCCTGGGTGGATTGTACGGACGGAGAAGTTGCGCGCTTGAAGTTTAAAGAGTCCAAAATTGGTCAAATGCTTGATATTGTTAGTGATAACATTGTACATTGTGCCGTATTCATTGCCATTGGATTGGGTTTGTTCAAAGCCACCGGAAATTCCATATACCAAACCTTAGGCATTTTTGCCGTTTTGGGAAGTTTGGTATCGTTTGCCTTCTTATGCAAGGAAATCACAGAAAGTAAAAGTCGTGCGGCAAAATCCAACGTGGAGTCAGCGGCCTCTTCCTCTTTAGTTGAAAGTATGGCTAACCGGGACTTTACTTATTTTCTCCTGTTTATGGCGTTAATCGGGCAATTGGGTATTTTTATTACGGTTACTGCTATCGGAGCGAATGTGTTTGCAGGCTATTTGTTGTTTATCAAATGGAGACCTGCTAAAGAAAGGCACCAGGAAAAACTCGGACCTAATATCAATGGGGAAGGATAAGGCAATTCCATGGACCAACAAACCATAAGTGATCTTGTATCAACTATCCGGGATTCCCAAAGCAAGGGAGTCGGTTGTTCCTTACTGGTGGGCGCGGGTTGTTCCGTCAAAGGTGGCATTCCTGCGGCGAAAGGGTTTGTGAAGCTCCTGAAACGTAATTTTCCACAAGCCTACGAAAAAGCCGAAGTCAAAACCTATCAGGCCTGCATGTCGCAACTGGAACCTGCGGAACAAAACAAATTGTTTGAAAAGGTCCTGGAAAACTCCAAAGTCAATTGGGCCAATATCTGCATCGCCCTGCTTATGCAAAAAGGTTTTATCAGCCGGGTGCTTACCACGAATTTTGATGATTTGCTTCGTCGTGCCTGTGCCATGATGGGCGAATTCCCGACCATTGTGGATCCCACTTTTTCAGAACAGGTCAAAGGCCTTTTCAATACCGAAAAAATGCTGTTTTATCTGCACGGTCAATCGCCGGAGTTCGGAGTTTCCCGGATTGGAACCAAGTCCCAGGCTTACTGGGATTCTTTAGCGGGAATTTTTAAAGAGGTGAGTTCGGATCGGCCTCTCCTGGTTGTAGGGTATAATGGGGGCAAAGACCCTGTGTTCGAACAATTGAAAAAAGCTGGACCATTCAGCAACCTGTATTGGGTAACGCACAAAGAGAACAATCCGCCGGCCCATGTTCGGGAAACGATTCTATCCGATGGCAACAACGCCTCCTATATTCCGGGATACAGTGCCGATGGGTTTTTCATCGAACTGGCCAAGCAGTTGGAAGTGTTTCCTCCGGAAATCCTGTCGCGGCCGTTTTCGCATTTGGAAGGAATCATCAAATCCCTCACAAATTTTCCTCTGCCCGGCCAAAACGACGAGGTTGATGTAACCAATGCGGCCCGCTTGCAAACCCAGATCGCCATTCATTCCTGGGAAGCGCCTAAAGAAAATGCCAACGATTCCAAAAACCTGAAAGAGACCATCGCCAAAGCGAAAGAGTCACCCGAACTGTTGACAGCCATTGTCACGGCCCAGAATGCTTTGATCACAGGTGACCTTGAAGGCGTGCTGGACCAAACCAAACAATACGAAAAGACGCCGTCGCCCCAATTGGGTGAATTGTTAAGTTGGGCACTTATCCTTAAAGGAAAAACCTTCATCAGTGCAGTCGCCACTGCGAATCAGGAAGATATTGACGGCCTCTACAAAAAAGCCGAAGAAAAGTTCGAGGCGGCTTTAAAGATAAGTCCCAATATGCACCAGGCTGTGTACCAATGGGGGTCTTCACTTCTTGAAAGAGCCAAACGTGCTGAAGGTGATGCCATTGAAGAGTTGCTGGCTCTGGCGGGAGACAAGTTTCAGAAAACCATTCATCTCAAACCCAAAATGTCGGATGCCTTGTTCGGGTGGGGTTACGTTTTATGCGAGCGTGGAAAAACCAAGAAAGCCGATAAGGCTTCCCCCTTCTTCGCCCAGGCCGTGGAGAAATTCCAGTCCGCTTTGGAAAGCCGGCCCGATTTGTACGAAGCCCATTTCGGTAGCGGATGTGCGATGATGGAAGATGCTAACCTCAAGGAAGGCCCGGAAGCCCTGGAATCGTTAAACAAGGCGCAGGAATCCTTCAACCGTGCTCTGGACATTCATCCGGAATATTGTGATGCGATTTACCGTATCGGAAAAGTCAATCTAGCCTTGGCTCAAAAAGGTCCTGAAGACAAAGCGGATGCCCTGCTCAACCAGGCGGAGAACCATTTCAAGAAAGTGCTCAAAATCAACCCAAATCGGGAAGATGCCAATTTGGGTCTGGGCAGTATCCTTTTCGAACGTGCCAAAACACTTCCTCAGAAGGAAGCCGTATCCCTGTTCCAGCAGGCGGCTGAGAGATTTGAAAAGTCGGCAGGTTCCAACGAGAAAAACCCTGAATTCTTGTGCAATTGGGGTCTGGCCCTGAAATCGCAATCCGAAGCCAAAACAGGGAAAGAAGCGATGGATTTATTGACCCAGGCCTCGGAAAAATTTCAAACGGCAGTTACTTTAAAACCTGATTACTATGAGGCCATCAACCAATTGGGTTCGGCACTCATGTTGCTGGCACTGTCCAAGGAAGGATTCGAAGCCACGACCCAGTTGGCCGAAGCCGTGGAATACTTTAAAGCCTCCCTGGCCCTGAAACCGGAAAACTATGAGGCCCAATTGCAATGGGGTAACGCCATGCTTCATCTGGCGAAAGACAAACCCTCCAATGAGGCGATGCCTCTCCTCATGCAGGCGGAAGAAAAATTCAAGGCGGCGGTAGGCATCAACCCCAATGGTCACGAAGCGCTCAACCATCTGGGTAATTTGTTGATGCAACAATCAAAAAACTCGAGTCCACCCCAGTCCGAAAACCTGTTTAAGGAAGCGGTGGAAAATTACAAAAAAGCCCTGGCGATCAAGCCGGATTATCCCGAAGCGCTCCTGCATTGGGGTTCCTCTTTATTTAAACTGGCCCAGGGTAAAGAGGGTGAAGAAGCAGAAGAAATGTTCGCACAGGCGGCAGAAAAAATGGAAGCCGCTCTGAAAATCCAGTCTGAAAACCATGAGGTCCTGATCACCTGGGGCCTGGTGCTCATGGAGCAGGCCAAAACCAAAAAAGGAATCAACGCCCATCCGCTTTTGGTCGATGCCAAAAAGAAATTTCAATCTGCCGAAGACCTCAAACCCGGCAGTGGTGCTTACCACATGGCCCGCTTGATGGCATTGCTCGCTAATGAATCAGGGTGTCGCGAATGGCTCGAACGGTGCCGGGAATTAGGCGTCCTCCCCAATCAGGACCACTTGCAAAAGGACCCCGGACTGGTCTCAATCCGCGATTCCAAATGGTTCAAACTCCTCCTGTACGAAGAGTTTATGGAAAAGAAAGAAGAAAAAACGGAAGCCGAAGCTTCCTGACGTTTTTTCCTATTATTTCCTGCAAACTTTTATCCCGATTATGAAAAAACGGCCCTCTCTCAGAGGTGGGGAAGGAAAGTTTATCTGATATGCACAAATTCATCTTGCCTTCGAACTATGACCTGAAAAGACGTTTTAACTCACCATTTCCCCTGCGCTTGGGCAGGGGTAGCGAACAATAGTTTTAGTTGGTCCAAAAACCGTAACTGTTTTCCGGAAATATTTTTCTCGCAGTCTCCGACCTTTTCAATCAGTTCCAGCGCCGATTCCTTTTTTTCGGAATCGAATCTGGACCAACTGGCTTTGACATAGTCGCGCAGGTTATTGATGATCGCATCCTCGTCCTTGATCAGAAAACTGCAGGAGGATAACAGTTCCGTTGCTTTTTGTTCGCTGAGTTTGAATTCTTTCTGATAAATGTCCAGCATGCACTTTTTCTGTTCCCTGGAAACGTCCCCGGAACACCTGGCCATGGTATACATCAAACCCGCGGTCACTTCCAGCGGACTTTCAATCGAAAAGGCCGGATCGGAATGATATTTCTTTTGCCAGCGCCTTCTGCGTTGCCACGACACCGGATTCAACCATCCGAGATCAATAGCTGCTTCTGACAATCGATTCGTCAATATCAAAATCGTAACTACAGTGCTTAGCGCTCCTAAAATAATGTGCATGCCGGCTCCTCCTGAAAAGAAACAATTTAGTTTTTATTCAGTTTATATTTTAGGAGGGCTTTATGAAGTTTCTATAGCCCCAATATTGCATGAGAAAAGGGTGGCGAATTCCCTTCAAGCCTTTAAAATAAGGCTGACTTGCCAATCAAAGAAAGGAATTCGCCGTGACAGATTGTACCTCTGAACAACTGGAATTTCCAG
>JACAVV010000056.1 GCA_024648695.1 Nitrospina sp.
AAAGTACCTCAAAAGTTCCCTAAATTTCTTGGTCGAAATTCGGGCGCGTTTTAAAATCGGGTTTCGCCGCTTCATAACTACATTTTAGCCCTCTTTGGAGGACGTTAACTAGTCATGAACCTAAATTAAAACCCTGTGATAAAATCTGTTAATGAATCTGGGTGAATTTTAAGATATGATTCTGTTGGGTTTTTCAGCTAGATTGTTTTCGATTTTTTAACGAATCCCTTCGAATTATTGGAAATTGAGTGATGCTTAGATTTTTATTTTTAAATTTTGTCGGAGTGCTCCTGATATTTTTCTCGACTCCTTCACTGGCAAAACATGAGGACCCCAAGGGTGCCGGCCAAGCTGAAACTGAGTCACTGGAAAATCTTGGGCATCGGCTTTTTTTGCATTATTGTGCCCATTGTCACGGAATAAAAGGGGAAGGAGATGGGTTCAATTCGGAGTTCCTGGAAAAAGAACCGGCCGAATTGGCGGATACCCGCTTTGTGAAAAAAAAGACCAATAAACAATTATTTAAAGTAATTAATCTGGGCGGAATAGGTGTTCGAAAATCGAATTTGATGCCAGGTTTTGGAAACACCTTGTCCGAAAAAGAGATATGGGCTCTGGTTGCTTATATTCGAAAACTTGCCAATGATGATGAAACTTCCCTTATTCTTCCTGAGCAAGTGAACTCTTCACGTCCAGAATCGGCTCCTCTCAACACACAGGACCTTGAACGTTTTATGTCCGATGTTAGCGATGTTGAAAAAAAGGAATCGCTGAACGCTTTGGGCGAGAAAATGTTTTTTAAGAAAAAAAGTTGTTCTGCCTGCCACAGGCTTGAAGATGAAGGAGGTAAAGTAGGGCCCGATTTGTCCAGGGCGGGGTTTTTATATAAGCCTGAATGGCTTTTTCTTTGGATGAAAAATCCCCAAAAAATCAGACCCCAAACCAAAATGCCGAATCTGGGTCTCAACCAAGAAGAGGCAACGGCCTTGGCCAGTTTTCTGTCAGGTATCGAGGGCAGTAAATCACGAAAGTTGAAAAAACTATTGCCTTATCTGGAAAAGAAAGGGGATGCCCAAAAGGGCAAAGAGTTGTTTTTTGATCCGGAAGGAAAAGCAAATTGCTCCAAATGTCATACTATCGGTGGCAATGGAGGGAACGTAGGGCCGGATTTAAGTTTTATTGGAACTAGCAGGACGACACCTTTTATTCTGGAGTCCATTGTATATCCAAAGGAAGTGATTACCATTGGCTATTCGTCGGTGATGATCCTTACTCACAAAGGCAAGTTTTTGACCGGGATAAAAAAACTGGAAGATGATTCTTCGTTGACGATTCTCGACAAAGAAGGGAACTTGCTCAAGGTTACCAAATCGGAAATCAAGAAATTCAAGACCCAAAAAATTTCTATCATGCCAGGAAATTTCCGAAAGATTCTGTCCGTGGAAGATATACAGAATATCCTGGCTTTTCTGGAACAGCAAACTCTGCCGCTAACAAATAAAGAAAAACCATAATTTAGCAAACTAGTTTTATCGCTTTTCCCGGAATGATAGGGACTATTTTAATTCCAACTGGAACCAGCTTGAAATAGCCTTCTTGCTTCCGGTTTCTTTTTGGGACCCTTCCCAAATATTAAAAGCGATGGGCATGGACCCTCCCGCCTGGAATTGCGCATCATGGTCTGTATCACCCGTATTCAGCTTTCGCTTCATTACCAGCCGATATTCCCCAAATTCGTAAACGGCTTTTGATTGGACAGCTTGCCCTGTTTGGGCCTGGTCTTCAAACGCAGTCATACCCCTTGAGTTGGTTTCCACTGTTTTCATGGGATGCGATTTCCAAACCCATAAATTTACCGGATGCTCGGAGTCTCCATTGAGAAAATAAGGTTTCGGATCTCCTGGAGATTTCCATGAAACGGGAAATTGTACCGCTATGGAATCCGGAAATTCAGCCGCTTCGGGGGGGGCGTCTTCTACCGGTTCCTCTTTCGCCATCAAGGCCTGCAAGTGCGGAGGCAGGGGAGGTGGCGGAGATTCCTTCACCGTGGTTAAGGTAGAAAGAATGGGATCGGGATTGGGATCATGCCATTCCAGGCGCAAGGCGATCTCATCCTTATTATATATCGCTTTGACAAACAAGTTGTCGGCATGTGGATAATGAGCTTTTTCATCCTCTATAATTTGACCGCCCAAAGGTACAAAAAAAGAGTCGGCCTGTTGCCATGCAGAGTCATCAGGATCCAGTGGCAATTCCTTATCCAATTTTTTGGCCTTAATCTGTTTTCTAACGGTTGGCTTTTTGGATAATGAGAGAGTTTGCACGAAATGAATGATGTCCCAAATTTCCTCATCCTTGATCCGTTTGGAGAATCGCGGCATGGCGGTGGTGGAAAGTCCCGTGCGAATGGTTTTGTATAAATCGCTTCTCTGGTTTCCACGCCGGAAGGTCCAGGATTTGGTCAGGTTACGCGGCCATAAAGCATCCGACTCCACAGCCACAATTTTTTTTGTGGACGCCCCGTCGGCTCGACCTTCTTTACCGTGGCACCCGGAGCAGTTGATGAGAAACGATTCTTTCCCTCGCTTTACACTTTCAAGACTGAATGGGGGCGGAGTTGGAACTTTAACAATTTTATGTGACCTTTTCTTTGCGACGAATTTTTTAAATTTTTTGGAAACAGTTTTCAAATAAGCTACCAGACTCCATCGATCAGAAATCGACAGGTGTTCCCAGGCGGGCATGGTGGTATAGGGGTAACCGCGTGTGAGCATGTCGAATAAATCCTGGTCGGTAGGAATTTTTCCAAAAGGAGTGGACCGAATCTTGTATTGTCCTTTGACAAAGTTGCGGGGCCTTGGACTGGAAATCGGTGCTGATACCCCTTTGCCATCGGCTTTGTCGCCATGACAGTAAACGCAATGTTTATTGTAAACCTCTTTTCCTCTTTTTTCTGAAGGCGCTAGTTCTACCGATTCATCCTGCCTTGCGAAATCGTTTACGGACTCATAAATAAACGAGATGACCTGCCAGACTTCTTTATCGCTCAGAGTTTCTTCCCAGGCCGGCATGGCGGAGTCCCAGGGAGAATGACTCGCAGGCAGTCCCTTGCCCCCCTTCATGATTCGCCAGTACGCATAAGATTGCGGCTTGTAAATGATTGAATGTTGCGGATCCTTGAAGTTAGCAGGTGAAGGAAAAAACCGGTCTCCAAATACGCCTTTGCCATCCATTAAGTCGCCGTGACATAAAAAGCAATGTTGGAAATAAATTTTCGCACCTGCTTCCAGGTTTTTTTTCTTATCGCCGGAGTCAACAGCCAACGGATTGTTTAAGTTTTTCAGGGAAACGGTTTTGCCCTTAATAGAAATGGAATCGGGCATAGCATTGATCGATGGACCGGTAAACGCCTGAACCGAAGGCAGACCAAAAACTATCAAAAATAAAAATAGAAACAAAAGAAAAGGACCCCTTTGCAGAGGTCCTTGTTGAAATCTCGTTTGGGGAGCCATCCCTTTTTTTGGCAGGATCAATCGTTGCATCATCCTCTAGAATTTGTTTGGGTTGTTTTTGTGAGGCCGGGCGTCTTTTTTGATTCTCCCGGATCTGATCGTTTCATATAGAGGGCGAACCACTTCTTCGCCATCGAACTCAAAATCAATATTTATAACTTCGTTCTCTGAAACATGAATTTTCTTCGAACGCGGTTTCATAAGATAATGCCAGGCATTCACAACATAATCCCCGGGAGGCAAATTTTCGATTTTAAAAGTACCGTCTTCCCCGGTAATAAAGTTGTAAGGATTTTGAATCCGGTAGCCCCAGGTTTGCATGAACTCATGCATTCCGCAGATCATTTGCATGATCTTGTAATCCTTTTGAAAAGTTACTTTTCCATCAGAAATTTCTTCTGCCGGAATGGGGATATTGAGAATGATTTTACCCCGCTCACTTTGGTAAACCTGGCTGTTGTGCATGACCGCGTCCTGATTGTCGACAGTGAATTTTTCACCTTGCCGTATGACATTGACATCAGGATAAAATTTGCAAAACTCAGCTTTTATATCGATGGGTTTGTTTTCGAAGGGTTTTCCTGCGTCCACATGTTCAATAGAAACCACAACATCCTTCATGCCGCCATTTTTATCGGCAATGAAATCATACAATACGCGGTTCATTTCATCATCGGTTTCCACTTCTGCACACATATCTATATTTGGGAACAAAACCAGATGATATACCCTCGGTTGTGGAGCATCTCCTGTTAAAATGGCTTTTCCCTGAATAGTGGCGCCATTTTTGACTTCAATTTCCTGGTACGCAAAAACCTGGCTGGCAAACATTCCTGATGCCCAGGTGATTAAGCTTATGGTAAAAATTAATAATTTCTTCATTACGATTTTGACTCCAATTTGTATCTGCTTCGTTAAATTAGGTTTCAGATTTATTAATGAAGGTGAGCTTTACTTTTTGGAAAGTTGTGGGGCCAACGAAGAAAAGTCAAAGGTTACTTCACTTGCCCCGTCACCAATCTTGACAGTTTGCCTTAAATCTCCAAGAGCTTCATGCCAGGCTTTAACCTTATAAGTCCCCGCGGGTATATCGGGAATCTCAAAACTTCCATCCTTTTTTGAGATCGAATATTTGCTATTCGGGGTCACCACGATCCACGCAACCATCCAGCTATGCAAATCGCATTCGACCTTGATCACTTCAGGTTCATCCAGATCCATTTCTTCCTCCTGTCCTGGAGTGAACATCAAGTTCATCGGATCATTTTCGAAAGAATATGTGTGGATATTGTGGTTGATCGGATCACTGGTTTTGATGACAAGAGTGGATCCTTTCTTTCCGGCAATAATGTGTGGCGAATACCTGCAATCTTTTTGATCCAAAACGAATTCGCCAGGTTCTCCGCCCAAATCATCCCCTTCAAGGTAAATGACGGCATTCATCAATCCACCCTTGTGAACCATAAAAGACTGGTTGGGAATTTCCTCACCACAGATTTTTTTAAACTTTCCTGTTTTGACAGGTTTTTGGTCCGGAATTTCTCCGGAAAATTTCACCGTTCCCTTTAAAGAGCCCGAATAGGCTTGAGATGTCAAAGCCAAAAATAGAATGATTGTAATTGGTATAATTTTAGTCATAAATTTAACGATGCAATGATTGTTGCGTTCCCATATCTCTAGTTTTATATGAAACTCAGGTTCAAGTCAAGATCCTCCTTGGCTTTCCTGTACCACTGCCCGATTGTCACTACCTAGTTGAACCCTTATTTATATAAAGCAGACTCCTGACAGGATTGGCTTCCCGGCGGAATTCAATTTAAAAATAAAGGGTGCCTCTAAAAATAGGGCAAAAAGTTATTGAATGAATTAAAATACGTATGTTAAGCGTTTTACAGCATTCCCCCCTGTTTGAAAGGAACCCTGCCATGTCCCAACCTGGATTTTTTGATCTC
>JACAVV010000001.1 GCA_024648695.1 Nitrospina sp.
TGGAAATTCCAGTTGTTCAGAGGTACAATCTGTCACGGCGAATTCCTTTCTTTGATTGGCAAGTCAGCCTTATTTTAAAGGCTTGAAGGGAATTCGCCACCCTTTTCTCATGCAATATTGGGGTTAGGCTTTTGCGAGAAATGTTGTAAAGTTGCCAGCTTTTTTGCCTTTAAAAGAAATAGCCTCTGGACGGGGAACAAATAGGAGTCGTTTTCATGATTCGTTGGGCATTGTTTTTTTTATTGGAATTGCTTTAGCCGGTCCGGTAGAAGCATCCATTCAAATTTCAAAACAGCAAAAAAGTAAACATTCAGAATTTCTGGATGAGGGTGGGTTCCTCCTGAACTTGGGGTAAAGGAGTTTTCAAACGAGCCTGGTTTTTAGTGCGGAACTATTTATTCGTCAATCGTCATCGGAACCGTAGTCGTCATCATCATCCCAATCAGAACCGCCCCCACCTCCGCCCCCGCGTCTATAACTTCCACCGCGGCTTGCGGGGATGATAACCATTAGCAGGCCAATGATGACCAGAACGATTCCGGTGATGGTGATAGCCATGTTATCTCCCCAAAAGTAATAACAATCGTAGCCCCCACCTACTATAAAAATCAGACCAAAGATTTTTCTTACCATAGCGGACTCCTTCTGTATTGCGAACGATGGATGCTTATCGCCGCCGATTTTTTCGTCGTTGTTTGCGGATTAAGTGTAATTGTTTGCGGGCATCGCGGCGCACGCGTATAGCTTTGCGGATGTCCTGCAAATCGTCAGTTGATTTGACACCGTGTTTGGCTAAAAATTCCCGGTAAGCCGGGTCTTCCAGCAACTGGTTCGGAAGCGGGCCGCGATACGGACCTTTGGCCAGCTCACGCCACTGGGTTTCGGTGAACCCACCCAACACGCTCGAATTGTTGTCAGGGGACCTTGAAGCTGAGGACCTTTGTGGTTTGGTTCCCGGGACGGCAGATGAGGTGGCTCCGCGTTCTTTCTGTCCCAGAATCCTGACGGATAACAATCCTTTCTTTCCGCCCGCAATTTGAATGGTATTGAAATCTTCGAGCAAGACATCTATTGCTTCTTCCCAGTCCATGGCTTCGATGTTTTTGTTGATTTTAACATCGGAAACCGATTCGGAAGCGTGCATTCGAATACCGGTTCTCTGCTCAACCTGCCGCAGTACATCAGAAAGGTGTACTTGAGAGGCTTCCAGAACAATCGTATTGTCTACCGGGTCACGCTTAATATTCAAATAGGTTCCGGTTTCCCGCGCAGATGCACATTGGGCGGTCAGGAGGATCGCCACACTCAACAAAAACACCATAAAGGCATAAAGGAAATTTTCATTGCATCTTGATTCGATCATGCTCAGTGGGGATTTGGATTATCTGAATATATTGTGAAAAAAGAAGACCCGCCCCGGAATTTTACCTGGAGAGAATTCTGTCAGCCTTCAAACGGTTTCCCGGGTTTGGGAGAATGCGTTGAGCTTGTAAACGATCCCATCGATGAGGGCCTGCCAACTGGCCTCGATGATGTTTTCGGAGACTCCCACTGTTCCCCATTTGGAATGATGATCCCCCGATTCCACCAGCACACGTATTTTTGACCGCGTGCCATTTTTCTCGTCGAGAATGCGCACCTTGTAATCATACAAAGCCATTTCGTCGATTTCCGGATAAAATTTACCCAGAGCTTTACGAATGGCTTTGTCGAGTGCGTTCACCGGACCGGTGCCTTCGGCGGCGGTGATTTCCAGGATGCCGTTGACTTTTACTTTAACGGTGGCTTCCGAGATGGGTTCTTCGTCTTCCTGTCGTTTTTCAACGATCACCCGGTAACCGATAAAATCGAAGTGGGTTTCGATCTCGTCCAAAGCGTCGCGCATGAGCAATTCAAACGACCCTTCCGCCCCTTCATATTGAAAACCAAGGTTTTCGGAAGCTTTCAACTTTTCCAGAATGCGATGGGTTTTATCATCTTTCGCGTCCAGATCAATGCCATATTCCTGGGCTTTGAAATGAATGTTGCTCTTTCCTGAGAGATCGGAAACCAGAATGCGCTGATGGTTGCCCACGGTTTCCGGTTCGATGTGTTCATAGGTCTCGCGATTTTTTCGAATGGCGCTCACATGCACTCCGCCTTTATGGGCGAACGCGCTTTTGCCTACATAGGGCTGGTGACTCCAATGCGACCGATTGGCTAATTCGTCGACAAACGAGGAGAGGTCTTTGAGTTCTGTCATCTGCTCGTTGGAAAGGCAATCGATATCCATCTTCAGTTTGAGATTGGGAATGATGGAAATCAGGTTGGCATTGCCGCACCGCTCTCCGTAACCATTGACCGTTCCCTGAACTTGGGACGCACCTTCGCCCACGGCGGTAAGCGCGTTGGCGACCGCTAATTCGGAATCGTTGTGGGTATGGATTCCCAATACCGCCCCACATTCCTTTCGTACCGTTGCAAAGATGGTCTTGATTTCCCAAGGCATCGTGCCGCCATTGGTATCGCACAACACCAGGCAATCGGCGCCTGCCGACTCGGCTTCTTTCAAAACTTTCAAAGCGTACTCGGGGTTTTTCTTGAAACCATCAAAAAAGTGTTCGGCATCGAATAACACTTCGGTACAATGCTTTTTTAAAAAAGAAATGGTGTCCACAACCATACGCAGGTTTTCGTCCAGCGTGGTGGTGAGCGCCTGCTCCACATGCAGATCCCAGGACTTGCCAAAGATGGTGACAACTTCCGTTTCCGCATCCAGCAAATGTTTCAGAGTCGGATCGCTTTCCGCTTTCCTCTCGGGATGCCGCGTGCTTCCAAAGGCTACCAGCTTGGCGCGCTTCCATTGAATACGTTTCGCTTTCTGGAAAAAATCGATATCGCGTGGATTCGATCCCGGCCAGCCGCCTTCAATATAATGGAACCCCATTTCATCAAGCTTTTGCGAAATGCGAATTTTATCCTCCACGGTGAAGGATATATCTTCGCATTGGGAACCATCGCGCAGAGTGGTGTCGTAAAGCTGAATGGATTTCATGAGCTGGCCGCTTTCCTTTCAGGAGGAGATCTTGTTTCGGATTCTTCCTGGACTTGTTCGTTTTCGAGTCCGAATTCTTTATGGATGACGCGCACAGCCAATTCGGTGTATTTCTTTTCGATGACGCAGGACACACGAATCTCGGACGTGCTGATCATCATGATATTGATATTCTCATCGGACAAGGCGCGAAACATCTTGGCCGCGACTCCTGGATGACTCCTCATTCCGGCGCCCACTATCGAAACTTTGGAGATGTCGCAGTCCTCTGAAACTTCGCAAGCATGGATTTCGCCTACAATACCCCGCATGATCGGCATCGCCTCTGCCACATGCGTGGTCGGTAGCGTGAAGGAGATGTCGGTATGGTTTTCGGCACTGACGTTCTGGATGATCATGTCGATCGATAAACCGGCTTCTGCCAGGGTGCAAAAGATTTTGGCGGCGATGCCCGGTTGATCGGGAACTTTGCTCAAGGTGATTTTCGATTGGTTCTTGTCGTACATGACTCCGGAAACGACCGGTTGTTCCATTGTTGGATCCTCCTCGCTGACCAGGGTGCCGTCCACTTCATTATAAGAGGATCGGACGACGATCGGCATGTTAAAATTTCTGGCGAATTCGACACTGCGAATTTGCAATACTTTGGCTCCCAGGCTGGCCATCTCCAGCATTTCTTCAAAGGACACATGGTCCAGTTTGCGGGCGTCCGGCACCATATTGGGATCGGCGGTGTAAACGCCATCGACATCGGTGAAGATTTCGCATCGTTCTGCATCCAAAGCCACGGCAAGGGCAACGGCCGAGGTGTCAGACCCGCCCCGACCCAAAGTGGTCACGTCTCCGTGTTCGTTGATGCCTTGGAACCCGGCGACCACCACCACATGGTTTTGTTCCAGGATTTTTTTTGCGCGCTGACCGCTGATCTCCTTGATTCGAGCACGCGTGTGGGTGTTGTCGGTCAACAGGCCCAACTGCCGTCCAGTCAGAGATACGGCGGGACATCCGATCTCATTCAAGGCCAGAGTGAGCAGAGCGCTTGAGATTCGTTCGCCGGAGGAAAGTAGTAAGTCGATTTCCCTCCGGTTAGGATTTTCTGTAATTTCGTGGGCCAGTTTCAACAATTTGTCGGTTTCTCCCGCCATGGCAGAAACGACCACCACCACGTCCTTGCCTTCCTCACGTGCTTTGGCCACTTTGCGGGCAACATTTTTTATGCGGTCGATATTTCCAACCGAGGTGCCGCCGAATTTTTGTACAATTAAATTGGGTTTCATAATGTATTGTTTAAAAACGCTTTTATTAATGACGGACCCTCGTTGAATTTTCCGGGTCCTTTTTGCAAAGACTCCTCTGTAAACGCCTCCACGCTGTCTGGCTCTTCATTCGAAGGATAGGCGACATAGGGAACGGGAGTGTTTTTATATTTCATGAGGACTACGGAACTTTGTAAATTTTCTACAATCAATAACCGGGTGTCCTTGTTCACTTCCAGATGATCGAGGATGGGGCCCAGCACTTCGCTGTCGAAATCCTCAATGGACAGAATTTTATCCTCGATGTTGCCATGCAAGGATGCATCTTCTCCCGCGGAAATTTGCAGGAAAGCCACATCCTGCGATTCAAGCAGGCCCAGTGCTGATTTCACTTTCCCTGCATAATCGGTGTCCATGAAACCGGTGGCACCTGAAACTTTTTCGACATGCATGCCCGCGCTCAATGCCATACCCTGCATTTCCAGGTTTGCGGAAACCAAACCTGCCTTCTTCCCGTATTCCGTCTCGAAAGCGGGCAAATTTGGTGAGGCGCCATCACCCCAGAACCACACACTGTTGATGGTATCGTTCCCTTCCCGCTTGCGCGTTTTGTTGAAGGGATGGTTGTGTAAGAGGATCTGCGCCTGGTTCATGATGTAGACAAGATCTTTATAGACGTCGTCCGATGGCATGAACTGACGAATGCCTTCTCCAATGAGTTCATGCGGCGCTTTTAAATTTCCCGGAAAGGGAGGCGATTTCAGAACCATCAGGTTGTGCGGACCCTGTCCGGCATAAAATGCGAGCTCAGGATCGGCGATGCCTTCCTGAAGGCCTGCCACCAGCACCTTCGACGCTTCCGTTGCCAGATGCCCTGCGGAGTAATCCTTCATTACCATGTCGTTGTGACTGGATTGCAAAATGATAAAGTCACAGCAAAGAGGCACTTCATCGGCCTGCAAATCAACGTCCAAAGCTTTTGCCATGAAGGCCGCGGGGGACGCCCCAAATTTTTCCGGATCGAATCCCAGCAGGGAAAGCAAAGCGGTGTCGTTACCGGGAGCCGATTTTTCCGGCACGGTGTTCACCCATCCGCTACGGCCTTCAATCGCCAGCCGATCCAGATTGGGAGTGTCTGCCAATTGCAAAGGCGTCAAGTTGTCGCGTTCAGCCACTGCTTCGTCTGTCAATCCGCTGGCAATGACTACCAAATATTTCATTCAAAAATCCTGATTTTCTGGAGAATTAAAAGAGTTGGAAAAACAAATCAATCGTAATCCCCAATTATAACGCAAAAACCCCTAATTGCCATTGGCGAATCAGGGGTAATTGCTAATTTTGCCGTCGCGGCGCACGAGCGAACCTGGGTGAGCGAGCCAGACCGCAAGCGTCAACTGGCCGTCGGTCGGTAGACGCGGTAGTCTATATCCGGAAACAGGTTGTCCTTGTTTTCCAATTGAATCAACCAATCGGGATGAATATTCCCGTTGTTGATGTCATCGTACAAACGATTGAACCGGTGCAAATGGTCTTTGGTGCGCTTGACCGCATACTCGACCATGGTTCCCGTTGTCATGATGAAGGCCCAGTCACTGCTTTGCGCCAGCAACAACTCTCGTGCCGCCTGATTGAGCGCACGCTCTTCGAGTCCGCTCGCATGCGGATGCTTTTCCGCCAACTCAACCATTCGATCCGCGCCTTTGTGCAGGTGCGGATAGATCCAGTCGTTTTCCGGTTTCAACCAATACTCGTGGTAGCCGTTGTATCCCCAACTGGATGCTGAAGGCGTCGCCACCTGTTGCGTGGGATGCGCTTCCAGATAGCGGCTGGGAGTCGTTAACTCCAACACATCCTGATCGTAAGCGATCTTGCGGATGAGGAAATTCAACCAGTCCGGTCCTTCGTACCACCAGTGCCCGTACAATTCGGTGTCATAAGGCGCGCACACCAAAGGCGGTCGATCCATCACTCCGGCCAGATGCTCGATCTGCTTTTCGCGGTTGAACATAAAGTTGCCCGCATGGTCCGCCGCTTTACGCATGGCGTTGTCAGGATTGTACGGTTCCTTGTGATCGCCTTTGCCGGTGATCCGGTGATACTTGAACCCGGTCATTTTGCGCTCGCCGGTGGTGGCGATGTAGGGCTGAATGTAATCGTATTCCAGATCGAAACCGATGTCGCGGTAGAAATCGCGGTAATCGACGTCGCCGGGATAACCCTCCTGAGCGCTCCACACTTGCTTGGACGATTCCTTGTCGCGTCCGAAAGCCGCCACTCCATTGGGACAGAACACGGGTGCGTAAACGCCATGTTTCGGCCGTGGCGTGGCGTGCAAAATGCCGTGCGTGTCGGTGAAGAAAAACCGAATGCCTGCTTCCGCGAGATGGTCTTCGATTCCCGGCTGATACCCGCTTTCCGGAAGCCAGATGCCGTGTGGCTTTCGACCTAAATGGGCTTCATGCGTTTGCACGGCGGTTTTGATCTGGGCGCGCACCGCATTCGGATTCACACTCATCAACGGCAAGTAGCCGTGAGTGGCTCCGCAGGTGATCAGTTCAAGGTGTCCCAGGTCCTGAAACTTTTTGAAAGCCAGAACCAGATTGTTGCGGTAGCGATTGACGAAAATGTCGCGTGCCTGATTGAGCTTCCAGTTGTACATCTGGGCCAGGCGGTGGAACTCCGGTTGCTTGCGTGTGCGGTCCATTTCCTTGTGCGACAACTCGATCGAGCGGTCCAGAAAACGCCGGTAGCGGTATTGCAACAGCGGATCGCTGAGCATCGAAAGCAAAGGCGGTGTCATTGACATCGTCAGGCAGAATGGCACGCCATCCTGAACGAGGCCTTCGAACACGTTGATCAAAGGGACATAGGTTTCCGTGATCGCCTCGAACAGCCAGTCTTCTTCCAGAAAATCATCGTATTCCGGATGCCGCACAAAAGGCAAATGGGTGTGCAACATTAAAGCAAGATATCCTTTGGGCATGATCACTTCTCCTTCTTTTTCAAGTTGGTGGGTCCGGTCAAGGAATAGGAAACCTGTGGAATCACCGTTTGTTTATGCTTACCGTCTCTGGACTCGACACTGATGGGATATTGATGTTCTCCCTTGTCCAGCGCAAGACGCAGAGTGAAGGTGCCGTCCGGGCGCAAAGGAACCCGGTCTCCGTCCAGGGAAACTTTTGAGTCCGGTTGAACGCCCCCGTAGAGAATCAACTCCGCATCGATCCGCAAGGGGGGTGTTTGTTGGGTTTGAACCGCTTCCCGCTGGTCGGAATTTTGCTGGCCGAAAGCGGGACTCGAAAAACTGCTGACAGTCCAGGATCCGTTGGCGTCCCGAAAACCGAACTCGCCGCTTTTGGCTGAATCGTCTTTAAAGGCCGACCCCCCCGAAAGCAGGTAGATTTCCTGAAAGGCTTCGTCTGTGGACATCCAGCGTTCATCCGTGACGTCGGATGGCCTGTCCCTTGGAACGTCTATGGTATTTGATTCCAGCACAGTGTGAAAATGGCCGTAGCTGTCTTTTATGCCCAATTTGGCAAAGTAAGAAGTTCCGGCAGTGTCTACCTGAAAATACCAGCACCCTGCGCCCAGATCGATTTCCACATCCTTGGAGGAACCGTTGGTCTCCCCAGAGTGGGCCGGTTGCACACGCAGAACCCATTGCACTTCCTCGGGTCTTCGGCCCATGGTACGGTAACCTGCATTGCGGGTAGACTCCGTCACTTCCCAATAGCAGAAAGCCCAAAAGGGATCTCGGGGAAGGAGGACTAAAGTATCTTCACCGTAGCTGTCCGGAAGCTCGTGACGGATTTCGCTTTGGCCTTCATCGTGTAAATCCGGCGAACCCAGAACGAATTTCGCCTCCAGGGCCGGGTCCCCATTGTTGGAAGGCCGGGAGGGAAGGGGAGAGGGAACTTCCTTCACCGGCTGATTAGAATCCAATGTTTGAGGAGCCCGGCGGGAGGTACCGGAAGTTTTTTGAGTCTGGGTCCTGGAAGCTTTCGCCGCCGATTTCGCCGTCGTCTTTTTACGGCTGGAAGACGCACTGGCCTTCACCGCTTTTGCCGTCGTGCGTTTCGCCGTGCTTTTAGCGGATTTGGGCGGATTGGCCTTTTTGAAGGATTTCACCAAAGCGGAAATCAAATCTTTCTTCAAAGCCGCGCGCTTGACCGGAAGCTTCAGCTTTTCAGCCATCTCGATCAGTTCCTTTTTCGTTTTCTTGTTCAATTCAGCGGGAGTCATGTGTTACCTCACAGGATGATGTTCATTACCTGAATAAGAGCAAACCCTGTGCCACGACTTGAAAAGGGGAACCTTTTTCAACTCAGGAAAAAGTCTCTACCCGCAGTTGCCCCTCTCCCCTGGTGGGAGAGGGAGGGGTGAGGGGAAATAAAGAAACTTCCTTATTTTTTTATCAGGTAGATCAAGGAAAAGTAAAAAGGCGGGTTTTGAGTAAATATAACCTCAGAATTGATTATATAAGGTCAATAATGAGGAAAAAAAACTACAAAATTACTTTCTAACCTTGAATTTTGCAGGGTCAATCCCCAAAGGAGCCAGAATCCGGTAGAACGTTTTGCGGTCGATTCCTGCCTGCTGGGCCGAACGTGAGATGTGGCCTTTATTTTCCCGCAGAATCTTTTCAAAATAGAGTCTGTCGTAATGCAGTAACACTTTTTCGCGGTATTCCTTCAAGGATTCGCCATCCTGAGGGACAATGCCCGGCTGGGAAGGGGAAGTCTTTTCAGAGTGGGCTTTGGCGGAGCCGGGTAAGGAAAGCGAGCTGTCCCGCGATAAAATCACACCGGACTTGATCGTATTCTCAAGCTCCCGCACATTGCCCGGCCAGGGCTTTTGCTGTAACTCATCCATCAATTGTGGAGATACTTTATAAACGGTCTTGTCGAACCGTAGGGAATATTTCCGCAAAAAATGCGACACCAGAGCCGGAATGTCCTCCCGCCGCTCGCGCAGAGGAGGCAGATCGACCGATACCACGTTCAAGCGGTAATAGAGGTCCTCACGAAAGCGCTTTTCCCTGATTGCCGCAGTGAAGTCGATATTCGAAGCCGCAACGATTCGGCATTCCGCCTTCAATGTCCGATTACCCCCGACACGCTCAAAGGCCTTGTCATCGAGGATGCGGAGCATTTTAGCCTGAAGGTGGGGCGCCATTTCCCCAATTTCGTCCAGGAACAGGGTCCCATTGCCCGCAAACTCGAATTTCCCCATTTTTTGTCGGACCGCTCCGGTGAACGCGCCCTTCTCGTGTCCGAACAACTCACTTTCCAGCAAGGATTCTGCAAGCGCCGCACAATTGACAGCCACCCAGCGGTGCCGACGTCCCGGTCCCTGCTGATGAATGAACCGTGCCGCCAGTTCCTTCCCAGTCCCCGTTTCGCCCCGCAGAAGCACGGGAGCATCCGTCTGTGCCACCATCGCCAGAGTCTCGCGCAACGATTGCATTACCGCACTGTCGCCTAACAATTCTGCGCCACTCTCTTCAGAAGACGGTTGTAAGCCCTCTTCCGGTAAGGCCCCCGGAACCGTGTCCAGACTCAAAGCGTCAAACAGTTCGGCTTCATTGCAGGGCCAGGGAATCCAGTGGATCCCCACAGACTTCAAATGTTCTTTCCAGGAAACCGGAGAAGCGGAAGGTACAAAAATAAAAGCCGGGGCACCGGACAATTGTCTGGCCAGTGATGAAACTTCACCCTGGGTCAAAATATCCACAACTCCAGGACCCATCAAAAGAGCATCAAATCCCCCATCGCGCAACCGGCTATGCACCTCATTCAGCCCAAAAGAAGACCGAACCTCACACCCCCGCCCCTCCAAAGCCTTACGCAACGTCTCAATGATCTGGCGATTCGTATCGAAAAGAAGAATATTTTGTAGCATAAATGCATCATATCATGGAAGGGGTGTTGGCAGGGATGAATTTTTTTAATTTTCAGGTATGAATTCTTCTGGAGGATTTTTTTCTAAATCGAAATTCAAATCCTTAATTGGGAACCTGAAACCATACCTCTTTCCTGATATGCCTTTATATGTCAAAATAACAAAAATTTCTTTTTCCAAGGGTTTGGCGAGTTGGGCGATAATCGTTCCAGTGTTACCGGCTCCTATTCGTTTGGGACGAATTTCAAATATTGCAGGTTTTGGTGATTCAATTGAAACTTCAAAGGCCACGCCTCCGTAATTGACAAAATTTAATTCCTTTTTCCTAATTTTGCCAGCATTGAAAATTTCAGCTCCAGTTTCAAATATAAAATTAGGCTCATTGTCTTCTTTTTCTTTTTGAAATCTTTGATCCTCAATATCTACTTGCCGCGTTGTTTGTTCTACTAACTTTCGGGTCTGTTCAACCTGATTCTTTAATTCTTCTCCCTGTATCTGAAGAGCTTTGGTGTTTTGTTTAAGTTCTTCTCTTTGAAGATAGAAGCCAATGACAAGCCATAAAAGAGCTATAGGAGACATCATCCCTGCCAGATAATCTCCCCACTCATTGAGAGTCATTACTTTTGGTGAATTTAGTTGTAATAGAATCATTAGAGTCGTAATAAATAACCAGGAGCAAGTTAAATACGTTCCAAGTTTTTCAGGATTTTTCATTTATTAGCCTTTAAAATTTAAAAAATGAAAATTTATTTTATAATCCTTGATAAATGCAAATTGGTTTCAAGGGTCTACTTCAGAATACTCGGTTAAACAGCAATTTACATTTTACCAGAGATCCTTCACTTCGTTCAGGATGACATTCGGTCATTATGTTTTCAGTATTGCGCCAACTTATATGAAGGATATTGAAGTAAGAGTTAGCCTTTTAATATGTGATTTTATTTGTTCCCTTTTTGAGATCACTTCCATTCCGGTTTACGATTAAGGAACATCACTAAATGCTCCACTTTAGAAAGCCAAATTTAAAAATAATCACCATTGCCCTGGGTCTGTTGAGCCTGCTGGGGTACGTGGGGGTTTTGATGTTGTCTTGGAGGTTTAATTGGGGGGAGGGCTACGAGCAGAGGCCGATTCTGGAATATCTGGCTATTTATTTTGCCTTGTTTGCTCTTCAGGCCGGGGTTTTGTTTTTGATCTGGAAGGGCAAGCTGGCGGATAAATGGAATCTTGGCATTTTGCTTGGGTTTGGTCTGGTGTTTCGTCTGATCATTCTGCCCGCGCACCAGATCCAGGAAGATGATATCTATCGCTACATGTGGGACGGCAAAGTGTTTTCTGCCGGTGTCAATCCCTTTGCGTTTTCGCCGGATGAGGTCAATATGTTCAAGTTCCTCGAAGTGCGCGAACCGGAACTGCTCAACACGAAATACGATCCGCGTCAGGTCGAAGACCTGCAACGTTTGCATGATTTGAAATGGTCGGGTGAAGAATCGGTGCGCAACCTGGAACGGGTGAATCATCCGGATGTCCCGACCATCTATCCTCCGCTGGCGCAGTACGTGTTTCGTCTGGTCGCCAGTGTGAAGCCTGACAGCATCACTGCGATGCGGGTGGCTTTTCTGGGCTTCGATATCCTGGCTCTCGTTTTTATCCTGCTAACGCTCAAGCACTTGGGCCAGAACCTGCATTGGGCGATGTGTTACTGGTGGTCGCCTTTGGTGATCAAGGAAACGCTCAACTCGACGCACCTGGACATCATAGGCATCTCGGTATTATGCGCTTCGCTGTATTTTCTGGTAATTCGCAAATTTTTGCCGGCGATGTTTTTTCTGGCGCTCAGTGTGTTGGGAAAAATTTATCCCATCATTCTACTACCGCTTTACCTGAAAGAAATGGCGTTGGAGAAAGACCCGGAGTCGCGGGAATTGTTCAACTGGAAGACGCCTTTGATGAATATGTTTCTGTTCGCCGGGGTCGTGCTCACTTTTTATCTGCCCTTTTTAAACATAGGCTCGAAAGCTTTTGAAGGCCTGCGTACCTTCACCACCTACTGGCAAAACAATGAAAGCTTGTTCGCTATCCTGATGTATTTTTATCACGACGTGTTGGGGATCCGTTCGCCAGGGGAAGCTTTGTTGTCGTACAATATGGCGTCCTTGTTGAGCAAGGGGACGGTAGTTGCCATTTTGGGCGTCACTTTATTCTACCTGCTCGCCCAGCCCACCGATCCGAAACAGCCATTGACCATCCTGCGGCCGATTTTCATCTTGATGGCGCTGGTGTTTTTGTTCAGTCCGGTTCAGAATCCGTGGTACTTATGCTGGGTGGTGCCCTTTTTGTGCTTTTTCCCGGGGCGGGCCTGGATTCTGCTCACGGGACTTGTGGGATTTTACTATCTGGATTTCTATTTCGATTATCAGGAAATACAAAGCTATACAAAATGGATCGCCTGGTACGAATATGGACCCTTTTATCTATTGCTCGGTTGGGACTATTGGCAACGAAGAAAGTTAAGCTCAACCCAATAATCGATAGAAGTTATGGATAAAAATACGAATTAAAATAGTCCGGGCATTAAAAAGGGAACACTAAATTGTGGGCCTTCGGCCTTATTATACCCCTCACCTTAATCCTCCCCCAACAGGCGAGAGGGTGTCTTCTTACCTAAACGGGAGGTCGATCACTCAGGCTCGGCGAACAGGTAGACCAGGCGTTTGTCGATGAAGTCGAAGCGTTCGTCGCGCACAAAACTTTGTTCTTTTTTAGGGTCGCCAGCAACGTCTGAATAATCCAGGTTTTTCGGGTTCCTGCGAATCATGCTGGCGAAGGTGACCGATTCCGGTTTTTCCTCGATTCCCAGTAAATCTACGGCATTCAGCAGGGACGATCCTGTGGTCACAATGTCATCCACGATCAGCCAATGCGTGTCCGGTGTATGTTTCGGCCAGCCCAATTGTGCCAGTTCAGTCGATTTGTGCGGCATGATATAAAACGGCAGGTCCATCGAATAGGCCAGTTCGTAGCCGATCCGGATTCCTTCCGTTTCGATGCCTACGACGATATTGAAGGCACCATGCTCTTTCTGCCAGTCTTCCAGTTTGTGGAGAAGGACAGAACAATAAGCTTCATTCATGGTGTCCGACAACGAACCATAATTGTAATCGTAACTGGATTTCACTCCGTTGGCTAAAACAAAATTTCCTTTTTTAATGATCTTCGAAAACACTATCATTCCTCCTGGCCCACGGTCGTGGGAACCTTGCTTATGTAAAAGTATGGATACAAAAAACCCTTAAAAACTTAAAAAACTAAATTCAGGGAACAATTAAAAGCAGACCTTCGGCTTTAATGTTCCCTGACCTCCTCTTAATGTTTATGCGGAAATGCCAATCCTGGCATATCCTCATCTTTTTCTCTCCTGTCAGGGTAGAGGGGGGTATTCTTATCTGGAGCTATTTTAACAGAAAATTATTCCTGGGAATACTACCTAAGGGAAACTCCGTGTGGCTCTTTTACAAGGTTGCCTGTTGGAGTGAAATACACAAAATTTATCCAAGAATAAAGAGGGTATTGCTTTGAGGAATATTCCCGAAAACCAGAATTTTTATCGGCCGAATAAAAAGCCGTCAAATTATTAAGGGCACCTCTAAAAATTGAGAAATTAGAGGAATTTAGAATTTAAGATTGAAAAAGTAGGTAATAAATTTTTGTATTCGATTTATGCCGGGTATATGTTGTCCCGTTTTACCCCTGAATTTAT
>JACAVV010000002.1 GCA_024648695.1 Nitrospina sp.
TTGGATGGTGTTTATGACGTCAAGCTGGTTAATGGCAAAACCATCACGGTAATGCCTTTGTACGAAATGTACAAAATCCACTTGAAAGACTACGATCTGGAAACCGTTAATCAGATCAGTCACGCGCCTAAAGACCTGGTAGTTCGTCTTGCTCGCGATATGGGTACGATCAAGCCTGTTGAAATTCACTACGGTGAAGGTATCAACCATTACTTCCACGCCACCATGCATAACCGTGCGTCTTTCGTTCCCCTGATGTTGACGGGTAACGTTGGACCTAAAGGTTCTGGATCGCACACCTGGGCCGGTAACTACAAAGCCGGTAACTACCAGGGATCGCACTGGTCCGGACCTGGATTCGCGGCGATGGTAGCTGAAGATCCTTTCAATCCTGAGATGGATCCTGCGAAGAACACCACGTGGGCCCAGATCAAGGGTTACCTGAAGGGTGAAGAAGTAAGTTACTGGGCGCATCGTGACAAAGCGTTGATCGTAAATACCCCTCGGTATGGCCGAAAAGTATTTACGGGTCGAACGCATATGCCGACGCCTACGAAGCTGGTATGGTTCGTAAACGTTAACGTAATCAACAACGCCAAGTGGTTCTACGAGTTGGTGTTCAACACGAACAACAATGTGGACATGATCGTCGCTCAGGACATCGAGTTCACTGGTTCTTGTGAATATTCCGACATCGTACTGGCTCCGAATTCCTGGGCGGAATTTGAGAGTTATGAAATCACTTCAGCGTGTTCGAATCCGTTCCATCAGATTTGGGGTGGAACTGGAATCAAACCTGTATTCGACACCATCGATGACAACTTGATCCATCGTGAGTTTGCCAAGAGAATGGCTGAAGTTACAGGTGATAAGCGTTTCGCAGACTATGTAAAAGTCTACGAAGGTGAAGCTCCGAACCGCACGAAAGCTCAGATCCGCCGCCTGTTCACCACGGGTACGACGGGTATGGGTTACAACATCGACGATATCATCAACGGTAAGTATGGTGAGCCGGGATGTTGTTTGATGCTGTTCAGAACGTATCCTCGAAGTCCATTCTGGGAAATGTTCACAGAGTCCAAGCCTTATTACACGCCTCATGGCCGCTTGCAGTTTTACAATGATGAGCCGGAAGCGATCGAATGGGGTGAAAACTTCATCGTTCATCGAGAAGGACCTGAGGCAACGCCTTACCTTCCGAACGTAATCGTATCGACGAATCCTTACATCCGTCCTGACGATTATGGTATTCCAGAAGACGAGCAGGATCCTGATCTTCGCCACGTGCGAAACATCAAGAAGCCCTGGTCTTCAGTACGAACGACGAAGAACTTCTTGTGGGAAAAAGGTTACCGTTTCTATTGTGTAACGCCTAAGTCCAGACATACTGCACATTCCTCGTGGGCAACCACGGACTGGAATATGATCTGGAACAACAACTTCGGTGATCCTTATCGAATGGATAAGCGTTCTCCTGGTGTTGGTGAGTGGCAGGTGCACATGAACCCGTTCTTGTGTAAAGATCTGGGAATCAATGACGGTGACTATGTATATTGTGATGCGAATCCGGCAGATCGCCCTTACATGGGTTGGAAGCCGAGCGATCCTCGTTACAAAGTAGCTCGCCTGATGCTTCGTGCGAAATACAATCCTGCGTATCCGTATCACACCACGATGATGAAACATGCAACGTGGACCGGTACCGAGCGTACGGTTAAAGCGCATGAAGAGCGTCCTGACGGTCGTGCAATGTCGATGACGACTCCGTATCAGTCTAACTTCCGATACGGTGGTCAGCAGTCGATCACCCGTTCCTGGTTGATGCCGATGCATCAGACGGACAGTCTGTTCCATAAGGCAAAATCCAAAATGAAGTTCATGCACGGTTATGAAGCCGACAACCACGCAGTAAACGCCGTGCCGAAGGAAACTCTGGTTAAGTTTTCGAAGGCAGAAGACGGTGGATTGCATGGTAAGGGACTGTGGGAACCGGTACGAACCGGTTACACCCCGGAGTCACCGTTGAAAGATCGATTTGCGGAAATGTATCTTGCAGGTCAGTACATCCGCGTGAAGATTTAATGAGTATCCGGGCCGCCTATTTGGGCGGTCCGGACTTAAATCCGGTATTTCAACGTAACTTAATAGTAACTTAAGGAGGTAAGTAATGCCTGAAGTCTATAACTGGCAATTGGGTCGGATGATGACCTATGTATATGAGGAAAAGCATCCGAAAGAGCAGTTCACGTTCGTGTTTAACACGAATCGTTGTATTGCTTGTCAGACATGTACGATGGCTCATAAGTCGACTTGGACGTTCTCTAAGGGTCAGGAGTATATGTGGTGGAATAACGTCGAAACGAAGCCATACGGCGGTTATCCACAGTTTTGGGATTGGAAGATCCTGAAAATGCTCGAGCAGTCGAATCCTGGGCAAAACACGTGGAATGTACGTAAGACGTCTAACAAGGCGATTCATGGTGTTTATGAAGGGATCACGATTTTTGAAGCGCCTGCGAAGATTGGATTGAATCAGCAGGCGATTGGTTATGTACCGACTGACGAAGAGTGGCGTTTCCCGAACTTCGGAGAAGACACCGCTCATGGTCGAGAGTTCACGCAGTCCCGCGAAGGAACCTTCGGTGGTGACAACGGAACGAAATCGGTATTGCCCGAGCATAAGATTTGGTTTTTCTATCTGCAACGCATTTGTAACCACTGCACGTATCCTGGTTGTCTGGCGGCTTGTCCTCGTAAAGCGATTTACAAGCGTCAAGAGGACGGGATCGTATTGATCGATCAGTCACGCTGTCGTGGTTACAAGAAGTGTGTAGAGCAGTGTCCTTATAAGAAGCCGATGTTCCGAGGCACGACGCGAATTTCCGAGAAGTGTATTGCTTGTTATCCTCGAATCGAAGGATTGGATCCTTTGACCGAAGGTGACCAGATGGAAACGCGTTGTATGGCGGCCTGTGTAGGTAAAATCCGCTTGCAGGGTCTCGTGAAGATTGGTGGTAATGGTGAATGGGCGCATGATCCTGATAATCCTCAGTATTACCTGATTCGGGATCGTAAAGTAGCGTTGCCTCTGTACCCGCAGTTGGGCACGGAGCCTAATGGCTACTATGTACCGTCTCGCCATGTACCTCGCTCTTACTCACAGCAGATGTTTGGTCCTGGTGTTGACCATTCGATCGATCAGTACATGGTACCGGATCGAGATCTGTTAGGAGTATTGCAGTTGTTCAGGACGACACAACGAATCATCTTCAAATGGAAACGAGAGCCTGGTCCGAAGATCTTCGAGACCAACATCCATGGTAAGAAGTTCGAAATGTTCAATGACACCATCATCGGGTTTAACCGAAAAGGTAAAGAAATCATCCGTGTAACGGTTGAAGAGCCTTTTTACGTACGACCTGAAGAACATCCTGGTGCAATTTAAGTGAACTTCCAGCTGTAGCTTGATTGGGCAATGCTGAAAGTTTAGAAAAAGGTTGGTTTTGGGGTAGGGCCTAGGCCCTACCCCAAACTTTCAGCAGTAACCCTTAAAGGAGATTGATGATGGGCGAATTAGCGCAAATACAGGACGAAATGCTCGCCAAATTAGGCGAAACGGGAACCCTTGAAGAATGTAAGGATGCTCGTATTTCTTTACATTTAGCAAGGGCCAAGGCTTATAACCTTTTATCCCGGGCAATGAGTTACCCTTGGAATCGAAAGTTTTTCAGGCCCAAATCTTTGTTAGAGCCCTTGGATGTATGTCTTCTTGAAGAAGAAGACTGGACTCACCTAAACAAGATTATTGATGGGATGGGTAACTATCTGCCTAAAATGGCAATGAAACAAGTTCAGGCAGAATTTGTCCGAGTATTTGGGCATGCTGTTTCTCAGGAATGTCCTCCTTACGAAATGCAGTACGGAACGGAGGGAGGCATTCAATCACAAACCGATGTTTTGATTCAATTAGGTGGTTTTTTTGAAACATTTGGTTTTGAGATGCCTAAAAACCGAGGTAAAGAAAGGGTGGACCATATTTCCGTAGAATTGGAATTCATGTCTTTCATGTGCTATAGGGAAGCTTATGGTATTGAGCAAGGTCATGATGAGCGGAAAATTGGTATCCTCCGGAGTGGTGTGAAGAAATTTGTTCGCAATCACCTTGGAAGATGGACTCCCTTATTTTGCATATTCACCGCCCGCAAGGCGATGAAAGGTTTTTACAAGGATGTGATTGATATTTTGGCTATGTTCATTAAGAACGAAGTGGCTTTGCTGGATGTTAAACCAGTTAAGGTTGAAGAGCCTGAATATAGGTCATTATCGTACAGTATGGAAAATGATCTCGTTGCCAACGCTCCTGCAGAGTGTGAGCCTACCAAGTGAGGCTGACCAGGTTTTTTGTAATCTACCTGATAACGTAGGAGGAAAATGTGAAGATGAGAAAAAACTTTGTCCTTATTTTAATAGTATCATTCGTGCTGGGTTTCGTGGCTACTGCTAACGCTACTGATATCAAGGCACTTAAAGTATCGGGGAATATTCCTACGGATCCTAACTCTCCTTTCTGGTCCAACTATGGTCCTACTAAAGGAAAGCATGTTGTTATCGATATGGATCCCCAAATGATCACCAATCCAATGTGGCCGAATCCTTCCACCAAATGGGTGAATGTTAAAGCCGCAACGAATGGTAATGATATTGCTGTTCGTCTGGAATGGACCGATTCTACCCGTAACGACATCATGGTTCGATCTCAGCAGTATAAAGATCAAGCCGCGATTATGTTTCCTGTAAATCAGTCTGGCGAAGAGCCTCCTTTCACCATGGGTGGAGATGGCGAACGCGTTAACATCTGGCAATGGAAAGCTACCTGGGAAAAAGAAAATGCAGGTAAAGGTGGTAACACCACCATGCAGGATGTTGAAGACCATTACGAAAACATGGCAATGGGTTCCGGGTCTTACTACATGTATGAGCCGGATGGAAAACTTGCCAAAGGTAACTTCCAAATCAACGTACCAGGCACCAAAAGTGACCTGCGTGCAAGCAGAGGAGCTGGTGACATCAGCAAACGTTCTACCTTTGTTGACTTTGGAATGGGTAAAAATGAAGGTGTTTACAATCCTGGCCGGGCAACCGGTAACATCTTGTCTGATGCAAATATGAGAAAGTCTTCGGTTGAAGATTTGAATGCTGAAGGTTTCAGTACCTTGACCACTCAAGCGCATCAGGATGTAGATGGTAGTGGTAACTGGAGTAACAACCGTTGGGCCGTTGTTTTCAAACGTGCTAAATCTACGAATGACAGCAACGACACTCAGTTTAGCGGTTCTAAAACTCCGATGGCTATCGCTATCTGGAATGGTAACAACAAAGAAAGAAATGGTCAGAAAGCTGTAACGCAGTGGAATACCCTGCATTATTAATTTCTGATTAGCATTTTTAAAGGAGGAGGGGATTTTCCCTTCCTCCTTTTTTTTTTGATTAATTTCGTTCCCGCCTAGATTATAAAAATCCTTGTTCACTCCTAAAGCATCCAAAAATTAGTAGATTGAATCCTCAAAAGTCAGGATTGATAGACTTACTTCAATAATTCGTTGAATACCTTTTAAATGTATGTTCGTATTTGATCCTTTAGTTCAAGGCCTGGAATTGCTCGCCCAAAGGGAGTTGCAGGGGGCGGAGTATTTATTTCTAAGGGTCATTAATGACCCTTATGCCCAATCTGAAGAACTACAGCAAGCCAGAAAATATCTGCGTGATATCCGGCTTTGCCAATCAGGTGAAGAAATTCCGGATTTCGACCAATATAAAAAAATTGCAAAGAAAACTTCGCCTTCTCTAATAGAAGTCAATGAATTTTTGAAAGAAATTTATTTTTCTGATTGTGAGGAATATGCCGATTTTGATCAGTATCTGGAGACCTGTATACCCAGGGTGATCGGAAAATTAAAACAAATTAAAATCAGGGATGTTATTGCCAGAGATCAACTTTTTGAATCTATTGAAGCTAGTGCCCGCAAATTTATTAAGAAAAATCTGAATGAATGTTCCGATGAAGCAAGGGTAACATCTTTCGATTCTTATCGATGGAAAACAATTTACAGAAAATTTATTCAGCAAATGAATCCTATTTTGCTGGAACGCCATTTGGAAATGCTTGAGTATATTTTAGAATCCGGCAATATGGATTTGCTTGAGGATCCTAAACTTACAACTTTGACCCCCAAATATCGGTGGATTATTGAATCTACCTTAAAAACCAAGTGGTTTTTATTACGCAGTTATTTTTTTAAGGCCAAATCGGAAGTTCGCGAACAATTTTTTAAAAAAGAGGGCACTCGTAAATATTGGGAAGAGGTTAAATACAAAAAGATCCGCATCTTTGAGCAATGCGGGTTCCACGAAAAGAATATTCAAAAATTTTTATACATCGACAAATTAAATTATCAGACTCTTGAAGAGATTCATGACTTTGCTCAAGAGTTAAAATTACCTCTGATTCCGCGCGATGTGAGTTTGGCTTTAAGGGGTGTTCAGAAGGCTAAGGATCACATTAAAGAGCGCGGCGGCTTTTTGCTTGGAACTCGCAAAGAGTTTCAGGACGAATTGATTGAATTGGGATTTTCCAAAGAAAACTCTTACAAAATTGCGCGCCAGGCGAAAAGGGCCAATAATCATCAAATATTAAATTCCTATAAATTATCCTTGGAAGTAGCCACTAATGAGATCTATTGGTACCGCGTTTCTCCCACTGCGGATCCACTTACCAGTGATTTACAGGAACAATGTTGTAAACATTTAAGTACTGTACGCATCCACTTGTTTGATCGCGGCCGCCTTAATAAATTACTGCTGAAAAGTGGAAAACCGATGATTCGCGAATATTTAAAGAAAATTTATGGAGAAGATGTCGTTTCCTTGCATTGTTATTTTCGCCTGGAAACCATCCACCAGTTTTATAAGCTGAAGTTTTTTGAATACCACTCGGACCAGATTCCCAGTGTTTCCGAATTGATAAAAATCAGTCGGAAAGAATTTGAACCCATCATTCTGGAGGGTTACAAATCCTTTTTGAAAAGTAAACGCCTTACCATTCCTTCCAGCGTTTATGATGAAAACAAAACGCATTCATCAGTCACTGATTGGGAAGATCCTTACACGACTCCGGAAGAGAAAATTCTTTTAAAGGTGTGGTATTTGATGGATCATGGGATTTCCATCACTCAGGGCATCATCAACAAAGGTTGGCTAGGTACATCTGCAAGCTTGGGTGAGATTGTAAACGGTCAGTCTTGACCGGACTGAATCTGGCTTAACCGGGTTTGCATATCTTTCATTGGCATGAGGTCACCTTTTTTTGAAGCCGCTTCGATTCCCCTTTTAAATACTTTAATAGCTTCCTCTTTTTTACCCAACTTATCCAGGGTTTTCCCAAGTAAAAGGTAGGCCGCCGAATAATCCTTGTATTCTGCGGTTAGAGTTTGCAAGGGTGCGAGGGCATTGTCATATTGGCCCATGTCATAGTATAAAGTTCCCAAACCGAAGTTGGCAACCTGGTCGACCGCATCGATTTCGAGAACCTGCTTGAACATGTCAATCTTTTCAAGTTGTTCTTTTCTTTTTTGGCCCTTATTCGCTTCTTGCTGTTTTTCGGCCATTTTTTCGGCCATAACTTTTTCGAATTGGAGTGCGGTGGCTTCAGCTTTCTCCATTTCAGCATCTTCAATTCTTCCCTGTTTCATGTAATAAACCGACAAATTGGTGTGGGCCATCACCTCGGTGGGATCGATTTCAACCAGTCTTTTCATCAAGCCAATGGCTTCGTCAAGTTTGTCCTGCTTGGAAAGCATGACGCCTAAGGATTCATAGGCGGATGCATTTTTCGGGTCTAGCTCAATAGCTTCGCGCAGGAGTTGTATAGGTTTATCGAGGTTGTCCTGGGATTTATAAAGGGTTAACGCTTCATTCAACAGATGCTCCGCATGATCTCTACGCGTGCCCACCTGGTAAAAGGGAGTTAACGTCACTTTAATTTTAAAAGGAGCCCCGCCAATGGTCACATCCATTTCCGTGTCCGGAGTGCGAAATTCCTTTTTCAGGTAAGCCAGGGCAATCACTTTGTTCAATGCAGGAGAGAAGACCGTGCTTTTCAGGATTCCAATTTTTTTGGTTTGCAACAAAATCTCATGATTGGCCGGAGGTAAGGTTTCACCATCGATGATCAGTCCCATTAGTGCGATGGATGGAGAACCGTAAGTTTTCAGGCGGGCTATCACTTCCTGCCCGATATAGCATCCTTTGTTGTAACTGACGGACGTGTGTTCCAATCCCGTTTCGGGAAGGATGTTACCGGGATCCATGTCCAGACCAAATTTGGGCAATCCCGCTTCAATTCTCAAGACCTCCAGAATATCTGCTGAAATCTGGATGAGTCCCTTGGATCGTTGCGCCTCATTAATCGCTGTTTCCAGAGAGTCCTTTTGGCTTTCAGGCACAAGAAGAATATAACCATCTTCATTAGAAAACGATTTATTAATTATTTGAATCGCACTTCCTTGAAAATGGGTGTTCTCTATCTGGTTGGGTTTTTCGGGAAGGGACTCTATGCCGAAGGATTTCAATATCAGTGAACTCTTGGGACCTTGAACCCCCACCACAAACTTCTCTGGGGCAATGGGAGTGAGGGTCACGTCTTCCCGAAAAATAAAAGTCTCCAGATGATTTTTAAACGCCTCGCTTTGGTTCGATTCAACCAGAGCCATGTAGGCATAGTCTTCGTATTGATGGAGGGAAAAAGACGCGATCAGCTTGGCTGTACGGTCAACGATGGCGCTGTTTTGTCCGGCCCCAGGGCTGAGAGCAAGGATATCATTTGTGGTTTGGGTTTGAAGATAGGAGGCACAGTCTTTTCCCCTGATATCAATCAAATCGAGCTTATCGAGAATGGCATACCCGCAATTTTCCCGAATTTGAGTGTATTCTTGCTGAAGGCTTGATGTGATTGTCATAAAATTTGATCCTGATAAAAAATTCGTTTCCAAAAATTATAGTCAAGACCCAGGAAAAAACTTCAATCAGGGACTGGCTAAAGTGCGAAAATGGAAATTCGTCCCAAAAAAAAGTGCAACCAAAAACAAGACTTTGGATGCACTTGGTGGTATCAAATAGCTAAATAGGTGGGTGAAAAACTTAAACCGAAAAGGACTCGCCACAACCGCAGGTAAAGGTTGCATTAGGGTTGGAAAACACAAAGCCCTTACCATTCAATCCTCCCTGAAAGTCCAACTGCATGCCTTTTAAATAAATCATGCTTTTCGGATCCATGTAAACGCTAAACCCATCGAATTCGATGACGGTGTCTTTAGCCTCGGGTCCAGTAAACGACAAATCGTAAGACAGCCCCGAACAGCCACCCCCCTTAACCCCAAGACGCAAACCTGCATCGGGCTGGGTCTCCTGGGCCAAAAGCTTTTTCACTTCTTCACTCGCGCTGGGCGTGATTAATACAAAATTTTTACTGCTGGTCGCCATTTCTTATCTCCAGATATGTTGTTTTTTTATTCTCTTGTTATTTAGATCATTATAACCCAATCGGGATTCAAAATAAATGGAGCAGTCAACCGAATCACTTTTAGATTTTATTTTAAAGCACTAGTGTCCGGTAAAAAATGAGAGTCATGGCTTAACCCCTTCAGCAATGAGATAATGTGATTGCGAAAAAACGTTATCTAAACTGGAGGATCAAGCCATGACCCAAGTAGGAACCGTATTTTCAG
>JACAVV010000003.1 GCA_024648695.1 Nitrospina sp.
TCAAAAAATCCAGGTTGGGACATGGCAGGGTTCCTTTCAAACAGGGGGGAATGCTGTAAAACGCTTAACATACGTATTTTAATTCATTCAATAACTTTTTGCCCTATTTTTAGAGGCACCCTTAATTGTATCAGGAAGGTACCAGGTAAAAAAGAAATGCGTCTTGCTTAAGGAAGATCCACCAGCACACCCCATTGCGTCTGAATTCTTCTATCATTGTTCCTGGCATCGGAGGAATAGCGATCCTTTCCTCCTCCGGTATCAAAAAGGAATCCGAAGCTACCCGCATCGCGCCCCTTCTCATAATTGCCGCGGCCATGCCCCAGGTTTTCGATGATGTATTGATCATTGCCGGAATTGTCATTCAAAATACCCAGGCCGTTCATATTTCCTGCGCCTTGTGCGATCACACCGGAAACATAGCGGTCGTCCCCCCCGTTGTCGATCAAAATGCCCGTCGCGTAGTCGTGACCGCATCCCTGCGAAACTCCGAAGTCAGCAATGTATTGATCATTGCCGGAATCATCCCATAAAACTCCGGCAGACAAATGCACTCCCGCTCCCTGCGAATAACGCCCGGCTAAATAGCGATCATGCCCGGCTTTATCGGAAAGGATTCCAAGGGCGTGCCAGTAACTCGACCCTTGGGCAAAGTAATCGGCGATGTAATGATCGTTGCCTTGGGAGTCAGCCAGAATACCAATTCCTCCTGATGTGCCAATCAGAGATTCCCAGGGGCGGATGCCGTACCCGAATCCCTGCGACAAGGATTGATAAGCTTTTCCGGGCTCGCGGTCGTCGGGATACTTTGCTCCTGCAAAATAATGATCGTTTCCCTGGGCATCGACAATCGCGCCGAACCCTTTCACGAATCCGAATCCCTGCACGTAGCGCGGACCGGTATATCGGTCGCTTCCGCCTCCTTCAAGGACCAGTCCAATGCCAAAAACCCCCGCTCCCTGAGCAGATGAGCCGCTTTGGTAGTGGTCATTACCCGCAAGGTCTATCAATATTCCCAAACCCAAAAGCCCACTGCCCTGAGAATAATCTTTGGCCAGATAGTGGTCGTCTCCTTCAACGTCCAATAAAAACCCTCCTCCCATAAACCCACTTCCCTGCGCCACATCTTCTCTCGATTCGTACAGGTCGTCGCCTTTTAAATCAATCACCACACTGAAAGGAATGCTCCGCGAACTCGCTCCCGTCCGTCCCAGGTAGATATCATCGCCGCCCAGATCGAGGATCAAAACCGCGTCTTCGCGATAAACGTTTCTTCCGGGTCCACCCACCAAAACTTTACCCACGGGCGTATCCAGAGTGAGTAGGCTGTCAGCCTCCTTTACAATCCAGCCATCTTCAAAACGGTCCAGGGACGCCCCGCTTGCAACCAAACCGGACAGTGTTTCAGGATCCAGAGCCAAAGCAATTACGGCGGCGGCATTCAATAGTTTTTCAAGGTCCAGTTTCAGGACCGCATCGAAATATTCTTTGCCTTCCAGATCATTGCTCTTGTTCTCCGTTTGGGATTGCGGATTTTCCAAATCCTCTTTCAACAAGGCAAGGGAATCGAACTGAAGGATATCTTTCTCCTTTGTGTCCAAAACGGCTAAAACGCTTTCTCGTTCCTTATTGGCTTTTCCAATAGCTATTAAAATACGGTTTAAATATCCAGCAAGATCCTGAATGGTTTGGGAGGGACTAACCACAGGCTTGAATTTCAGATCCAGCGCTTCAAAGGCCGTTTTCAACAGGCGACGCAAGTCTTTCTGGTTTTCTGCAAAGGACGCGTGCAAAGATTCCGTAAGGTTCCGCGCCACTACAGGCAAGTCCAGCGGATTCTGCATAACATGATTGATTTCCTGCAAACGAAAGGGATTCTTTTTTCCGCCACCGACCCAGGAACTGACCACGTCTTCATTCACTCCTCGAAACCCCCGAACCATGTGCACCCATTCGGCACCCAGGTTCCCGGATCGCAAGGATTGGGTTAACAGGGAAACTGGATGAGACTCTCGAAAATTTATCAAATCGGAATGAGGTTTCAGGATAGATTGAGCCTTGGGCCGTGATCTCAATTCAGCGGATCGTTCAACAACCTCATTCCCTCGTAAAAATTCCAGGCTAATGGTGTCTCCCGGATTTTTTTCTCGGATTTTGTTGCGAAAATCCAGCAAAGCGTTCTGCTCTGAGTTTTGAGAGACCGTCTTTCCGTCCAGACGAAATATCCGGTCTCCTTTCCGCAAACCCATCGTTTCCGCAACGGATTCCGGAAACACCTGGCGCACTTCAACGGCGGGCAAGGATTCTCCACTTTCCAGAACCCGCACCTTACCCTTGGGAGCCGCCATCGAAATGCCCAGCCAGGCGGGATCACGAAACGGTTTGAGATCCATCGCCTTCTGCTCGCTCTCCAACCAAAAGGACCGTGTTAGCCCAAAAAGTCGAAACCATTCCAAAGGATGGTTGTTCATACGGATTCCGAAATCTTTGGGCAGATCAAATTCAATCGCCAATACCGAAAGGGGTTGAACCGCCAGCAACATGGTAATTATAAAAACACGGAAAATAATTCTATAAAGAAGAGTCATCCTATCCTCTTCCGATCCCTCGGAGACCACTCAGAAAACTCAGAGAATCCTTTTTGTCACGAATCCCCGACTCCAGAAATTTTACCAGACGATACATCATCAAATTAAACGGGGTGGGGGTATCACATTGATGTCCCAATCGCACGATGGCGCCATTCATGGCTTCCACTTCTGTTTGTTTCTGGGCACGGATATCCTGGAGCATGGACGATTCATGCTTGTAAGTGCTTGGCAGGAGTTGTTCATAAAAAACCCTCTGGTAATCTTTGGCGCAGGTCCAATGAGTTTTAAATCCTGCCTTCCCCATTACTTCGAAAACCTCACCAAATATTCCATTCATCACCGAACAGGTTTGCGTCGACTCCCCCAACAGGCCATAGGATACGTTCAACAAGGTTCCTAATGGGTTCAGTGCACAGTTGTACAACATCTTCGCCCACAGATCCTTGCCTATTGCATGCGTGACTTCACAAGGCAATCCGCCAGCAGTGATACTTTTTGCAAGGTCTTTCAGGCTATCGGTATCCTGCCCAAACAAATCGCCCAAATGGACGGGCTCGGCATGAACCGTAACGTCCACAATATTCGGTTTCGGGCGTTTGAAACCGGTGATCACCCTAGCATTTCGTATTCTATGTTTCGGAAAGTGTTTAGCAAAGGTTTCATGGTTCCCCCAACCGTTCTGGCACAACACGATAAGAGAGGAATTCGTTTCGAATAAATTGAATCGCGACAAATCTTTCGCCGCCGTTTCCGTGTCGAACGATTTAGTACACACCAGAATAAAATCGTAATGCCGGTCCTTAATTGAATCCAGGGTTTCGAAACAGGATACCATTACGGGCTCCGCTGAAAAGGCGCCCAGTATTCCTATCCGCTTCAAACCTTCTTTCTTTATAGCCTGAACCGTATTACCCCGACCCAGCAAATCAACGTCTTCACCCGATTGAATCAAACTACTCGCCAATCCCAATCCAACAGCGCCCGTTCCATATATAAGTATTTTCATGTCACTCCTGATTTCCGTATGGGCAATCCCTCAATCGCCTTGAACTGTAAGTCTGTCAATTATTTCACAAATCAAACCCATTTGACAAAAATGGATTCCCCGATCTTCACACTTTTTCCTCTTTTCCTTGGTATCAAACATACGGTACAATCACCAAAAAATCGGATATGGTTTCAAACACGGAGACAATAATGAAGGATAGGTTCAATATCGAAATGGAAGACATCAGCCCTTTTCCCATAGAACGGTCAGACGATTATGAAGTCTGGGAACCCATTTCCCATGAGGAAGTGATCAAAATGCTGGAGGAAGCTCCCGAGTCAAAGCGAAAAGTGTTTTTAGGAGTGGTACGAAACGGTAGTGCGTTTCTGTTCGGAAACCAGTACTACCGAATACGCGCAGATTAACTGAACGTGTTTTCGGGTCACTTCCATTTTGCCTGACAATAGAGCCGGATAAACTCTGAACGCCAGGGGTGTTAACGGCACAGGCTCCCTAACCCAATCCTTCCCAACCAGGATGGAGGTTGAACTTGAGGATTCTTTTACGCGACGGTAGTCATGAAGTACTCCTGGTTTCCAGAGAGCAGTTCATGGACTTTCTGGATCACCCCACCGCCCTCGCGTTCCTGAACAGCCTGGCAAATGATCCCGAAAACCTGATCCAGTTGCGAGAAGCCATCAGCCAGTTCCGTGCCAATCTCGGCATGTTTTCACGGGATGACTCAGCCGTGCTGGATCAAATCGCCTGGGCTCTGGTGCGCGGCGAGTTGAAGGTTGTCATCAAGGAACAATCCCGTTTTCCGGTCATTCCCTGGGAAGAGGCGCAAGTGGGCGGAGGTGAGTTCGAAGAGGAATACACCGAGGTCACCGCCGAAGATGAAGAAACGACCGTCGAACCCATCCCCGGAAACGATCCTGTCGAATGGGAATTGCCAACCGTACCGGACCAGGTGGCCCAGGCCGCGGCCTTAGTATCGGCCGCCGAAACGGGCAAACCTTTTTGCGAAGAGTGCGAAAAAGCCAGGCAAGCTCTGGAAGAGAAAAAGGACACAGCCTGGGTCGAAGTCCGGGTGGTGGACGATCAGGATCAACCGGTCGCTTACGAACGTTACCGTTTGAAACTTCCAGATGGCTCGGTTCGCGAAGGTGAACTGGATTCCGCAGGCCGTGTGCGGGTGGAGGATATCGATCCCGGTACCTGCCAGTTTCAACTATTCGACAAGGACATTGAACGGACCGGCTATTCGACCGACCATTGGGTAGAAGTGCTGGTGGTCGACGAAAACGACCAACCGGTATCCGATGAACCTTACCGGCTGGTATTGACTGACGGTTCCATTCGCGAAGGCGTTTTGGGTCCAGATGGCCGCGTGCGCGTGGATGGCATCCCGGAGGGCACCTGTCGATTCTCCTTGCCGGACCGCCATAATAACTATAGTGAACCGGTCACCGCTGAAACGGCATGGGTCGATATCCAATGCGTCGACGAGAACGATCAACCGGTTTCCGGAGAACCTTATCAATTGGTACTTCCCGACGGCCGCACCCAGGAAGGCACTTTGGATGAAGAGGGCCGCGTGCGTGTAGAAAACATCCGCGCCGGTAATTGCCAGTTCACACTCACCGAACGCCGAGGCGTGGATTGGGAACCGATCAATGATTGAATAGTATTTTGAGTCTCAAACAAGGCTACCCTAATACATTAATTTCGTATAAAATAGAAACGCTTTATTTTCTTACCGAACGGTTCAAACTCCAGGAATTCAAACCCGACCTGTTTGAACACCTTCCTATTTAAGGAAATACCTGGTATGACTTCATGCTCACCCTTGCAGGTAAATCATGGCTGAACCACCCCAGGATATAGACCGCGGCAGGGAATACCCCTGCGAAACCAATATCGTTCATCGCTTTCGGGTTTACCTGGAACAATTGGAATTCCTCGAAGCCCAGGCGAAGACGGAAGAAGCCGAAGCCTTGTCCGAAGCCGCCGACGCGCAAGCGGAGCAAGCCCGTATCGAACTGGAAGACGCCCAGGAAGCCGCTGACGCCGCCCAGGCGGAGGTGGATGTATTGCAAGCGGAACTCGACGAACTCAATGCCCTCACCGAACAGGCGGAAAGTGAACTGGATGAAGCTTCCGCCAATATTGAAGAAGCGGAAGCCCATGTCGACTGTGCCGAATCCGCAATGGATGAAGCCAATGCCCAACTGGAAGCCGCCGAATCTGAAGCCGATCAAGGGGCCGCGGAAGCGGAAGCTTTGCAGGCGGAATGCGATATCCTGCAAGCCCAGGCCGATCAGGAAGCGGCGGATAGTGTGGAGGGGCCTGCCTGATGGGTTTTTCCTCTTTCACGTCCAAGCTCAATGACATCAAATCCAGGATCCAATCGGCCACTCAAAAGGCGCAGGACGCCAAAACCAAAATTGATGATTTTCGCACCAAGGCCGCTGATGCCAAAACCAAATTCGATGAAGCTCTGCAAAAGGCTCAGGATGCCAAAGCCAAATTCGATGAGCTAAAGACCAAAGTCGACGAATATCGCCAAAAAGCCAAAGAAAAAAAAATTGAAGAGGCCAAACAAAGGGCCGAGGAAGCTCAACAAAAAGCCGACGAGGCGCAACAGAAGGTCAATGAGGCAGAGACCAACGTCGATATCGCCAACCAGAGGGTGGCAGAAGCTCGCGCACTTGTGGAGTCGCGGACCAAGGATGTCAATTCCCGTGTAGAGGACGCCCGCGCCAAAGCTGAAGAGGCGGAAAAACTGGCCAAGGAAGAGGAAGCCCTGAAACAGGAGGCCGAAGCGGAATCGAAAAAATCAGACTACAATCTCGAAGAATGGAAACAAAAACTCGAAGACGCCCAGGCAAAAGCCGAGCAGGCGAAATCGGATGCGGAAGAGGCCAAGGAAAAAATTCAGGAAGCACGGGATAAAGTGAAAGAAGCAGTCGACGCTTTGGTCGAACAACGCAGCAAGGCCGAAGAGGCCAAGTCGACTGCCGACCAGGCAAAATCGGATGCGGATGAAGCGAAAAATAATGCCGACGATCTATTGGCAAAAGTTCCTGAAGAGGAAAGGAAAGCCGATGACGCCAAAAAGGAAGCTGAAGAAAAATTGAATGAAGCGGAATCGGACTCCACTCAAGCGCAAGCCGATTCAGAAAGCGCACAAACGGAATCGGATAACGCTCAAACTCGTGCAGATGAAGCCCAAGCCAAACTGGATGAACTGCAAGCTAAACTCGATGAAACCCAAGCCAAACTTGATGAGGCCAAAGAAAAGGTCGAGCAAGCAAAACAAGCGCTGGAAGGTTTAACAGGCGATGAGTTAGCTCAAGCCGAGGAGGACCTTAAAAAGGCCGAAGAGGAAGAGAAAAAAGCCCAGGAAGAAAAAGACCAGGCGCAAAGCGACAAGGACGGGGCTCAATCAGACAACAATGATGCCAAAGCCAAGGCTGAAGAAGCAAAACAAAAAGCCGAAGAGGCCAAACAAAAAGCGGAAGAATTGAAACAGGCTCTCGATGATTTGAAAGCGAAGTACGATCAGGCCAAGCAGGATGCTGAACAGATTAAAAACGACGCCGAACAAGCCAAGGAGGATGCTCAATCAGCTATCGACGAAGCACAAGGCGCCAAAGACGAAGCTCAGGATGCACGCGAATCCTCAGAAGAACCCAAACCGGAAGATGCCGGTGAAGAAGGGGAAGCCGATGAGGAAGCAGACGCCGACACCAAAAATAAAGTAACGGAAGCGAAACAAAAAGCGGAAGAGGCCAAACAAAAGGCAGACGAAGCGAAAGCCAAAGCCGATGAAGCAAAAGCCAAACTCGACGAGGCGCAATCCAAAGCAGACCAGACAAAAGCCGATCTCGACCAGGCCAAACAAGATGCCCGGCAGGAGAAAGAGGATGCCGCCGCAAATGTCAGGGAAAAACAAAAAGAAGCGGACGAAGCGGAAGCCGAGTTAAAAAAGGCGCAAACCAAAAAAGAAGAAGCAAAGAAAAATGTAGAGGGCAAAACCGGCGACGAAAAAACCAAGGCCGAAGAGGAGCTGAAAAAAGCTGAAGATGAAGAAAAGCAGGCCAAGGATAAAAGAGATCAAAAACGGGAAGAACTAAAGAGCGAAATTGATTCCGCCAACCAGAAAATCGATGCCGCTGATCAAAAAGTAAAAGATGCCCAGGCAAAAAATGATAAAGCGCAAAGCACCTTAAATGATGCCAAGACCGAAAACGAGACCGCACAAGCCGAGTACAAGGAAGCCAAAGCCGAAGCCCGTAAAGCGAAGATGAATTCCTTGTTCCAAAGTGTGAATTCAGCCGTCGACGGCATTGTTGGCAAGAAAAACGAAGCGCAAAGTCAGGTCCAACAGGTTCAAAGCGACGCCGACGCCGCCAAAGCCAGAATCGAAGAAGCCAAAGCACGCACCGCAGAAGCCAACGCTCGCGCAGAAGAAGCCAAAGCGCGCGCAGAAGAAGCCAAAGCGCGCGCAGAAGAAACCAAAAACAAAGTAGAGCAAGCCCAAGCCGAAGAAGCCGCCGCCGCAGGCAAACCCGCCCCCGCCAAACCTTCAGAAACCAAGGCCGAAGACGAAAAAGCAGGCGATGCCAAAGCTGGGGAAGCGAAAGAAGGTGAAGCTAAAACCGGAGATGAAAAAGCAGGCGACGCTAAAGCTGGAGAAGCCAAAGAAGGCGAAGCTAAAGCCGAAGACGAAAAAGCAGGCGACGCTAAAGCTGGAGAAGCAAAAGAAGTTGAAGCTAAAGCCGAAGACGAAAAAGCAGGCGACGCTAAAGCTGGAGAAGGGAAAGAAGGTGAAGCTAAAGCCGGAGATGAAAAAGCAGGCGACGCTAAAGCTGGAGAAGCCAAAGAAGGCGAAGCTAAAGCCGAAGACGAAAAAGCAGGCGACGCTAAAGCTGGAGAAGCAAAAGAAGTTGAAGCTAAAGCCGAAGA
>JACAVV010000004.1 GCA_024648695.1 Nitrospina sp.
ACATGCGGGGGTTCCAAGCGGCGTCGGCCTGGTTACCGTACAGATCCTTAACTTTGTGGTGATCGTAGTTCTGCTCGATACGCATCAGAATGCCGTTACGTACGAATCCACGAACACGACACTGATGGGTGTCGTTCGGGGAACAACAGTAGGTAAAACTGCGCTCATACTTGTACTGATCCCGGTAAACTTCTTCCCAACGACGGTCAGGATAAGCTTCCAAAGGATTCCCTACCTTTACGACCGGCTTTAACTGCGCACCGACCTTCTTGCTTGACAGTGCCATAGCCGTTGCTACACCAGCACTCACCTGCAAGAATTTTCTGCGATTTAATCTCATAAAACTTGCCCTCCCTTAATAATAAGGAACTAAAAATACTACTACCCTACTAATTCAAAAAAAAAACTACCTCTTGAGCTAAAAGACTAAAATAAAGAAATAGCCTCCTTTCCAAACAAAATGAACCATTTAATTCAATTACTTGAACCAGGACTTCTAATAATCAAAAAAAAGCTAAGAACCTCCGGCTCTTAGCTCATAAACTTCTACACATCTGTCACAGGCACCATCCTTGCTTTCCCAATCAGGAAAATCAATCTGGATTGCCTCAATAACCATTTCATCACAAATACTCTCAGGATCATCCACCCAGTTGTAGGTCGGAAATTTACACAAGGGACAAGGAGATCCGGGAAGATGAATATACTCTTGATCCTGTTCAGTAAAGGTCTCGTCATACTCTACAAATTTCGACATTAAAGTGTCGAGATCCGTAGCCATCGACAACAATTCTTCGTGAGTGAACTTTTCAGTGCGCCAAACACCTTCAAATATCCCTCGCCTTTGCTTATCAGGAACTTTTTTATAATAATTGTCAAATTCTCTAAAACGCGCCTCTTTAGGCATCACCGATTTAATCCCCCTGCGATCCAGCCGGGAGTCAACATAAACATTCCATAGCAAACGAAATCTTGCGGTAATAAGATTCTTTACAGAGGGATTACCCGGAATGAAGGCATCCTCATAATCGAATTCAGGATCCACCATATCCCTGGCATGCATAAACTCATGAATGAGAAAAGCTTCCATTTCCTCATGCTCATCAGGATTGGCAAATCGGCTCGCCAACAATCTCATTTCGATTACAGGCAAACCACCGGCACCGCGATTCAATACATTCGAACCCTCATCAACTTTATTAATCGCTCTTTTAACCATCACCTCGGCTATTTTTTCTTCAAACTCACGACCCTCTTCATAGGAAATTTCACCTTGGTCTTCCGAAGCATCTCCCTCACCGGATTCAACCAAAGACTGCCCTTCATCAGGCGCATCTTCTCCCTCCGTTTCACTATCATCGGATCCAGAGGCCACAGGAGCGGCAATTCTTTTGGAGGTTCGTTGTCTCTTGGGGATAAGACCACAAGCTTCAAGAGCTTGGGTTACATGATCGGCAAGACCCAGATTTTCCTCGAAAAACAGGCGGTTTACCTTTTCGAAGGCTTCCTCGCGGTCATCCTCAGGCAATTCATAAATAGGATCCGCAAGCGAATGGTATTCATCATACTCCGACCTGAACCCGGACCTCTCCAAATGGTTCAGGTGACGGAATACAGATTCTTCCATCAATTGAGGGCTAAATGATATTTTCATGGAGTTGCTTTGACCTCTCCAGAAATTCTATTTCTCATTAGAAATACGGCTTCAAGCGCACACGGGGCGCGTGTGGATACCCTTTTGTAATATGTCAAAGTATATTAGAGCGGACATAAAAGTCAAGAAAATATTCCCCAAAAAAACCTGGCAAAATTCTGATTGAAAGCCAGAATATACGGGGCACATTAGAAGCCTCATTAATATTAAAACAGCACTTCAAACCTAAACTCCTGATTTTAATACCATTTTGTCGTTATTTAATTTACTGCCAAAAAAATATTTAAAAATTAATTGAGTTTTCACAAAACAAACTCAAAAAATACATTCAAAAAATCAAACTCTTATAAACTCAAATCTACACAGGTTTTATTGATTTTACCCAATTCAAGGGACTTTTTTTAAATTTTGTCTATCGCGTCCAACATTTCCTGAATTTGCGAAATCGACTGCACCAATTTTTCCGGATTGCCCAATTCTTCTGTTAAGGCCCTGGCAAGCTCCAGGTGCTTTTTACAGGTTTCTTTTTGCGATTGAACCAGATTCATCTTGGCTACCGTCATGTGCAACTGGACCCGACTGACCACATCATTATTTTCCAGGAATATCTGACTGGCCTGTTCAAAATAGTTTTCCGCTTCAACCATCTCACCAACTTTAAACTTGAAATTACCCATATAGGAGTAATCCTGAGCCATTCCGTTTTTATCATCCATTTCACGGGTGAGCTTCAAAGCTTCAAGATAATGTTTTTCAGCGTCTTTTTTTTGGGCATTCTGGAAATACAGATTCCCCAGGTTTCTATAATCCTTGGCCAGTTCGCTTTTATCTCCACTTTCTTTGGAAATTTTAAAAGCCTGCTGAAAACAATGTTCCGCCCGTTCACGGTAACCCCGGTCAAGGTGAATAGTTCCCAGGTTGCGGTAGTCGGTACAGATTTCCTTGGGGTCTCCCAATCCCTTGGACTTTTCAAGTGCGAGTTGATAGTACTCCTCCACTTTTCCTCGCTCTTTCTTTTTAATATAGACCTCCGCCAGATTTCTGCAATCATTTATTCCAGTTTGCAGGTTATTTATTTCATCCGACAAGGCAAGGGCTTTACGGCCGAACTTTTCTGCCTGCCCCCAATCTTCCTTTTGGAAATACAAATTGAACTGGTTGCGGTTATCTTCAGCCATTTCCAGTTTATTTCCGGCTTTTTCGTTGATCTCCAAAGCTTTCAGATAATTCCTCTCAGCCTCCAGCCAATCGGTTCGTTGCAGGCACAGATTTCCCATATTGCGATAATCCATCATTATACGTGTGGAATTACCGCTTTTCTGGTTGCGTTTTAAGGATGCCTTAATTACTTTCTCCGCTTCAGGCAAATTCCCCTGCATTAAAAGGACGTTGATTCGGCACCCATACAAATCAAACAAACCCTGTGACTCCGGCAACTCTTCCTTGATTTCTATCGCTTTGGAATAATACTCGTCCGCTTTGGGTAAATCTTTTTGCTGTTCGCAAATACTTCCCATATTTCCATAAGTGCTACTGAGCCCCGCCCGGTCGTTCAGTTTTTCCTGAATCCGGCACGTGTCCTGCAAAACTTCAATGGCTCCTGCGAAATCATTGGCCAAAAAACAAACATTCGAAAGTTCACCCAGCAAGGTGACCTTTTTCATTTCGTCTTTTTCGATTTCCGGAGTTTTCAGGATTTGGTTCAATTCTTCTTTACGCTCCACCAGGTATTTGGGGTGCGCCATAATAAAAACAAGCTTCTCCTGGACTTTTTGATAGCCCTGGTTTTCCTTCATGGCTTCATACAATTCCGAGGCGCGTTTTAAATGCATCTCGGCATTTTTCATATCTTCCTTTTTCAGGTAGATATCTCCCAGGGCTTCATGACTTTGAGCCATTCCCGGCCGGTTCTCCTGCTTTTCCATAATCTCCAGGGATTTCAAAAATTCTTTTTCCGCCAAATCCCACTTCGATTGCAAGCTGTAAACCTGTGCCAAATTCAGAAAGCCGCGAGCTTCGCCCAATTGGTCTTGAAGCTCAACCATGATCTTTTGCGATTCATTGTACTTTTCCAGGGCCTTATCAAATTCCTTTTTCTGCAGGTAGATATTCCCAAGACTTCCCAACAGGTATGACAAGCGTTTTTTGTCGCCTTGCTTTTCGATAATCGCCAGAGCCTTCAAACTGGCATCTTCCGCCTTATCCAGTTTTTCTGGTTTGCCTTCCGCAACCTGCTGGATCAAAACTCCGGCGAGATTGGCATAACAAATGGCCAGGGAATGTTCGTCTTTCTTTTCTTCAAAAACCTGAATTATTTTTTCCGTCACATCTTCCATTTTATCCAGGCGGCCGGCCTGAAAAAAAATATCCTCCAATTCCTGGTATTTTCGAACGATATCGATATGGTTGGTGTCCCGGTTAATTTTTCCGATTTCATTCAGGATGGTTTCTTCTTTAATTCTCAAATACTCGGGATGCTTATGGACGGCCTTGATTTTTTCATCCACGGACGCGATCTTTTTTTCCATGGACGCGATGTCCTCTTTTTCCCTGTCGGCAACGTCTTTCTTTTTGATCAAAATCGCCTTGGCCATTTGATAATAGTTTTCCGCCGCTTCCATTTCGATCTTTTCAACAGAAAGATCCCCCAGGCGCTCGTTATACAAAACCTGACCCGGTTGATTGTTTATCTTTTCTGTCAATTTCAGAGCACGCTGATATTTATCTTTCGCTTCATCCAGATTTCTTTTCAGATACCAGACATGGCCCAAATTGCCCAAAGTGCTTTCGACCCCTTTGAGGTCGTTTAACTTTTCCATCAAGCTCAGAGCTTTATCATAAAATCCGGCGGCCTCATCCAAATTGTTTTTTTGATAAGACAGGTTGCCCAGGTTACCGAGTATATAAGCCTGCCCCACTTCGTCTCCACTTTCCTCCATCAATGCCAGTGCTTTTTGAAAGTGGCCTTCAGCTTCCTGCGGCTTGTTTTTTTGCAAACTGGCGTAGCCCAGTTTTTCGTATTTTTTGCCTTCGCTGTCTTGTGCTTGTTTCATTATAAAATTTCTAAACCTCAAAAAACGTTTGGGAGCGGAATGAGTATCCGGTAGGACCGGGCAATTTAATTAATCAACTATTCTATACCAATTTATATTTCACCCAATCCCAGGTTTTATTGTAAACACGTTCTGGTCGAGCGATCTATTAGAAAAGATTTTAATGTTCCGGTTTTATGGATTATAGGGTCTGGGACCACTGGTGTCAATATGGCGCTTTATCTATATTTTATTTGGACTTGAGTAATCACCAGGCTTCGTTCATTGACAGGGTCCGGGGTCCCGCCTATAATTCCAATCCATCTCCAAAACCCTCTTAAAGGAAGTTTCCCGTGGCTGATATCGAACGTTTAAATGAGATCTTGAGCAACAAGGGCCAGATTGGTTTTCCCAATAATGAACAGGCAATTGACCGTTTGAAAAGCGACCTGGAAAATGCCCGGTCGGTAAGCCTGAAGGAAGCTATCTATTGGTATTTGAACGATTCTCCAAGCTCTAAAAATACTCTCGTGAAACAATATCCCACAGGCCATTTGGTATTTTACGGGGCTGAGGGCCGCAGGATACTATTTACCGACCCGCAGGGACACCCTCTGCACGAATGTGAATGGGGCAAGGATGCTACGGGCAAACCCACGCTTCTGCAAGCGCGGTTTCAACTGGATTGCAAACAATGGATCGGTATACGACCGCGGTCCAAAACATTCACCGGTCAACTGGACCTTAAAAGCCAACCTGATTGGGAATCGCTCACGCTCGACGATTTGAGACAAAAAGCGTCGGAAGTCTGGAACGTTCCTTTTTCCGAGATCGCCTATTTCTATGGAGATGACAGTTTCGTTCGAAAAGAGGATGGCCTGTATGAAATTCGACTCACAAAGGACAGTTTATACGCACTGGAGAAAGGAAACTTTGAACGCACTTTATTCATCAGCTTTATGTTTGCGGTGAACTGGGCGGATCTGGATTTAATCCCCGTTGTCGAGTTGTTTCAATCGACTCTGCCCGGTAGCGGCGGCGCAGTGTTCGAATTGATTTGGGGATTGTTCGAAGACCAATCGCGCGATGGCACCAAAGCACCTTTGAGGTATAGGGGATTGCCCACTTATCCTTCCAAGGAGGCATTTAATATATTTTCAGCGTTTTTTGATCCGGATCCACCGGAAGGACAGAATGTCATGGATGTGTTTATGGATCCTAACCGGTCCCATCAAATCACCTGGACCCCGAAGGCTAATCCGCCCTGGCGCTATTTCGACGACAAACGAAAAATCTGCCTCACGATTCAGGACCACTTTCTTTACAAAGTGACTGTCATCGACGATCCGACAGGACTGCCGTTCATCAACGATTCGCGGGGTGGGTATGGTCCCTGCGGACGCTATATCGACGTGGGCGATCATTCTTTTGAGTTGGTGGACGAAGAAACCCGGTTACAAATTCCCCTGCAAGCTGAATGGAATGTACTGCCTGGAAAGAAACGTGAGAACCGGCAGACACATTCTTTCACCTGGAGAAACTTCTTCCCCGATGGACCTCCAAAAACGGATCCCATCAAAGCTTTGTACACGGTTCCTTTTTTTCCGGAGGGCGATGCCGAGGTGGAGGAGGCTTCGATTCAACCTTTGGCCCTGGACCAGATTTTCTACTACCTTGAAATGTCGCCACACATTCAGGGCAAACTGGACAACATCGACCGAATTCTGGTTCACACATTTGACTCGGTAATCGCCGGTTGCATCGACTGCACACATGACCGGATCTACAAGGTGCTTTGGAGCGACCCTGAGTTTGCACAAAAGAATGCGCAGTCACTTTGGGGCTATGCGGCCAGCCGGAACCAATTGGATCTTGTCAAACGGGTGGAATTTCTAAAGGAGGACGATCATGTCAACGAAATCTACCAACAAAAGTTTGGAATGATCTTTAAATGGATTCCTCTCTTCTACCATCAGGACCGCGATATCTGCGAGAAAATCCTGCAAGCCACAGTAGACGCTCTGGAACCTGACGGCCTATTGTGCCTGGTTGGGCCAGCGCCCATTGTCGGGTTGTTTGATTACTTCGGACTGAATCCCCTTCACGACGATCCCATCGCCTCAATGCCATTTTTCCAACAGCATCTTAAAATCTGCCCGGAAAATTTTATCAATCCCGACCTGACCGTATTTCTGGCAGAAAAGAAACCTGCTTAAGTCGCGCTTAACTTAAACCGAAGAACTCGACTGGTTTCGTCAGACTCTTTCATTGCAAAATTTATTCTAAGTGACAATTCTACATAAATGTGAAAAGAACCTTTCCCTCATTGTGTCTTTTTATAAAAGCTGAAATAGAATTGGGCAAGGCAATATTGGGTTGAAAATTAAGCTTTCTGAAATCAAACTGCACTACCGCTTACCCAGAATGGGTAATTTTAGGTAAAAATATGGTCCCGTAGTCAAATTCCTGACAACTAAAAAACACCCTCCTAATTCCAAGGTCAGCCTTACCCAGTAAGGGCCAAACGGGTTTTGCACCACAATTTTTCTAGGTACAAGACTAGTTAAGAGGTCGTTTTTTGATGATTTTTAGTAGCAATTTATAGAGATCTTGATCTCTATGATTAAACCTAAACTCACACTCTTTAAGATGCAAATAAAAAGTGGATTTGGAAA
>JACAVV010000010.1 GCA_024648695.1 Nitrospina sp.
GAGTGAAAAGTACCTCAAAAGTTCCCTAAATTTCTTGGTCGAAATTCGGGCGCGTTTTAAAATCGGGTTTCGCCGCTTCATAACTACATTTTAGCCCTCTTTGGAGGACGTTAACTAGTCATGAACCAAAAATAAAAAAGAAAACAGCCCATAGGCTCCATTGAATTTTTGATGGACGTTTCATGGTCTTGCTCCTCTTTAAGTAATATTTGCAAAATATTCCTGAAAGAAAACTTTTCAGCGCTAAGCAAATTTAACGGGTCCAGGGGAAGCTCAAAGGCTTCCCCTTTCCCTGTTACAGGCTGGTCATTTCCCCCCGGAAACGGATCAGCCTTATTGGAGAGTGGAGTCCACCGTTTGCCCGTCATCCACTGCTGTGGATTTACGGTTGTGAGGAACTGAGACGTTCACCGATCCGGTACAACTCTCGAAACCGTCGTCAGCAGTGAAGTTCAATTGGTACACACGACCGTTTTCGTTTCCTGAGCGCTCGGAGCGGATCAAGGTGGTGTCGGCTGTACCGTTATTAGCGGTACCAGGCTCAATCACGGCATCCGGACTCGAATCGCCGTCGCCTAAGCCGTTCACGGGCTCATCCTGGGTCACGCTATCAATGATCAGGGAAACGACCTGGTCTCCGTCGGGATCACTGACGCCCTGCACGCTCACGCTATTCAACTTGTGATTCGGAGGCCATAGTTTTTCCGAACTGGCAACAGCCAAATCACATCGAGGCGGATCGTTGGCATTGACGACATTAACCACCACCGTATCGGTGCCCGATTTGGGATTGACGGGATCGTCGTCGGTGACGGTCAGTTCAAACGTTAGCGCTTCACCACCTGCGGAAACAGCTGGGGCTTGGAATGAAGGTGACGCTGTATCGCTTGCGATGAGGGTTACGGTCGTTCCCGTGGTTTGTTCCCAATCAAAACTCAAACCGTCGCCATCCGGATCGTTGCTAAGAGAGCCGTCGAGATTGACCAAAACTCCTTCGCTCTTGGTCTGGTCGGAACCGGCATTTGCAATTGGCACACTGTTCTCGACCACTGTGATGGTGACTTCAGCATCTTGTGCCTGATCCGTGCTTTCCGCACTGGATTCTTTACCGTCCGATACTTCCAGATGAAATACCAGGGTTGGGTCTCCAGCGCCAACGGGTGCGGTGAAGGAAGGGGCTACCACAGTACCATCCGGTAGCAGGGTAACGGCATCTCCGCCGATTTGTGTCCATTGGTAGGTAAGCGGATCGCTATCGGTATCGAAACTGTTACTACCATCCAGGGAAGCCACAGCGCCTTCTTTGATAGTACTGTCGTCGCCCGCATCTGATACCGGCGGTGTATTTACATTCAGTACGGAGATTTCCACTGTGTCCGGATCGCTGTACTGGGTGCCGTCGTTCACAACCAATTCAAAAGTCAAAGTCGTGTTCGAAGACAAGTATGGTGCGGTAAAGGTCGGTCGTGCTGGATCTGTTAGATCAAAAGTCACAGCAGGCGTGCCAATTTGATTCCAATCGTAATTCAGCGCATCACCTTGAGGGTGCGTGCTTGCGGAGCCGTCCAAAGTGACCAGGACGCCTTCGTCTACAGTCTGGTCGGGACCCGCATCAGACAATAAGTTAGCCGCACAACCGAGATGGAACACTTCGTCATCTGTGCCTACGGCAACTTCGCTGGGATCCACATCACAAGGTGAAAGCACATCGAAGAATTTTCCATTGTCTTGAAAAACGATCCCCATTCGATAACGCCCTGGTACCAGATCTACAATTTGGGAACCGGTTAACACGGAACTGGCCCTTCCTAGTTGCCAACCTCCTGTAAATGCTTGAGGGTTGATGTCAATTGCAAATGTATTGAAAAAAATATTGTTGCCGGTGAAACCAATTTTATCTAACACGTTTGTAGCATTACTGAATACCTCCTGATTTGCATCCAATTGAAAGGAGGTATTCGCTCCCCAATCGCCAAAACTGATGCGGTGAATGCCGTTTCGGTCGTCGGCTCCGGAACCAAACCCGGACAGGTTTACCGTTTGAACTCCTTGCATCCAGTCAGAAGATCTACCGAAACCATACAAACCCAGAAAACGTTGTGGATCGATATTAACAGGAACGGTATTGATCGTAATGGTATTACCTGCAACGTCCACATGATCAGAATTATCGGGCACAAAGTCTCCGCTGGCATCCAAATCTAAAAATGCACCATATCCACCGTCTCCAATACTCATAATATGGCGGGTTTGAGCATCATCAGCACCTGTACCAAATTTGGGAAGATACAGGGTTTGATCAAATCGTTCCCAGTTCGAAGCACGGCCAAATCCGTAAAGTCCATCGAATAAACCCACCACCACATTCACGGGAACCGTATTGATGGTTACGGTATTTCCAGACACATCCACATGGTCCGAGTCATCGGGTAAAAAGTTTCCACTGGCATCCAAATCCAAACGTACGCTATGGTAATCACCAATGCTAAAATTATGGCGAGTTTGAAAGTCATCGGCGCCTGTTCCGAATCCTGGAATATGAATGGTTCGGTCCCCACTCCTCCAATCCGCCGCACGTCCAAATCCGTATAGGCCCTCATAAGGACCAACGACTATATTCACAGGTACCAGATTAAATGTGACGGTGGTACCATTGATACTGATATGGTCGGAGTCACTTGTAAGATTTCCCACGGAGTCCACATGAATCCTGGCGCCATGGAAATCGCCTATACTCACAGTTGTAGTGCTGGAGAAATCAAGTTCAAAAGTTTGGACACCTCTGACAAAATTAGTTCCGCCACTTACAAAATACAATCCAATATAATCCGGCCCCGGATCGAAGGTTACATCCACGGAGGTTTTACAACTGATATTGAAAGTCTCGCTACCTACTGCCACAGGATTAGGGTTGATGCCGCAAGGGTTAGCAAGATCAAAAGGGCCAAAATCAGGGGAAATGGAAATTGCATAATCCACTCCATTTAGCATTGCATAGTTTTGTATTCCTGAAACGGAACCTAAACTCAGCGAGAAAAAAGTGTCATTAGTCGCTTTGTAACCACCCAATTGCCAGTTTCCCGTATAACTATTGGGATCAATAGAAATTACCGAAGTATTTAGAGATACTGTGTCTCCTGATGCAGATGCAGAGGAAGAACTCATTGTGACATTTCCAGTCGCATCAATATCAAAAGTGTCATTATCCTGGCCATTGTAAAATAGCTTCCACTCTGTACCGGGAATAAGAATCATGGAAGGTGTTTGGGTAATTACAGCGGCACTTCCAAATGCGCCGAATTGAACAAAAGCTGATCCCTGATATCCATTGTTTTCGAAATTCACAATGGTGTTATTTAAGGTTACGGTATCAGTGACAGGGCTTCCCGAAATGGTTAAGGAATCTGTTGTTGTCGTACTGAAATTTCCGCTGGTGTCTGCTGTAATGGGTAGAAAATTTGGACCGGTTTGAATGTTATACGTCAATCCGCTAACAGCTACTAAGGGTTGTGTTGTTGTGCCACAATTCCAATTACACATGGCTCCCAAATGGGGAATGTTTGCGAAACCCAGGAATTGGTCTCTGTCTAAAGTAAAAGGTGCGTTGCGGAAAGTAACTGTGGGATCGGGGGAGGTGAAATTGTCCACAATGAATGAATCCAGGTCAGACGCGGGAAATACGACATCCCCATTTGCCAAAATATCGAAAATGATGTTCTTTACACCCATACCCAGAATATGCTCTACTCCTGGAACTAGCACTTCAGAGCCATCGACACAATCTGAAAACAGGTCACAACTTTGACTGAACTGACTCAGGCCTGCTCTGCCTATATAAGCGCCGCGATCAAAATTAACGTTTGTGTTTTTTATCGTAAGGGTATTGCCACCAGAGTCCGTCAAAGTATCTGTATCGACATTGGCTAGATTTCCCCCTGCATCAATATCGAACGAGGCGGAATTGCCTGCCCTTTCAAAGGTGATGTCGTAGCTTGCTCCGGCAGGCAGGTCTACAACCCTTTGCCCATTGCCAAAAGGAAGTAGATTGCCATCACCGACTCTATAGAATCCCGTATAGTTTTGGGGGTCGATGGTCACATTCACCGCCCAGGCGTGCAGAGCAGACATAAGTAAAAAAAGCACGGTCCAAAGACCGGTTTTTAATTTTGATTTTAGATTAAACATGATGTTCTCCTCTTATATTCATTGAGATTAGAAGCGTTGAATTATTGATTCCGAGGTCCTGGGGAAGCACAGCCCACTTCCCCTGCTCCTGTTACAGGTTGGTCATTTTTCCCGGAAACATACCAACCTTAAGGAAGTAAGGAATCGACAGTCTGCCCATCGTCCACAGCTGTGGATTTGCGGTCGTGCGGAACGGAAACGTTCACCGATCCGGTACAACTTTCGGAACCATCAGTGGCAGTGAAATTCACTTGATACACACGGCCGTTTTCATTTCCAGATCGCTCGGCTCGAATGAGCACCGTATCCAAGCTACTTTGATTAACCTTCACGACCGCATCCGGGCTGGTATCGCCATCACCCAAACCATTGACCGGTTCATCTTGTGTGACTGAGGTCATCTCAAGGGTCAATTGGTCATCGTTGGGATCGGTAATTCCTTGTATGTCCACCTCGACCATTTTATGGTTAGGCGGCCATAATTTATTCAGACTGACCACCGCCAAACTACAATCAGGAGGATCATTTACGTCTTGAACGTGGATAACTATCTGATCTGTTCCTGATTGCGGGTTTTCGATAAAGTCATCGGTTACGGTTAATTCGAAAGTCAAATAAATCCCCCCGACACTTGCATCTGGAGCTGTGAAGGTAGGGGTTTGAGAAGAGATGTCGTCTAAAACGACCGTGGGACCTGCAATCTGGTCCCATTCAAAACTTAAACCATCTCCATCGTTGTCCGATCCGGAACCGTTTAGTGCAACCGCGGAATTTTCATCTACCGTTTGATCGGGACCAGCATCTGCTGTCGGGGGACTATTCACTTCGACCGTTACTTGAACAAAACTTGGGGTACTGGATAATTGGCCATCATCCACCACTAGCTTAAATTCGTAAACGGCTCCTAAACCCAAAGGTGCGGTGAAGGTAGGGTTGACGGCAGAGGTGGAGGATAAAGGCACTAAAGCGGGACCACCCACTTGAGTCCAGTTATAGGTAAGCGGATCGCCATCGGGATCAAAGCTGAAGTTTCCATTCAATTGAGCCAAAGCCCCTTCCCGAATAGTACTGTTGTCTCCCGCATCTGCAAATGGTGCTTTGTTTACATGCACCACGGTGACATCGACCGTATCTGCATCGCTAAATACAAGACCGTCGTCGACGATTAGCTCGAAAGTTAGAGTTTGGCTACCGTCGACGGCATCCACTTCTGGCGCGGTAAAAGTAGGTTGTGCCGTCGTTGGATCATTCAAGGTTATAGTCAATTCCGGAGTGGCTGGAACCTGGCTCCATTCATAACCTGGAACGGAATTTACCGGGAACTGACTCCCTGTTCCATCCAAAATAACCAAATCATTCTCATCCACAGTTTGATCGGTGCCCGCATCTGCTTTTGGCAGACAAGTCAGGTTAAAAATTTCTGTCCCCGCAGGCAAGGGATTGGGATCAATTGAGCAAGGGTTCAGAAGACTGAAGGTTCCTGTTCCTGAATTGATTACTTCTGAGATTCTGTAATTTTGACCCAGTACCAAATTCAGGCTTTGAGTTCCAGATACAAGGGAGGAGGTAACGAAGATAACCGAATAATGACCTGCAAAAGTTCCAGGATCAATTTCCACCGGCGCCGTGATGAAGGAAAGGGTTTCACCAGATGTAGTTGCGGAATCTGTATAGGCTGTTGATACTTCTCCGTTTGCATCAACATCGAAAAAGATGGAACCTTGTTCTCCAATAAACATCCAGTAAGTCTGGGCGGGTACCAAGGTAATGTTTTGATCGCCACTTATCCAGCCAGTAACTCGATGGATATTATACTTCCCATCGTAATTATTGGCATTGAGGGTCAACTGGGCATTTTTAAAAGTAATTTTGTCAAAAGTACCTGCTCCCAATACCGATTCTTCAACATCGACCGAATCGGTTTGAGTAGTAGTAACATTTCCATTGTCGTCAATGTCAAATAAAAGGGAACCATTACCTCCGATAAAATATCGAAACCGAATTCCGGGAACTAAAGTTTCGATTTTAGCCCCGCTCAACCATATTCCCGAGCCCAACTCCTGAGTATATTCTCCAGTGTACAGCTGAGGATTGAAGTGAACATCGGTATTATTAAAATTTAGATAACCAGCCCCTCCTGTAGCGGCTGCGGGTACGGTGATTCCGCTAACCACACCACTGCTGTCTACATTCATTAGAAAAGAGCCTTGTCCTCCAATGATGACCTGATAATTCCCCGCGGGGATGTCCAAAGTTTGGACACCTGTTAACTGAGTAGCCACTCCACCTGTAATGGACCATGTTCCTGCATAATTCCCGGGATCCACCGTGACACCCGTATTGCAACTGAGATTGAAAGTTTCTGTTCCCACTGTCACGGGGTTGGGGCTAATGCCGCAGGGATTAGCGATATTAAAATCGGCCTCACCGTTTGCTACCAGAGTATAATCAAGTCCTTTTGTCAAAATGAGGGTTTCGAGGCCAGTCCCACTTACTCCAGAGTTTTTGATTTGATAATTTCCCAAATAAGTTCCGGGATCAATTGCTATGGTTTCGGTGTTAAATGTAATGGTATCTCCAGAAGAACTGACCGAGCCCGTACTTAAAGCAGTTACTACACCGTTTGATTCTATTTGGAAATCGGCAAAACTACCCCACTTGCTTCCAGGCCACAGTTGATATGTTAATCCCTTTACTAAAATCCTACTGTGGAGGCCGCTCCCGTTCAATCCCGCATTAGCAATTTGACTGCTCCCTAAATAACCGTTGGAATCAAAGTTCACGGTGGTTGTAAGAAAAGTCAATGTATCCCCTGAGGCACTTACTGAATCAGTGTCTATGGCCGTGACATCCCCGTTAGCTTCAACACGAAAATCAGCGAAACTTTGCCATTTACTTCCTGGCCACAGATTGTAAATTAATCCCTTTACTAATACCCTACTGTGGAGGCCACTCCCGTTCAATCCCGCATTAGCAATTTGACTGTTCCCTAAATAACCGTTGGAATCAAAGTTCACAGTAGCCGTCTTGAAAGTGAGGGTATTCCCAGACGAACTAAGCGAATCTGGACTAAGAGTAGTGACGTCCCCATTAGTTTCCACACGAAATTGTGGTAATCCCATAAATTTACTTCCAGGAAACAATTGGTAAGTAGTATTGGGAGTAAGATCTATAGTTTGATTTCCATTAAATGAACCAGGAATACCTATTATTTGATAATTTGCTATGTAACCATTTGGATCTACATTTACTTGAACCGCCCAGGCGGGAATGGCAGATATTAGTAAAATGAATATGATCCAAAGGCCTATTTTTGTATTTAGTTTTGGATATCTCATAACCTCGACTCCTCTGAATTATGACTTAAGGTTTCTCTCTAAATTAAAAGTAATGTTTTCTGAAACGACTCTACTTACTTATTCCTGATCCCGGCTCAGAGGTTCGATTTCATATTCTTCGTCGAAGCTAACGCCCATGCCGTTGCCCTGCACCCGTACAACCTGGCCGGATAACCTCACTCGCGCCCGGTTACCCGGTAGATCTTTCAACTGATCAAGGGGTAATACCAGATCGATTTCCACCAGGGAGCTGAGTGGCAGGGCATTTTCATTTTGGAAATAGCCGCCGGTGGTGCTGATATCTCGAGTGTGAAAATCATGCGGTGTTTCCCTCAATCCCGTTTCTTCAACTACAGTTACACTGGCGGTCAGGTTCAGGTTAAAGCGCGCCGATTTTCGTTTTTCAACTCCCATTAACAATTGCCTTTGCATGAGGGTTTATGTTTGCCAGCGTTCCGGATGAAGGATGCGCTGGAATTTCTTACTACGGGAAAAAATTTTAAGTGTGTCACCCTGGCCTAAAACCACTCCGTAGATTCCACCTGAATATCTTCTTTAAGAAGGTAAGGATTTCATTGATTTTTGTATATTAGCCATAGGGGGTATTTTAATTAGAAAATATTAATTTTTTATTTATTCACTACTTCTTTAGAGGTAGAGAGGGTGTTGTCTTGTTGTCTACAGGTTTTATTCGGAGTTTTCGCTTTGAAAATTGTCCGTTACCCAGAGCGCGGCTTGCAGACGGCTTTGGACATTGATTTTTTTATAAATGTTATTAAGGTGCTTTTTGGCGGTGTGGAGGCTGATGAAAAATTTTTGAGCGATTTCTTCGTTACTCGCGCCGGACGCCACGGCAACCAGAATTTCTTTCTCTCTCTTGGTGAGAATGGCTTCCGTTTTCTTTACCACTTCCTGCTGTATGGAATCCACTCTGGTCTGAAAAATTGTTGAGATTAAAAGGTCCTCATTTCCAATGTTGGGTTGTGAGCCGTTATTTTTGGCATCTTCCGGGTTGAAAGCCTGCTGGACCCATTTCGCCAGGAGTTTTCGGGGAAACCACAGGTCCCCTTTCAAAATTGCATTGACCCCCTTGCAGATACCAACGATGGAGTCTCCTTCGTAAAAGACCCCTTTCAGTCCTTTTTTTAATTCTTCCGGCTGTAAAGGGTGACTGTTTCCAAAATTGATAAAAAGGTAAGGGGAGGCCCCGGGTGGGTCGAATCCCTTAGACTGGCAGGTGGAGGATCGTTGTTGAAAGAACGAACTCAATGCATCCACCAGTATCAGGGTTTCACCACCCGGGCTCCCAATCCCCGCAGATTCTCTGGGCCATTGGGGAGACCCCCTGCAGGGTAGACCGGTTTCTTTTTCCATTACCTGGAGGAACGGTTGGGTCAAAAATATTTGTTCCGAGACTATATGTATAACTTTGATAGAAGTATTCATAGTTTTCCTCGGGGTGGAAAGCTCAACTGTCTGCATAGCGAAAAACTGTTACCTTATTTGCCATTAAATCGATAGTACCCTTTCAGGATATTTTTCAGGAAAGGAGCCTGGCCATAAGTTTTGCCCGGGTTCTCACGTCCAATTTTCTGTGCAGGTTTTTGATGTGCTTCTTAACCGTATGGCCGCTAATACCAAGCTTTTCAGTAATTTCCGCATTGCTCATTCCGGTTTTGACTAAACCCGCCACTTCGGTTTCGCGCGGGGTCAAATGCCATTTTTTTTGCAATGGAAAGCCCGTCCCTTTTCTGGCGGTATTATTCATAAAAAACTCCAAGCCTGAATCTCCAAAAGGTTGGCAATGGACAATATTGGCAAAAGGTAGAAAAAATGGATAGTACCCGTTTAGGGTATTTTGAATTATTGAAGGAGGGCAGTGAGGGAGGGACGATCCGTTACGCCGAACTTTTGGTAGATCTCTTTTATATGTTTTTTTACTGTGTTTAGAGAGATGAACAGGCGAGCGGCGATTTCTTCGTTGGGGATGGCATCTTTCAAAAGGATGGCGACTTCTGTTTCGCGCGAGGTCAGTCCGACTTTTTGCATTGTGAAGTTCAGGTTGAAGAAGGGGCCGTCGACAGGTTGAAGTCTAAGGAGCCAGAACGGAGAGCCCTTGGGATCGTCGCCGATCACCGTCATTAGGTTAAGATTGCATTCCCCTTGCGGCAATTTGTAAAAGGGAACGTTTACTTTGGGAGGATCAATATCAAAAGGTGGTGAAAAAGGTTCCACTTCCTTCCGCAAAATTTGAGTGAGATCGTCGGGAAGCCAATCACCAGACTCCAAAGGGAACAAATCTTTGAACAAGGTATTTCCTTGAGAGAGGCGCATATCATTATTCAAAATGGCGGCAGGGACTGGTATCTCCATCAACTGATTTACGATAGCTTTCAGTGCTCTCAACTCCTCGCGTAGCGTGACGGTTTTGATTGTATGCATCAGATGGGGCCGCAATAATTCCAACAAACGTATTTCGCGAAATCCAATGGGTTTTTCTATGTGGTGGCGGTGGAATCCAATTCCCAGTCCAGGAGCACAACGGTCGAATGCAAGCAAGGCGCCTTTCATAGTTTTTCCAAATTCTTTATAGCCGGGGAATTTCCGCATTCCCCATTGAATAGCTATATTTAGTTCCTCCATATCAAGATCCACATGATGGGCCAGTACCGAACGGGATTGGGATACAATCATTTCCGTTAAAGGTTCGTATTTTGTCAATTCCTTAAATGTTTCTGAGTCAATAGAAACGGGACCTATATTTACCATTGAATGAGTTCTTAAGTCTGGCGCGGTCCAACCATACGTAGCGGTGTGGACTTCCAACAAAGGGAATATGAAATGTTCCGCTACATTTAAGAAATCCTGCCTTTGGGTACATTGATGCAGGCGGGTGACGATGTCCAGAGTATCCAAATAGTCTTGTTCGGAAAGGGAGGGATTTGGGGGTTCCTCGTTCATGAGTCTGTCCTATTCGTTCAGCAGTGCAGTGAGTGACGCGCGATCAGTGACATGGAACTTCTTGTAAATTTCCTTGATGTGCTTTTTTACCGTGTTGTTGGAGATGAACAATCGCGCCGAGATTTCCTCATTGGACATGGTGTCACGAAGGAGGATAGCCACCTCGGTCTCGCGCGGAGTCAGTCCGGCTTTTTGCAAGAGGCACATCATGCGAGTGTGTGGCGCGTCAGTGGGTTTGAAGCGTAGGAGCCAGTAAGGTGACGAGTCTTCTCCATCGCGTTGAATTGCCGTGAGATTTAATAATAATTCGCCCGCAGGAAGAGTATAAAATGATTGCCCGACATTTGGAGGATCCACCTCATAAGGAGGTGTGAAGTGTTCCACCTCTTTACGTAACCGTTCCATCAGTTCTTCCGGCAACCAGTCGCCATCTTCTATGTGGAGCAAGTCTTTGAACATGGGATTGCCAATGCTTACCCGCAGGTCATTGTTCAGCAAGACCACCGGCTCTGGAATTTCCATCAGTCGATGGATAACGGATTGCAAATTCTTCAGTTCCTCTCGCAAAGTGAAGGTTTTAATCGTATGGATAATATGAGGACGCAATAGTTCCACCAATCGCACCTCGCGCAAACTGATGGGCTTTTCGATTCGGTGGCGGTGGAAACCGATGCCCAGTCCCGGTTCACATTTATCGAAGGCTAAAAGAGCTCCTTTATAGGTTTTTCCGAATGACCGATAGGCCGGGATCTGATCTAAAAACATATTTCTAACTTCGTTTTCCTCTTCCCAGGGAAAATCAACATGGGAAGCCAAAACGGGACGTGATTGAGTGAACATGAGTTGATTATGCGGTGAATATTTTGTTAATTCTCCGACTTCTTCCTGAGTTGCTGAAACTTGAGGAGCACCTATTTGAATAAGCGAGTGGGTTTTAAGGTTTTGGTCAGTCCAGCCATACATCGCCGAATGCACCTCAAGCAATGGAAATACAGATTTCTCAAGTAACTCTATGAAGTCCTGCCTTTGAACACAACGGTGCAAGCGTGCAACAATGTCAAAGATTTTAAGATAATCCTGTTCAGAAAGAGAGACCACCTGGCCTTCCTGGTTATTATCGAAAGAGGGTTCGTTGCTGGACATTGGAGGATCTCGCGTTGAAAAAGTAAGTTAAGCTGAGATTGAAAAAATCGTCGTCGCGCAAATCGAGCAGGAGGTCTTCTTTGGGTTGGTTGACGAAGCCTCGGTATTCTGCGGTCACCCGAATATTCTCTGTCAAACGTGTGGTGCCCTGGACTAAAAGCAGGCGGCTGTTGGTATCACGATCCTGGATCACTGCACCCAATATGGTGGAACCTTCAACGTCGTTGAAATCCAAGCGAAGGCCAAAGCCGATGTCGTCTTCCGTTGGTGACCGTTTTTCTCCACGGTCGTCGAACAGGTATTCGGCCAGAATACCGAGGCTTTTGCCGGTCCCGAACAGGCTGGGGATGGTGTATTCGATGCCTGCGTCATAGGCATAATAGTCGTCGAGCATACCATCTTGATGAATGCCTTCGAATTTCAGAAACAGGTTTCCTACAACGTATTGGGCATCGATTCCAAATTGCCGGATTTGCTCGTAAAAGGGAGTCAGGACAAGTTCTCCTTTATTGAAACCCACGTCGAACAAAGGATTCCTTCCGGTACCGATAAAGTAAGACAGGCCCAGATCGAGGTCTTTAAAGGAGTTGAAGTAGCGGAACGCAAAGTCGATATGTTTTTCTTCGGCGCCGCTTTCGAATTTGGTTTGATCGGTATCGACCACTATGGAAGGGCGTACACGTCCGTCTTTTCCCGGAAAAGTACGTTCGCGGAACCAGGGCAGGAGATAAAAATCGAACACACCATAATCTGTGAACCAGGACGCATTGACCATGGGTTGACCCAGTTTTTCGAGTCCGGAAGGAGAATCCACCACATCCAGTTGGTTGATGATATCCACGAGGCGAGCGAACTCGACCACGCCCCAGAACTCCCGCCGTACCCCGACTCGGAATTCGAAGTCCTTGTAGGCAAAATTGTAACTCATTTGCCTGATATCGAAGTGGGTGCGCTCCGGATCCTCTGTGTCGTAGCGAAAATGCGGGATGAAGGTTAAGAAACTTTCATTATCAAAACCAACATAAAAATCCGGTTCCAGGACGCCGGAAAAGAAGTGTTCCTCCTGGCCGGGATGAATGGAAGCCTCAGGGAACAGCAAAGCTTCAGCCGCGGCAAACCCGCGCAGGTCAAAGGTGACTGCCTCGGTCTTCGGCGGAAAGTATAGAGCAACTCCAAATAGAAATACTACAAGAACGTATCGAAACATCGTTATCAGCCTGAGAAGCAAAATTAATCAACGTGCGCGTTTGAGTCGATTTACGGAAAAGTGTCGCTTGGTCAGTCCTGTCTTGAATCTCCAATTATAAAAAAGAGCTCTTGTGCTCCTCCCGGTTTGGTGGTTCACAAAATACCATTCATCCCACCGCCAGAAGTAACCCTCATATTTGTGATAGCCCAGGTAATATACGGTTTTAATATGTATGTCATTCAGGTTATAGGATTCCAGTTTTTGCCACTTCAAACCTTCGGTTTGATCTATCCAAACTCGTTGTCTTTTATATCCTGAAGTTTTCTCAATGGGAAAGCGATCAATCACATCGCACATTTGCCCCTCATACATTTCCTCTCGAATCCACTTATAAGTGAACTTTTCCGGTTCGAGGAAATAAGAGTCTTCATTGGTAGCTTCGGTTCCCATAAAGGCAGCGGTTTTATTTTGAGTGGTGACCCTTTTAACCCGACGCAATTGAGGAATATAGATCCACATATCGTCGGGTTCATCTTTATATGTATGCAGAAGGCTGATGATCCCTTTGGAATCCGCCGGGTCGATAACAGTAATCATTCCCATATCGCCTTTGCCAGGTAATTCCATTAATTTTACTTTTACATCCCTTCTTTTTTCCTGGCCGTACCGATTGATCACAATTATGGTTTCATCAAATTGGACATCGCCATAGCCATCATCCCTTCGGCTTTCGGAGGCGTAGTAAATTCTTTTGCCCTTTTCTTCAGGTGTTTCTGCCGTAACCTGTTCAGGAAAGAGAAATAATACAGTGCACAGGATTATCAGGTGAATTGATTTTTTCATTTCCGGTATTCCAGTTTAAGTATCAAAACGGGCAAAAACAACAAATCGGCGATCAAGGCAATCAAGACAATCATCGCGGTTAAAGCACCCAGGTGTGCGTTGATTGTGAAACCTGAAAAAATCAGCATGGCAAAGCCAATGAATAAAGTTACAGTGGTTGAGCCCAATGCAACGCCTACCACTTCAAATGAATTACGAATGGCTATAGACGCAAAAAAATTTTTATGTTTCCGGAAAGCCAAATAATAACATATTAAGTGGATGGTATCACTAAAAACTAAGCCTAAACTGGTCAAAGTAATTAAGGAAACCGCGATTCCCATTTTGGAACTAAATATTGCCCAGAGTCCAAATCCCAAGACTGGGGGTACGATATTGGCGAGGAGAGCAATGAAACCGAAACGGATACTTTTAAAAAAAACGGTCAATAGGATTGTAATGGTACATAAAGCAACCACCGTTCCCGGAATTATGCTGTGCAGGTTGCTTTTGGCTAAATGAGCGAAAAGGAATGGGGGGCTGGTTCCTATTTGAGCCGTGTTTGGAGGTATATTTTGGGATAACCATTTTTCGCTTTTTAGATTAAGATCCAGAATTTCTTTAGTGGAAATATTTTTAAGGACCGCGACAAACCGTGTGGCGGAATCGTCTGGCCGAATCTGAGTCCCTAAATCTACGCCAGGCGGAACCGACATTTCATAAATCGTCAAATACTGGCCGATCAGTTTGTAATCTTTTGGGAGTTTAAAATAACGTGGGTCATCCCCATGCATGAGCCGGTGAAAACGTTTTATTGTTTCGGCAAAATTGGAAACAAATACTGTTTCTGGTTGTTGTGCATACCAGGAGGCGAAACGATTCACTTGATCCAGATACTCGGGTTGAATGATCCCTCGGTTTTTCCCGGATTGCATATCGTATTCCAGTGTCCAAATACCGGTGAAATTTTGTGTGATGAAATCGGTGTCGGAACGAAAACTATAGCGTGGGTGAATGTATTCGGTGATTTTTTCATCTAAATGCAGTTTAGGTAATTGATAAAGCGACAGAGCAAGGAAGCCCAAAAATGACCAATAGACGACATCCTTATTTTTAATAACCCAATCCGCCAAACCCAACATGGTTTTATGTCTGTCCGCCCGTATCCCTCTGGGCTCAATTGTTAAAGTGGAAAGAATTGCGGGCAAATAAAAAATCGATAGGAAGTAGGCCGAAACGATTCCGATAGCGACTACAATTCCCATCACTTGATAGGGGGGTGAACTATTGAAGTTGAAGCATATGAAACCTACCGAAGTGGTGACCGATGTTAAAAACACGGGCCGGGAATTGATATTAAGAGATTCCAGAATCGCTTCATCGCGGGAGCTTCCCCGGTCGAAATAATAAAAAAAAGTAGTAAGAATATGGATGCCGTCGGCAATTCCAATTATGAGGATCATATTAGGGGCTTGCACGGATACGGCGGTAATGGGAAAAAAAAGCCAGCCAGCGATCCCTGCAGAAATTACATCTGCAAAAAAAACCACGGTCATTAAGGCAAGGGTGGCTTTAAGTGATCTGAGAATCCACCAGGCAATCAGGGATACGGCCAGATACATGAGGGGGAAAAAAGATTTAAAATCATCTTGTGCCGCTTGTTTGAGGGCACGTCCGAATAATACCGACCCGCCTATATGTAATTTTAAGTCCGGGTATTGAGACCGATATCGCTGGGCTAACTGAAGAGCGAATTGCGCCGTTTCTTCTCGTTCGTTTTCCTTCCAGCCCGGAAAATAAATCGTGACCTCAACTCCCAGGGCTTTCCCATTGCTGGAAACCAGCCGATGTACCAATTGCGGATCGGTCGAGGAAAGTTTTTTTGCCAGGATAAGTTGTTCATCGCTCAGGCCTTTTGGATTATGCGCAAGGGGTCTGATGTTCAAAGTATCCCCATCAGCGGTTGTGTGGGGAAAGTTTGAAAGGGAATCGACTCGAATGAAGTTGGGAATATACCGGGTATCGAGAGTGAATTCATCCAGAATTGAAAGGAATTCGCGGTTAAATACTTGTTCCGATTTTGAGGACAAAACAAAGAGGATATTGTCCTGATAGGTGTAGAACCGGTTTAAGTCCTCATAAGCTTTAAAGTAAGGATCATTGGGATCAAAGAATTCGCGATAATCAGGTGAAAAAGTTAATCGTCCTAACCCGAGTCCGGCGAAAAGGACTATAAAAAAAGTGAATGTTAAGATTGGGATTCTGTGACGAAGAATCCAGGAGGCCTGCATTTTATTTCAGGAGTGAAGTTTAGCCATGAAGGCTATTAACTGAGAGCGTGTTGTTGTTTTCAATTTGAAGCTGATGCTTTTAACGTGTGATTTAACTGTATGGACACTAATGAACAAGCGCAGAGAAATTTCTTCGTCGTTCATCCCCTCGAATATCAAGCTGGCAACTTCAATCTCCCGTTGAGTAAGATTAGCTTCCTGCATTAGATAAATCATTTTGGAGTAAGGTTCGATGGCAAGCTTTAATCTTAGTAAATAGGAGGGAGCGATGTTTTCTGAAGGATCATCCAAAAGAGTCCAGGAAATTCGGTACAAAATTTTAGATAATTTGATAAACCGGACGGGAGTCAATGTAGATGAAAGATCTGGTTTGTATTGTGGGTCCGTGTAACTTTCGGGGAATCCTTCGAGGAATTCTTTGGGTAACCAATCCTTAAGCTTAAGGCCTAGCAAATTTTCAAAGGCTTTATTCTGAAATTGAATTTTGAAGTCCCAACTGATAACAGCTACGGGTTTATCGTTTTCCGCAAGAACTTCCGTAAGAGATTGATACCGTGCTAACTCCTGCTTTAATAATACAAATTGGACCATGTGAGATAAATGGGGCCGCATTAATTCCATAACCCGTATATCTCTACCAGACCAACTGTTTTCTAGATTTCCAATACCTTTTCGAAAGATAATTTTAAAATTTTCATCTGGTGGATCTACTGCCATTAAATGAGAACCGGCTTTGGGATCGAATCCTATAGAAGACAGGAGATTGCTCATTTGATGGGATTCGGAGAATTGAATTTCTTCATTCTTAAAAATCGGCCAAAAACTTTCCCGATTTTTTAAAGGGGAGATCTCCATTGCATTTTTCTCTATCCAACTTTTTCCAAGAGTCTCTTCCTTGGGAACCCATTGGATGATGGAATTATTTCCAAACTCTTTATCATAAAATTGATACAGGGCAGAATCAGCCCCAACCAAAGGAAGAACGTGTTTGCACAAAGAAGATTGCAAGTCTGAGGAAGTTTCACATTTATAAAGGCAAACGATGGTATTGAGAATGGATAAATAATCCTCTTCCGGAAGTGAAACAAAATTTGGAGCATTCATTCCAAGCGTCTTTGCAGGGGTGAAAAGGGTTGTTTACTTTAAAAAGATGTCCTGATTATATATTTCCTTATTCCATATATGAAATTTATTTTGGCCAATTTTGTCAGAATATTTTATTTCATATTTTTTAAATTGATTGAATTTTTATGGAATTTCTCAATTTGGAAAAAAGACATGACGTTCCCTGGCAAGCCTCTCGAGTGAAGGAAGAGGATATAGCTTTATAGGAAGAGACAACAAATTAGTACTTCTCAAATAAAAAAGGGAGAGGGCAACATTGTAAGATGGAGGGTTACCAGCTCGATTAAATGAAAAGAGAATTTTTCTCACCACATTTTTAAAAAGTTACAGCAAATTTTAGGGATATTGTATGTCAGCTTCCCCGGGAATGAACCGTGTAATAGATATCGAGTCTATCACCGTAAACTGTGACTTAAAACTGGAAGCTTGAGATTATGCCAAACCACAATGCAAATTATGAAAGGATCAAGCGCCGTTACTTTTCTTACTTAAAAGAAGCCAAACGTCAAAGCGAAACCACCGTGGATGCAATTGCGAAAGCTCTGAACAGATTTGAATCATACTCGAATTATCGTGATTTAAAAAAATTTCATTATGAGCAGGCCATCGAATTCAAGAAAAACCTGGCTGAACAAAAAAAACAAAAAACCAGAGAGAAGTTAAGCAAGGCAACCTTAAATGCAACACTTTCTCACTTAAAAAGATTTTTTCAATGTCTCTCGTGTCAACCCGGGTACAAGTCTCGTATCCAATATTGCAATGCGGACTATTTTGATTTCTCAGATAAAGAGGTGGGCGTGGCTACTGCTAAAAGGGAACAGAGGGCTCCGACCTTGGAACAAATAAAGCATGTTTTTTCAATGATGCTGATTCATACGGATATAGATTGTCGAAACCGTGCTTTGGTAGCATTTACGATCTTGACCGGGGCTATGGAGCCAAAACTTGAGCCATGAAAAATTTTGACAACGTTTTATAGATATAGGGAGGCAGGAGTCCAACGCCAAGGGGAATTTATATCGAACTTAATGAAACCCCGACAACCAATTGGAGTTGAAGCAAAAGACTTTGCAAAAGCTGTAGCTCGTGAAATATGTCAGGTTAATAAAAAAGGTCCACCCTATAAAAATAAAACCGGTTTTTCGGTTTGAAGGATTGATAACAAAATTTGAGGCCGAGTTTATAGGGGTAACTTTGGGGTTAACATTAATGATTGTGACAATATTAACCTAATAAAATTGAGCAGTTACTATTTTAATTTGGTAGTCCCTTCCCTATTGCCTTGCGGCAGATCCCGATTGCTGACGGCATGCAAAATTCCTCGTTTGTTTCAAACTAATACGCAAAATGTCCAAGGATTCTTTTTGGTGAGATTCTTTCTAATCTGCTGTTGGTTTCACTGGTGATTGTCATGAGCTCGATATAATGGTAATGCTGGATCTCTCCTGTTTAACTAGGTTTACTCTTTAATTTTGGTGTTTTCGAACACTGAGTCTAAAAAATTACTGTTTCACCATTCAAAGAAAATTATTCAGAAATTTGACTGGAATTCGTTTTCCAATCAATCACCAAAAATCTACCTTAATTACATCAAATTAAAACATTGGTAATGTATTCCTGAGTTCATAGTTATCGAGGACTTAAGGAGAAATCACCCTATGAATACAAAAAAAGCCGACCTTCATTTGCATTCCAAAGCTTCAAACAAGCCCGCCTTTTACGCTTTAAGAAAAATCAACTGTCCCGAAAGTTTTACGACCCCTCAATACATTTATGAAACGGCCAAAAAACGGGGAATGGATTATGTCACCATTACCGATCACAATACCATCGATGGTGTGCTGGAAATTGCGCACCACCCCGATGCTTTTATCAGTTGTGAATTTACCGCCAAGTTCCCTGAGACAAACACCAAAATTCATGTGGTCGGATTAGACATTGATGAAGAGTCTTTTAAAATGGCCAACTCATTGCGCAAAAATGTTTATGATCTGGTTCATTATCTAAGGCAGAAAAATATGGTCCATTATGTCGCACACCCTTTTTTCGATCATAGTGGCCGATTGACGGTTGAAACTTTTGAAAAAATGGTTTTGCTGTTCAACGTATTCGAAGTGTTCAATGGAACGAAAACCCAAAAATTAAATCACTTCAATTCCAAAGTACTGGACGAGCTTACCAAAGAAAAAATCGAGGTTCTGGCCAATAAACATGACCTTTTCCCTTTCGGAAAAACGCCGTGGATAAAAGGGAGAGTCGGGGGATCGGACGACCACGGCGGTCTTTTCATTGGAAAAACCTACACTTCCGGTGCGGCAAACGATTTAAACGGTTTCATTCAAAGTATCGAAAACAGGGAAACCTCGGCAGGAGGTGATGACGGGGATCATCTTACTTTGGCACACGCCATTTACAGTATCGGCTACCAGTTTCTCAAGGGAAAAATGGACGATGAAAATAATAGTCAAATGCCCTGTGTAAAAACTTTATTGAATTCAACATTCAGTCCTGCTCCGGAAAGAATGGGCGCTTGGGAAAAGTGCAGGTTTTTTCTTAACAATATTCTTCCGCAATCCAAGTCCAAAATTCGTCAGATGACCTTTGAGAATGTTTTGGACATGGAAGCCCGGCAAATTTTAAATGACAAAGAGTTTCAACAGTCCTTGAGCAAGGAAGACCTCAACAGAAAAATCTTTTCTGTGACCAGCCGCCTTGCCAATCGCCTGATTTATATTTACACACAACGGCTTATTGAAAAAACAGGGCCCACCAACATCCTTACGTTTATTGACTCTATTGGCACTCTGGGGTTCGTTCATCTTCTGGTGGCGCCTTATTTTATTTCATTTTTTCACAGTCACCAGAATAAAAAACTATTACAGGATGTTGGTAAGGCATTTCTTCCTGATGGGGAAACTCAGACGCGACAAAAGATTGTTCTGTTCACTGATACCCTTCACGATATTAATGGAGTTGCCAAAACCATCAAGCGCATTATGAATTTTGCCAGGGAAAATGAAATTGACCTGACGGTAATCACCTGCTCCAATGAGGAAACTGGATTTAGAAATGGGGTCATGAATTTTAAATCGCTTGGTGAGTTTTCACTTCCGGAATACCCCGAAATCAAACTCCATTTTCCTCCACTTCTTGAAGTGATGGATTATATTGAAAAAGAACAGTTCACCCGAATCCATATTAGCACTCCAGGAGCCGTGGGTATTCTGGGATTGATAATTTCAAAGTTGATGCGCTTTCCGGTCACAGGGACTTATCATACAGATATTCCCCAATATGTGAAAGAATTGACAAAAGATGAAAACCTGACCCGAACTGCGATCAATTTTATGATCTGGTTTTATGGCCAAATGGATGAGGTGACCGTTCCTTCCAACAGCACGAAAGAGCAACTGGTGGAATTTGGATTGGATAAGGAAAAAATAAAACCGCTTCCCCGTTGGGTGGATTCTGACGACTTCAATCCGGGTAAAAAGGATGGTCAATTCTGGAAGGATAGAATCCCTAATGACGAAATAAAGTTTCTTTATGTTGGGCGAGTATCCAAAGAGAAAAATTTACCACTTCTTGTGGACGCCTTTAAAAAACTAATAAGGTCAGGAGATAATGCGAATTTGATTATCGTTGGCGACGGGCCTTACAAAAGAGAAATGGAGGAAAGCCTGGAAGGTTATCCGGCCTATTTTACCGGGTTTATGGAGGGAGATACCTTGTGCAAGGCTTATTCTTCATCCGATGTCTTCGTGTTTCCAAGCACTACTGACACCTGGGGAAACGTCGTTCTGGAAGCTCAGGCTTCCGGGTTGCCGGTTATAGTGAGCGATGAGGGTGGGCCTAAGGAATTGATGCGGGACGGGAAAACCGGGTTCGTGATTGAATCAAACAACGTGGATAAGTTTGCCCAGGGAATGCGGTTTTTTATTAAAAACCCTTCCGAAATTCCGGGCATGGGTTATTACGCCAGGTCTTTTATTTTGAAAAACAAGATTGAGCGCGGGACCACGTACAGCACTATTTTCGAATTTGAAAACCAAAAGAAAATAAAAGCCGCATAACAGCTTTAAAGGGTAGAGGTCACCACAAGCTAAAGCGATTCTGAGATCGAGGTGAACAGGTTCACCCACTGCTCCCGTGTAATGGGACCTCTGCTCTTTCCCAGCCTTAAAATAATGGAGTTTGTTTTCGGATTGACGTGGATATATTGTCCAAACAAACCTTCGGCTTGAAAAATCCCGCTATCATTGGGGGGGATCCACCAGCCATACTGGTATTCAGATGAACTTCCTTCGCTTTCATCAATTCGTGTAGATTGTTCCACCCAACTTTCGGGGATCACAGTTTTCCCGTTCCATTTTCCTTTATTTAAATAAAGTCGACCCAATTTGGCGAAATCGCGGGGGGTGGCCCCAATGCAACACCACATTTTCTCAAGTCCGTCGGAATTATTATCGAGGTTAACCAGGCCATCAAACTCCATGCCCAAAGGGTTCCAAAGGGATTCCTGAAGGTATTGGGTGATCGTTTTATCTTGCAAAGCTCTTGATAACGCTAATCCCAATAAGGCAGATTCTCCTGATTTGTAACGGAATCCCTTTTGTTCTGGTGGATGTAAAAAGTTGATGGCCAACAATTCCTGCTTCAGGAAGGGCGTGTAATACAAGCGCGCATGCAAGCCAAAAACATTATGCACTCCACGGCTTTCAAAATAATTCATGCCGCTGGTCATCTGCAAAAGATGCTTTATGGAAATTTCTGCATTGGGTTTTCCTGAAAGCTCCGGCACAAAGTCGGAAACAAGTTGGTCCACTGACTGAATGTATCCATCCTGAATGGCTTTTCCCACCAAAACTGACAGAAAAGACTTGGCGATCGAAAAGGAGATGGATGTGGATGTCCAAGTATGACCGTTTAAATAATTTTCATATAAAATGAGGTCATCTTTAATAACTAGAAAAGCCAAAGTTTCTGATACTTCCAATAAATTTTCAAAATCTACCCTGGATTCGGGTCCTGTGGAAATAGACCTGGGGGGTGTCCAATGGTTATTTGTTGGTTTAAAGCGGAAAGGATTGATACTTGCTTTTAAGGTTTTATAGGGAAACTTTTTGTAATCGTTATAATCCGGTAAGTTGTAGTAAAGAATATTTCCCAGAGTAGGGGTGGCGTACATCCATGACAATAATGAAACCGCAATTAAAACGAAAACCAGGAACACCCTGATTTTTAATAAATTTCTTCTCCAAACCATTACCATTGAATTTCAGAAAATGAGAGTTGAGCAGGCTTTTTCGTTGTGTTAGCAAAGGATTAGTAAATGGTAATAAATTTATTTTCGTATTGCAAGCGTTCTCAGTTATTAGGTTTTTTGAGAGCCTTTGTTTTGGTGAGAATCAATTTCCTTGCTTATTGTTTAACTTTGATGTGGCAGAAAAACAGAACCAATCAGATTCGCAAGAGAGGGAAGGCTTGATGTTAGAGGCTGGGGGTTACAAGGAAGTGGAAAACTGGGCGAATCATTTTTCAAAGCAGAAATCAAGTTCAATAACCTGCGGATTCCCAGCCTTTCGGTTGATTTCAAGGATTTACTTTTATTTGATCAGGGCTTTTGGCGAGAGCTTCCTTTTGAGGAAGGTATACTATGAACTGCGTTCCTACACCGGGTTCGCTTATCAAGCTGATATACCCATCATGACGTTCTACAATCTGAAACACGCGAGCCAGTCCCAGGCCGACCCCTTCTTCCTTTGTAGTGTAGAAAGGATCAAAAATATGTTTCCTTTTTTCTTCGGGAATTCCGCATCCAGTGTCTTTAACTTTCAGCAAAATACCCTTGTGGTCTGAATAATATCCTTCGAACTTGTAACCATCGATGGCTTCTATTTCAATAACAAGGGTCCCTCCAGAAGACATGGATTGAATTCCATTAATACATAAATTCCAAACCAGTTGCTGGATTTGCTGTTCATCACAATTGAGAACGAGATGCTGAGCGTGGTCTTGGAAATCAATACTGATAGAAGAATGGTACTCACTGCTGTTTTTCATAAGCAAAATGGCATCCTTTATCAATTGGGAAATATCTACAATGGAATTTCGATTGTCGCGTGGATTGGCAAAATGCAGGAAATCAGAAACGATTCGATTGAGGCGGCCTGTTTCCTTAATCACGATATCCATCAAGCGTTTATCGTCGCCGGAAAGGTTCAATCCTGTATTCAATACTTCAATGGATCCGCTTAAGGAAGCCAGGGGATTGCGGATTTCATGTGCCATACCTGCAGAAAAGCGTCCTACGGTAGCCAGGCGTTCGGCTTTAGACATTTTTTCTTCCATTCGTTTAATTTCGGTTAGATCTTCGAACACAAAAATAAAACCCTGGGGTTGTCGAGATTGAGGGTTGCCTTCCAACCTGCTCATACGAATTCTGATAAAGGCATGTGTACCGTCTTTTCGAGTATACGTTCCCTCAATATAGTCTGGCAGGGCTGTGAACGGAATTTCATCAAACAGGGTTTTCAAAGGAGACATGGGAAGCAGGGAATATATGGAGTGTCCGACAATATCGGTTTGGTTCACTCCCGTGATGCGCTCCGATGCGGGGTTCATCGAGGTGATTATTCCGTTCAGGTCTGTTGTTACCAGACCGTTTCCCATGTTCTGTACCACGTTTCGGTGAAAAGCTTGCAGTTTTTCCAGACTGATATTTGTAAGTGCTAATTCTTCCTTGATCAATCTAAGACGGTGCGATAGCAGACTGCTTAAAAATGCTACAGAATAAAAAGAGGCGATATTTACGAAGACGATGTAAAACACATACCCGCCTTCATGGGGCACAGTGGATTTGGGAAACAAATACACGGGGTGCAGGATCCCAAAATATTCCAGGTCTATAATCAGTCCAAAGGAAATGCTGGCGGCGGAAGCTACCAGGTAAATTGCTGTTCTCGGCAACATCACGCTTGTGGCGACAACCACCAGAGAGTAGAGAAAGGAAAGGGGACTTTCGATTCCGCCGGTGGAATAGATTATACCCCCGACAAAAACCAAATCTCCAATGACCTGGATTGAGGCGATCAGGGAAAGGTTCCATTCCCATCTTAAAAGTACGGAATAAATTGCTGAAAACAGAAAGGCAAGCGCCAGGGTGACGCTTAAAGGAACAATGGGTGTGCGGTACGGGTATTTTTGTTGAAGAATGAAAACGGTGACAACGATCCCGATCAGGAAAAAAATCCTGAGAAACAGGATCGTTTTTACCCGCAGAAGCAGTTCCCTATCGGGTTGCTCTTGTTTACCGAACATGGCTCGGTACAGGCCCCGGAAGCCGCTCTGGGCTCCCGGTTGGCCCGCCTGGTTAAATCGTTTCACCCATTTTGAAGATGGGCAGATACATGGCAACGACGATGAATCCGACGATGGCGCCCAAAAATACCATCAACATCGGTTCCATAAGTGAGGTCAGGGCTTCTACCGCGGTATCGACCTCCTCATCGTAAAAATCGGCAATCTTGACCAGCATGCTATCCAGCGCACCAGCAGATTCACCAACGTCAATCATCTGGATCACCATCGGGGGGAAAACTCCCTCTCTGCCTAAAGGTGCCGCAATAGTTTCACCTTCCTTGATTGCGTTAATTGTATTCAGGATAGCAAACTCGACAATTTTGTTTCCTGAAGTGCGTGCACAAATATCCATGGCTTCAATGAGGGGTACGCCTGAGGAGATGAGCGTTCCCAGTGTTCTGGTGAATTTTGCAACGGATACTTTCCTGATCAGAATACCCACTACAGGAACTTTGAGCGCAAAACGATCAATTTCAATATTTCCGCGTTCCGTGGCATAAATTTTCTTGGTCAGAAAGAAAAGTCCAAAGACTGTTCCAATCATGTACATCCACTTTTCGCGGAACAAATCACTTACATCCATCACGATCTGTGTAGGACCTGGAAGTTCTGCGCCCCCACCGGAAAACATGGTGGCAAACGAAGGAATTACAAAAACCATCAGGAATGCAACTACGCCCACGGCAACCGTAACGATAACGCCCGGATACACCATTGCGGATTTAACTTTTTTCTTGAGCAGTTCAGCCTTTTCAATGTAATCGGCCAAACGACGGAGGATTACGTCCAGGATACCACCTGCTTCTCCCGCTTCCACCATATTGCAAAACAGGGTGTCGAATACTTCCGGATGCCTTCTCATGGAATCGGACAAGTTACCACCGACTTCAATATTTGATTTTACATTCAGGGTGATATCGCCAAAGGTCGGATTGTCTGATTGCTTGCCAAGAATATCCAGGCACTGCACCAGAGGCAGTCCTGCATCCACCATGGTTGAAAACTGGCGAGTGAAAATTACGATGTCGCGGCCTTTGATGGGTTTTTTGTTCATCGATTCCCAAAGGCTGGCACCCTCTCGCTTTTTTTTGACCTTATTGACTTTGATGTTTTGTTGCTTGAGCAGGGCTATCGCATTTTTTTCATCATCGGCTTCCACTTCCCCTTCAACCGTTTTACCTTTTACCGTCGTTTTATACGTATAGAATGGCAAGGAATACCTCCTTTACATTGGTTTTAAGGTATAGGATTGAATCGCTTCCTTGGTGCTTTGCAATTGCACCCCAATATTGGACAATTGTTGAGAGGTGAACTGTAAGCGATCAACCAGGGCCAGGATGATGGAACGCACATCTTTTGGAAGGTTCTGGATCATGTTATCAAAGGTTTCCTTATCAATAATTCCGATGGTGACGTCTGTGGTAGCGACCACATTGGCGCTTCTGAGTGACTGGGCAAGCAAACCCATTTCCCCGAATACATCGCCTTCTTTGAGCGTATTAAGGATGACGGTTTTTTTATCCACCTTTTTGGATACCTCCACTTCGCCCTCAATAATAACGTATGCGTTGTTGCTGATAATTCCTTCGGAGATGATTACATCCCCTTTGGCGTATCTTTGAATGATAGGAGTGTCTTTAATAGTCATATCTTTCCCAATTCATGCAAGGTGTCTTTAAATACTTTATAAAACGTTTCATTTTCACTAATGCCTTTTTTCAAAATAATTGGAGTTTTATCGAGATCTTTTTCATTGATAACCAAATTGGCACTAAATTGAAACGCATGCATATTGCTGGCCGATTTAACCTTATCGCTCACCAGAATAAAAAATAATTTACGCCGGGACGTCATCGGCTCTTCCAAAATACTAATGTAAACAGGGTTTTTATTTAGTTCGCGTTTGCCGTAATGGTCATCCAGAACCACCATATGGTACTGGGTGAACTTCATTTTATGGACTGCATGTTCGGGTGACCTGGCAAATTCTATTTTATAGTCTAACTCTTCGAGATGTTTGACCCAGTGGTCTTTATGGCGCTCATCCAGCACTAATGCGATCTGGTCGCCTTCATCATAGACCACCAGTTCGTCTTCATCGAACTCGGTCTGTTTGACCATTTTCGAGGTGTCGACTAACTCCTCGGAAGGTTTCTTTTCCGTATTGACCGGTTGAGAAGCTTCTTCTTCCTTTTTCAAGTGGGCATCCACCTTGATTTTATTTTTGCAACCGGGACAAGCAACGGTGACAGCCTTGTCCTTGGGTAGTTTGTCATCAGGAATATTGATAGCCCGAGAGCATTCGAAGCATTTGACTTGCATTGATCCGGGTACCTCGTTAATTTTTTCTAAATGGGTTGATAAACATCAGACTTTATAATCCTCATCCATAGAGAGCTCTTCAATATCGGTAGTTTTTTCGCCTTTTTGGGCTTTAACGGTATCGAGTCCTCGCCCCACAATAGCTTTGCGCGAGGAATAGGCCATCGCAGATTCCTCCGTAATCAGTCCATCTTTGTAAAGCTGAATAATGTACTGGTCGAAAGTGAACATCCCATAAGCCTGGCCATTGGAAAGAATTTCATAAAAGGTCTTGCCCTCGGATTCTCCATTGGTGATGGAATCCACAATCCGCATATTTGTTTTCAGGATTTCCAGCAAGGCCACCCGGCCTCCTCCTACCTTGGGAACCAAACGTTGACAAATGATCCAACGCACAGTGTCAGCCAAACGCAGGCGGATTTGCTGTTCTTCCTCCTGATTGAACATTCCTACAATACGGTTAATGGTCTGGCCGGCATCCACAGTATGCAATGTACTTAATACAAGATGACCTGTTTCGGCCGCACTCAAACCAATCTCAACTGTTTCCCGGTCACGCATTTCACCCACCAGAATCACTTTGGGGGCTTGCCTTAAAGCCGCGCGCAGACCTGTAGCAAACGAATCGAAATCGCCACCCAGTTCCCGTTGATTGAACGTTGCGGTTCGATGAGGATGCACAAATTCAACCGGGTCTTCCAGCGTGATAATGTGCACCGATTTTTCATCGTTCATTTTGTTAAGCAAAGCTGCAAGAGTTGTGGATTTACCTGAACCTGTGGCGCCAGTTACCAAAATCAAGCCGTTTTTCTCTTCTGCCGCCTTGGAAAATTGAGGGGGCAGTTTTAACTCTTCAATGGTCGGGATGCGGGTTTCCAGTTTTCTCAGGACAATGGTGTAATTCCCCCGCTGGGAAAATATGTTCACACGAAAACGCGCTTTGCCGACCAGAAAATAGGAGCAGTCACAAGACCCTTCCCGCAACAGGATTTCCGTCAAGCGGCGGTCGGAGGCAATGAGGTTGAGAGCGAAAACTTCCGCTTGAAACGGAGTGATTTTGGGCATCGGGGGATCAATGGGAACTTCGGTCAATTGTCCTGAGGATTCCACCTGGAACGGTTTGCCGACGGTGATGTTGAGGTCGGAAATGTTCCCGAAGGCTTCCAGCATGGTCGTTAAAATGTGATCAATCTCCGCTTTTCGCATAAAGTCTCTTCGATAAAAGGTCGCGCTGTGATGGGTTAAATGATATCGGGCGCCTTTTTCAGGAATTGTAGAAAACGGTCCTTAACGATGGCCTTGTCATAAGCATCTTCGGCACTGATTTTTTTTGCGTTTAAAGCTTCCAGAATGGCATCGTCCAGCGATTGCATGCCGAATTTTTTACCGGTTTGAATGACGGAGGGTATCTGGAAGGTTTTTCCTTCACGGATGAGATTGGAAGTTGCCGGAGTCACCACCAACACTTCCAATACCGCCATTCGGCCTTTTTTATCGATGCGTCTGAACAGGTTTTGGGCCACGACCCCTTTTAAGGCTTCAGACAAGGTGGTACGAATCTGTGCCTGCTGGTTGGCTGGAAAAACGTCAATCACACGGTCGATTGTTTTTGCGGCGCTTTGAGTGTGCAGGGTACCAAACACCAGGTGACCGGTGGATGCCGCTTCTAAAGCCAGAGCAATGGTTTCCAGGTCGCGCATTTCACCTACCAGAATGATGTCCGGATCTTCGCGCAATGCCCCTTTAAGGGCCGAGGCGAATCCGCGTGTATGAACGCCCACTTCGCGGTGATTAACAATACAACTTTGACTTTTATGAACGAATTCAACGGGATCTTCAACCGTCAATATATGCTCTTTCCGGTTTTTGTTAGCATAATCCATCATAGCTGCAAGGGTGGTCGATTTTCCACTACCCGTAGGACCGGTCACCAGCACCAGCCCTTTGTGCAACATGGCGAATTTTTTAACGACTGGAGGAAGGCCCAACTGTTCAGCCGTCAGGATTTCACTGGGAATTTCACGAAATACTGCACCGACACCCCATTTTTGCTGAAAATAGTTGGCACGGTAGCGCGCCAGATTAGGTATCTCATAAGCGAAGTCAATGTCCCCCGTTTCTTCGAAAACCTTGACCTTATCTTCAGGAGCAATTTCATACAACATTGCTTTCAATTCGTCATTCTCGAGGACCTTGTATTTAACCCGCTCCATTTCCCCATGCACTCTCAAAATGGGTTGGGATCCCGAAACCAGGTGTAAATCAGACGCTCCCTGGTCGTTCATTAGCTTGAAAAATGCGTCGATTTTTGCCATGACTATTCCAGAAGTTTGGGGGTTATTAGAAAATCCCGGACCACATTCCCTCTCACTTTGGGTAAAGCAAGAGACTGACCATTTAGAGCCATTTGGGCCGCATTTTTATTGCCGATCGTAACTTTAAACGAATTCTTTGCGTTATAGGTTTTAACGGATCCCGGCTTTAAAATGAAATCCACCACATTATCATTGTCAACCACAATATTGAACCAGGAATCGTTTGTTACTTCGATTCTCAATGTCATTAAATCGGAGGTTACCTCTGAGCCTGCATCATTGGGTATGTTTGCGGAGGCCACCTTTTCTTTGCTGTCAGACGATTTGCTTTTATCTTTAGGTTGTTGAATTATAACACCTTGTTCATTAGAAGTCATGCTTTTTTGAGCTTTATCGGGAGGCGTGGTTTCGGTCTTTGAAGTGGAAGAGAGCGCAGAATCCCGGACTGCCTGAGGTTTTTTCCTTTGGTCCGTTTGGGCTTGGTTTTGGGATTCGGGCTTTTCCTTGGGATTCGACGGTTTAGCGTCATTGGAAATTTGCGTGAGAGCTTCGAGTTCCGCCAGTTGAGCTTCCAGGGATTGCTCAGAAACGTTTTCCGACATTGTTGCAGATTGCTGAGTAGAGGTTTCGGTCTTTTTATCTTTTGTAGACGAGTTATCAGGTGCCACTGATTGCGCCGGAGTAGCGGTTTTTTTTGCGGGTGGAGGCACCGGTGGAGCAGATTCCTTGTGTGTCAATTTTACATCAGAGCTTACCGAATCGGGTTTGCCTTTTGAAAAATCCATTTCCAGGAGGTAAAAAACGATGGCCCCGAGAACGATCAGAATAAAACCGCCCAATATGTACTGCAAAGGATTTCTTTGCAATAGATAACGGTTTTCCTGTTGCCTTATTTTAGCATCGTGCTCTTCCTTACGTTTCAACCCAACAGAGCGGTCATAAGTGTCGAGAAAATCATCCGAATTGGCTCCGAGTGATTTGGCATAAGCCTGAATGTAGCCTTTAACAAACACTTCACCCGGCAGGTCATCAAATCGGTTGTCCTCAAGGGCACTCAGGAACCTCGTATGGATGCGGGTGGTACTTGAAATGTGTTCCAGGGGAATGCCCCTGTCTTCGCGCTGATTTTTTAAAAACAATCCAAAGTCTTCAGTAGTATTCATTTTTAATTTGGGATAATTGAGAGGTATTCACGGGATGCTCTGGCTTGAACACTTTTTGGGGATAGTTTAACCACCTTTCTGAAATGGTCTTCAGCCAGACGCAGTTTTTTGTTTTTCAAATACAATAAACCTAAATGATAGTGAGCCAAAGGAAAGGCGGGGTTATGCAAAACCGCCTTTTTTAAAGAATCCATGGCCAGATCAAATTTTTCCTGATCACGGTAAGCGAGGGCAAGGTTCAAGCGAATATTTTCATTTTCTCTGACAGAAAGGGAATTGAGCCATTGTTCTTCGGCTTTGTCCACTTTGCCCAGAGCATAATAGCTGATAGCGATCCAGTTTTGAATTTGTTGAGGTGAATTTACCTTGGGTTTAGTGAGGCCTGTTTTTAAATAATCGACTGCCTTGTCAAATTCTCCCCTATGCATATATAGTCGGCCTAATTGACGGTAAGCCTCGCTGTAGTCGGAATCAATTTGAATGGTCTGTAAAAACTCTTGTTCCGCGTTGTCTAATTGACCTTCCTTAAAAAAATTTCTGCCCAAAGTTAAATGATAATTGGGTTCCAAAGGATCGAGGCGAACCGCTTCTTTTAAACTTTCAAACATCTTGGAATTATCGTTGAGGGAAGAGAATTTCAAGGCGTCAGCATAATGTTTTTTTCCAAGAGCGGTTTTATCTTCTTTATTACTGGTGCAACCTGAAGAATAAATTAACAAGACTGAAAAGGCTAAGAAGGAAAAAATGTTTCGTGATGATGGAGAAGAAAAAAGTCTATTTAGGGGGCTAAAAAACATCAGGAGGGGACCCTTTTAATTTTATGTAAGTAATTGAAACATAATTGCCAAGGATTATACCAAAAGGCTTTTCCATTCTCAACACCTTGATTTTAAATAGATTGTGGTGTGGAGGAAAAGTTGGATCCATTATTCAGATCATGAATATTGTCATAATTTTGTCATAAAAAGAAGCCTTGTATTTTTTATATGGATAAAAAAGGCTTGGAAAACCCTTTAAAATGCGCTATAAGTTGCACGGAAAATAAAACCCAACAGAGTTTTACCGCTTAATAATCCGCTGATCGCTTTCCTTAAAAATAAAGAAATCCTGAATTCTGCCGATTAAGTTACTTATAATGTTAAATGCTATGAAACCATGGACATTCAGCTAAGAATTGGTTAAAATAGTTTGAATTTTTTCAATAATTATCTTACAATGAAAAATAGTGTAAACTTTAATGTTTACATGAGGGCAACGGGTCAAACCTGCTAGCTCTTTTTAATCAATCAATTAATTCGATTTTGGTTGGAAAGGCAGTAGAAAAAAGTTATTGACATGCTTTTAAAATGTTCTATAATTTCAGACTCGAATATTAAAATTAACCCATAAATTACAATTTTCCACATTGTGATCAAATAGAAAAGGAAGGTAATTAAAAAAAATTAAAATCTTGAGGGGAGGTGGATGCCCGGTATCAATTTTAACCTGTTTCCTAATGTTGATCCTTGGAATGTACCTAACAGGATGAATTTCAAAGGAGAAAAGTATAATGAAAAAAAAGTTTATGTTTAATGTATTAAAATTTGCATTAATAGCGGTAATGGTGCTGAGCGCCGGAAACGCTTTTGCAATACAAAATGATCGATCAGTCGTTTCGCCTTATTGGCAGGCTGATGGTGCTACCTATACCTTTATTGGTGTGAGTCATCCTTCTTTATCTGGTATGGCTACCCGAATTGGTGTTTCGTTGCAGGTTTTGCTGAACAGCGGAATCGCTAATGGCGCTTTTTTGGCTCAAGGTGAGTCCGATGCAAATGGTAAGCTCGATTTCACAATTGATCGAAATTCTACCAAGCGCATTTTTATTGCCGCGACCAATAATAGCGTTTTTAACCCAACCGTTTTTAGTGATGGCCTCGTGGTCGTAAATTCTCCGGCTTCGGGTCATGGTAACCTCCGGTTTAGCCCGGCTTCTAATCCGAAAACTTGTGTTTCTGCAGTTACGGGCCATTGTGGTTTTCCGGATATCACTATGTTGAACATGTGGGGTGTTGTAGTGGTGCAATCCAGTAGTACTGGATTTGCAATGGAATTTGTGGGAGACTCTCAGGATTCCAGAGCTTGGAACACTCCTAATTTTAGTGGTGTGAATTAAAATCTTTTTATTAGTTGGGTTACCAGGGTAATCTTTACTATCAAATAAAGGAGAACGACTGATGAAAAGAACATCCATTTTGTTGATCTTAGCCCTGATGGCATTTGTCTTCGTTGGAAATGCTCAGGCTTTTTCAAATGACCGTGCCAGAAGCGTCATCTCCCCTTATTATCAGGCGGATGGTGATGGTTCGGTATATACTTTCGTTGGTGTCAGTCATCCTTCATTGGATACGGCGCAAACCAGAATTGGTCTTACCTTGAGCGCAGTAGGGCTCAGTGAGGATGGTTCCGGTAACAACACGAGTTTCAGCGTTGATTCTGGTGAAACACACAGGATCTTTGTTGTAACCACTAACGATAGTCTTTTTGATCCCAATGGATCCGCCTTTTCTGGTGATTCCAGGGTTCATTTTATTACCTCTTCTGGTAGTTCCTCTGGGTTCTTGCGAGCCCTTAGTAGCAATACCAACCCGGCAGTTGCAGAAAGTAATGGTCGGTTCAATAACTTGAGCCAGCTTTCTTTCTGGGGTGTTGTTGTGGTCAGAGCCAACTCCACTGGTTTCGCCATGGAGTTCGTGGGCGACGCTCATGATTCCTCAATCTTGCCTGGTACGTCATTGGTTCCTGTAAATGGTACCACGACCGGTCCGGCACGAGGTATCAACTAGTTTGATCTTTCGATTCGGGGCCAGCTGAAAAGTTGGCCCCGTTTTTTTTTACCAAAAATATGAAATCCTACCTACTTCTCATTCCCTTCTTATTCTTTTTTTTAAACGCTTGTGGTTCCAGTGAATCCAAAGTTGATGTTATTGAATCTGACGCCCATTACAAGCTTGGAATCGAATTTGCGCAGTATAACCTTTATCAAAATTCAATTGATGAATTTGATTTGGCAATAAAGTACAATCCTGATAATTTCCTGGCTCATAATAAAAAGGGCCTAGTTTTGTTTGGAATGAAAAAGTACGATGAAGCCAAAAATGAATTTGAAAAAACCTTATCCATAAAGCCGGACCATGTTCAAACCTACGTCAATCTGGGCATGGTGTATTACATGAAAAACGACTTGGATAAGGCCAAGAGTTTATGGCAAGACGCGATCACCAAAAAAGAAAACGATAATGATTCCAAAGCTAATAACAACTTAGGCAATCTTCATAAAGATGCCAAAGAATATCCCCAGGCAATCGAGTATTACAAAAAAGCTTTGGCTCAGGAAGCCAATAATTCAACTTATTTGAATAATCTGGGTGATACATATCGTTTGATGGGCGATCTGGATAAAGCTGAGGAAATTTTTAAAAAATCCCTTAATGTGGACCCCAAAGGAATGATGACCTTTTTTAACCTCGGCATGGTCTATAAAGAGCGCAAGCAATATGCCGATGCCATCATGGCTTTCAACGGATCCTTAAAGGTGAATCCATTTTTTCTAGAAGCGTTTTATCATATTGCGGATACCCACCTTTTACAAAACGATAAAGCTTCAGCAAAAGCTGTCATTGATCAGGGCTTGAAATTAGATCCAAATAACACCAGGTTCAAGGAAATCCTTTCCAGAACGAAAGCGTCTTGAATTTGTTTCATCGGATTTTTGTCTAAAAGAAATAAATATATTCAATTCAACTTCCAATTATTTTTTGAATTGAAGTGCAGGTTAATTTCCCCCTTTCCCTTTTACCACCTTGTATTAATTCCCCGCCCTGGTATTTTTCCTTATTTTCAACGGAAGAAGCCTTAAATGAACTCCTTGCGGTACCTGGTTTACAAACCCTGCATATCCTCCTTATTGATTGTCTTTGCAGGTTTATGGACTTGGCCTTTACCCCTGTTTTTCGAATCTTATAATTTGGGAACATCCTGGTTTTACGGTTTATATTTTGGTTTGGTAGAGGGGTATCAATTTGGAAAAGAAATTGTATTTACCTATGGTCCATTAGGATTTTTATGGCCTAATTATCCTGGATTCTTTAATTATGACCAATGGCTGATTTCGGTTTCATTTGTATATGCCTGCCATTTGTTTTTCATGATCTTGGTCCTGAAGTTTTTAAGCCATATTAAAATCGGACTTTTGTCAAGTTTCATGATCGTTGTTTCTCTCCTTTTGACGATGGGTTTCTTTCAATGTGATTTAAAATTAATCTTTTCAGGGACCCTTCTTCTTTCTTTATTGTTTTCATGTAAGAGCCCCCCCAAATGGCTCATTGTATTTTCCCTTACCGGTTCTTTGTTTTTCGCTTTGGGGGCTTTGATTAAATTCAGCTCAATGGTAATGGCAATTACTATCCTGGTAATGTCCATACTTATGTCCACAATAAGTAAGAATAAAGATACGAACAAAGTGGTTTCGGTTTATTTTTGGGGGTTTATTTTTTGGTACCTATTGTTTTGGCTGGTTTCGGACCAATCCATAGCAAATTTATGGAGTTATTTGGTAAACAGTTTTCAAATTGTCAATGGTTACAATTCTGCTATGAATTCGGAAGGACCCACCCACCAGGTGGTTCTTGGAGTGGTGGTTTTAATTTTGGTGCTTATTATTATCGGATACGCCCGATACCGAAGAGATGAATTGCTTTTTAAATTAGCCCTATTAAGTTTTCCAACCCTGTTGATCCAATTCAAACTTGGTTTTGTGAGGCATGATTTGCATGCTTACTGGTTTTTTTCATACAGTTTATTTTTGATCGCATTTTTAATGGCAACCGCATTCAGGCCATCCTTTCATAGCGACCAAATCCCAAATAAAATAAATCCAGATATCTTAAAGGGTATGCTGTTTGGAATCATCGTTTTATTATTGGGAATACATCCTTATTTTTCCAAGTGGTCAACAAACTTTAATTTAGGTTACGATCTGATTCTGGACGATGCTAAATATTCGACGCAGGCCATTTCCCTTATCCAGAAACCCGACAAAAGATTAGATCTGGAAGAGAAAGTTAAAGGCGAAATCAGAGAAAAGATTCCATTAAAAAAGGAGACTCTGGAAATTATCCAAGACAAAACAGTTGATGTGTTTTGTTGTGACTTGATTCTTACTTTAGGGTATTCATTAAATTGGGTTCCCAGGCCCGTTATTCAGTCATACTCGGCATATACACCGGTTTTGGATGATCTAAATGCGAATCACTTCAAAAAAACCAACGCTCCAAAGCATATATTATTTCGCTTTGCTACTATTGACGGAAGATACCCATTGTTTGATGAACCAGCAACATTTCTGACTTTGCTGGACAGATACAAATTTGTCCATCAAGATAATTCATACCTTTTACTTTCGAGAAAAAATACAAGCTCTGTTCAAAAAGAAAGCACTCTATTAAGGAATGTCTCCGTTAGAGCAGGTGAACCTGTAAAAATTCCTAAAAATTTTAAGGGAATCATAACAGCCCATGTTTCCATCAAAAAAACATTGCTCGGTCAATTGATCTCCTTAGTTTATAAGCCGTCCTCTGCCTTGATAAAAATTAAACATTCCGACAAGGGAGAAAGCTTATGGAGTCCCGATTTTAAACTGGTAATCAAAGTCGCGGAGAATGGTTTATTCGTTTCCGATTTTGCAAAAAACTTGCAGGATGTAGCTTCCATTTTTTCAGGAAAACTTGAAAATAACATCGAAGAAATGCTTATTTCTTTTAAGGATGACTTTACTTATAAAGATAAGATTGAAATCATCTTTAAAGGCTATCGATTCAATTGAGTTTTGGTTTAGGCGAAGAGGACTGAAAACTTCGGTAGTTTGTAAAGGGTTTGAATTCCGTATTTTAGAGTGCGAGGAAACAGTAAAGCGCATTGCCGATTCTTAAGTGTACTGTCCCCCCGGAATCAAGACAAATTAGTCATCCCTGAAAAAGTGAGATAGGCGCGTTAATAAAGGCTGAACGGGGCTTTTAAGTATAGTAAAACCGCCAAAACTTGTTGAATAACCTTCAAAAGCTGGTGATTTTATGCAAGCAAAAGCGCGCGATCCTCAACAGAATTTATACGAAGTGAATCTGGGTTTTTTGTGTGACGAGAAGCATCCCTTGATCCGTTTATCGTCTGTGATCGAGTGGTCCGAATTCGATAAGACGTTTGGCGCGCTTTATAGCGAACAAGGTCGCCCAGCGAAGCCAACGCGTTTGATGGTGGGTTTGCATTACCTGAAGCATGCGCATGGGTTGAGTGATGAGGAAGTGGTGAGTCAATGGGTGGAGAATCCCTACTGGCAATACTTTTGTGGCGAGTTGACGTTTCAGCATGAGTTGCCGATTGATCCGAGTTCGATGACGCGTTGGCGTAAACGGTTAAAGAGTGGCAATGCTGTGTTACTCGGGATATTGGGCGTAAGGTTGCCGGAGATGGTGCTTTGGAAGAACACTTTCCACCCTTCTTTATTCATGCACTATAATGATTCAGGGACAACTACTTCGTGCCCCCGGAAACACAAAACGTCCATATCCTGTAATGGGTTGCAATTCTCTCAATATTTCCACGGCCTGACGCGATAAAGGGACAATGTGCTGACTATTGGTTTTGGTTACCCTGTAGGTCCAAGTTGCCGATTCCAAATCAATGTCGGCCAATTCAGCATTTCGGAGTTCTCCAGGACGGACAAAAATCAGTGGAGCCAAATTTAAGACACACGCCACAATGTGGCTTCCTTGGTAGCCATCCAAAGCCCGCAGGGCTTCGGCTACTTGTTTGGGTTCTGTTACTGCGGCAAAATAATTTCCCTTGGCAGGAGTAAGGCCCCGCGATTTTCAATCCGGCGAATAACAGAAAGCAGTTCGGGCGCGGTGATTTCTTTGACGGGTTTTTTACCAAGCCATGGAAAAATGTCACGCTCGAATCGGCGGATAATTCGGTTGCCATGATCTTCTCCCAGCTTTTGGAATATTTAGCAAACCATTCCCTGGTCACCACTTCGAAGCAGTTCACAACCCTCTGCCCTTGCCAGTTTGTTAGCCTTCCGATTTTGGCTGGGGTCAATCCCATTGGCGATCAGTTTTCGGGCATCATCCCTGCGATCCAGTGCATCCCTAAGGCTGACATCGGGGTAAACGCCCAAAGACATCAATTTTTCCTTATTGTCAAATCGGTATTTAAAACGCCACCATTTGCTTCCATTAGGGTTCACAAGAAGGAACAACCCACGCTCATCGAATAATTTACGCGATTTCGCTTCGGGTTTAGCGTTTTTAACGGTTGTATGGGAAAGAGACATTGGGGGGTAACTCATTTTTTAGCACGAGGGTAACCCCAAAAGTTATCCCCAAAATACTTAAGATTTCATAAAATCATATAATCCCTCTAGGACCTGAAAGCAATAAAAAAGCCCTATATTACTAGGGCTTTCGGATTTTATTGGATTTTATAGGATTAAAAAATGGTGGAGGCTCGGGGAAAAAGTTCGAACCCCATTTTCGACATCCTAGAGCAATGGAACTCCATTCTCAAGGGGACCTCATTGGATATTTTACCATCCACTGCGTAGGAACAGACCACAGAAAAGGCTATACGGCTCAATACGTTATTGAACCTCCCACCTAGCCCTTTTCTTCTGCAAATACCCATTAGTAACGGGTACAGGCCCGATTTCCCGAATTTCCGGGAATGACAGCCTGATTTGCGAAGAAAAGGTTAAATGACAGATAAAACCAAAAAAACAGATGCTCCTTTCTCCCTGCGCCTCACGTTCGAGGAACGCGCCCGCTTGGAAAAAGAAGCTGCAGGAATGTCTCTCGGAGCCTATATCCGCTCCCGCCTGTTTGATACAAAAGCCCCGGTAAGGCGAACTCGCGGTAAATTCCCAGTCAAGGATCATCAGGAACTGGGTAAGCTTCTGGGCGAACTTGGAAAATCCCGGATTGCGAACAATATTAACCAACTGGCCAAGGCCGCGAACTCCGGCTCCCTCGAAGTATCGCCCGATACCGAAAAAGCCATAAAGTTGAGTTGCAAGGACATCCGTTGGATACGTACTTCTCTGATTGATGCCTTAGGTCTGGATGGAGGATCGTCATGATCCTAAAAGCCAGCCAGCGCGGGGCAGCCAAACAATTAGCCACTCATCTACTTAAGGCAGATGAAAACGAGCATGTCGAGGTGCATGAATTACGGGGTTTCATGGCCGACGACCTGCACGGTGCTTTAAAAGAAACTCAAGCCATTAGCAAGGGCACGCGCTGTAAGCAATTCCTATTTTCCCTCAGTCTAAACCCACCACAGACTGAAAACGTTCCTATCAAGCATTTTGAAAACGCTTTGGCAGATATCGAAAAAGAGTTGGGACTGGAAGGCCAGCCCCGTGCCGTGGTGTTTCATGAAAAAGAAGGACGGAGACACGCCCATTGCGTTTGGTCCCGGATCAATACGGAAAAAATGACGGCTATTAACCTGTCTCACTATAAATATAAACTGAGAGACGTATCCAAACAGCTCTATCTCAAACATGGCTGGAAAATGCCGCGCGGTCTGATGGATAGTAAGAAGCGCGATCCACGAAACTTCACCCTGGCCGAGTGGCAACAAGCTAAACGCATGAATGAAGACCCGAAAACTATCAAATCTCTATTTCAGGAATGCTGGGCGGTTTCTGATAGTGGCAAAGCTTTTACCCAGGCTTTGAAGGAAAGAGGATTCTATCTGGCCCGAGGCGACCGGCGCGGATTTGTGGCCGTCGATTATCGTGGAGAAGTATTCTCTTTAAGTCGTTGGGTTGGCGTAAAAGCCAAGGAACTAAAAAACCGGCTGGGTGATCCCAAGAAGCTTCCTGACACAGAGCAAGTCAAAACCAAAATTGCCAAGAACATGACCAAAATGCTCGAACTCCATATCAAGGAGGTTCACCAGAAAATAGATAAGAAAAAAGAACCTCTCCTTAAAACCAAGCGGGCCATGCGGGATCACCATAGAAAATATAGAGCGATGCTAAAGGAAAAACACGAAAAACGCTGGAACCAGGAAACCATAGAACGATCCAAACGACTACCCCGAGGATTGAAAGCCATTTGGTTTCGTCTAACCGGACGATATCAGAAAATCCGCCGCATAAATGACCGTGAAACCGAGCAATGCCGAATTCGCGACCAGGAGGAAATGCAAGCCCTCAGGGAACGCCAATCAAATGAACGCCAAAAGCTCCAAGAGCATATCCGTTACGGATTCAAGGAACACAATATGGAACTCTTTGACCTAAGGCGTGACATCAGCCGCTATATGGGAATGAGTGAGAGAGTATCTGAGCCAAACAGATCAAGGAAGGAAAAACAAATTATCCATGACCACAACCGATGATATCTCATCGAAATATCTTCCCCGTACCTTCACCTTCAGGATGGGGTTTTTTATCCCCTTACCTTGACTTTTGGTCTACTGATCTTATTTATACATAATGAACTAAGTCTCTTTTATAAGGGGCAAGGCACAATCTATTGAAACTTTGGACCTTATTTAGTCTTCGCAAGATTCCTTTTCAACGATAAGACCTCCTGCACGCAAAAAGTAGTGTCCAGCTTCTATTTTGGCATCGCAAAGGATTTCTCCAGTTTCCACCATCAAACGGATAATTTTGTTGGAGTTTTAGTATGGCACGAGAACATGTTGACCACAGGGATATAGCCCAATTCGCTCAAGACAGGGTGAATTTGCCGAAAGAAAAAGCGGATGAATATCGTGCTCAAGTTCGTCGTCTTCGCGAAAAGCTTGAATCTTACCTAAATGTACATCCGGATTTTTCATTAAGAAAAATGATGCTATCTGGAAGCTTGGCAAAGGGCACTGCCTTACGGAGTTTAAATGATATCGACGTAGCCTGTTATATCAGTGGAAATGAAGCGCCTGGTGAAATTTCAGGTTTATTAGATTATCTGGCCGAAAATTTGCGGAAGGCTTTCCCAAATTTCAGTCCAGATCAAGTAAAACCTCAAACTTACAGTGTTACGGTGTCGTTTAAAGGATCAGGCCTTGATGTTGATGTAGTGCCAATTTTATATCGTGATGACCCAGATTGGTATGGAGATTTGGTAAGCCAGGAAGATGGCTCCTTTTTAGAAACCAACATCCCTTATCACCTGGATTTCACAAAAAAGAGAAAGCAAGCCCAGGAAATAAATTTTGCGCAAGTGGTTCGTCTTATAAAATTCTGGGCCCGAAAGCAAAAAATTGAAAACGAAAATTTTAAATTCAAATCATTTATGATCGAAATGATCTTATCTCATCTCTGTGATGATGGCTGTGATTTTTCAGATTACCCAGAGGCACTACAGCACTTTTTTACTTACATTATTCAAAGTGAACTTAAAAACGAGATCGTTTTCTCTGATTATTACAACCCAAGAGAAATTGAACCCTCATCTGATCCAGTTAGAATTTATGATCCAGTTAATCCCCAAAACAACGTAAGTCGTCTTTATACCGAAAACCAAGCAAGGGCAATTGTGGATGCGGCTCTCGATGCAGGCGATGCCATTGATGGGGCGCTCGCAGCTCCCACTAAACAGGAAACAATCTACTACTGGCAGAAGGTTTTCGGGCCATCCTTCCAAGTATGAGGTGTTTATGAGCTACAGTTATACTCACTCCGAAACAGTCACCTTCACTGCAACTCACGCAAAACATATGGCAGCGAAGGTCGCTACCGATTTAAAACGAATGCAACGATTTTATGGTGAACCCACTGACGAAGCAATCAATGAATTTGAAATCGAAATTATTGAGCTACTTAAAAATGGTTTGTTGGGAACGGTAAAGTATGGGTTTTATCTTGACGGGGATTTTATCGAGCCAACTTTAATATACACTGCACGATCACTGGAAGGAGTTAACGCAAGTGACGATGATCCAGGACGTGTTAGGCCAAACGCTAATATAAGCGGCGCATCTTTCTATAGCTACCTAACATATAGTTCCGCTTGGAGCGATCTATCAGAGGAAGAAAAGAAAAATTTTAAAGACTCCTTACCGTTTCAAAGAACAAATGGAAGTGAGCCTAGGGTGAATGGCTATATAGAAAATGACAAAACTTATTCTTCTGGGGGACGAGCACTTGATCGTTCAAGTGTTAGGAGCTACTGATGGCTAATTCCAACCAAAATAGCGGGTTGTTTGAGCGTGCCATAACCTATCCCGATATTGACCCACAAGAACGTTTCTCTCGTTTGGTTGGCCTGGAGGAACAGAAATCTCGGCTAACGAAAATATTGGGCTTATTAGTCAATCCAAACGGCATTCAAGCCTGGTCAAATAAATTTCACCCGCAAGCAAATAAAATAATCAACACGATTTTGTCCCGTCCACCTCTTGTGGTCTTGGCAGGTGATGTAGGGTCAGGCAAAACAGAACTGGCTGAAACAGTGGGCGATGCGGTCGCCAGGCAAGAAAAAATTGATATTACTCTTTTTCCTTTGAGCCTTTCAGCGCGAGGTCAGGGGCGTGTAGGCGAAATGACTCAGCTCCTTTCCTCAGCATTCGATCATACTGTCTCAGAAGCAAAAAAACTAAAAGGTGCGGATGGTCGCTCCCGAGGCGCGATTATTTTGTTAGTAGATGAGGCAGACGCTTTGGCTCAATCGAGAGAAACCTCGCAAATGCACCATGAAGATAAGGCAGGTGTAAATGCATTTATCCGTGGAATAGATAGAATTGGAAATGGAAGGTTGCCAGCCGCCGTTATTATGTGCACTAACAGATTAGGCGCTCTTGATCCTGCCATAAGACGCAGGGCGGCAGATATTTTAGCTTTTCGTAGGCCCAATGATAAACAAAGACACACTGTCTTGGACTCTCCATTAAAAAGCTTAGGCCTATCGGACTTAGAAATTCAGGAAGTTGTTAAAGCCACAGGCAACAATGGTGAGCAGTCCTATGGCTTTACATTTTCAGATTTAACTCAGCGCTTAATACCTCGAATTGTACTGGATGCCTATCCCGATAATCCTATAAGCGGAAAAAGAGTTGTTCTCATCGCTCATAAAATGAAGCCAACACCACCCTTTAAGGAAAATTAAATATCCTATGGAACGCACCAAAGGAAGCAACGAGTGGGATTTGCCTGTAATTCTTGCCTCTCTAAATGACGACCTTGAGCAGGACCTATCCATCTCTAGAGAGGCTTTTAAACACCCGGGGACAAAAGGAGATGCAAGCGAAACTACTTGGATGGATTTGCTCACAAAATATCTTCCTAAACGATATCAAATCGAAACAGGTCATATTGTTGACAGTAAAGGCGTGTTCAGCCAACAAATCGATGTGGTTATATTTGATCGACAATACTCCCCCTTTATTTTTGATTTCAAGGGACAGAAAATAATTCCGGCTGAAAGCGTTTATGCTGTGTTTGAGGCGAAGCAGGACGCTAATAAAGAAAGAATTGAATATGCTCGAAAAAAAATTTCCAGTGTTCGCCGTCTTCACCGAACGAGCCTTCCTATTCCTCATGCTGGAGGAACATATCCGCCAAAACCTTTACCACATATTATTGGCGGAATATTAACCTTGGAGAGCACATGGAATCCTCCTTTAGGAATTGCCCTTCAGGAAGTGCTGGAAAATAATGAATTTGACGATGAATTGCTGGATCTGGGGTGCTTTGCTGCCCATGGAACTTTCGAATTAAAACATGGGGAATATTTTTTTAAAGAAAATAACAAACCAGTAACTTATTTTCTTTTCGAACTCATTGCTAGACTTCAATCTAGCGCAACAGTGCCCATGATAGATATTCGAGCCTATTCTGACTGGTTGACCAAATAAATCTCGTTCAAAGTTATTTTTAATTCATCGATTCAAATTGGAAGGTGGAAGCCTTCCTCACAATTAGTCACTACCACCGGTTTTGGGCCGGTGCCAAATTTTGTACTCCCTACCCCTCATCTTTTTTCCTCTTTCCCGGAATTCCCCTTCCCGGTCGGTAAACTTTTCAAAGCGGGTTGATCGGCTTTCCCCTGGCCGTTGTAATGGCCGCTCCTTCATCGGGTTTTCTCAAATTTCATGCTTCTTTTAGCCGGTCGCGCCGCCGCGTCAATGGGCTGGCCCGCTCCATGCACTTCGCTTCCGTGTGGCCCATGACACGTCGGCTTATTCGCCCGGCAGACCTTCTCCGCATGTTGAGAAAACCCTCAAACCAAAGGAGCAAGGCCATGAAAAACAAGACTGCCAAAGCCGACATTTACACCCGCATTACAAACCAGATTGTTGCCGACCTGGAAACCGGGGTACTCCCTTGGGTGAAACCCTGGCATAGCGACCATGCTATGGACCGAATCACCCGCCCCCTTCGCCATAATGGCGAGCCGTACTCAGGCATCAACATCCTAAGCCTCTGGTCATCCGCAAGCGCTCAGGGTTTTACATCCCCGAGTTGGATGACCTTTAAGCAGGCTCAGGAATTGAAAGCCTCCGTACGCAAAGGTGAAAAGGGTTCTCTGGTGGTCTATGCCAATAAGTTCACCCGCACCGAGGAAAACGAAAACGGGGAGGACGTGGAACGCGCCATCCCCTTCCTGAAAGGCTACACCGTTTTCAACGTCGAGCAGATCGACGGTCTTCCCGAGCGTTTCTACGCCAAACCGGAACCGCGCTTCGATACGGTGCAACGGATAGGGCACGCGGAAGCGTTCTTCAAGGATACCGGCGCAGATATCCGGCATGGCGGCAATCGAGCTTTCTACGCAATCCATCCTAACTATGTACAGATGCCTCTGTTTGAGGCGTTCCGCGATTCCGAAAGCTACTATGCCACCCTCGCTCACGAGTGCACCCACTGGACGCGCCACCCCTCTCGCCTTGACCGGGATTTCGGTCGAAAAAAACATGGCGATGAGGGTTACGCAAAAGAAGAACTCGTGGCTGAACTCGGAGCGGCTTTTCTTTGCGCCGACCTTGAGATCACGCTGGAGGCCCGCGACGACCATGCTTCCTATATCGCCTCCTGGCTCAAAGTTCTGAAAGATGACACGCGGGCAATCTTCCACGCCGCCGCCCATGCCCAGCGCGCGGTGGACTTCCTTCACTCCCTGCAAAAAGCAAAAAAAGAGGCGGCATAAGCCGCCTCTTCAAGCCCCTCGAAAGAGGGGCTTTTCTCCTTAACTAAACCGCCCTAGTTAAAATGCGGAGCTTAAGGGGTATATTCTACGCATAATTTGCGAAGAATAATTCTTGCCGATGCGGAGAATATCGGGCATAATCTATGCATAAGGTGCGGAGATTATACAGATGAAATACATACACGAATTAAAAAAATGGCCTGAATTCTACTGGGAACAGGACCGTCTCACGGAAAAACTCGCTTATGTGCGCCACCATCAGGGGCGCTTGATCGGGCAAATGGAAACTCTCGGTTTTCAACTCCGGTCTGAGGCCATTTTACAGACACTCACAGAAGACGTTCTCAAATCCAGCGAAATCGAAGGCGAAATCCTGGACAAGGAACAGGTTCGCTCTTCCATCGCCCGGCACTTAGGCATGGATATTAGCGGGCTTATCCCCGCTGACCGAGACGTTGAAGGGGTGGTCGAGATGATGCTGGATGCGACTCAGAACTATGCCAAGAAACTTACAAAGGAACGCTTGTTTGATTGGCATGCGTCCCTCTTCCCTACCGGGCGGAGCGGGATGGGAAAAATTCGTGTCGCTAAATGGCGAGACGACAAGTCAGGACCCATGCAGGTCGTCTCCGGTCCCATTGGCAGGGAAAAAGTTCATTACGAAGCGCCACCTGCAAAACAGGTGAATGCTGAAATGCGAGAATTTCTGACTTGGCTCAACCGCAAGGATTCCATGGACCTAGTATTGAAAGCGGCCTTGGCTCATTTATGGTTCGTTACTATCCATCCCTTCGAAGATGGTAACGGACGAATTGGCCGAGCAATCACCGACCAGTTACTGGCCCGATCAGAGGATAGCTCCCAACGGTTTTATAGTATGTCAGCGCAAATTCGGGCGGAACGGAAAGCCTATTACAATATTCTTGAAATGACCCAGAAAGGTAATCTGGATATTACCAACTGGCTCGAGTGGTTTCTGGATTGTCTGGACCGGGCGATTGGTGGAGCAGAAACTATTCTTGGTGACGTACTACAAAAAGCGCGGTTTTGGGAACTGCATCGAGACACAAAATTCAACGACCGCCAGCGTCAAATATTAAATCGCCTCTTCGATGGTTTTGAAGGAAAACTGACATCTTCCAAATGGGCGAAGCTTACGAAAGTTTCACAAGACACCGCTGTTCGCGATATTGATGATCTCGTTAAACGCGGCATCCTGGTCAAAAATCCAGGCGGTGGACGTAGTACCAATTATTCTCTGACTGAGATTGCATAGAGTTTCAACAGCCACCTGATTCAATAACTAAAAAAAAATGCTATTTGGTTTGTTCACACCACTAACCCGCAAAAAATTTTTATAAAAACTTCTACTTATAAATGCGTTGCGTCCCACACACAACAAAGACGACGTGAACAGGAAGCACTGCCAAAATCTACATTAATAGGGGGAATTTTCTGCGCTCAGGACACTTTTAAACGTTTTTCATTGGCGCGGTCTTCAACTTTGAATGGTCCAAATTTAAGGTAAAACGCAGGAAGAAGAAACAGGTTCAAAATAGTGGATGTCACAAGCCCACCCAATATCACAATAGCAAGTGGATACTCGATTTCCTGGCCCGGTTGCAGGCCAGTGAGGATTATTGGCACCAGAGCCAGCCCGGTGGTCAATGCGGTCATCAGGATGGGGGCCAACCGTTCCCGCGCTCCCCGAATGACGAGGTCCCTTCCAAACGGAACATTTTCCTCTGCTTCCAAATACTGGTAATGACTGACGAGCATAATGGTGTTGCGAATGGCAATGCCAAGAACCGTGATGAAACCGATCTGCGATCCCAGTGAAATCATGCCATCGCTTGCAATGACGCCCATCACCCCACCCACGAGGGCGAAGGGAACCGCCAGGACAACCAGCAAAGCTAAACCCAGGGATTCAAACTGTGCGTGCAGAATGAGGACAACTCCAAGAAATACAAGTATCGAAAGTTTAAGGATTCTAAAACTCGCTTCACGTTTGGCGGCAAATTCTCCCAAAAATTCCGGAAAATATCCCTGCGGAAACTCAATGCCCTTAACGGCGTTTTCCACGGCGCGGGCTACACTACCGAGATCGCGACCTGTGACGTTGCAGGTAACATCGATTTTTCTAGAACCCGCTTCCCGGGTGATCTGGTTGGGCGTTGGTCGGATTGTCAAATCGGCAATTTGCTCAAGGGGGATTTTCCCGCCCAATGGGGTTTCCACGATTATGGAACGCAAATCGTGAACGTTCTGCCGGAGCTTTGGGACCCCCCGAACCACCACGTCATCCACTCTCTGATCATGGTATATCTCACCCACTTTAGTTCCCTGGATAAGAGTCGTCACCGCGCGCCGGACTTCGCCGGGACTGACACCGAACAAGGCACCGGCTTCATTTTTAATCCGGACCTCAATCTGGGGCACCAGAACCTGAGGTTGGACCTTAAGATCAGAGACTCCCTCAATAAGAGCCATCGAATTGCCTGCCTCAACAGCGAGGGCCTGGAGCTTTTCAAGATCATTCCCATAAATTCGCACTACCAGCGTAGAACCAGAACCGGTCAGGACTTCCTTGATTCGCTCCCGCAAATAGGTGAGGAGATCACGATACAGTCCTGGATAACCGTCCACCACCTTTTGAATGCGTTGCACGGTCGAATCGTAATCCACCAATGGATCAAGATGGACCCACAACTCAGCAAAATTTGGACCCACCACTTCATCGGCTACTTCCGCGCGGCCAATGTGTGCGCCAAAGTTCTGAACACCCGGGATACGGAGCAGTTCATGGCTCACCCGTTTGGTGGTGCGAGTTGTGGCTTCCAATGAAGTTCCGGGTTTTTCAACCCAATGCATTAGAAAATCGTATTCCTTGAATTTCGGTAAAAATTCTTCACCCAGATACGGTGTCAATGAAATCGTCACCCCTATTACACCTATTGCAAAAACCATCAAGGCTTTAGGAAAACTAATAAAAGGACCAAGGACTTTCCCATACAGCCATTGCAGGGAGGACTGCAAAATCGACTGCCCCTGATTTTTCCGTGCTGCTCGGGGAAGCAGTATCAGAGACAATGCAGGCGTTAGGGTCAGAGCCACCAACAGAGAAGCACCTATCGCCAGTACATAGGACAAAGCCAGCGGTGAAAAAAAAGCTCCCACCAGTCCCTCCAGGAAAAACACCGGGAAAACTACCAGTGCCACGATCATGCTTCCGTAGACCACGGCACTTCTGACTTCCAAAGTCGCTTTCAGGACTACATGGAATTCGCTTTCGGGGAAACCCGCTTCGGCGTTCAATCGAAGGCGGCGCATGCTGTTTTCCACACAGATGATGGCGTCGTCCACGACACTTCCCAAAGCAATGATCAATCCCGCCAGAACCATAGTATTGAGTGTCTCTCCACGGGAAAACAAGACTAGCAGGGCGGAAATCAGAGACAGAGGGATGGCGGTGATGCTGACGAGAGAAGTTCTCCAGTCATTGAGAAACAGGATCAGAACCAAGGTCACAAGAAGACAGCCGATTACCAGTGCGTGGAGGAGGTTGCGCAGGGACATTTCGATAAAAGTTGCGGGCCGGAAAATACCCGGAATGATCTGGATACCGCTGAGTGCGGGGCGCAGGGTCTCAAGTGTTTTTTCAATTTGGTGCGTCACCTCATACGTGTTGCCCCATGGTTGTTTTTCAACAATCAGCAACAGCCCGGACTCTCCGTTTATAACGGCATCTCCAATTGGAGGGGGATAGCTTTCCACGACATCCGTGACGTCCCCCAATGTTAGAGGAGCACCCCCCCTGAGGCCAATCGCTACATTTTCCAGATGATGCGGACTCTGTATGGAGGAAGAATGAGTGATAGCCAACCGTTGATTGGGAGTGTCGAGGTACCCGCCTCCATGAATCGCTACCGCATCGCCCGTTGCGCGGAGAATTTCATTCAAGCTCACTTCGTTGGCTGCCAGGCGGTCGGGATCGACCAGAATCTGAAATTGGGAGTCCCGCTGGCCCCAGATGGCAACATTGGCTACTCCGGGAATAGCCATCAATCGCGGGCGAACCGTCCATTTAGCCAGTGTGGTCATCTCCATCTGAGACAATTGACTGGAAGTCATTCCTATTTTAAGTATGCGGCTTGTGGAGGAAAGAGGGGAAAGGATCACCGGCGTCAGGGCGACTGCGGGCAACAGGGCCGGAGCACGGGACAAACGCTCCTGGACCAGTTGCCGGGCCTGACTTAAATCCGTGCCTGCCTCGAAAATGAGAGTTACGGATGACAGACCCAGCACAGATTTGGAACGAAGGGTCTTGAGCCAGGTAGTTCCGTTGAGCAAGCTTTCCAGTGGAACGGTGACGCGGGCCTCCACTTCAGCAGTGGACAACCCCGGGGCTTCGGTCTGGATTTCAACGAGGGGATTGGAAAATTCCGGGAAGACGTCCAGAGGGGATTTCTGCACAACGGAGATTCCTACAACGATCAACAAAATGCCCAGTACAGCAGTAATCGTCCGGAAACGGAGTGCGGTGGAAACGAGACCTTGAATCATTTGCCGTTTCCAAATTCCACTCCGAACAATTCTGCGGCTCCGGAAATGACTACACGTTTACCCTTTCCGGGCCCACGAGTGAGGACAACCGAATCGTCTTCCGTTGAAGATATTTCGATGCTCCTCCTTATGAATTCATGGCCACGGGTGTTTTCATAGACCCAGGTTTCGCCTCGGGAATCGTACAGGACCGCCGAACTCGGCAGAAACCATCCCTTTTTCTTGCGTTTTAGTTTCAATGTGGCGGCTACCTTCTGCCCTGGATGGAAGGTTTTCTGATCGGTGGGCAATTCGAAATACAAATCTACAGAGGCGGCTTGGGGATTCCCGGTCGGAGGAGCCAAAACGGGAATAGCTGTCCAACCACCAGATGGTTTCATGTTCGAGAGGCTGTGGACCCGAACTGAATCTTTTTGTCTCACCCGATTTACTATCCCCGCGTAAACAGGAACGCGGACCCACAAGGGTTTTTCCGAAGCAATCTGAAACAGCGGGCTGCCTGCCGATACTCTCTGGCCAGGAGCAACCAGTAGATTTTGGAGTCTCCCCTCGATAGGAGCATTAATTTCAAAGGGTGCGAACTCTTCAATGGAAGCACTGATGTCCTGATTGGCAATTAAATCTACCAATACCTTTGCTTGTCGCAAATCTGTGCGGGAATTTTGTAATTCATTCCAGGCCTCTTCTTTGGCCCTAAGGCTTCCCGCTCCTTTATTTAGTAATTGTTCCGCCCTCTGGAATTTCTGTTCGGCAAATCGAGTTCTGTTTTCCGCCAGCTTCAGGCTGTTCCGTGCGGTCAACACATCCTTGTCCGGAGGCAACATTAAAAGCCTCAGCATTTTCTGGTTTTTTTGGAAGGTGGAGCCAACCATTGGCAATGGAGAATTTGCAGGGGCCAAAACCACTCCGGATATTGGTGCGGAAACCGACAGGGTCTTTCCTGGAGGAATGATGACTTCTCCTCCCAGGGTCCGGGTTTCAAAATATGCCCCTGGCTTTAACACGACAGTTTTGATTCCCAGGCTTTCTGATTCTTCACCTGTCAAGGTGATGGACCGGGACGCACCTTGATGCGGAGATTGCCGGGTCGGAGTTTTATCAGGGGAAACCTGTTTAGGAGGGGTTTCCTGGTTTTCTAAAACAAGGAAAGCGATGCGATCCGATATTTTTTTTACATTGTCCGGCAGGGCATCGCACCCGTAAAGTCCGGACGCCAACAGAAACCCAATCAGCAAACTCCTAAAACGTTGGGCTCGAATAGGGGCAAATTGTATCATGTAGTCGGACTCCATAAATCGATAGGCCGACCAATACTTATTCCAAGGTCAGCCGTCTTCCGCATCAAGTCCCCCATGACCTCTATTTGTCGCAATTGGGCATCGATCCATTGCCGTTTTGCTTCCAAAAGAGTCATGTAAGCAATATCCCCTTTTTCCAGTGCCTGAGCGGACAACAAAACTCTGGCTTCCTGTTGTGGAAGAACTTGCCGATTAAAAAGTTCCCAGCCTTCAAGTGCGGCCAGGTATTGTGTGTGTGTTTCGCGAACGGCCAGTTTGATTTTCTCGCGGATGGCCACATATTGTTTGCCGGCGGTCTCCAGTTGCGCCTCGGCACGGGTGATACCCCCCTCGTTTTGGTTGAAAATAGGCAAATCCATCGAAATCCCTGGTCCCAGTTGGTTGTCCATCGCTCTTTTATCCAGGATTCCAATAAAATTAAAAATGCTGGATTGTTCAAGGCCAATCTGTTGACCTGCCGATTTGATATCAATTTCTGCCATGCGCAGTTCAGGGCTGGATTCAAAGGCAATTTTTAGCAAATCGTCAATTCCTCTAACTTCGTAATAAAGGGGGACTTCTTCAGACAGATAAAAATTGGTATTGTTATCAATCCCAAGCAATGCGATCAGACGGTGATGAAACACCTGACCGTCATACCGCAGTCGATTAAGTTGATCTCGTGCGGCCAGGGAGTCAATTTGGGTTTGCTTGCGTTCCATTTCGCTGGTATCGCCCAATTCCAATCGCGCCTGATTGATTTCCGATAACTTCTCCATTAGGTCAGCCTTACTTTTAGCCAGGGGCAAGGCTTTCTGGTTTTGAAAAAGGTTGGCAAAAGCCACTTGAGTGTCTCGGGTGAGTGTGAGTCCGTTTTGAATTAATTTGTTTGCCGTTTGCCGTGCTTTCAATGCAGCGATAGCCAGCCTGTGGGGTCTGGCCAGAAGCTCCGAGAAAGCCCAAAAGAGTCGAACTTCGAGTTGTCTCAACCCTATGGGAAACAGGACATAGAAATTAGGATTTTTAATCTGCCCGGCTTGCAACACCTCACCCCTTGCAATTCCCAGCTGGCCCAGGTCTGCTATGAATTGAGCATTGTTCCAGAGGGCAATCGCGACGGCTTCTTTTTCACTCAACCCATCTTCCAGGGAAATGTCCTGAGGGAGATGGCTTTTCTTTTCATCGCTTTCCGGCGGGAGACTTACTCCCACGTTATTTTCCAACCCTGTAGACACCTGTTTGTAGTTAGACTCTGGAATATTAAGGGTGCAACCAGTTAATAAAATTAATAGGAATAGTGTAAATATTCGAAATTGTCTCCGTGCCCCAACAAGGGGAACCGGAGGGATAATGGCTTTCTTGCGCCAGATCGGATTTTTCAGAATGCCCATGACCAAGAATAAATATGAAATATAGAGAGTCAGTTATTTTTGAATATAAAGTTTACAGAAGCGGACCTTATACAAGCGTTAAGGAACCGTTAAGAAACTGTTAAACGGCAAGAGAATTTTGGGGTTAATTACTTAAGAAAGGAGGGGTTATTCGGGTAGGGAGAAAACCACTTTAAACCGGCAACCCTGGGGGTGAATCGCTTCATAATAAATTTTCCAACCATGGTAATCACATATCCGTTTCACAATCGACAAACCAAGCCCTTCACCGCTCCCTGTAGCGTCGGCGGATTCGACCTGATAATGGCGATCAAAAATGGCATTTTTGTATTCTTCAGGAATGCCCCGTCCGGAATCTTCCACGCTAATCGAATCCGAATCGATCAAAACCAGAATTTCTCCCTGACGGGCATGATGGAGCGCATTCCTCAATAAATTACGGAGGGCTACTCGGAATAGTTGTGGAATACCCCGGACTTTGGGTGGGGCATTTAGGTGAAGGCGAGTTTTAGCACCATGAGACTCGGCTGCAGTGCGGATATCTTCAACTTCCTCAGAGGCGATCTCCGTAGCGTCAAAATCAAGAAAGTTTTTCTCTGTATTTTTGGAATCCCGGGACAGAACCAGAAAAGTCTCGACCAGGGACTGCATTTCTTTCGAAGACCGTCGGATTCGCTGAATTATTTCAATTCTATGATCGTCGCTATCCTTAGTTTCCAATAACAGTTCACAGGAACTGGAAATTACCATCAAGGGAGTTCGCAATTCGTGACTGACATCTCCAGTGAAAGCCTTTTCCCGGCCCAAGAATTCTTGAAGCGTTCGGGCATATTGAGTGATGGTAACTGCCAACAACCCGACTTCATCGTTGGTAAAATCCTGGCTGAGCTTTCCTAGGCGGGAATCGTCGGGATGTGCCTGTCGAACGCGGTTGGATAATTCGATGACGGGTGCAATGACCCGGTTTGCGGTGAGGAAACCCAGCCAGAGTGACCCGGCCAGAGCGACAATAAATCCAATGCCGATGACGGCCCCAACGGTATCTTCCAGTTTTTCAAATTCGGTCTGGTCCTGAACCAGGAAATATCGAACATCTCCCACTTTCCGGACAATTACAAAATAGGCCTCATCAGCCAGTTCGACCTCAGCACGATCCTCCTTCATGTTCTTCAACCAATCCGGTAAGTCATGGTCCTGATTTCCTTCAACCCGATACACCCCGGAACCGGGAGGAAGAGAAGCTGTTTGATCCTGTTGAGTGGATTGAATCAGCCAGTCAGCATTGCGTTCCAAGTGATTGTAAAAAAGTTCACGCTCCAGGCCATCAATCATAAGGAAAACAAAAAAGGCAAAAGTACCTTCCAAAAAAAGAGTTAGGAAAAAAAACGAGACAACCACGCGTTTTTTGAGTGAATGGCGAAATTTCATTTGGAAGAATCCACCAACCGGTAACCAACCCGGGATACCGTTAATAGAGAGTTGAGGTTGAAAGGTTTGTCGATGGCTTGGCGCAGTGAATGGATATGAACACGCAACACATCACTCTCCAAAAGAGTATCGCCCCAAACAAACTCTTCCAGTATTCCCTTTTTAACCAGGTCCGGCGAGGCACGCATAAGGCATTCAAGGATTTTTATTGCCGTTGGCCCCACCTTGATTGGGTTATCGCCTCGGTGAAGCTCCAGGGTTCTGGTATTTAAAATCAGGTCGCCTGACTTCAAGATTGCGCCGTCCTGCACATTTCGGCTTCTTTTGATAACCGCTTCCAGGCGTGCTTTCAATTCAGATAGATCAAATGGCTTAACCAGATAATCGTCTGCACCGGCTTCAAAACCCTCCAGTTTATCTTCGATACGGTCTCGCGCGGTTAACATGATGATGGGGGTTTGGTTCTGCGCATCCGTCCGCAACCTCCGACATAAGGTAATCCCGTCGATTCCCGGCAGCATCAAGTCGAGTATGATCAAGTCGAAATCCTGGGTTGCGGCCAGGTGCAATCCTGTCAGACCGTCCTCCGCGCAATCCGTGATATAACCGCAGGCATTAAAATATTCTGAAAGATTTTTGAGAATATCTGGATTATCTTCAATTAGAAGGATTTTCATAAACCTAGGATAACTTATATTGCCAGACTAGGAAAACGTGATTTTTTTTGGGAATTAATAATTAACACTAATAAAAATATTATGCTTAAAAGGGTTTATGGCTCAAGAGCGTGTGAACCTGCCAGATTGCGGAGACGGATTGAAAAATTTTTTCCACTTTTATGGATTTGATGCATGCTCTGGGACTAAGTTGGGTTCAGCTGTGATATTTAGAGCCATGGACATCCATGCTCAAAGAAACCTCACAGAGTATTTCACCTCCCGCAGTATGCAAACGACCCTCGCGTAGAATCGGCGCTCTTCATTTAGGGTCCAGAACCAAAGTCAAAATCCCGGTATAAGAACGTACGCAAGATGTGTGTTGTACTACAACACGATCTTGGCAAGGGGACCCGCTGCGCGTCCCCATTGCATCCCCTCGGCCTGTGGCGCAAGTCAGGTATTGTGCCTTTTTGCGCCAGTGAAACGTTTCGCCGTTTCATCACTCGCACCGTTTGGCCGGTGCATCACCAGTCAGGGGAGCATTCCTCCCCAAGACCAAGGGGCATTTCATTCCCCTTGGAACCCCCTGACCGGCTGTTTCGCCACCCGGCTCGCGAGCAAAGGGAGATGTCGGTTCTCCCTTTTGCAATTCCCATCGACCAAACGTTCCGCCGTTGGATCACAGCCAACGTTTCCGCCCATTGGATTACGGCCAGCGTTTCGACGCTGGACCCCGACCAAGGTTGCGCCCTTGGATGCGTAATTTTTAGGCATTTTACAGGGTGCCGAAAAGGGAGCTTAAAGGCCCACTTTCGGATTCCATTGGCTTGCAAAGCGCAGGTTCAACTCACGTTGAATATTTTCCAATGATGCCAAGGCATTCCGGCGTTCGGGTGAACCCGGTTTGCTTTGGATCAATTCTTGAAAAACTTTCCTGTAAAGCCCCTGCAATTGTTTGAGGCTGAGCCGTCCCAATTCGTTGGTAGTGATGAGTGTTGTCATTTTCTTTTCCTTTAATTTTGGTAGGCCCGACTACCGGATGCCTTTCTCACCCACACACCCATCGGAAAGGCAGAGGTTGTGGTGGCTGGAGGAATTAAAGGAAATGAAAAATGATTGCCGAGACGCGGTTCCCTGAATTGGGCGGTTCGAGTCCCCTATGCGGTTTAAATAGGGCTCCATATTTAAAATTGTTTTTCGGGAATTGAAGTGTGTCTGGCATCAATAGAAACTTCCAAAAGGCACTTCTTCTTGTCGTTCATAATAAGTGAACTATTCGTCTAAAAACCTCCGGCTGGTTCTATGCTTTCAGGGGGATTTAGTAGCGTTAAAAACACATCGAAAATGATTAATATGAAATTGGGGAAAAAGAAATTTCCGGGCGCATCCGGTTTTGTCAAACCGGTCAGGCTCTATGTTCTAAGGCCTTTGGGCGAGTCCAAAGACCAAGAACACCGAACCCCTTGAAAGGTTTCGGCCCATGCGGGTTACGATCCTTTGCGTGAATTAGGTGCTATCGCGCCTTATTGGTTTCGCTTTAGGCGGTTCCCCCTCGCGCGGGTCAAGGCACCGCTTGCGCTCTGCAAAAGCCGTATCCCCACCTTTCCGCGTTTCGTTTTACTCCACTTGTGCAAGGCGGGTGATCCCCCTCGGCTTTCTTCGGCCTGGACCCTTGCTCACCCCCCGTTCGCCACGTGGCAGGGGTTATATGCACACCGCTTCGCGGGGCATAAACCCCATTAACCACAAGGAAAACAGAAAGGAACGAGGATCATGACTATTTTTTATGCACAACCCTATGACATGAGCGCAAATGGTTTCTATTTTGAAAGTTTTAAGGAATATCAGGAGAAGGCTAAAAAGGCCGTAAATAGTTATGGAGACCCCGTTGAGGAATTTGAACTTATGTTCATCGATGGGGAAGCGATCGACTGCCAGTTTTTTGAGGCTATCGGCATAAACCAAGCCAATATAAGTCCAGCCATTGAAGCCGCCGAAAATTATGACGAATGGCAGAAAATAAATATCATTATCGCTGTCGGTGAATGCGGATTCGATTTTGATTTAGAAAATGGCGACCCGGACGATTTTGATATCGACCTTTATGAAATGGATAGCATGAAGGAATTGGCCGAGCATTTTATAGACGAAGGGCTTTTCGGAGAAATCCCGGATCAATTAGCCTTTTATATAGATTTTGCCGCTATCGCCCGTGATTTGAGCGTTGATTATAGCGAAGTCTCTATTGCCGGTAAAAACCTGATCTACCGATGCGGCTAAAATTTCGCCTGAGCCGGGGATTTTCTCCCCGGCTCAGGTTTTTCATTAACTCCCCTTATTTTCGAGGTGATCAAACAAATTATGACCTGATATCCCAGTCCCTTAACCATTTATCAATCAAAATTTGTTAAATAGTAAAAGGGTAGAAAAGCTATAAGGGGGGAGTGAGCAATTTATAAAATATTCCTTCACAAAGACATTCTTGAAGCCATCGAGGGATTGCCCTGGATTAGCCAGGCCTCTGTTTACAGGCAATTCTGGAACCTTCAAAATTACGGAATAACGGAAATATCCCCAGGACGAGTGCGCTTGGGTTGGCAAAATAATTTTGCCATTTTTGCACCTAAAAGGCATTTTGATATTGGCCATGAAGATGGTGTTGTCTTCCATGGTTATTGGAGGGAAAAGTTTGACCAAGCATTTTACATCTACAAACTCCATTCAGTTGAAGAGGGTAAATTCTCTGAAACCGGCCAAACTTTTTTCTTTTGGACAGACTCAGATGGGATTGGGCCGGAAACCATCGAGGAATACAAGGAATTAGAGGAAAAAGACCTGGATCAAAAAAGGGATATGCCTTTTATAAGTACAGCCAATAGGGGGATGAATCACACCAGACACACCCATTCAACCCTTTCAGTGTACTTGGAAGATGTCTGCTTTTATCAATCTATACGCGACATTTTAGAGTTTTCCAGCCTTGCGAAACGTCACGGCTCAGAAACCCTATGGTCGGATATATTGGGCGAATGGCGCGCAGAGCGTATTGTTTTTGACGGATCGACCAAAAATAAAATCACAGGCGACAACCTTAAGGCATTAATCAATTCCCTGGCCAGCCAACCACAAAATCTGGTAATCACTCATTTTATTGACGAACAAGATATTTTTTGCCGGGCGCAATCAGAGTTTATCAACCTTGTTGTCTTTTACCTGACGGAAGAATTCAAGCAACTAAATGTGACGATCATAGATGTTGTTGTCAGAGATACCAAAGGCAGAATTCATCACAATAATGAATTTCGGGAGTATATGGATACTCACCAAATTGGCCCAAGCGGAGAACTTTCGCATAACGAACCCACCTCCTTTGTGATGGTTTCAGGAAAACCCTCTGAAGATAAAATAAGCATCATCAAAGGCCATATTGATTTTGAAAAACGACTGGATTTTAATTTATTTAACGGATGCTACGCGGCTAAAAGCGATGAGGAAGCCGATGTTCTTTACAAACGCAATTTTCGAAAAATCATGCATGATTTATTTTGTATAGGGGGTCTGGTTGCGGGTAAAGCTTTTACACGTATTAGAGACTTTCGTGGCTTTCCCGAAGAAAAGGTAAATCTATTGTTATGGGATTTTGAAAGTAATGCCGTGGTGGTGAAGCTCCATACCCAAAAAAGAGACATTACTAAAATGGTAACCCAACTGTGCAGTCATCTTAAACTTACGGGATGTCCCTATGTCGAACTGATTATCACTGACGGGCCAGAAGACATTGCAGAAATTCATAACGATACGGACACTTATGTGGAATTTAATAATGCGAATGGAGGGGAGGAATTTTCCTGCAACCTGGAAGGAACTGTTCGAGAATTGTATTTGGAGCACAAATTAAATGGAGCCGCACCGGGTTTCTTTTATCCCGGATTACCTCAAGACAATCCTCGGGGTAAAGAGCAAAAAACTCCTTTTCTGAGAATTGTTTGAATATTTTCTGGTTAGGCATGAAAGGGCTTTACCAGCAAAGGGGGAGAATCTTCCGATCTAAGGCCGGTTTGACGGTATTTTGCTTTATTACGCCGGGGCAAATTCTCCAGAAGGTTCTGGAAAGCGCTTGACCTTGATGCGGGCTACCTTGCCTTTCATACCTGCCAAGTCATAGGCCATTTGCATTCTTAACCAGTGTTCCGGAGAAGAACCAAATGCCTTTGATACCCGTATGGCCATTTCCGCAGACAGGGCCGTTTTAGCATTGATAACACGCGAAAGGGTCTGACGGGTAACACCCAAACCCTTGGCCGCTTCGGTAACATTTAACCCGGAAGCTTCGATGGCATTCTTAATAATCCTGCCGGGGTGAACGGGGTTTTTCATGGCCATTGTTTTTCTCCTAATGGTAGTCTACTAAATCAATGTCAAAAGCTTTGCCGTCTTCAAACCTAAATATAATCCTATGGTTTCTCGACACATAAACACTGTAAAATCCCTTCAAATTTCCCCTAAGAGCGTGAAAACCAAAGCCTATAATGTCCAGCTCTTCCAATGTTTCAGCCGTATCGAGCACAGATAAATAAAGTTCAGCCTTATCCGCTATATCAGACCGCAACCTGCTACGGTCACCATGTTCATAAAGCCTTTTCAACCCCCGGTGCCGGAAATTTTCTATCATATCTCACCGTAACACGTAACATTGCATGTGTCAAACTCTTGAGCCAGGATAGTAGTAAATAACAGGGGTCACCTTTTGCCGTATTTGCGCCTAAAAGAACCCGATAATGGATGTCATCAATATTGCAACGCAACACGTCCCCTGGTTTGGCATTTCTTCGCAGGAGTATTTTTTTGAAAACACTATGGGATTAAAGTAAGCCCTAATGCTTTTTATCTGGACCAACCCCTAATGGCGGAAAATTTGACACATTTAGGCATTTGCCTTAAAACTTCCGGGAGGTCGTACATACTGTGCGTCCCCCACACACTTTACCTTGGTCTGCCCCTTGAGGGCAGACCATTTTTCGTTTGAATATCCGCTGAAAACTTGTAAATACGGAGGGATGAAACCAAATAGACCGAAAAGAGATTATTTTATTTCCAAGAGCATTAAAGTATTGGGAAACTACACTTCTCTCAAATTAGAGCCGGAAGTTTGGCGAGGGTTAAATGAGATTTCTGAATTCGAAAATTATACCAAAAGAGAATTGGTGGATTTTATCGCAACAAAAAAACCCGCCAATCAATCTGTAAGTTCTGCCGTTAGAATATTTTTGTTAAACTATTACCGAGATGCGTTAAAAAGCCAAAATAAAAAACTTCGCAATTTCCTTAGTAAAAAGTAAAAGATGGAAAGTTCATTTAGTAGCATGACTGTTAAAATGCAAAAAAATTCCCTTCAATTGGCAAACTCAAATCTTCCCATAGCCCGGCTAAGTGTATTGCGGGAACAATCTAAACGTTCAGCCATGCCCATGACGGTCGATCTGCCTGATTGAATTTCAAAATAGGCGTATGAAACTGCACCCGGTGATAACTTAAAGGGCCGTCCAATTTGTTTACCCTGTTTTCTGGCGGATTCCATCCCCTGCTTGGTGCGCTCAATTAAATTTTCCCGCTCAAATTCTCCGAAGGCGGCCATGACGGTATAGCAAAGCTTCCCCGAAGGCGTTGCCGTATCCAGGCAAAGCGTCACGATTTTAAACTCAATTCCCCGTGCGCGAAGCTTTTTCACTTCGTTCAATGCATCCAGTGTGGAGCGAAAGGCGCGATCCAAATCCCACACGACAAGAGTATCGCCTTTCTTAAGTTTTCGCATGAGTTTTTGATAGACAGGCCGTTTCTTGGCCGTGGCGGAAACGGTTTCCAAATACACTTCGTCACAACGGGATTGAAGGCCGTCTAACTGCCTTTGGTGGGATTGTTCGTCTGTCGATACCCGTAAATAGCCGCGTCTCATGAGATTCTCCTTTCTGCCAAAAACGAAAAAAATGCACCGAAAGGGAACCTTTTTCAAGCAGGCTCTTTTGAGGGAAATTGACGGTTGGAGAGAATTTCTAACCGCTTCAAATCATTCACTTTTTATTATTACAGCAAATTTTTATGCAAAGTGCAACGGAAGGGTTCCTTTATGGAGCACGGATGACCATGCTTGAAAATATTATAGCAAAAGATTGGGGTTTTAGGAAAAAAGCCCTTTTAGGCAAAATGCAAAATTTGCAAATCTTGTCCAAAAGGCGTACAAGAAGGACAGGGAATTTCGTCCGGGTGGGCGAAAAAGCAAGAAAGAATCTTGACATGGCACAGCAGGGTTTATCGCTGACGAAAAGAGCCGGGATCGTTTTTGGTATTCCGTTTTTCCTCGCGTTCGCTTTAAAAACGGATGTGTTCGCCACGCCCCCTAAGCCACCGGAAGGATCGGGTACGAATATTACCCCCGCCGCCTTGAAGGTACCCGCTGAAAAGCCGCCCTGCGCCGATATGACCACCTGTTCCCGAAAAGAAGCCTACCGGGCTTCTACAGGTAAAATAGTTCTTCATTACGGTGAAGGGATTGAAAGAATTGATTCGGCAGAAGAGGGATTGAATATGGCAGGTTACCCTACTGTTGCCCTGCCAGGCGGGAAACCAGGACAGGTTGAGATATTTGTAAATAAGAAAATCCCAAAAATGTTTTTTAGTCAGGGTGATCTTGACGGGGGTACAGTTGGTGGTTTGGCTATGGATCTTCTTTATAAGTATGCCCCCACAGCAAAAAGACCACCCGAAGATTTGATGTCTTTAAACAGGTGAAAAAGGATTGGTTGGCGTGCTTTCTTGCAGTTTAGCAGTCTGAAGAGGCTCTTCGCGATCTTTTAATGGTTCGAAGTAGTTTTCAGCAAATAGATGTTTCGTATCCCCTTGATCTTCCAGGGTCATGGAAGCCTCTTCAGATAGCCCTTGAACTAATTCTTGTTCGCGCACTAACCGATCATGGTTGTCTTCGATGCGTTTTGATTTTTCGAATTCCACCATGAAATAATAAACCTCTTGATCGACTTCCGAAATGTTGTCTTCAGCCTTAAGATCTTTTTGAAGCTCGGCCCGGTCGCGGACCCCTTCCTGCCCTTGTTTTTCAACGATATCATTTCGGGTTTTTGCATTTTGAATAAATAAATCGGGATCGCCACCTTGCTTCACATATTCTTCTGTAACATCAGCTCTTTCAAGTTCCAATTTTGTGATTTCACGTTCAACGTCAGTTTGATTGTTTTGGGCAAATTGCAGAACAAGGCGCATAGTTTCCAAATCATAAATGTCCACCTTTTTGCTGTATTTTTTCTCATATTCTTTGATGGCCTTTTTGACATCCTCAGTCATTTGCGGCGTTTTGCCGTTTTCTAAATCGTCAACGTAAGATTCAAGGTCTTGGACTTGTCTATCCAGTTCATTCCAGCGATTTTTTAATTGGTCGATTTGTTTGTCAATTTGCTCCAATCGGCGTTCCAAAGCTTCCAAGGACTGCGCTCCAAGGCTCCTAATGATCTTTCGAAACTTCTCTTCCTCTTCTTTTTGCTTCTTGGCGGATAATTTGCCGCCGACAAAGCTAACAAAGCGAGCCATTAAACCGGCACCCACGATGCCGTTTTCATCCACTTCCCCATGCGAAAAATCAAGAACTTTTTTGATAAGCGCATCGGTCAAGCGGCTCGTGGCCTTGATAGCCTCGTCCATACTTTCCCATACGCTCAAGCCCCGTTTGAACATAATAACCCCTCCACTGCTCACAACAACATTTTAGCGCGTCAGCATTAAGGGGTTGATAACATTAAGAAACATTTGAACTAATATTGAGCTAAATTTTATCTATCCGGCAAAGAAGCCCATAATTCAAGAACATAAGCATATCCCTTATTTCCTGAGTCAACGGGATATAAGGACCTTCAGGAAGAAACGCCCGTAATAACAAAACATAATAAAGCTCACTTTTGGGAACTGTTTTTATTGTCCCTCTCAACCAGCCTTTCACAGATGAGCCGCTTGGTTTTTTATTGTTTTTCAAAAGCTCTACTGGTCCCACACCCGTGCGTTTCTTGTGGGCTATCAACTCTTTGCGGATTTCATCGGTGATTGGAACACGGGCCATTCACTTAAAAAAGCTTTAATTCACAAATCAGTCAATGGAATATCTGTATTTTTGGCCTTACAAGTGAGTTACCCGACCAAGAACGTACTCAACATTTGGTGGAGTTCCATCTTCACAAATTTTTTCGATCCAAGTGAGAACTTTAAAGCGGGTCACCGTGTTATCAATTCCTTCCCAGGCATTGAGTAGGCGGCAGATTTGCTCGTCAGTCATAAGATTTTGAAAGTTTTCCAAAGCAGATTCAAGGTTTTTAGTCATGGTTTCCTCCGACCCGGGTTCCATCCGGATCGGATGAGCCGGACGGTTACAACCTACGGATTGCCGAAGGCGCAGAGGTTTTAGGCACATAGCCCTGGACATAGCACTGCCATCCGGCCCTGAAGACCGTGGACTTTCAATTCAGGGTTTTAGCAAGGAAACCATAGACACTATTTTCAAGAATGAAAAGAGCCGAACCTGGATTTTTTGCTTAAGCCGCTTCTCCATGGAATCTTTTACGATATTCTTTTATAAGCGGCTGGGCCGATTTTGGAATAAACTCGGTGAAAAGTTCATCCTGTTTTTCATTCAAATAGAAATCATAGGGATCAATGCCGTTTATGGAACCTAGATTAGGTTCATGTACAAAATACCCCAGAAGCCTTAGCAAGTTTTCCGGCATATCTCTTAATTCTTCCTTGCTATACGCCAAATAACTGTTCTCGGCCTGCCTAAGCCAGCCCAGGCAATAACTGATTACGGCCCCACAGCGTCTTTCATTAGTTTTATTGGCCCCGCCGCAATGAAAAAGAGAACCCAGGTAAATCAATACGGAGCCTTTATTCATAACGCCCTGTGTCACCATATGAGGCGGTAAGTCTTCGCATTCCAGGTTGAGAGATTGACTCCGAGGCCACTTGTGGCTCCCCGGTACAACCACCGTAGCCCCGTTTTCTTTTGTGAAGTCATTTATTGCCCACATGCAATTTATCATGGCTTCATAACCGGGATGCAAGAAGGGAAACATCGGGTCGTCCTGATGCATGATTTGTTTCTTTTCCTGCGGTCCGATAGATATGGCCTGTGTGAGATTAATCTGGTACTGGGAGCAGGCTTTCAATAGAAAATGATCCATCACTTCTAGGATATTTGGAATAATCGCCATTTTTTGAAAAACTTTGGATTTTGTGAACAGAGTTCCTAATCGCTTCGTTTCGTACCCGTAAAAATCCCCTTGGCAATCGGGTATGGCGTCTAAATGCGGCCCGATATCATCTTGAAGCCGTTTGAGTTCCACGTCAGATAAAGCATTTTCCAATACCACACATCCGTCCTGTTCCAAAATCTCAATTATGGTTGCAGAGTTTTCATTTGAGGGTACTTTTCTTACCTCAGCCATTTGGTGCTCTCCTCCGTTTTTCCATTGTCCAACGCGTTTAAACTTTCCAGAGCCTTTTCCAGAAAATAGGTCGTGTATTCCCAATGATGATCGGCGCTAAATATAATCAAGGCTTTCAAGTGTCCGTTCATAGCGATGGCTTTTTGCTCCGAACGGTTCAGGTCGGTTAGCATATCTTGAAAACACCCTTCAACCCCCCGGTCCGGGAAAGGGATAACATCGCAGTTGTGGAGGTCATTATCCTCAGGCATATGCAACCGCCTTTCCTTGAGGAATTGTAGTCCCGCCCACTCTGTTAAACAGAATCGGAGGCAAATCCTTTTCAGTAATTCCGCAGGTGACTCCAGTTATATCCTGTATCCGGTTCAGGGATTGGTGATCCATTGGAAACCGAACCGCAAGACCGGGTTTGCCATCAACCAAGACCTCATCGGATTCACGATCCGGTATAAATCCCACTCTCTTGATAGAACGTCCCACCGGCTTGTGATACATAGTGTAAGTGAATGGAATGCGAGCCAAAAGGCAGGTTTCGTATAAAGCTGTGATAAGTTGAGCCGTTATTCGATTTACATTTTTGATGCTAGTTTTGTTTTCCTCTTCGTAACTGTAAACCCCGAACCGGCTGAGTTCCCATATATCGGGACTGGCCGGAAGGGGAAAATTTTTTAGAAAATCGGGCCAAACATCACGAATCATGGAAGGACCATCCGTAGGAGTTAACCGCCAAACACCTGCAATTCGATCTTTATCATCCCGAACTAATATGTAAACTGCTTCCGGCACATCGAACTGGTCTATCTCAAGACCGTCTTTGCTTATCTCAACATCCCAACGCATGCGATCTTTGAAGATAAGCTTTCGAACGCGATGCATTTCCTGCAAAGCTCCGATTTTTCCTGATTGCCCCGCTTGAATAATCTCGATCATGATACCCCATCCGTTTAAGGAAAAGGGCATTGTGAAGAATTAAGGGATGGTTTTTTATTCCACTATCGTGGAATATTATTGTTGATAGAGTATGTTCTAATGAAAAGTTTTGTATGAATTGAATCCGCAGGGGAATTTTTGCCTTTGAACGACAATCTCAATTAAATATAGCTAAGGAAGAATTAAGCCATACACAATCCCTTTAGATATGGCATGGCGGCTGTTGGAAACGCCCAGCCGAACAAATATATTGTTCATATGTTTTTTTACCGTATCTTCCTGAATACTCAAAATAGTGCTTATTTCCCAATAAGTCTTGCCTCGAGCAACCCATTTTAATATTTCCGTCTCACGGGACGAGAGTCGAAATTGTTTTTCAACTTCGCTCATTCCCAGGGAAGCTATTTTTTCATGTGCATAAGCCGCCAAAAGATGGAGCTCATGGCGATGATAATTGAATAAATCATCAAACTCTTTTTCGCTGATATTGCTGGCAACAGATAACGTCGCTTTCATTGAATGGGGGCCGTGGATGGGAATGCTTCCACCGGATCGCAAACCTACAGAGGAACTGTCATCAAATAGTACCTTTTGCATGCGCGTGATGGTAAGTTCTTTGCTAATATCAGACCACTTGAAGGGTGTGTTTTTCTCATTGGAGAACCTGCCTACCATATCGTGACATTGAAAATCATTGGCCACATAATGGTCCAGGAACTTTTGCGGATAAGTCGACAGAATAATAGGTTCTTTAGCTTCCTGCTTATGCCACCGGAGCCAATAGGCCATTTTTTCAAAACCAAGCCTTTTGACCTGTTTTTGTAAAACCCGGATAATATGATCAATGTCCTCCGCATCCCCAAGAGCGGAAATATAGCGATCCAATTCTTCAAATGACATCCTGTCCTTGGGCATTCTATTTCTGCGAAGATTGAAAAAAAACAACACAGAAACACACTTCAGTATGTTTATACTTAAAGATATCTTCGCAAATGGCAAGATGCAGGAGTTCTAATAGTTCCAAAAATTATGTTTAAAGTTTTTTAAATGACCTATGGCCAAAACCAAGAAAACTCAAAATTGTACCAACTTTTCTCCCAAACAGATCAAACAGCTTAGAAATGGACTTAGAAAATATCGTAAAAAGCATGATTATTCTTGGATGCAAGTAACTTATGAACTTATTTCTTCAGAATCAAATGACTACTCCCGTCCAATTATCGCCTTAAAAAAGGGCGACAAGGAAGATAAATACTGGCCAATCAAGGAAAAAATGATTAGCCGGTTTGCGGGCAAAGAAGAGAGAAAAATTCGAGACTACAAAATCTCCCATGCCATTCGAGCCTTTCTAATTGAAAACGGCATTTGGAAACCCCGCTATGATGATGCAAAAGAGATGCGTTTTAATGAAGCCATAGAACTATCTGAATATTTCCTGAATCCAGAGAGTACTTATCCATCCTTAATGACCATTGATTTAACAGGTAACTTCGAAATTATTGAGGAAAACATTTGCTCTAATTTTGAAAGGTCTTTGTCATTAGAGTTATTCGAAGAAGCTCATTTTTATGAAGTTGAGGAACGTTTGACCATTCCCACAGAAGGCAAACCCCGAAAAGTTCACAAACAAGGCTGGGCCAATATAACTTCCTTCAATAAGATTTTAGTATTTTTGGAAGATCAGGTTAATAAAAGACAGGAATTATATGTCGGGCAATCCTTAAAATTCTTCAAGGATGGTTCAATAGAAATTCAATTGGCTCCCTTAACCTCAATGGCTGTTTCGGATAAGACCGGAAATATCATTCCTCTAAAAAGTTTCAAGGAAAGACGTTCTTCTGAGCCTATTATCTATTTCAAAGAGTTTGTAGAGGAACAGGAAGATTTGACGCTCCGAGGATTGCCAGCTATTGATTGGGCTGAATTTATTGTTGAAGCCGAAGAAGACAAAGAAATGGCAAAAGAAAATTTACCGGGCCAATATTTGATGGGATGCGTCAAGGGCGACCTTGAAGCCGTCCGGGAGGCAGTAAAAAAGGGCGTCAAAATAAATTGTCGCACGAAGGGGACCAACGAACATGCTCTACATATTGCCGCCGGTGAACGTCATCGTCATGTGGTGCAATATCTGGCTACTCTTAAAGGTATAAATTTTCTAGCAAAAGACTATGAAGGCGAACTTCCCTCAACCGTTGCTACGGTACGTGGAGACGATCCCGAATTGGGAGATTTTCTGACTGACCTTGAAATGCAACAAGCGCAAAGTCAAAACAGAGATTACTTTGATGTCTTTATGAACCGGGAAAAACCCAATTCTGAAGACCCTGAACTCTCAATCGTAAAATGAACGAGGTAACATTTCTCCATACACACTTAAACCAACTGTGCGTGGAGCGAAGATTTGAGGAAGCGGCCAGTCTGGCATTATACCTCACCAGCCTTTTTGAAAACGGCGATCACAGTCAATTCACTTACATCTATAAATACACCGATTATTTAGCAGAGATTTTAAGGCACTGGGGAAAGTATCGCTCGTCTTTAGCCATTAACCATCAAATGTTATGGGTATGTAACCAAACCTTATCCTCCTATTCCCTTCCAACGGCATCGGCCTTTCAAAAAATTGGAAACATTCACCTGACAACTGGAAATTATTCACGGGCTTGCCATGCCTTTAAACGCAGTATAGCCATCAAAAGAAAACTTTTAAAAAAGGATCATCCTGAATTCGCCGTTCCTTTAAATAATCTTGCCGAGGTTTATCGAAGAACAGGTCTTCTTGAAAAGTCTCTCCACTTGCATAAGGAATCCATGAGGATTCGTATTCATAGTTTTGGGAAAGAACATGCAGAAACCGGGGCGTCTCTTAATAATTTTGCGGCCACTTATCAGGCTATGGGGAAATTCAAAAAGGCTGTTTCTGCTTATAAGAAATCCCTTGAAATCAGAAGGAAACATTTGGGGGAAGCTCATCCGGACGTAGCACAATCCTTTAATAATCTGGCCAGTGTTTATCATTTTATGGGTGTTTATGATACGGCTTTACCGCTTTATCAAAGCGCTTTGATCGTATTGACAAATTGTCATCAATTTCCCCAAGCGTTAATGGCATCTGTCCTGAACAATATAGGCAGTTTGTATCAAGCAAAAGAGAAATGGGATGAAGCGGAACAGCATTATTTGAAAGCGTTATCGATCAGAGAAGCTATTTATAAAGATAAGCACCCTGATGTAGCAAACTCTCTCAATAATATTGGAGGGTTGTTCAAGAAAAAGGGAGAGTATCAGAAAGCAGAGTCCTATTATTTTAAAGCTTTGGATATTCGAAGAAACGTTTTTAAGCAGAACCATCCCGATATTGGTACTACTTGTAATAATATCGCAGGAATCTATCAAGCCAGAGGACTACCGGATAAAGCTTTGCCCTTTTATAGAGAGGCGCTGGCAATCACCCAAGCTACTTTAGGAAACGACCATCAAGCCGCAGGTAACATCCTAAACAATATGGCCAGCATCCATCAGGCTCTTGGCGATCCGGATCAAGCGCTTGGCGCTTCTGAGGAAGCCAATTTTATTCAGGATCAATATATTCATAACATTTTTCATGCCAATGTGGCCGAAAAGCAAAAGCTGGATTGTTTCAGGTCTTTATCACTTTATCTGGACGCATATCTTTCTCTTGTTATCAGGAATTTCAAAAAAGACCCAGCCGCTTTAAAAAATGCTTTCGAATTGGTATTAAATCGTAAAGGTTTGATTCTGGATATTCACTCCAAAGCTGGAAAAGCAATCCGATCAAAGCTAACCCCAAAAATCCGCAAAATTTGGGATGAACGTCTTGAGGCTTTAAGCCAACTTTCTGCCTTGTTAATCGGCTCACCGTCAGATTTCGGAATGAACTCTATAATGTACCAAACACGAAAGTCAGCCCTTCAGGGCCGATTGGTGGAACTGGAGGAAAGGCTGATTAAAACTGGCATTGTAGGTTATAAGGATTTAAGGCCCAACAAAGTAACTTTAGAAAACCTTTCTAATAATCTCAATCCTGGCTCCCTACTTTTAGAGTTTATCAAAATCCGAGACTATGATTTTAAAGGTTCCTGGTTAAACCCGGAATCCCGATATTTGGTTTTCTCACTAAATTCTAAGGGAGACTTGAATCTCATTGATTTGGGATCGGCTGAGGCCATGGAACAACTCACATCAAAAGCCCTTACCTCCATTCAAAGGGAAAGAAATTCCAAAGAATCTACAAGTAAACGGTCTCTGGCTAAAGGTTCATTTCAAGCACTTTTCAAACTATATGAAAAGATATGGAAGCCTGTTGAAGAAAAAGTAAAAGATGTAGATCAAATTTTTATCAGCCCGGACGGTGCATTGAACCTCTTACCCTTTCCGGCTCTTTTTGACGACAAGGGAATTCCTTTGATTGAAAGGTCTGCGATAAGCTATTTAAGCTTTGGCAGAGAACTTGCCGCTTCCCCTGAAAAAGAAAACTCTACCGATACCGACTTGACAATAATCGCAAACCCCGATTTTGGAAAATTCCTGGATCAAGAAAAAGACTTTAGACCATTGCAGGGAACCAAAAAGGAAAGCACTGATATTCAAAACATTCTTTCATCCAAGTACCCAAAACAAACGGTTTGGGAAGAAAAAGATGCCACCAAGTCTAACTTTATCCACGCGAAGGCTTCGAAAATCATTCACATTGCCACCCATGGTTTCTTTTTAAAAAACCTGCCCGAAAATGATCCTTTCGAAAACCCATTATCCCGGTCCGGCCTGGTATTTGCTGGTGCAAACGCCCTCTCGTCAAATACCGCCAAAGCCTCTAAATTAACTGCATTGGAAATCACCGGGCTGGATTTGTCTCAAACGGATTTAGCTGTCTTATCGGCCTGTTCTACAGGGTTCGGTAGTTTTCAAAATGGTGAGGGCGTTATGGGATTACGCAGGGCTTTCAAGCTGGCCGGTGTAAATACCTTGATGATGAGCTTATGGACCATTTCTGACACGGAAACGCCTACTCTAATCCATTCCTTTTATAAAAACTATCTAACCTTGATACCAGCCGAAGCACTTCGGCAAGCACAATTGGATACGATTGAATATTTGAAAGACAATTACGGTTATGCTGCAGTTAGTCTTTGGGCCCCTTTCATTATTCAAGGGGCTAACGCTTTCAGAAAATAAAAGAAATTTCCTTCCTTCCAGCAATTCTGCTTTTTCCTTTTCTAATAACTACACGCTCTAGATTCCCTATCAAATAAGGCTTTTCCCTTGCACGTCCCCAAGTGGGGAACGGATGGGGAAGACTTTTCCCACCATACTTTAAAATCGAAATTGATTTTGAAATTTGTGGAGGCAGCATGTCCATACCTAACCAAACCAGCAGAAGTTATCCTTCATCACTTGAAACAGAAACCCGGATTGCCTTTTGGGCGGGTTACCGGGATGGTGGCCGGTTGCATAAGGTAGATAAGTTCCTGCCCTATGGCTATGGGATGGCAGGCTTGTATACCATCTACAGGGCAACGCAACACCCCTACCTAGAATATTTCCTGGCGCAAGAAGCAGTTCCCATTATAGCCACCGTAATTGGCATGCGGGGATTTCTGGCATGGTGGTGCTGGCGGACCCTCACCGCTGTTTTTACTCCTTCCACAGTCATCTTTAGAAACGGCAGATTATCTGTCACGGTTGAAACCAGTGACTCCTTCGGTTTTCTAACCCAACCCAATCAGAACAGACACATCAAGAATTCCAGGTACTTCAGCGGCACCCATTACGTACTCATGGAGCATAAAGGCCACGGATTGATTTTACTGGCTAACGTCTTTGGCGAATTACGAGCCCGGCAGATTGTGAGCAAACTGCAAGGCCTCAAAGCGCAGATGAAATCGCTCAAGCGCAAAGAATGATAACCCCTAACGTACAGGAGAAATGCCTATGTCGGAATACATAGATGATTTTTATAAGGATTTTGATGAATCGGGGAACGGTGAGCGTGACCGTCCTGATCCCGGACAGGATAAGCCGGAAGGGAAAAACTCAGGCAACAATTCCAACAAGGGAAAAAATAAATGCAAATTCAAAATAACTCCTTTGTCGGTTGTGATGGCCTTTTGTATGGCCATCCTTTTCACTGCCCCATTCCTGGGCCATTACATGGTTTACCAACCCGTATTTCAATGGGGAAAGGATGTTTATCTCTCGGAACTGGGACTCATAGCCTGGTTTTTTAGTTTCTCTGGGCTGGAATCTATGGCTGTCAGTGACGGCGTGACCGGCATCTTAAGTTTCATGAGCGTTTTGCTCAGTGAGATGTTTTTCCATTTCCTGATGATCGAAGGCTATTTGGAGCATCGGGAATATTTCTGGAGCAATCCTACCCGCAAGCTGGAAACCTTCATGACCTTTGGGCTATATATCTGCACGCTCGTTATCGAAGGCTGGGCCATGTATTTGCGTATGGGCATGAACGCCATGATCCAGGCAGACCCCAGCAATCCTCTTTTCGATTTCAAAGTTCATGGCTACGGAGAGCTTTTTGGTTTCTCCGCCATGATTATTTTTATCAACGCAACGTTCTCTTATTTATCCATCAAGTGTTTCAGAATTTTAAAGAAGGAGATTGAACAATGAAAACGATTAACAAGACCTTCCTTGCCATGATGATGGCGAGCTTTTTATTCATTCCCGGCCATGGAATGGCTAAAGACAGACCTAAGGTCGCTGTTCTCATAGCATTTGACGACAGCGGCTCCTGGCAAGAGTCGAGTAAGGAGGCGGATCAAATGAAAGTAGCGTTCATCAAACAGCTCTTGAATCTGAAAAAGCGGCGCAAAACCCGCCATGCTCAGATTGATTTTATATCCACTTCCACCGGTGGTTCAGAGCTGACGCTGGAACCAATGCTTTTGGCTGAGAACTGGAATGCCATCGAGCCTTTGATTAAAGGAAAACCAAACCGCTGCAATAATTTGGTCAAGGCGTTCCAAACCATTCGTTCTGCCATCCTGGAGTATGACCAGGAGGGAATGGAGGAAATCTATATTTACATCTTTAGCAGTTTGATTAATCTTCCAGCCCCTTGCGACAAGAACAACCATTTATTTCTGCCGCAAAAGCCGCCGGTAGTGGATTTGGATCAAAACGGCACCAATGACCTTCAGGAAATCTTGACCCGATCTTCCAAGGTAAAAACCGTTCTCATTTATGGCGTAAAAGGTGAACAGTTCGATGGGTGGTATGAACTGCTTTTTCCTAAGCAATGGGTTCAAAAGAACCCTGAAAACATTTTCAGGATGAAAATATTCAGCAAAACCAATCTGGCTTTGCGGGATGGTTTATTCATCAGGAGGTAACTCATGAAAAATACAGGTACCGTTATTTCAACCCTGGTTTTATTAACCCTGTTTAGTAGTAATGGTCATGGATTTCCCCAAATCCATGACCGTTTCGACCAGATTGATACTTTGCCCAAAACCTTTCACTTAATCGATGGAATCCAGGGCAATGACACTCTGCCGCAGGACTTAAAGTTTCATCTGAAACCTGCTGGCTCCCAACTTGAAGATTGGGAGTTATTGTTAAGGGCGAAAGTCAATGAAGCGGGACTCACTTTGGAGGATGGCAGACCGATCACCACCTTCGATGTATTCAAAACCGATCAGGAAGGCAAAGAAGGCGTGATCGTAGGATCAGTCAATCCTGTGGAATCCATTGATATCTCCCTGGTGGCCGATGTTGGTAAGGATTCCGAAATCCAGGTCATGTTCAACAATACTGCCGCGCAAGTTATCGAACCCAACCCCAAGGATATTGGGGTGTTCAACTTTGACCTGGAGCGGCAGACATTCCAGGCAAAGGCAAGCAGTCAATCGAAAATCCAAACTTTGGTTTTCGTTTTAGTTGATGTCTCTGGAAGTATGGTATCCGCTTTGCCCGGGGTCGCTAAGTCCGGGAGGACATTTCTTCAAAAACTCCCGCAAAAACGCACCCAATGTATGTTGGGCATCTTTAACCACAGATTCCATAACCTTGGAAAAAGTTACTGGAATGGAAGCTGTGCAAAGAAATCAAGCCTCCTGAAGGGCATCAGAGCCAATGGTGGAACCAATATCTACTCCGCTCTGTTGATCGCCTTTCAGGCTATCAATGCCCGCAAGGATGCCCTTGGGCATGAGGTGAAACCACTTGTTTTGGTTGTGACCGATGGAGCCCAGAACGATACGGTGGATATCCCAAAGACCGAGGTCATCAAGGCGATGGAGAAGTCAGATACTACCGTATTCACTTTCTGGCAGGGAACCGGGTTAGATAAAAAGCCATTGGAAGGCATCACCGCGTTCGAGATGGAAAATGCCAGTGACATCGAAAGAGGTTTGAGTTCCTTCTTCTCGAACGTGAATTTGTACAACGCAGGGCAGATGCACTTGTTGATCCCCAAAGGGAAATTGCAGGTGGCAACCAAGCCTTAACCTTTAACCATTGGAGCGGGGTCTGCCGACCCCGCCTCCCTTACTGGGACAGAGGGAGACTTCCTGTCAATCGATCCATCGAGTTTTCCGTCATGGTGATCGCGTCATTCAATAAATCGCGTGTGCGGAGCATGAAGGACAGTCCGTCACCCATGCCGAGATCCAGGGATACGCTCACCATGACCCGGTAAAGCGCCCGGCAGATCGCGGCATTGTCCCTGCCGGAGTCTTGCAACTGACGGACCAGGGCCAGAATTTCGGCTTCGGATTTCCGGCCCTCTTCGTCAAAGATGAATTTATGTAAAGAGTCAGGAATGGCAGTCATGGTTCAGCTCCTTATCAATGGGGTGCAAGCCATCATGACAGAAGTTTTTCAAACCTGTCAAATTTGCGGGAGGACACCGTGGGTTGGGAAGAAAAAAGTTCCAAACAGAATTTCAACAAGGCATCAGAGAAACAGGTTCAAGAGCGTTGGTTTTTATACACGCAACTTTCCAAAGAACGCCGCGCTGAATTTGACACATTAGAGAAGAAGTTTATTCAGGACCTTCAGCAAAAACTCCATGAACAGGGTTTAAACAAGGACAACGATGTCAAACAGGAACGGGAAACGCTCATTGAAAAGGCCATACGGGACAAACACTACCGACCGGAATGGGCCAGAGGTTCCCTGATCGACGAGGACCATTATCAAAAATTAGCGGAGCATAACGTGATCGTGTCCAATCGCGAGGAAATCAAACGCATGCAAGACCAACACATACAAAGCCTGGAGACCGTCCTGGCCAAAGAAGGCCTCTATACGAATAAAGGTGACTCTTTATTATGGTTTCAGAAACATTTTAACGAACGTGGATTGAGCCATAACCATGACCAGGACCAAAACAAAGGAAGAGGAAGGTAAAACCTATGGACATTTTTTACGGACTACCGCGCGGCGTTAGGGGACGAGAAGGAAAGATTCCGAGGGAATACTGGGCCGATCCTGAGTTGTTGAAAAGGCATTTCTACTATAACCGAACACAAATCTCTCCCGGAGCTTTTGGTAGCCATTTATTGGGGCTCAATACCGAACAGGGCCTTGTGACTATTGCTGGAGCGGGATCGGGGAAAAGCGTCATGGTCATTGTCAATGCCAGCAATTATCTGGGAAGCATGGTGATTGTCGATCCCAAAGGCGACATCGCCGAGAAAACCGCTGAATGGCGGAATGAAGTCATTGGCCAGGATGTTTACATCTTTGCCTTAGGCGTGAAACTCAGTAAGAAATTAAAAAAACTCATGGCCAAATGGAACCCTCTGGACAATCTGGGTGGACCAGACACCGTTCTGGAAAATATCGCCAAAGTCTCGGACGGCCTGATGAAACCCGATCCCAAGGCAGAAGCCCACTGGATTGATTCCGGTAGGACCTTTCTTGAAGGGGTCATTCTCCATGTCATGACATGCAGTTTATATGAACGAAGAAGGAACCTGATTAGCGTTCATAGGTTGATCACTACAGGCAGACCCCTGCCGGGAGAAGACACCCCTTCCATGAAGGGATTGATTACCGAAATGTTACAAAATGCGGAAATTCTGAAAGACAAGGATGAAGATTTAGGTGAAGCCCTGGAAGGAATGACCTTTGATTTCTGGGACCGTGAAGACCGTGAACGTAACTCAGTCCTGAGTACAGTCAGAACCCATTTGAAATTTCTCTATTACAAATCGATCCGCAAACTGCTCACCCCTGATCCGACAAAGAAGACTTTAAAGAACCTGGACATCTTGAAAACGGGGTATTCCACCATTTACGCAAGTATTTCAGTAGGCATGCTTCCTGTCTTCAGTCCATTCTTGCGGGTCCTGGTCAATCTCACATTAGAAGCCGTTGAGCGCGTCAAAGTAAAACCCAAGGTACCACTGTGTATCGTCCTGGACGAATTTTTTGTCCTCGGGCATTTGAAAGAAATCGACAATGCCGCAGGTTTTATCAGAGGCTTCTCAGTAAAATTCCACGTCATTCTCCAGACGTTAAGCCAAATTAAAAGTCTGTACGACAACTGGGAAGTTTTTATGGGTAATAACTGCCTCCAGTGCTTTGGGTTGAATGATATGACCACACTGGAATATATCGAAAAACGATGCGGACAAACCCCAGTTAGGGTCATTCAAGAATCCATCGGCAAAGAGGAGGCCGTTGGAAGCGAAAGCATCAGTGAACAACAATTCCCGCTCATTACGGCGCAAGAAGCATCCCGATTCTTTGCCCGGATTGATCCCTTAAAACGCCAACTCCTGATTATGCCGGGATACGAGCCCATCATATTGCAACGCACCGAATGGTATCAAAAGGAAGCACCCTATTTTCAACAATACTTTTCCAAATTCTGCCGGTTTCTGGAAACACGAAACAAGTAGGCAGAAATCACTAACCTTCATTACAGGAGATAGACATCATGGATAAACAAAAAGAACCCCCAATTGAAAAAATCAAGGTAGGAAGCGTGCAGGCTTCCATTTGGGAACATCAGGGACCCAAAGGAAACTTTGTGTCCACGACCTTTTCCCGCTCCATCAGTAAAGACGGTGAATTTAAAAACGTCCATGACTTCCACGGGCAACATTTGGACGACCTGCAACGAGCGGCCAAGGAAGCTAAGGAATTCGAAAATGCGTACAAAATGCAAAAAGGGATAGGTCAGGACAGCGAAGCCATGAAACGTTTCGAAGCCCGAAACCAGCAAGACTATGGTCAGCAAAACCAAGGGCATGAACGCTAATTCAGTTTTGGCATTAACTTTTCATAAAACTTTAGGTTGTATTTTGAAGGTATGTACAACCGTATTCATACATAACCAAAAGTAGGTGATCGTTTCTCCCTTTAGATTTAAAGGGAGAAACAATCCCTATCATAAAAACATAAGAAACGTTGCCGGGGCAAAACGAGCAACGATAAAATGGGCATGGCATTCAACGAGAAAAAATATTTAAAATATTTTGAGGGGTTCGACCTGTCGGAGAAGCAAAAACTGGATCGCATCCGTACGCTCAAAAACATTTTGGAGCATTTTGTCGATGCCGCCTTCGGTCAACACCCAGTTCAATTATGCCAGCAAGAGAAATATTTACAGAGTCCGGATGGAGAGGTAGAATCAAATAAACCTCTAAAAATAGTCAGGAATGAAGCACGCGACAGTGCGGACAACAGTAGGATTCAAAATTAACCCGGAAAGAAAGCATTAACCATGTCAGACCCAACTAAAGCTGTTATCTATTGCCGCGTGTCAGGCGGTAAGCAAGTTAAGGAAGGAAACGGCCTGAGTTCTCAAGAGTCACGATGTCGGGAGCATGCCAGGTATCAGGAATGGGAAGTGATTGGTGTATTTCATGAATCCGCCGTTTCCGGAGGCCTTTTAGACCGTCCTGCCATGAATCGAATGCGGGATTTCCTGGAAAGCCAGAAGTCAAAGATTTATGTGATTGTAGATGACATCAGTAGATGGGCACGTGAAACCCAATATCATTTTGCGCTCAAGAAGGCCATTCAAGACTCTGGCGGCATCCTTATCTCGCTAAACCAAAAACTGGAAGATACGCCAGAAGGAAAGTTTATCGAAACAATATATGCCGCTAATGCTGAATTGGAGCGAAGCAGGAATGCGCGGCAGGTGAGAACCCGTATGCGGGCAAGAGTGATGAACGGTTATTGGTGTTTTGCGCCAGTCCTTGGGTATAAGTACGAGAATGTTTCCGGTCAGGGCAAAGTTTTAGTCCCTGACGAGCCGGTGGCTTCCATTCTCAAAAAAGCAATGGAAGACTATGCCTCCGGAAAATTGGCCAGCCAAAGTGAGGTGGCGCGTTTTTTGAGTTCAAAAGCAGGTTTTCCAAAGCCACCGAAAGGACAGGTGCATACTCAGACGGTTCATAAGTTTTTAGGAAAATCCATATACGCAGGCTATATCGATGTTCCAAAGTGGAATCTCTATTTGCAACCCGGCAAGCATGAGCCCCTAATAAGCTTTGAAACCTTGCAGAAGATAAAAAAACGTATGGACGCCCAGGCTTATATCCCAGCCCGTAAAGACCTGGATGAAGATTTCCCACTACGCGGGTTTGTATCATGTGGATGTTGTGGTCAACCACTAACCGCTGGATGGACCAAAGGTCGAAACGGAAGATATCCCTATTATTTATGCTTTACCAAAGGCTGTGAGGATTACAGAAAGTCTGTACGCAAACATATTATCGAAGGTGAATTTGAAGCTCTTCTGCAAAGCCTCAGGCCCTCACAGGACCTCTTTTTCATGGTTAAGGATATGATTGAGGATATATGGGAAGATCGGGTCCATAATCGCAATAATGAAACCAAATCTCTGGAAACCGAACTCAAAACAATAGAAAGGAAAGTAGAGCAATTTTTGAACCGCATTGTAGAAACCGACACAAATGCTTTGGTGGCGACTTACGAAAATCAGGTTCGAAAACTGGAAGAAAAGAAGATAGAAATTACCGAAAAAATCCAAAAATGTGGCCGACCGCTGGACACCTTCGAGGATACATTTCGAACCGCCTTCAGATTTCTGGCAAACCCTTGTTTTCTTTGGGAATCTGATAGGTTGGAAGACAAAAGAACAGTGTTAAAACTGGTATTTGCAGAGCGTCTGCGCTACTACCGAAATGAGGGACTTCGAACCGCCGGAATCTCGCTCCCCTTCTGCTTTATCGAGCAGTTGAAGGGGAGCGATTTGAATATGGTGGAGGCGGGGGGAATTGAACCCCCGTCCGAAAGTTTTTGACTTAAGGCGTCTACATGTTTATCCCATGTTTTGAGTCTCACACCACCGAACTCCCATGGGCAGGGTTTCGATAATGCCAGCTTCGATTGATCTCACCCAATTCCCTCGAAGCCAAAAAATCGGGCCAGTCCGCTGAAATGACGTTCTATCCTACCCCGCAGACTTAGATAGGCAGAACGGTAGCTAACTTAAATTAAGCTGCTACTGCTACTTCATAATCGTTGGCGATTATGTATTATGCCGTTTTTTACGGGCCACGGCTCCCGCACATGCAACCTTAGTCTCCAGACTCCCGTCGAATCCGGTTCGCCCCCTCTATAATATGTGAAACATTTTTTCCCCTTTATTTAATTGTATCAGGTTTGTTTATATATTGTCGAGTGGATCTGGTTCGTCTGAACCTGAAAATAATTTGTTGATATAGCGCGTTACCCCACCCGGCTCCCAATATCTTTCCGGTAGTGGATACCGTCCCATTGGATGGTGGCTACGGCCCGGTAGGCTTTTTCAATGGCGGCGGGGATGTCGTCGCCCAGTGCTGTGACGCCCAGGACACGTCCTCCGTTGGTAAGGGTATGGCCGTCTGCGCTTTTGGTTCCGGCATGAAACACGGCGACCCCCTCTTGCTTGTCTGCTTTATCCAATCCTGCAATGATCTTACCTTTGGGATAGTTTCCCGGATAACCTTCGGCGGCCATCACTACACACACGGCGGCTTGTTCGCTCCATTCCAGTTTAAGACCGTTCAGTGTGCCGTCGGCACAGGCTTCCAACACGGGAACGATGTCCGATTTCAACCGCATCATCAATGGTTGGGCTTCGGGATCACCAAACCGCGCATTGAACTCCAGGACCTTCGGGCCGTCATGCGTGATCATCAATCCGGCGTACAACACTCCTTTATAGGGGCACCCTTCTTTTTCCATTCCGCGGATCGTGGGATACATGATCTCTGAGATCACGCGATCTTTCATGTCCGGAGTCAACAATGGAGCCGGGGAATAGGTTCCCATACCGCCTGTGTTGGGTCCCTGGTCACCATCGTAAGCGCGTTTGTGATCTTGCGCCGATTCCAGTGGTAGCAGGGTTTTGCCATCGGTGAATGCGAGAAACGAAACTTCGCGCCCTTCAACCAATTCTTCCACCAGGATCCTTTTTCCGGCATCTCCAAAGGCTTTTTCTTCCATGATGGTATCGATGGCGCAAAGGGCTTCTTCGGGACTATAGCAAACAAACACCCCTTTACCTGCGGCCAGGCCATCGGCCTTGATCACCATTCGGTTACGGGAACGCGCGAACTCTCTGGCGGGTTTGGGATCATCAAATACCTGATACTTGGGAGTGGGAATTCCATAGCGATCCATTAATGTTTTGGAGAAGGTTTTGCTTCCTTCAATCTGGGCGGCGGCTTTACTGGCCCCAAAAACTTTCAGCCCTTTGGCAGTGAATTGATCTTCAATACCCAAAACCAAAGGTAGTTCCGGTCCAACCACTGTTAAGCCAATGGAGTGCTCCAAGGCATATTCAAGCAAACGGTCTACCTGGTCGGGGGCAATACCAACATTCACCGCAAGGTTTGACGTTCCTGCATTTCCAGGAGCGCAGTAAACCTTTTCTACCTTAGGACTTTGAGCAATCTTCCAGGCCAGAGCGTGTTCCCGTCCGCCTCCACCGACTACAAGGACGCGCATACCAATTCCTCCCATACGAAATTAGGGTGTGTCATTCGACATCAAATTTATATAAAATGCTATCAATCGCGTTGCCTGTGTAGCGGGCGCACAATCGCCACACCATTTAACAAGCAACCGTTTGCCACCGGAGAGGGTCCGTCCAACAACCGGTTTATGTTTTTCGTGATTTTTGTTAAAAGAAAGGTACCAGAAAAATGGTCCGTTTGGAAACAATTTCCAAATCCTTTGAGGATCAACCAGTGCTTCGCAATGTGTCTCTCGAAATTGAAGAAGGAGAGATCTTTATTTTGCTGGGCCGGAGCGGGTGCGGCAAAACCACGCTTTTGAGAATCATCGCCGGGTTTGAGGAGCCTGAATTTGGCAGAATTCTGATAAACAATGAAGATGTGACCTCCGTACCCGTGGAACAAAGACCGGTGGGCATCATATTCCAGAGCCACGCGCTGTTTCCTCACATGACGGTATATGACAATATTGCCCTCGGTCCACGCGTCCGTGGTGTTCCGGAAATCGAGATTAAACGTCAAATTGACGACCTTCTGCACATGACGCATCTGGAGGCTTTACGCTATGCCTGGCCGGAACAAATCAGCGGTGGGGAATCGCAACGTGTCGCGGTGGCGCGTGCCATCATCAACCGACCCAAACTGCTTCTTTTGGACGAACCTTTATCTTCGCTGGATCCGTCGTTAAGGCAATCGCTAAGAGAGGAATTGGTGCAGATGCGCAATGCCTTTGGGATCACTTTTCTCTTCGTCACTCACGATCAGGAAGAGGCCATGAGTCTGGGTGATCGAATCGGATTGCTGGAAGCGGGGAAACTAGCTCAGGTGGGCACTCCCAGTGAATTGTACCATCACCCGGCCACCCCCACGGTGGCGCAGTTTTTAGGCGAGATCAACCGTTTCTCTGGAGTGTTGGCTTCGCGTGAAAATGGCATTGCAGAAATCAGTGTTCCCGAGGTGGGGAATATTCGATGCCCGGCATCTGAAACGGTAGCAACCGGAACGCCCGTTTTCACTTTTGTCCGACCCGAAAAAACATATTTCGGATCCAAACCTAACCACGGGGAAGGCAAATGGAATAGGCTAACGGGTGTCCTGGAAGGTAAATCGTTTTTTGGTACATACACTCGGTACCAGATTAAAATAGGAAATGGAGAAACCATTCATGTTCTGCGAACTTCTGAAAATGAGTTGCATGAGCCCTCCTTTTCTCTTGGCGAATCGGCAAGTGTCTGGTTCGATCCTTCAGAGGTTCATTTATTTGAATAATGTAATAACCCCAAATGAGACCCGCAAGATTATCCCATTACTTATCACATGAATTTTTCAATATCTGTCGTTAATAAAGGTTCGTCCTTATTCCTTATATTTCTTCTTACAATTATTCTGGCGTTTACCGGTTGCGATTCGAAAGTTGAAAACGCAAAGAAGAAATATCGTGTCGCTACCGACGCAACGCTCATCCCGATGTCCTTCGTTAATGAAGAAAACAAGCTGGACGGATTCGAAGTCGACCTCATTAAGGAAATTGCCAGAGTGGCAGGCTTCGATGTGGAACTCATCAATGTGGAATGGGCGGGATTGTTTGGTGGATTGATCACACAAAAATACGACATGGCGATCAGTTCCGTAACCATCCTGGAAGAAAGAAAAAAGCGCATGGCATTTAGCCGACCTTACTTACAAAGTGGGCTTGCACTGGTGGTGCGAAAAGATACTAACGGTGTCTCCAGCATGGAGGATATTCGCAAACAAAATTTGACGGCAGGTGCGCAGGTTGGAACCACGGCTTATTTTTTCCTGGAATCCTTCCCCGATATCCCAAAGAAAGGGTACCAACTCCACGGTCATGCCGTGGCAGATCTTATCAACGGAGAGATTGATGTCGCAGTTGGAGAAAGCTCCGCAACGCTCTATTACAAAAACCAGCAGAAAGATTATTTTCAGAAAATAAAAATGGTCGGGAATATTTTAACCGAAGAATACTACGGCATCGTGTTCCGCAAGGATGATCCGGAGTTGCTCCAGCAAATAGACTCAACCTTGAACAAACTGCTAGGCAATGGCTTCGTCGACAAACTGCATCAAAAGTGGGAACTGGGTCGTGCGGCACAAGTCCCTTCCACAAAAAAGGCCGGTTAAAATGGACCCAACGGAAAAGGACCGTCCTGTTTCTACTCTGGCCTGGAATGCCGCCATAGTCCTCAGTTTCGCAATCCTCATTTACCTCCCAGCCCAGGAAAACTATCAAAGCCAGGGGGCGTCCAGTGATTACTGGAAACTGGTTCAGCTTTTACCGACGGGGATTGCTTACACCTTGGGAATCACCTTGCTCGGCAGTCTATCGGCCATCGCCGTGGGCATGATTGTCGGCCTGGCAAAGCTGTCGCCCGTCCGGGCAATCCGGTTCACTGCCGGATTTTATACGGAAATTATGCGAGGCATTCCTTTGTTGGTTTTCCTGTTTTATATATATTACGCTTTGGGGGAATTTTTGCATATTCCGGCTCTGGCGGCGGCCATCCTTGGTTTTGGTTTCAGTTACGGGGCCTATATGGCAGACGTGTTCCGGGCCGGACTGGAAGCCATCCCCAGGGAACAAAAGGAAGCCGCGCGAAGCCTCGGAATGACGGAACGGCAAGCGACCCTGAAAATTGTCCTGCCTCAGGCCTTGCGCACTATCATTCCCGCTGTGGGCAATCAGACCCTTGGAATGTTGAAGGACACCAGCCTGGTATCGGTATTAGCCATTTCCGACATCTTGCGCGTGGGCAATGAATTCGCTACGAAACATTTCAATTATTTCGAAACGTATACCTACATTGCTGCAACTTATCTTCTTTTAACCCTGGGACTCTCACGCTTGCTTCTGCATTTGGAGCAATGGGTCCAGCCAGGATTCCAAAACAAAGAAACTAATAAGGAATTGTCCGGGAACCAACCTGAAGCCAAGCATCCAAAAAATAAGACTTAGCGCTATCCTATTGAAAATTCAATAAAACTTCGATATATTTCCAACTTTCAAAGCACCAGATCGCGGTAGTGGAATAAAACGGGTCGAAGGAATATCATACAATAAGTATACTTCTATACTACAGGACCCCAATAGATTCGGGCCAAAGGGAAAGGAACCGATTAATGAACAAATACTATATACAAGGAAAGGTCGTCCAGGCGAAAACTCCGAAAGCGGCGTTTGAAAAAGCCGGACTCGAAGTTCCTCAACACGTCATTATCGACACTGGCTTCGCAGTCAAGCATTTTATTTGGGACCCCGAAGTCGACGACTATGCAATTGAGGACCTGAGCCCTACAGGGATGAAACCCTTCAAGGAATTCGTCGATGTTCTGGAATGCTATGAAAATACGCAAGGAGATACACTCCTCGAACTAAGCTATAACGAAGCTCGAGTTGATCTCACTCAATACAAATTCGGGTTTCCCAGAGTCATGCAATCAAAGATTGTTTTCGCACCCAAGGTGAGCGCTTGATTACCATTTCTTACTTTTCTTAGAGCCTCGAATAAACAAAGCTCCTGACTAAAAAAAGGGAAGCCCAAAGACCTCCCATTTTTCGAAATAAGGTTGGAAATTTTTCCCCGGAAATAGACCAACTTAAGGAAATGTAAATTCAAACGTTTGACCATCATCCAATTAATTAAATGTTGGGGGGCAATCCATTTTTTGCCTTGAACCATTTCCTTTCTCAAAACTTTATTGATAAATATGGCTTAATTTCGAATACCCTTCAATTGTTATAAAGGGCACTGGGAGGTACGAAGTTCGAGGTCCATCTGCGCACTCCTTTTGAAATTTGAAAGTATTAAAAGGATATTTAATAAACCACTGAAACTTTGTTTTAATCCAACGCCATCATACTTATGCAAATAACTTCAAGGCCATTGGAGCAGTATCCTTTTATTGAGTTAATTGTGGCGAGACCGAACGCATTTGCGAATAATTCGCTTAGACTATTTTTGGGGATTTTCTTATGTTTTAGGGGAGAAAACTCCCAAGCAATAGCCGCAATCAATACAATGAAATATATTGCGATTGACAAATCCGCCTAGAGAGTTATAACATTTGTTATACCTGCTTGGAGCTTGTAAAATGTTTGACCTAAAAATTAGAAAAATTGGAAACGCTAGCGGAGTTATTTTACCGCGCGAACTACTCAATAAAATGAATTTGAAGGAAGGTGAAAGGGTTTTCATTACGGAGGGTGCTGATGGAGCGTACCGTATTACGCCCTATGATCCTGAATTTGAACAGCAAATGAAATTAGCCAAAGGAATTTTGTCCCGCTACAGGAATACCTTACGTGAATTAGCCAAGTGACAGAACCTGTTTGGGTGAACCCCAACCTAATCCTTGCTCTTCAGGAAGAACTGGTTTATCAGCATGGAGGCAAAATAGGAATCCGGGACCCAGGCCTTTTGGAAGCCGCTTTAGCCCGTCCCCAACAAATATTTTTTTACAGTAAACCAGATATTATTGAATTAGCTGGAGCCTATATAAACGGGATAATCCGCAATCATCCTTTTATTGATGGTAATAAGCGCATCGCAATTGTGGCCGGTGCTTTATTTTTGGAATTAAACGGGTTTATCCTGATTGCCCCGGAAATTGAGGCTTTGCAAGCGATTCTCGATCTAACATCCAAAAAAATAAACGAAGAAGAATTCACTTTTTGGCTTCGGGAAAACAGCGAAAAACATCAAGGAATTGAATAAAGGTTACCCCATAACATGATTCCTTTTTCAACCAAAATATTGTCAAAAGTCGACTTGATCCTAAGGTTCACAACACGTCAACATCGACACTGGCTTCGCTGGGAAGCATTTTATTTGGGACCCCGAACGACGACTATGCAATCGAGGACCTGAGCCCTACAGGGATGAAACCCTTCAAGGAATTCGTCGATATTCTGGAATGCTATGAAAATAAGCAAGGAGACACACTCCTCGAACTAAGCTATAACGAAGCTCGAGTTGATCTCACTCAATACAAATTCGGGTTTCCCAGAGTCATGCAGTCAAAGGTTATTTTCGCACCCAAGGTGAGCGCTTGACAATCAGTTTTCTCAAATCCATTTCTGAATGTAGTTCCAGTACCGGTCCAGTGCGGGACTGAGATAGTTTTCCAGCCAGGGATGGTCGATACCGCTGATATTCAGGGTTCCTTTGAAAAGGCTGGTGATTTGGCGGTCGTCGATTTTTCGTCGGCGTTGCAGTTTTCTGCTTTTGATCAATATTTGTGGCAGAAGAAACGTAATTTCCACATAACTCCTGAGCTTCAATATAAACCAGCGCTTCCAGATAGCATGCACCCACTCCACGGCTTCGATCAGGATCAAGGCCGGTATGACAAGTAACAGGGTCCGACCGCGATAGTTTTTTATCAGCATGTAAAGCCGGTTGCGCTCAGAATGATAAAACTTCCGCACGCCCTTGTTAAAATGGTAATGGTGATACAACACCGCTTTTGGAGTCACCATGATTTTCCAACCACGCAGGCGCATGCGCCAGGAGAGGTCGTGGTCTTCATGGTATAGGAAAAAATCCTCTTCGAATCCGCCGACATCTTCATATGCCTCGCGCTTCATCATAAAAATACCGCCGCAAGCGGTCTCGTGCTCGCGAAACTCGTCGGAGTCGGGGAAGTTTACCAGCTTGGGATAGGCCATGCCGGTGTAGTTGACCCCCACTCCAAATGAATTGATCTTGTCGGGTTTTTCATAAAACAAAATCTTGGGTACTGTGGCACCGATGTTGTTGTCTGAGTACAGTAACTGGGCAAGGTGTCTCACGCAGTCTTCTTTCAGGGACAAGTCATTATTCAGGAACAGAAAGTAATCGCCGGTCGCATGTTCCATAGCCCGGTTCAAGGCGGTACCGAACCCGAGGTTGGCTTTGTTTTCGACAATGCGAACTGTTGGAAAAGTCTCTCGCAGGTATTCCACAGAGCCGTCTTCTGAACCGTTGTCACTCACTAAAATTTCAAGGTCGCTGTAGTCCTGCTTGAGCAAGGACCCGATGGCTTCTGCCAAAAATTCCTTGCCGTTCCAATTGACGATGATGGCGGATACTTTTTTCATAAGGGAGGCGTGTGAAAGGTGAAAGGAAAAAGGGGAAGGATCAATCCAGAATTCTTTCGTAGATGGTGTCGGGGTCCTCGGGATCGAACATCTCGTTAGAATAGACGATCAAAACCATTTCCTTATCACCAATATTCTTGATGGCATGAATCACGTTGGGAACGATTTTAACTGTCTTCAAATAATCTTCGCCCATTATAACTTCTTCTTCCTGTCCGGTTAAACGGTCCTTTAACAAGAGCAATCCTTTGCCGGTCGGGACGCAAAACCATTCCAGCTTTCGTGTGTGGTAATGGTTCCCGCGCACTTTGCCTGGAACGGCGACTGAGACGTGCACCTGCCCGAAGGATTCATCGGGACGCAGGCTTTCCTGGCCCAGCACTTCGATCAGCCAACCACGTTCGTCCGATTTCTTTTCCAGGTCCTCAACTTGAATCCCTTTCATTTCTTAACCCTTTCTTGATGCCTTGTTAAAGTAGTCGCCGATCTCTTGATCGCTTTTGAATATTTTGAATACGGTGAATACTGCCTTCAACCTTTCGAACTATTTTGAAACCCGTTTATGGTTTGCCGTATCCCTTCTGTCCACGGGATCCTTGGCTTCCAACTTACATGCTTCTGGAATTTGGCACTGTCAAAACAAATATTCTGCGGGGGAGCCGCCTCTGCGGGTTGGCGCTCAATTACCGTATCGGGCAGACTCTTTCTGATTTGGTCCAGAATATTTTTCAGGGTTCGAATTCGCCCCGAGCTTACATTGTACACTTTATTACGCACTTTCAAACGATTCCATCCTGCCCGAAGCAAAGCGTCTACGACGTCACTAACAAAAATGAAATCGCGTCCTTGCTTGCCGTCTCCATGTACCTGCAATGTTTGCCCTTGCACAGCGCGGTAACAAAAAGTGGCCACGACCGAATTGTATTGCGGCCGGCAACCGGGTCCGTAAACATTGCTCATCCGCAGAATAGTATAGTCCAGTCCGGAGAAGCGGATCAAATCTTCTGCCGTTTTTTTGGCGCTTCCATAAACGGACTCGCTTCGGCATGCTTGAGATTCCCTAAAAGGGATTTTCGATTGCGGGGTACCATACACTTGTGTGGACGAAGCAAATATGATGTGTGCCTCAGGCCGACCATATTGTTTTACTGCTGACAACAATTTGAGGGTGTTCATGATATTTCCCAGCAACAAGTTTTCGTCGCTTGCACGGTTGACACCGCCGATGTGATAGATACAATCCTTATTGTATACAAACGATTTCAGGTTTTCCCCCCTGTAATTGGTTTCTGATGGTTGGCGCGTCAGGGGCTCCACCTCGATTTCCGGCTTCTGTAACAAGGCTTGATGGAGGTGCGACCCGATAAACCCGGAGGCTCCGGTAATGCCTATACGGATTGGCTTTTCTGATGAGGGTGGATTGGCTTGATTCACAATAGATAGAATTTAAACCATTCCCCCCCTCTTTGCAACCGGACTAAGCTCGGAGGAAACTGGCGATTGGGCTCGCTTCGCTACTGTTGGTAATGGTTTTGAGTGGTTTGCAAGATGTCTTTAGCTTTTTACTGGTTTTCTTTACATTTTTACTTGGAAAATAATGTTTGATTTCAATTTTAATATCTTCCACAAATTTCTGAAAAAGGTAAAATCTTTTTTTCCTCTCAATGCAACCCTCCCCCGTCAGGGGATTGGGGGCGCTCCCTTCAACACGTATTGCTTTATACTGCTTTTATCTGTTGGCCTGTTAATTGCCAAAACTCTTTATGCTGAAAAGCCGACTCCACAGGCTGAAAAGCCGACTCCACAGGCTGAAGAATTTCAACTGGCCCTGCCTGGATACTCTTACAAATTTCCCCGCGACCTGTTTTCACACGATAACTTTCGCATCGAATGGTGGTATTACACGGGCAATCTGGAAGATGAGACGGGTCGGCCTTTCGGTTACCAACTCACATTCTTTCGCGTCGGGCTGGAAGGGTCTCAAAAATTCGTAAATGATAGCAAGTGGAAAGTCGACCAAATTTACTTCGCCCATTTCACCGTCTCGGACATCGAGAACGAAAAGTTTCATTATTTTGAACGGATCAACCGAAAAGGGCTCGGAAACGCGGGCGCGGAATCGGATCGGCTGGAGGTCTGGAATGAAAACTGGTCGCTAACATTAAAGGATGAGGCGCATGTATTGACGGCGCACGATTCCGAAATCGGGATCAATTTGTCACTTCTCCCGGAAAAGCCACCAGTGATCCATGGAATGGATGGCGTTAGTGTGAAAGGCGAGCAAATGGGAAACGCGTCGCACTATTTTTCCTACACGCGCATGAAAACGACGGGCACCGTGACCTTGAAGGGAACGACGTATAAGATCCGGGGAACCAGCTGGATGGACCATGAGTTTTCTTCAAGCCAGATGAATGCAAAGCAATCTGGCTGGGACTGGTTTTCCCTGAAGTTCGACAATGGACACGAACTGATGCTTTACCAATTACGTCTGAAAACGGGCGGCGTAGACTCCATCTCCAGCGGCACTCTGGTATTACCCGATGGCAGTCACAGGCACTTGAATGTAAAAGATTTTACCGTTGTTCCACAGGGAACCTGGACCAGCCAAAAAACATCTGCACGTTATCCCTCCGGTTGGAAATTACAAATTCAGGATCCACCCATCACTCTAAAAGTTCGCCCGGACATGAAAGCGCAGGAACTGGATTTTCTACGTTCGATTTCCGGATCGTATTGGGAAGGCAGTGTGACCGCTCAAGGGATAATGGAAGGCAAATCGATTAAAGGCAAAGGATATGTCGAGTTGGTAGGTTATCAAAATGCTCTCAAATACGAACTTCCCAAATAACGGGCCTCAGGGAATCATCAAGCTCAAACAAGTCACCCCACCGTCGGCCTTTTCAAATTCCGTTATAGGCACTTCAATGGTTTCAAATCCTTTCGCCTGAATACTCTGCGCCAGACGCGGATACCCCGCGGCCATGATCACTCTATTGCCAATCGCCAGGCAATTGGCGTTTTCTCCTTCCTCGGCAAGCACCCATTCAAAACCTTTGAAAGGAGACGTCTCAACCTTTGAAGGTTCGAGCACCATAACATTTCTCCCGAGATAACAGGCGGATGTTTTTAAATGCAGACCACCCATCACCGCCACTGGCACCACCGGCCGGGATATTTTGGTTTTCAAATAAAGAATCGCTTCCCGATTGGTGCGGGCCGACATGCCGATGAACACCGTATCGGGAGTCACCAGCACATCCCCTCCGTCGATGTAGCAAGGCCGTTCCAGGGTTTCCACTTGTAAATATTTGCGGAGGATGGGAAGCAAGGTGTCCACCTCACCGTGGCGGCTTCGCGCCTTCATCGAACACACCCAGGCTATGGGGGGAAGGATGAAAACCGGGTCCTCGACAAAAGGAGAATCGGGATGGGTCTCATCGCGGTCCAGGCACAGCACTTCGACACCCGTATTTTTCAAAGCCTCTACATATAAAAAGTGCTGGCGTTGCGCCACCTTGTAATCGAGGGTATTTTTTAGCGGGTGACTGGAAATCGCCTGCACGAATGTGGTTCCGGGTTCACGGACAATGGCCAGCATGAAATGGATGTTAACTCAAATTCTAAAGGTGATCCCGTTCAATCGATGGTGTGCGTATTCATCAAACGGGAAAAATAGAGCATCTGAACTTTTTTCTTTGCGCCACGCAACTGCTTCATCATTGCCTTGGTGGGTTTCAAGCCCGCCTTCACCTTTTCGTGCGGGGCCACGTAAACGTAACCGTTGACACAGGTGAAATCGTGCCTGGTGAACCTCATCACTTTGCGTTTGTATTCATTCGGATGCTGATAGTACTCATCGAGTTTGGGGAGGTATTTTTCATCCATTTCGTAGAGCACCCCTTCCACCACCCCCAGGTTGCTGGAAGAAGGTTCGATATTACATAATCCCAATCCTTCAGGCGCTTCAGGATCAGAAGGTATCTTGCTAAAAGAGATTTTCCAGGAGGATAATGTAACACAAAACTCTGCCTTCGCTTCGAACCCCGCCTCCTTGAAAACTGCGGGGTTCATCAACTCAGCGTAAGCGAAAAAATTTATAAGATTGGCCATAGGTAAGCTACCTGTTTCCTTAATATAAGATGAATGGGACAAAATCAATTGCGAGGCATTATAGCATCAACTTACCTCAGGTAAAAAGCTTGCCCGCCTAATAAAAAATATGATACTATTTTTACCAAGTAACAATCTTCCTTTTGATAATTAAAGAATTCTTCCTGAACTTTCTTTTCGATCTTATAGACGAACCAGGCCCAGACACAATGGGGTAAAAAATACAAATTCAACCCCTAATGCGAGGCAAATTCAATAAATATCTATTTTATAAGGAGTTATTCATGGCTGGAGGCAAAGTTGTAACCCTGTCGGACGCCGAATTTGATTCATCCGTCATCCAATCCGATAAACCCGCTCTGGTTGATTTTTGGGCCGAATGGTGTCAGCCCTGCAAAATGCTGGCCCCGACCGTGGAAGAGTTGTCCGAAGAATACGATGGGCAGGTGATAGTTGGAAAGGTCAACGTGGATGACAATCCGTCCACCGCCACCAAGTTTGGAATTCGCGGCATCCCGACTTTGCTGTTGTTCAAGGACGGCAAAGTGGTGCAACAAATGGTGGGTGTGAAATCCAAAGCGGAGATCAAAAAGCTGATCGACGAATCGATTTAAAACAACCAAATTCAAAAAAGTAACAGATACCACGCCCGCCGCAAGGCGGGTTTTTTTTTGTAAAAAAAAGAAATGGGGTAGCACAAGCTACCCCGCGAGAGATGAAGGGTTATCACGCATTGAGGGACGTCGTGGATAACCACCCCATATAAACCCTTTTCGGCTCCCACAGAAAATTACTTGATAGATTTTTCAGGTTTATTCTTTTTTCGATTGAAACTCCTCAATTGAATAAGATAACCACAAGGAATTTTTTAAAGCATTCCCCTTCAACCGAATAAAAAAACAAAAATCTTTTCCCTCCCCCGCTTTTTCACGGCTTTGCGTGTGCGAGGGAGAGAAAAGTCAATACATCATTTTGCTACACAGAATAAGAAACGGTATTTGAGAAAAATCTCATTTATGAGACCCCTTCTTATCCTTCTTATCATGATGAGAATCAGATCCTTCCTTTGATCCTCCTTTATTATCTGAATGATCACTGCCATGAGCTTTATCATGTTTACCGGAGGCTCCGAAGCGATCATCTCCGTGGGATTTTCCACCTTCAGAACCTGAAGATGTTTTGTGAGTCTGGTCTTTTCCTTTGCCCATTTTGTGACCCATAGGGTCAGAACCAAACGCCAGGCTTGCGCCGGACAGAAAACAAATGGAAATAGCGGTTACCAAAAACATTTTAATAGATTTAGTCATTGTATTACCCCTTTCAGAATTGTTAGAAAAGCCAACTCTAACAAAACAAAATTAAATCAAAGTTAATAGGGGATTATCTTTCTTTCATTATCCATTATTAATTTCGTGGCGTTTCAGATCCTTTTAACTACCTGAAAAATGGTATCTTATGGGCTTATTGCAAAGAATAAAATGTTTTCTGGATGGAAAATGGAATTGGTTTTACTTAATACTTTTCGAACAATTGGTTGTGAAAACCGCACTAAAAAATAAACTTTATTTGCATAATCACACCGCCAATCAAACTGCTTTACCCAACTCTTCAATTTCTTGCTGAACCCATTCGTGTTTTTCATTGGCTAGATGCGTTTTCACTAAATCAAGGGCTTTTGCCGGACCCATCAATTCACCCAGCGCCCAAATCACGTGGGTGCGTATGAGAGGTTCGGGATCGTTTAGAACCTGGACTAGTGCGGGTACGGCGACCGGGTCATTTGAATTTCCTAGCGCTACGGCGACGTTGCGCAAAAACCCTCTGCGCTTGATTCTTTTTATGGGGCTTTTTCTAAATCGCGCGCGAAATCCATCGTCATCCAGTCTGATCCACTCCATCAATGCCTTGGTGTTTCCCTTGTCAAGGTAAGCCGTCTCTGCAGTCGTCACCGCAAAAGAGTTCCAGGGACATACGATCTGGCAATCGTCACATCCGTACACGCGATTTCCAATCGCCTTTCGAAACTCGCGAGGGATGACTCCTTTCAACTCGATATTGAGATAGGAAATACACTTGCGCGAATCCAGCACATAAGGCGCAACGATGGCTTGCGTCGGGCAGATGTCAATGCACTCGCGGCACGTCCCGCATCGGTCCACAGCGGGATTCGATTCCGGAAGCCAGACGTCTGCCAGAATCTCGGACAAAAAAAACCAGGACCCCACGCCTTCAGTAATCAGATTTGTGTGCTTACCAATCCAGCCAAGTCCGGCCTGTTGAGCGAGGGGTTTTTCCAGGACCGGTCCGGTATCCACATAAACTTTGGTCTGGCAACCGGGAAACTCATTTTGCAAATACAACTCCAGTTCTTTCAAACGAGGTAAAATGATATCGTGGTAATCCTTGTCCAGAGCATAGAGGGAGATATCGCCCTCATCATGATTTTCCAGATAGGTGAGATCTTTCTCCTCCGGGAAATAATTGGATCTCAGGCAAAGGATACTTTGAACGCCAGGCAAAACTTTATTAAGATCACCACGTTTGGCCGCACCGCGGGACATGTAAGCCATTTCACCATCGTAATTCAATCTCAACCATTCCTCAAAGCGCTCAATCGCCTGAGTGATGCCCGGACGGGCAACACCAAACCCATCGAACCCCAATTCTCGCGATTTAAGCTCCAGTTGTTTTAGTTTCGATTCGATTTTAAATGAAGAGTCCATCTTAAATCCTGTTGAACCTGCTACTTGTTTTTGCTATCTTTTTTAGCAATAGGGCGTCAAACAATGAGATTTCCCAACGCCTGCACCTCCAATCCAGACCACTTTACCCGGATTCCCAACCAAAAGGAAAAAAATGCATTCATTGCCCATCTCAACCCGGATTTTCCTGCGCAGGATGTTTATCGCAACCACCTGCCTGGGCTTGGCGATACTTATCGGTTGTTCCTCCTCCGAAGACTCCAGTAAGACCAGTAAAGGCGCCGCTCCGTCGGCGGAAAGTCAAGCCGCCCCCAAAACAAACTTTGCGGGGACCCAGGAAGAAAAATTTTTTCTGGAAGGCAACGACTATTCCAATAAAGGCCAGTTTGATAAAGCCATAGAGGCCTATAAAAAATCGATCAGCGTCAATGCCGGCATTGCCTCGGTTCATTATAACCTGGGCAATGTGTATGTGGCCGCGGCCAAAACCGATTTGGCCGTGACCGAATACCTGGAAGCAATTAAACTGAATCCGATGAACCCCGAATACCACCGCAATCTGGGGTTCGCCTACGCGTTGCTTCAGGATGGGAAAATGGCCAAAAGGAAATATGATGAGTTACGCGCCATGAGCCCGAGGCATGCGGAAGAATTGCAATTCTGGATCAAGCGTGCCAACGAGGAAAGTAAAACACAATGATTACGGGGCTCCCTTCGAGCCCGTTCCGGGGATAACTAAATGAAAAAAACCGGCTACATCTATGATCCGTTCTACCTGAAGCACGACAACGAACCGCATCCAGAAAACCGCGGCCGTTTGGAGGCCATTGAAAACAAGGTTCATGCCTCTCCAATTATGGATACATTAATCAGGCCCCAGGCGCGCAAGGCCACCGAAGCGGAAATCGGGTTGAACCATTCGGAAGGTTACATCACCGAGGTTCGAAATTCCTGCGCTGATAATGTCCGACATCTGGACGGCGACACGGTAATTTGTCCGGACTCCTATGAAGCCGCACTTTTAAGTACGGGCGCAGGACTGGTGGCTGTGGACCAGGTGGTCGATGGCGAATGCGACAATGTTTTTTGCGCAGTCCGTCCTCCCGGTCACCATGCGGAGTATTCGCGGGCGATGGGATTTTGTCTTTTCAACAATGTGGCCATCGCGGCCCGTTACGCGCTTAAAGAAAAGGGTCTCAACCGGGTATTTATTTTCGATTGGGACGTGCACCACGGCAACGGAACACAACATTCGTTTTATTCTGATTCTTCGGTGTACTACAGTAGCACCCACCAATACCCGTTTTATCCGGGTACAGGGGACGCCGCAGAAACAGGTACCGGCGACGGTTTGGGCACCACTCTCAATTTGCCTTTAAGAGCCTATTCGGGCGATGACGATTACACGCAATGGATTGAAAACAAACTCATTCCTGAGATGCAAAAGTACAAACCGGACCTGATCATCATTTCCGCAGGTTTCGATGCGCATCAGGAAGACCCTCTGGCAAGCATGCAAGTCTCCACCGAAGGCTATGGAGCCATGACGCGCCTTCTCAGCAAAGCCGCCGATGAAATCTGCCAGGGCCGTTTGATCTCCATGCTGGAAGGTGGATACAACCCGGGCGCTTTGAGCGATTCGGTATTGCTTCATTTGCAATGCCTTCAGGGAACCGATAACTCTTAAGTTAAAAACAACCACATCATGCTTCAACAATACATACGATACTTTACCGATAAAGTCATCGATGCCCTCAATCTTGGGACCATGGAAATGGTCAATATGAACCAGAACCTGCTCACGCCGGATTTTATCCTGCTGGGGCTTTTGGTTCAGGAAGATTCCATGATCGTCAAATTGCTGGAAGCCACCTATCCTGAAAACAAGGACCTGACTAACCAGATTCTGGAAAAGGTTTACGAAAATCAAGAAAGCGAAACAAAGATAGAGCGGGAAGAAATCAAACACATTCAACTGGCACAAGAAACCGAAACCTGTTTCGAACTGGCGCAGGAAGAGGCCAAAAAACGGGGCGATAAATTCATTGGGGTAGGCGTCCTGTTTCTCGCTCTGTTTGATCGCAGGGTGGGCAAGACAAGTGAAATCCTGCAGGAATGTGGGGTTTCTTTAAGTCAAGTGCGTGACGAACTGGACACCATGCGGGGCGGCCGGACAATCAATGAAAAAAACGCGGAAGGTAAATTCGACGCGCTGGTTCAATACACCACCGACTTGACGGACCTTGCCCGAAAGGGCGAACTGGATCCGGTTATCGGCCGCGACAAGGAGATTTTTCGTATCATTCAGATTTTGTCACGCCGCAAAAAGAACAATCCGGTGCTGATCGGGGAACCTGGAGTCGGAAAAACCGTTATCGTGGAAGGCCTGGCCCAGCGTATTGTGGCGTCTAAGGTACCAAAATCCCTTTTGAACAAGCGGGTGAAAGTTCTGGAAATGTCGGAGATCATTGCCGGTGCTAAAATGCGCGGAGAGTTCGAAGAGCGCATGAAACAGGTGAAAGACGAAATCATAGCGTCACATGGAAGCATCATTTTATTCATCGACGAACTTCATACCATCGTCAGCGCCGGAGCAGGAGCAGGCGGTGTCGATGCATCGAATATGTTGAAATCGGCGCTTGCTAAAGGACAACTACAGTGTATTGGCGCCACGACTCTGGACGAATACAAAAAGCATATTGAAGAGGACAAGGCTTTGGCCCGAAGATTTCAAACCATCGTGGTGCAGGAACCTTCAGTGGCGGATACTGTAAAAATCCTTGAGGGCCTCATTCCAAGGTACGAGAAGCACCATGAGGTTTCTTTCAACGATGACGCGTTAGAAACTGCGGCCAAGCTTTCGGAAAAACATATTTCGGACCGCCACCTTCCGGATAAGGCTGTTGATTTAATCGACGAAGCGGGGTCCCATAAACACCTTGCTCTCAACAGCGTGCCTCCGGCCATTCAGGAATTGGAAAATGAACGCACCCGCCTCATGCAGTCTCAAAACGATCATTTCACGAAGCAGGATTTTGAAGCCGTCGCCCAGTTAAGACAGGAGATTCTAGAGGTCGACAAAAAACTTCAGGCGGAACAAGAACTTTGGAAACAACAAATCCAGTCCATGAACTCTTCAGTCTCTTCTGAAGACATCGCCAATGTAGTGGCGGCCTGGACGGGCATTCCCGTCAACAGGATCATGGAAACAGAAGCGCAAAAATTAATGAATATGGAGGAAAACCTCCACAAGCGCGTCATCGGACAAGATAACGCGGTAACCGCAATCAGCAATGCCATTCGTAGAAATCGCGCGGGTCTGAAAGAAAAGAACCGGCCCATCGGTGCATTTTTGTTTCTGGGTCCGACAGGTGTCGGTAAAACTGAATTGGCCAAGGCCCTTGCGGAGTTTTTACTGGATGATGAGAATCGCCTGATCCGGTTAGACATGTCCGAGTACATGGAAAAACATTCCGTGTCCAAAATCATCGGCTCGCCGCCGGGATATGTGGGTTATGATGAAGGCGGCCAGTTGACGGAAAAGGTTCGTCGGAATCCGTACACAGTTATTCTTCTCGATGAACTTGAAAAAGCGCATCCGGATGTGTTCAATATTCTCTTGCAACTGCTGGACGACGGACGTTTGACAGATGCCCATGGCCGTGTGACCAGTTTCAAAAACGCGATCATCATTGGAACCTCCAACATCGGGACCAAATTTCTTTCTGAAACTCAAAAGGCGATTGGCTTCGACCTCGGAAAAAAAGATTCTGCCCAGAGTTACAAGGAAATCTGCCAGATTGTTTTGAAGGAAGCGCAGAAGTTTTTTAAACCCGAATTCATTAACCGACTCGATGATCTCATTGTCTTCCATTCTCTGACACGCGAACAGATTCGGCGGATTGCCGATTTGATGATCCATAACCTGAATCTGCGCCTCAAGGAAAAGAACCTGGAAATCATGATAAGCGAATCGGTCAAAGACAAGCTGGCGGAAGATGGGTTTAGCGATATGTACGGGGCTCGACCTTTAAAACGCCTCATTGAAGATCGTATCGAAAACCAGTTGTCCTTAAAAATTATTAATGGAGAAATTGATCTGGGGGACCAGGTAGAAATTGGCCTGGATGAGGAAGGCAACATTCAGTTTTCAGTTTCGACAAAAGTGGAATGATGGGCGAGGGCACCCCGAATAAACAGTCTGGCGATATGGACCGCATCACCTGGCTTGCTTTTCTGGTGGCCGTAGGTGTGGTGTTTCATCGTTTGGAAGCTCTGCTCCCGCTACCTTCACCCTGGGTGAAAATTGGCCTGGCAAATATTGCTACCCTGATCGCTTTGGTGTTTTTCGGGTTTCGCGAGGCCATGATGGTCACCTTGCACCGGGTATTTTTGAGTTCCCTTTTGGGAGGAACCTTTTTAAGTCCGACCTTCTTGTTGAGCCTCATCGGAGGGATATCTGCAACTCTGGCTATGGGTATGGTTTACCGGGGTGGGCATAATCCGTTTAGCATGATAGGTATCAGCATCACCGGTGCTTACGTTCACACGGTGTCAATCGTTCTATGTGTGTATCTGGTATTCGCGCGTTCTGAGGGTTTTTTAAAATTACTACCTGTATTTTTAATATTTGCTTTATTCTCCAGTCTGTTCACTGGAATGGCCGCTAACCTGGCGGTTCGAAAATTTAAGAAACTCAAGCTGGCTACCCATTGATTAGTAGCACAATAATTCATGATATTTTTCTTGTTTATACACTAAGGAGTTTGACATGAGCGAAGAACCAAAGGTCGAGAGCGAATCTATCGTTTCAGAATTTTGGGGATTTTTAAAAACCCGAAAAAAATGGTGGCTGGGTCCCATTATTTTCGTGATGTTGATGATGGGTGCTTTGATTATATTTGCTGAAGGCAGTGCGGTCGCTCCCTTTATCTACACCTTGTTTTAAAGCGAACGGCCATTGAAATTATCTATCGTTATACCTGTTTTTAATGAGGAAGCCACTCTGCGCGAAATCATCCGGCGCGTGGAGGATACCCAATGGGAAAAAGAAATCATTCTCATCGATGATTCTTCCACAGATGGCACCCGATCCATTCTGGAAGAATACCAGAATCGGGATGGGTTCCTGGTTTTGTTCCATTCCACTAACAAGGGCAAGGGTGCGGCTTTGCGCTCCGGCTTCGCCCAGGTGACCGGGGATGTAATTATCGTTCAGGATGCGGACCTGGAGTACGACCCCAGTGACTATGGCGTGATGCTGGGGCCGATTGAGGACGGGCGCGCGGACGTGGTGTTCGGTTCGCGTTTTCTGGGGGGTCCGCATCGAGTGATGTTTTTTTGGCATTATGTCGGCAACAAGGTCCTGACCACCCTGTCCAACATGATGACCAATCTCAACCTCACCGACATGGAAACGGGCTACAAGGTATTCACTCGGAAAGTTCTGGAATCGCTGGCCCTCAGTTGCAACCGTTTCGGATTCGAACCGGAATTCACCAGCAAAATAGCCCGGAAAAAATTCAAGGTATACGAGGTCCCCATCTCCTACAGCGGCCGCGATTATCAGGAAGGCAAAAAAATCACTTGGCGGGATGGCGTCGCCGCCCTGTGGTACATTTTCAAATTCCGCTTCCTCGCCTAGCCCAAACTAGGCCTGGAGGAAATACCGGCCTATAGAAGTTGATCGTATACCCACTTCCACCAGCCAAAGGACGGTGATTGCGATTTTTTCTGATTTATGTTCTATAGCGGCAACGGCGCCCATACCTTCAGTAGCCTTGAGATCCATAAATGATGAGAAAAAATAAAATTTCACGAATTAAACGTTTTGCCAGAGATATTTTTCTCCACACGCCTTTCATCAAAATGATCTATGGAACTGTTTTTCTTTGGATTCTGTTTTCTTGTGGAATGTATTGGGCTGAAACGACAATCAACGACTCCTCCATTAAATCGTTTTGGGATGCTATGTATTGGAGTATCGCTGCATTTTCCACAGCCGGGATCGCGGATACTCCGCAATCTCCCTTAGGAAAATTGATTGGGGGAATTTGGAGTGTGCTGGGTTCTCTTCTCTTTTTTGGGGCTATCGTCGCTACCGTCACAACTTATTTCATGCGCCCCATACAACGTCCGGCAAGACGAATAATCGATGTGATCGAATACAATTTAGAACAGTTAAATGATCTAACTCTGGAAGAACTCGATCTTCTAAAAGACACAGTAGACGGTCTTATCGTCCACGTTGAAAAAATGAAGGAAAAAGAAATCGCAAAACAAAAGACCGCTCCTGAAAAAAAATAGGGCCATCCCACATTGACAGGAATTCTCCTTTAGACGGTTGGGATTTTAAACTCCGAACTCACCCGGTGGTAGATCTTTCTAAAGGTTCCTCACAAAAATCACATACCGTGTCTTCAGGGTTGACCACATGCCCACATGCGGAGCATACAGCGTATTTTTCCAGTTCCGCCATTATTGCTTTAGCTCTTTCCAGGTCGGATTTTCTTATCCACAACAAAACTTTTGTCAAGGCTGTTGCCGGATAGGCGTGAAAGGACTCGTTCTCCAACTGACAGGGGATCCCTACATTTTCCAAATATCCGCGAATGATGTGGGCATCCTCCTCTTGCTGAACCGTACACAATCTGGCCAGGTCATCCATCTCCACGACCGCTTCTTCTTCAAGAGCCTCTACCAAAGCAACATTGCATTCACTGCATTGGGTGATCTCTTCTCGAAATTCTTCTTTACATTCCGGGCAATAAGGCATGATCCACCTCTGACTTTTATGAGCAAAAAATAAAGTTGTCAATCGTATCTATTCACCGTTCCCGCTTCCAGTTCCTTTTCGAAGTCCTGCATTTCACGGGCAATTAAACGGTTCATTCCGAGCAGGGCGATAAGGTTGGGGACCGCCATCAAGGCATTCATCACATCGGAAATGTTCCAAACCACCTCCAGTTTCGCGACTGCACCAACAAATACGAAACTCACCCATATATATCTATAATGGGTCACGAAACGCGAACCTGCAAGGTATTCTACACACTTTTCCCCATAATAGCTCCATCCCAAAATTGTGGAGAAGGCGAATGTAATAACGCCCAAAGTGACAATCCATTGGCCCCACTGACCCGGAAAGGAGGTTGCAAAGGCCTGTATGGTAAGAGCCACGCCGGTTTTTCCGCCAACCCATACCTGGGTGGTGGCCAGAATTATCCCTGTGAATGAACAGATCACCAGGGTGTCAAGAAAAGTTCCCGTCATGGAAACCAGGGCTTGTTTTGCGGGATGGTTGGTTTTCGCCGCCGCCGCGGCAATGGGAGCGCTTCCTAACCCGGATTCGTTTGAAAACATGCCACGCGCGACGCCGAAGCGAATGGTCTGCGATAAGGCCGCACCGGCAAAGCCTCCAGTGGCGGCGGTTCCTGTAAATGCGTGTTGCACCAAAGTCGTGAATCCGCTCCATAGGGAAGTGAAATGGGTCAGGATCACCACCATGGCCCCTAAAAAATAAATCACGACCATAACCGGGACCAGAAAGGAAGTCACTTCGGCGATCCTTCGGATACCCCCTAAAATTACCATTCCGGTCAGTACCGCCAAAATCACCCCAACGAAGATTGGGTTGATGCCAAACACTTCCTCAACGGCCTGGGCGGTAGTATTGGATTGCACCATGTTGCCGATGCCAAATGCCGCAAACGCTCCAAACAGAGCAAAGCAGGTACCGAGCCATTTTTGGCCCAGTCCCAGTTCGAGATAATACATGGGACCACCGGAGAATTGGCCTTCGGAGTTTTTCACCCGATACCTTAAGGCCAGATAACCTTCACTAAACTTGGTGGCCATTCCGAATAAAGCCGTCACCCACATCCAGAACACCGCGCCAGGTCCTCCCAGAGCAACGGCTGTGCTCACCCCCGCAATATTACCAACGCCCACGGTTGCCGCCAATGCAGTCATCAATGCCCCAAAATGGGACACATCGCCTTCGCCGTCCCTTTCTTTGGTAAATGTTAAACGCAATCCATACCAGAGGTGGCGAAACTGAATGCATCGCAAGCGCCAGGTCAACAACATCCCGGTTCCCAGCAAAAGCACGAGCAACCAGGGTCCCCAGGCCCAGGAGCTTAGAGTGGACAGTATTTCGTTTAATGCGGTCATTTTAAGGCAGGAGAGAGAAGAAGAATCACCTTCCTCTTTTCAGTAGAGACGTGAAAATCTTAAGAGAGGTTCGATGCGGGGCAATCAGGAAGCTTCCCCGTTGCTTGCTTTTAATTCCTTTTCCATGTTGGTGATCATATGCATTTCAGCCCCCAACTCTCCTCTTAACCGGGTGTTTAAACGTTGAACCCTGTTTTTAAATTTCGGACCGGTCACTTGCACTTTTTCATCCTGGGAAATGCTATGATTTAAAAATCCAGATATATTTTTTAAAACTGCGTTTTCAGAGGCTCCCAGCTTACCAGCGAGGGCTTTTTTTTCAGGGAGAAAATCCTGAATACCTTTCACATATATTTTTCCATTCAGTTCATTGGGCAATAGTTTGACCAATCCCTTATTGCGGTTGATTTCTCTTTTGAAATATTCAATTGCCGCAGTGATGAGCCCTTTATCCTCATCCGATAACCCGGCTTCTTCTTTCGGCGCCGCATCATCTCCCACATCCTCTTCGCTTATTTTCGAGGGGTCCTCCTCAGCAATAACTTCAGAGTTTTCGGAAGATGGAGCCGCAGGGGCGAGCCTTTTGACCTTTTCTAATTTGGGAGTATTCCGGAATTTAAAGGGAATCTTGCTTTCGTCATCGGTGAAGTGCCATTTGCCTTTATCATCTTTCCATTTAAATACCCTGGCTTGGGAAGAAACAGATACCAAAAGTATTCCGGTGAACAGGGCGAACCCTATCGCCCACTTAAAGGGTGTCCTGTGAGAATCCATTTAAAATCCCCTTTCGAAAACGGTTTCCAATGGCCGACTTTTTAACACGCTATTATAACAACACGATCCATTCTCTGCTATAATTTAAACAAAAACAAAACATTTCCTGAACCGAGGCCTTTTATGGAAAATCACCAGTTGCTCCTGATCACCGAAAATACCTCTCAAATGAACCGGGAAGACCAGGTGGCCGGTTATTACCTTTATGACAAAGAAAAGGAACTGATCGCTAAAATCAAGGGGCTGATTGTCGAATCGGAAACCTATATCCTCCGATACATTTTGATTTACCTGGGCGGATTTTTAATGATCAAAGGCAAACCGATCCTGATCCCGGCGGAAAATTTCGAGGTTCTGGATATCGGAACAGTTCGGGTAGATAAACCCAAAGAATGGTTGCAGGGAGTTCCTTCCCCTGAGGATGTTGAGGAGATTCTGCCGGCTGAGGAGGAACTGATTTTAAGCTATTACGATCTGGAACCGTATTGGGCGGCGAAAACCAAGCTGGAAAACGAGGAAGACTGATTCTGTAAATATTGACGATTTTACAAATGCTCAAGGTTCGGAGTCCCCCAACGCGAAGGGACTCCGACCCGAGTTTAATTCAAACGCTATTTCTTTTTCAGGAAGAAGCGTTCTCCACCCCCTTCAATAAACAGCATAGGGTCAGTACCATCCCGGACCTGGCGATCCTGTTCAATAAATTTTCCACCTTTAGCTGAATAAGAATAATTCGCAAAAGGTTTCCCGTCTGCAGTGATCGTTACTTCATAGTCTCCATCAGCAAGTAAATCCTTTACCTGAAGCATACCGCTCACTCTACGGAGTCCAAGATCAACACGTATCCACCAGGGTTTAAAAGTTAGCGTCGTTTCCTTACGAACCTTTCCTACATTAGGCCAACCTCCAATAGTTTCACCATCTTTAGTGATCATAATTTTTACAACACGCTCCGTCCATTTACCCATATCGGCATTCTCATCGCGCAACCAAAGGCTGATGGTTGCAGAGGAATTCGGGTTTCTTTTGGGAAAATAAAAATATGCGTAATCTGACCAGGGACCATCAAAGAAGTATTTTCCACCTGGATTGTAAGGATCGTCGCCACCTTTCACGCGAACCGTAAACGGAAACTTGTAAAATTCCTTGCCTTCCAGATACCAAACGATTTCATGCTTACCTTCCGACAATTTATGCTTTTCCGTTGGTTGTGCATGCCAGCCCCAAAACGGGGGTTTTAATTTGTTGGCGTGATAAAAATTAGTCGTTACCACTTTGCCGTCCGGTCCCTTGACCTGATGTGCGAGGCGGGCTCCGCCATCATTGGTGTTATAAGGATAGCTATGACTGGGATCATTAAAGTCCGGCAAAAATAAAGCGCGAATCCGTTCACTAATATAGACTTGCCCGGTTTTCCAGGTCATTTGATTGTTCAAAGCATTGAGCAAATCAGAATACAAGGGAGCCGGTTTAAATTTATCCGGCCACTTCAATTCTTTTCCATTGCTCAATTCAGTCGCCTGAACAGGCACAAAAGCAATAGAGACCAAAAACAAGGCAAAAACAATCGCGTTAAAAAAAGTTTTCATTCTTTCACCCTCATTTTGATGGATAAATTCGAGCTCAAAAAATGTTTTGATTTGTTTTTTTTAAAGCCACTCCAAAACACTTTTTTAAACTTTTCTTCATCGATCTTAGAAAAATTTGAAAGTTCCCCGAGGAGGAGAACTTTCCTCTCTTATATACCTTCGATTCAAATCCAAATGAAAACAAATATATTTTCATCCCAAAACGGATTTCAGAATCATGGTTTCTTGATTACAAAAAACCTTACATCAATTTCTGATGTTTTTAAAACAGAAATTTTTTGAACACCATAACGCTTTATTATTCAAAGCTATGGGACATAAAAAAACATCGCTGAAATTACTTGTTCTGGACTGAATCATCATCTTTTAAAAAACCCTCGATTGGCAAGAAGCGTTTCCGCTCCTTCTGCAACATCCTTGATACTGATATCCTCCAGGCAAAACGGCTTTCCCAGAACGGAAGGTTTACACTCTCTGAAAAATTTTTGACGGCAGGGAGAACAGGAATAGTTTTTGGTCACCAGTACTTTTTGATCATCATCCAAATAGGGTCCCGTGGTTCTGGGATCTCCCGGACCAAATATGCCAACCGTTGGCGTCTCCACCATAGCCGCCAAATGCATCAATCCACTATCATTTCCGATAAACAGATCACAACGGCCGATCAAAGCCGTCAGTTCTTCCAGGCCCCATCCACAAAAGATCTGCAAATCATCCGAGGGACAGTTTTGCTGGATCTCTTTCAGAAGAGGCCTTTCCTTTTCCGATCCCAACAAGGCAATTTTGGCTCCAAAGTCTTTGATCATCCTTTGACACAGCAAGCCGAAACGTTTAGGATGCCAACCCCGTTCGGGTTTGGAGGTGCCGGGATGCACGGCAACGAGCAATTGCAGGGAACCCGGGTATATCTCTTTCAGGCGCAGGTTGATGTTCTCCCGAAGTTCCTCGGAAACATATTGAACGAACCGCTTATCCGGTTGTTCCAATCCCAAAGGAGAAAACAGGTCGGAAAAATAATTCACCCGATACTGCACCTTTTTTTCCTTCGACACTTTTAGCGCGTGTGTCAGAAAAACCTCGCGTCCTTCGGTTCCGTAACCGATACGTACCGCCGCTCCGCTAAGGTACAACAGGAAAGCACTTCGAAACGAGTTGGGAAACACCACACCCAAATCAAACTGGTACTTTTTTAATTTCCAGGCAAACGTCATGCCCTTTTTCCCTTTTTGATAGGGACTCCGGATCACAGTATCAATGGCAGGATGATTACGAAGGATCTGGTCGGCAGGACTTTTGACCACGGCGGTAATTCGGGCGCAGGGGAAACGGGCTCTTAAGGTTTGGATCGAAGGAAGCACCATGATGACATCACCAATCCAGTTGGGCATCCATAGGAGAATATGGCTGAAGTTTTTTCCTTCCAGGTTCTTTGAAAAAAACCCCGCCGGTGTCATAAAAAGGCTCCTCTTGCTTTGCCCGTACAAACGGTCAATTCACACGTTTGATTTTGGCTCCCAGTCCCGATAACTTTTGCTCCATCACGGGATACCCACGATCAATATGGTACACGCGATTGATCACCGATTCTCCCCTGGCGGCTAGGGCGGCGAGCACCAGAGAAGCACTGGCTCTTAAATCGGTCGCCATCACCGGGGCTCCACTCAAATGCCCGACTCCCTTCACAATGGCCGTATTGCCCCGGATCTCGATATCGGCTCCCATACGCTTTAGTTCAGCCACATGCATGAACCGGTTTTCGAACACCGTTTCGGTGATCAGGCTTTGGCCCCGCGCAAGAGTCATCAGCGCCATAAACTGGGCCTGGATATCGGTGGCAAATCCAGGGTAGGGATGGGTCTGGATATCCACTCCCTGAAATCCGTTTCCTGTTGAGATTTTAACCGAATCTTTACTGGTTTCTACGTTCACCCCGGCTTGCTTCAGCTTCATGATCAAGGGTTCCACATGTTGCGGTATGCAATCGGTCACCTCAACCTCCCCTGCGGTGATAGCTCCGGCTATCATATATGTAGCCGCTTCGATTCGGTCCGGAAATATTTTGCAGTGGATGGGTTTTAAAGAGGATACCCCCTGAATGATGATTTCATCGCCTCCCGCTCCCTCGATTTTGGCTCCGGCCAGATTCAGCATATCTGCCAAAAAAACAACTTCCGGTTCTTTTGCAGGATTTTCCAGCACGGTCTCCCCTTCTGCAAATACGGCGGCCATCATGACGTTCGCGGTACCCGTCACCGATATAGTATCAAAATAGTAACGAGCCCCTTTCAGTTTTTTGGCACTACCTACGATGTAGCCACCTTGCAATTCGATATTGGCGCCCAAAGCTTCCAGGCCGCGAATATGTAAATCTATAGGACGGGCACCGATGGCGCATCCACCAGGAAGCGAAACTTTGGCCTGGCCTAAACGGGCTATTAATGGACCGAGGACGAGGCAGGAGGCACGCATGGTCCGCACCAGGTCGTAGGGCGCTTCAGGATTATTGATATCGCTTGTGTCAAAAGCCAGCCGGTCGCCTTGAATGGAGTCGATTCGCCCACCCAACTCCACAAGTAAATGAATCATTGTGGACACATCCCGCATCTGCGGGACATTGGTTATTTCGTTTCTTCCCGAAGTCAACAGGGTCGCGGCCAGTATGGGCAATACGGCATTTTTCGCACCGGTGATAAACACCTTGCCTTTTAAGGGGACACCTCCCTCGATCACAATCTTATCCACGATCCCTCCTCTCCGCGATGAGAATTCGGTCCTTATCGGAATAATCCTTTAACAATCGCAATCCATCAAAGGCGATATGCTCCTGAAAAACTTTCATGATGTCCGGCCCCTGCCCCTCTCCAAACTCGATCAACAGGGTTCCCCCCGGGCGGAGGTGCTTCGGGACTTGCCGGGACATTGCGCGAATGATTTCCAGGCCGTCTTCGCCACCATCCAAAGCCTGCAATGGCTCGAAGTCCTTCACATCGGGCATCAAATTCCGAATATCCGAACGGGCTATATAAGGTGGATTGGACGCGATCACATCGAAGGTTTCATTTGGGGATAGGTCACGGAACAAATCACTTTTCCTGAATTCTATACGGTCCTCAACTCCATTTGAACGGGCGTTCTCTTTTGCTATTTGCAACGCTTCGCCGGAAACATCCACCGCTGTCGCTTTCAAACGAGCAATCTCTTTCGCCGCGCTGATCGCAATAATTCCGGATCCGGTGCCCACGTCCAGTAAATGGATAGGCCGGTTCTCCGGTAAACCTTCCACTACCTGCAACACTTGCTCGATGAGGTGCTCTGTTTCAGGCCGGGGAATCAGGACATCGGGCGTCACCTTGAATTCAAGCGACCAAAACTCGCGCGTTCCCAGGATATAGGCCACAGGTTCCCGTTGCAAACGGCGCCTCAGAAACCCCTCGTTCTGTGCGATCTGCTGAAGGGTTAATGTCCTTTCGGGATTCAACAATATTTCTTTGCTCGAACAGGCAACCGATTTTCTTAACAACAATTCGGCGTCCAAATGAGCGCTTTCCAGTCCGGCAGATCGCAAACGTCTGGCACTGGATTGCAACACGGCATGTAAACTGTCTTTCATATCGGGACGGTCCTCCCGGAATCGGTCAAGCGGAGGTGGATGCGGGTTGACCCTGAACCGAGTCGCCGCCTTCCTTCTTCAAGGCTTCTGCCTGGTAGTGGAGCGTCAGGCCTTCGATGATTTCTTCAAGGTTGCCTTCCATGACTTGCGACAACTTGTGCAGGGTCAGGCCGATGCGATGATCGGTGATTCGTTCCTGGGGATAGTTGTAAGTACGAATGCGCTCGCTTCGGTCGCCGCTTCCCACTTGCTGTTTGCGGTCTTTGGCCATTTCAGCTTGCTGTTTGCTCTGAATGTCATCCAGCAAACGGGCCCGTAACACCTTTAAAGCTTTTTCGCGATTTTTATGTTGCGACTTTTCGTCCTGACAAGTCACCACCAAACCCGAAGGCACGTGGGTGATGCGAACCGCAGAGTCTGTGGTGTTCACACTTTGTCCCCCTGGACCGGACGAACGGAACACGTCGATTTTTAATTCCGAAGGATTGATCTGCAAATCGACCTCCTCAGCTTCGGGTAAAATCGCTACCGTTACCGCCGAGGTATGCACCCGGCCCTGGGTCTCAGTTTCCGGGACCCTTTGCACGCGATGAGTACCACTTTCAAATTTAAGCTTGCTAAAAACGCCCTTACCCTGAATGCTTAGAATGATTTCCTTGAACCCGCCTTTTCCGGTTTCGTTGCTACTAAGAATATCAACTTTCCATTTCTTGTTTTCGGCATATCGGCTGTACATCCGGAACAGGTCGGCACTGAACAAGCTCGCCTCTTCACCCCCGGTGCCAGCCCGGATTTCCATGATAACGTCTTTTTCGTCGCGGGAGTCCCTGGGGAGTAGCAGGACTTTTATTTCAGCTTCAATTGCCTCCTTGTCCTCAAGCAAACCCTCCAATTCTTCCTCCGCGAGAGCACGCATCTCCGCATCCTCCTCTTCATCAAGGATGATTCGGCTTTCTTTGATCTGGGAATCGACTTTTTTGTATTCGCGGTACTTGCCCACCACGGAAGCAATTTCCGACTGTTCCCTGGCGTACTTCTGAAACTCGTTTTGCTGGGCGATGATATTGGGATCGCTCAGCAAGGCGTTCAATTGTTCGTAACGCTTTTCTACTTCTTCGAGTTTTTCAAACATGGCAGGCCGCGACGGGGGTGAGGGACAATCTATTGAGGTTCATACCATCGAAAGCATTCCAAACAAGCAGGGAAGCCCCCGCTTATCTGGAAAATCGAGGTCTGTTTATTCAGTTGCGGCCGGAGCAGTTGCTGTTTCAGCTGTTTCCGGAGGTTTGGCAGGAGCCTTTTTCTTGTATTTACGCTGGAATTTTTCAATACGGCCTGCAGTGTCCACCAGTTTTTGTTTGCCGGTATAAAAAGGATGGCAGTTGGAACACATTTCCACGTGAATTTCTTTCATTGTGGACCGTGACTGGACTTTACTTCCGCAAGCACAAATGATTTCGGAATCGAAGTATTCTGGATGAATGTTTTCTCTCATAATTTCTCTCTATCACGAGTTCATCGTGGAGAGGAACTCGGCGTTGTTCTTTGTTTCTTTGATTTTTTGAAGAAGGAGATCCATGCTATCGTGAATTCCCATCGGGAGCAAGACTTTTCTGAGCAACCATACCCTCTGCAAGTCTTCCGGGGGCATGAGCAGTTCTTCCTTACGGGTGCCGGAACGATTGATGTCGATAGCCGGGAAGGTCCGTTTGTCCGCAAGCTTGCGGTCGAGAACGATTTCCAGATTACCGGTTCCCTTGAATTCCTCAAAAATTACGTCGTCCATTCGACTCCCTGTATCGATCAGGGCCGTGGCAATGATCGTCAAGCTTCCGCCTTCTTCCAGATTGCGCGCCGCACCGAAGAAACGTTTCGGGCGTTGCAAGGCATTCGAGTCGACACCGCCTGACAACACTTTGCCGCTCGGCGGCACAATAGCGTTGTAAGCCCGCGCGAGACGCGTGATGCTGTCCAGTAAAATCACCACATCTTTTTTGTGCTCAACCAAACGCTTGGCTTTCTCGATAACCATCTCTGCGACTTGCACATGTCTTTGCGCTGGCTCGTCAAAAGTGGAACTGATCACCTCTCCCCGAACCGAACGTTGCATGTCTGTCACTTCTTCCGGCCGCTCGTCGATCAACAGAACGATGAGGACCACCTCTGGGAAGTTGGTAGTGATGCTGTTCGCCACTGTTTGCAGAAGCATTGTTTTACCTGTTCTCGGCGGAGCCACAATCAAACCGCGCTGACCTTTTCCGATCGGCGTCATCAAGTCCATGATACGCGCGCTGTAGTCGGCACCCGTTGGCGCCTCCAGGCGCAGTCGTTCTTCCGGGTACAACGGTGTCAGGTTATCGAACAGAATTTTATCTTTGGTCTTGTCCGGGTTTTCAAAGTTGATCGCCTCTACCTTAAGCAGGGCAAAATAACGTTCGCTGTCTTTAGGCGGACGGATCTGACCGGAAATGGTATCCCCTGTATGCATATCAAACTTGCGGATCTGCGAAGGCGACACATAAATATCATCCGGACCCGGAAGGTAATTATAAGTTGGAGCTCTCAAAAAACCGAATCCATCTGGCAGAATCTCCAAAACACCCTGCCCGAACATCAATCCGTCCTTTTCCGTTTGGGCTTCCAGAATTTTAAAAATCAAATCCTGTTTTCTCAAACTGCTGTGACCTTGAATCTTTAACTCCTTGGCGATCAATGTCAGATCGGAAATGGTTTTAGCTTTGAGATCTTCGATATTCATTATGATTCGGTCGTTATCCGACGAATCTGTTTTTGGTCTTGGGGTTGTTTTTGAAGTAGTCAAGCTTCTGGGTCGGTTAGAGGTTAAAGAATGGAGGAATTGCTTTTTATCGAAAAAAGGATATGAATGTGTTGGGATTGAGGTTTTGGAGGTTTCTCTGTTGGAGAGATTACGACTCAATCCTAATGCCTTATGTTTTTTTTGTCAACAGGATTTTTTGTTTTTCTTCTTCATTTAAGCTCTATACCACTGACTTTTAGGATCTTTAATACTTATCCGAAAAGATTTTGGCGTTGATAATGGGTTTCCATTTGATATATTAATTTATGCTTTTAACTTAAGCCTGCCCCGGAATACCGCAATCACTCCTGATATGGATACCAAAAAAACATTCAAGATTTTTGTCGGTCCCTTGGGCCTTCGGGGGTCTGTCAAACAAGGTTGGTCCTGGCCTGCATTTTTTTGGTGGGTTTTGGACCTTATTCAAAAAAATATGGGTGCGGGGAGTGGGACTGCTCCTTTTAAGTTTGATGCTCGCCATCGCTGTTTTTTATAGGTTCCTATGACAACCAATGGTACGAAGATTCTCTGGTGTCCCGGGGCTTTGAATTCACAAAATCCATTCACGCCAAAACGCCGAAAGGATCCATAGTCACCTGGTTTCGGGAAGGGGGTTAGCTATTAAATACGCTATGTACCCAGGGAGCAGGCCCGTCGGCACTAACCGGACTGTCCTTATTAATGCAACTCTATTATTGTTACTATTAAAAAACGATTGTCTCTTTTAGAAGTGACTATCCATATTTTCATTCATATTCATTACGGGGGTAAAAAAATGAATGACCATCATGAAATCTCTAGATCGGTCCCGATACTTCGAAACCGTTTCCATTGGAAAAAATCACAATCCATTATCCTCGGTGTTTTGTTTTTCCTGATTACAGGTTTAGTTACAGGGTCTTCAAACTCTGCGCTTGCTGTCAGCCCTTACGAGGAGGACGAACCCTATAAAAAAATAGATATAGGAAAAGATTCCCACAAAGTCGAGTTTTTGAACCAGGGCGTCAAGTGGGATGCCCATTTCAGGGAGTTGTTCTACTACACTCCGCAAGGGTCTCGCTTGATCCCATACGATTGGTTTTTAGCCTTGGAACAACCCGGTAGCACGAAACCCTTCAGCGATCTCGACTATCTCGAAAGCTTTGGCTGGATTCCTCCTGCGAGAACCGAAAGCAAACATTACAATCCAGACAACCTTCCCGTCGGCTTCACCAAAGATCCGGTGAAAGTTCCCGAAACCGGGCATTGGCTGGGGTTTACCTGTGCCGCCTGCCATACCAATGATATTAAGATTAAGGATAAAACCCTTCGTATTAACGGTGCCCCTTCCCTTGCGGACTGGGATTCTTTCATGACGCAACTGTCTCTGGCGGTGCGTCAAACCCGTTTGAGCGCCATGCAGAAATCCTCTCCCGGTTGGGACCGGTTTCAACGATTCGCATCCAATGTTCTCCAGCATTCACCCACGCCTGCGGAACTCAAAGAATTTGCAGAATTATTTCTTCGATTTTCCACCACCTTTGAAGGACATGTCTGGTTGCAAAATCCACCCTTCCCTCCTGGGCCGGGACGAGTCGATGCTCTCGGGAAAATTATTAATACCTTATCGGTAATCGATCTTAAAGAAGAAAGCAATCTTCGCCCAAACAGCGCTCCGGTGAGTTATCCGTTTTTATGGTACACCCCACATTTAAAATGGGTTCAGTGGAATCCTATTGCAAGCGTTCCGATCAATCGCAACGCGGGCGAGGTTTTGGGAGTTTTTGGTTGCGCCAATTTTGATCCGAGACCCCACAGCGATCCTGAAACCGCCAGCACCTGTATGGAAGGACTGGGTCTCAAAGGTGCGGGGCAAAAGGAGTTGTTTGCCTCTACCGTGTTGTTGAAAAACCTGTATGAACTGGAACAATGGGTCGCGGACCTGGAGCCACCCCCCTGGCCTGAAAAGTTGCTGGGTTCCACCAATTCCTTATTGGCGCATAAGGGTCATGACTTGTTTCAAAAACATTGCAGAGGTTGCCACAACATGAAACCTTTTGATATGACCTCACCGGAGGAAAATATCAAGGACAAACAGTTTATTAAAATCAAACAAATCCCCTACAACAAGGTGGGAACCGACCCGGTTTATGTGGAAAACCTGATCACGCGATTGTCCAAAACGGGGAGTTTGAAACCGGTGCTGGGTGCGGAGGTGGTTCCCACTTTAAAATTCTTTTTGGGATCTGTTTCCGGAGCGGTCAAGTTTGCGATGGCTAAGGCGGGTTTGTCGAAGGAAGAAATTCTGGCTTATGAAGGCTACCGGTACTACAAGGCGGAAGAGGGTCAGAAACCGAAAAAATACCGCCCCACAAAGTTCGATACTTTAAAAGCTGGCCCCCTTCACGGTATCTGGGCCACTGGACCTTTTCTGCATAATGGTTCGGTTCCCAATATTTATGAACTGCTTTCCCCGGCTGAGGAACGGTCCAAAGTTTTTTGGGTGGGGAATAATGAACTGGACAGTGAAAAACTGGGGTTTGTTTCAACGGAAAAGAAAGGTCTTTTCAAATTCGATACCCAAATACGCGGCAATGGCAACCAGGGTCATGAGTATCCCAAAAGACCTCTTGCCTATGAAGAAAAAATGGCCATCATTGAATATTTGAAAGACCCATCGCAGGTTCAAAAGAAGAAGGAGGTGTCAAAATGAGTTTTGGCGAAATCAGGTTTCTCGATGAATATGAAAAAGCTTCCGATACTGAAAAATTCCCTCTGGTCAGAAAATGGATGGATCATCATCCCCTGCCTTTTTTCGATGAACTGCGAAGGAAACGGCCCATTTTTGAAACACCGGTTTGTACTCTTGTCAGCCGGTTTCATGATGTGTTGGAGGTCCTTAATCTGCATGACATATTTAACGTGGAACTGTACAAACCCAAAATGGGATCCTATCTGATGGCGCAGGACGACACACCGGTGCACTTTCGTGAAAAGGCCATCATGCGCTCTATGCTCAATCGCGATGAGATTCCGGAAATCAGACAGTTCGTTGCGGACCGCGCTAAAAAAATTCTGGATGCAAGCAAGGGGTCCATTGAACTGACGCAAAACTTTTCCCGCGCGGTTCCCGTAACCATCGTTCAGGAGCGCTTCGGCCTGGACGGCATCGAACCTGAAAAGCAGATGGAGTGGTCCTATTGGAGCCAATACAACACCTTCTACAACCAACCCTTCGACCTGAATGACGATGCCGAGTCTATCACTCAAAAAGCCCAGGATGTTGCCAAGGAAATCGGGGCTTACGTCCAGGAACTGATTCCGCGAAAGCTGAAGGACATTAAAGATGGCAAGGCGGGCAATGATGTGGTTTCACGAATGCTTTCGACCCAATATCCGGAGTCCGTTGGATTCCCCATGGACCGCCTGGGCCGCAATGTGGGAGGTCTGCTCATCGGAACCGTTGAAACCACTGCGCAGGCGGTCAGCCAGATTGTCCAGCAAATCCTGCAACGACCCGATGTCAAAGACCAGGCGGTGGCCGCCGCCCAGGAAAGTGACCTCGAAGCTTTCGATGGATTCGTCTGGGAAGCTTTGCGCTTTCATCCCATCTCCACCTATATTTTCCGAAAGGCGGGAGAGGATTTTGTTTTGGCCCGTGACACTGCTCATGAAACCGCAATTAAAAAGGGAACCCTGGTTCTGGCGATGACCCTGTCTGCTATGTTCGATGCCACGGCGTTTCCCAATCCTTACACCTTCAATCCGAAGAGATCCTTGAGCAACACCTTTCATTTCGGAGTCGGGCTCCATGAATGTCTGGGCAAACATTTTGGCATGGCTATCATTCCCGAAATGGTGCGGCAAGTCCTTCTTCGTCCTGGAGTGAAGGCTTCCGGATGCATCGACTACAAAGGCACGCCCTTTCCCAGCCATTATGAAATTTGCTGGGAGGCTTGAGGTTCGGGACCTTTGTCTTTTGCACAGGAATATGTCCTGGCGAAATTCGAACCCCAAATAAGGAAAAACTACGGAACGTCATTTTGAGCGTAACGAAGAATTTTTGGTAGAATATTGATTTGGCTGTAACCCTGGTTACCCCTATAAAATATTCTTTCCTGGTAGAGGAATCTTGCATTCCATTTAGAAGCATACTGTCGAAGAATAATTTTTCTTGCGACAAAGGCTTATTAGAGATCCTTCACTCGTTGTTAAGGATTTTTCATTTATATGCTCAGAATGTAACGACTCTATATTGACTCGCAAGTTGCCTCTTTTTATAATAGCGTTATCATAAAGTTGTTATGAGGAGAGGCCGTTTACTTTATCGCCTGTCTTGTTGCCGTACCTGCGTGAGACCCTAAAGCATTTTTTTTGACTCATATTTTCGCTTTTTATTCGCCCTATGTTTATACACTTGAATTGCCACAGCAACTACTCGTTTCTCGCCGGGTCGGGAACCATTGAGCGCCTTGTTCAAAGCGCCGCGACGCTGGGTTGTTCCGCTTTGGCGCTTACGGATACCAACGGATTGTATGGTGCGGTGCCGTTTTACCGCGCCGCGCAAACGGCGGGCATTCGCCCGATCTTTGGTGTGGAGATCGATGCACGCGCTGAAAACCCTTCGGTGCCCATCGAACTGGTCCACGAATCACGGGCAGTCTTGCTGGCGAAAAATCTGAATGGCTTCGGCGAGATCTGCCGCATCATCAACGCCCGGCAACTGGATAAAGGGTTTTGTCTTGCGAACACACTGTCTGCTTGCAGTCACGACATCATTGTTTTAGCGGCGAATGCAGATTTGTTGCAAAGGATCGCGTTCAGGCGCGGCCGACATAACCTTTTTGCGGAACTGGTCCTGCACGAGAAAATATACCGGGTACACCACCTGGTCGAACAAGCAAACAGCCTCGGTCTCCCCTACGTGGCAACGAACCGTGTGTTTTTTCCTGGAGTTGACGACTGGCAGGCGCATCGCTTGTTGTCGGCCATTCGCACAGGCGCCACCGTTCACACACTACCCTCAGGCTCAACGGTTTCGAAGGACGCTTGGCTGAAATCTTCCGCCGAAATGGTCCGGCTGTTTCGGGACATTCCATCAGCGTTTGCCAACACCGAAGGGATCGCCGGGCAATGCCGGGTGGAACTGCCTATCGGCACGATCCAACTACCACCTTTTGCTGGGGCGGCGGAATCCGCGGCCCGTGTCGAGGGACTCGGCACACCGCGGTCGCCTTCGCAATTATTGTGCAAGCTGGCGTATGCGGGACTGCACCGCCTCTACAGCGAAGGCGGCGGATTTTCCAGTTCGCTCGCGACCGCACGCAAGCGCCTGCGTTACGAATTGAAGATCATCGACGACCTGTCGTTCGCATCTTACTTTCTGATCGTCTGGGACATCGTACGCGAGGCGCACGCGCGGGGTATTCCGACCGTAGGACGCGGCTCGGCCGCCAACAGCCTGGTATGCGCCTGTTTGGGCATCACCGAAGTCGATCCCATTGAGTACAATTTATACTTCGAACGTTTCCTGAATCCGGAGCGCACCGATTACCCCGATATAGATATCGACTTCCCCTGGAATCGGCGCGACGAAATCATCGACTACGTTTTCGAAAAGTATGGGCGCGACAAGGTGGCTTTGATCTCCTCTCACATTCACCTGCGCGGCCGCTCCACCTTGCGGGAGGTGGGCAAGGCTCTGGGTGTGCCGATTCCGGAGATCGACGCTTTCGTCAAAAAACTTCCCTTTCATGCCGATGTTTCGTCGCTGGAGGAAATGCGACAAACGGTTCCCGAATGCCAGGACCTGCCTTTGGAAGACGAACCGTATCGCACGATCATCAACCTAGGTAAAAAGATAGAAGGCTTTCCGCGTCACTTGTCGATTCACTGTGGGGGTATCGTGGTCAGCCCGCAGGCAATCACCGATTTGATTCCCTTGCAAAAAACGGTCAAAGGATTCGTGGTGACGCAATACGATATGTACCCGGTGGAGGATATGGGACTTTTGAAAATCGATCTCCTTGCACAAAAGGGCCTGGCCGTTCTCGCCGACGGCCTGCGTAATGTGGAACAACACTACGGTGTGCGCATCGATTTTGGCAGGACGGATCCGGTTGCCGATCCTAAGACCAAAAAGCTGGTGCGGGAAGGGAGGAGCATCGGTTGCTTTTATATCGAGTCGCCGGGCATGCGTAACCTGCTCCAGAAGCTGAATGTGGAAACCTTCGAGATGCTCACCGCCGCAAGCTCTATCATCCGGCCCGGTGTCGCGGACAGCGGCATGATGAAATCATTCATTGAGCGCCACAGGGGCCGCGAGCGGGTGACGCACCTGCACCCCAAAATGGAGGCGATTCTCAAAGACACCTACGGCGTGATGATTTATCAGGAAGATGTGATCAAAGTTGCCCACGCCATCGCCGGCATGAGCCTGGGCGAAGCCGACAGCCTGCGCAAATGCATGAGCAAGAAACGCGACTGGGAACGCATGGAAACCTACCGCGAGCGTTTCCTTTCCGGTGCCCGCAGTAACGGTGTACGCGCCGAGGTCGCGCAGGAAATCTGGCGACAGATCGAAAGCTTTGCCGGTTACGCCTTCTGCAAAGCGCACAGTGCCTCGTTCGCCGTGGTCTCGTACCAGACCGCCTACTTGAAGGCGCACTACCCTGCCGAGTTCATGGCCGCTGTTTTATCTAACCGCGGCGGCTTTTACGACACGGCGGAGTACCTAGAAGAAGCGCGCAGAATGGGACTCCGCATCCTGCTTCCCGATGTGAACCACAGCGCCTATGAGTTCACTGCTGTCAATCGGAACGCGTCAACAACGCAAGGAAGGCAACGCAGTACTATCCGTGTCGGCTTGATGCAAGTACGCAACCTGAGCCGGGAAAGCTGTGACGCTATCCTGAACGGACGCACAGGACGGAACTACCATTCGCTGGACGATTTCATACAGCGCGCCGGGATCGATGCCAGTGAAACCGAGTCGCTCATCCGCTGTGGCGCGCTGGATGGTTTCGGCGCCACCCGTCCCGAAATGTTGTGGCAGTTGGCTTTATCGCAAAAGCAAACGCCGGGTCTTTCCAGTCAGGGCACGATGTTTCAGCATGAAGGGACACGTCATAAAATCCCGTGCCTACCGCAATACGGGTTCAAGGAAAAACTGTGGGCAGAACTTGAGTGCCTCGACCTGACCGTCACCGCGCATTTGCTGTCGCTATACAACATCAACCTGAAAGGTCGTGTCTCGGCCCGGGACTTGCCGCGTTTTGCCGGACGCTGTGTAACGCTGGTGGGCTGGCTCGTTTCCTACAAGCGAACACGGACGGTACACAACCAGTTCATGAAATTCATGATGCTGGAAGACCCCAGCGGTCCCTTTGAGGTGACCTTGTTCCCCAAAGTGTATCAGCGGTTCGGCCGACTGCTCTACGGTCGCGGCCCGTTCATCGTGAAAGGTAAGGTCGAGCGCGATGGTCACTGCCATACGCTGACGGCGTTCTGGCTGGACCGTTTGGTTGCACCGGGAGCGGGAAGGCAAGGTGGCGCTGGTCATCGGCAATTCCGGCTATAAACAATCACCTCTGACAAACCCGAAACACGACGCTTCCGACATGGCAGATATGTTGAAACAACTTGGCTTTGAAGTGCAACTGGGACTGGATCTGACGCGCAAGGCGATGCGGCGCAAAGTCCGAAAATTCGGCAAGCGATTGGAAACGGCAAAGGTAGGTTTGTTTTATTATGCCGGACATGGCGTGCAGGTGAAAGGACACAATTACCTGATCCCGTTAAACGTGGATATTATGAACGAGGATGAGGTGATTGATGAAGGGGTGGATGCGGATTCCATATTGAGAAAACTGGAAACCGCCGGAAGTGATATCAATATCATTATTCTGGATGCCTGCAGAAATAATCCATTTGTGAGAAAGTGGGCTCCCTGAACCAGGGCTTGGCCCAAATGGACGCACCCAATGGAGCGCAAAAAAGCAATCTCCCAAAACTCCAACAACACTTTAAGTCCGAAACCCAGTACAAACCGCCAGCAAATGGAAGGGTTGGAAGCTTTAAAAGCCCGCTTGCAACACCTCGAACAAACCAACCAGAATCTGCAATCAACATTAAAACCAAAGCGGAATACAAACCAGAGCAACGGTACCACACAGACCTTTCCAACCGACACCAATTCGACCCGAACCAAACAAAACTTTTTTGTACCGCCTCCTTAATAGAGATTCCTTTAAAACTCCCAAAAACTTAGTTTCGATTGCTATTGATTCAACGACTTTGATTAGGAGTTGTAAGTTATAATCAAAGCCGGTTTATGTAACCACTTGATCGACCCATTGGAGTGGAACATTATGGCTGATTACAATCAAACCACCATATTTATGACACGAAATCCGTACCCAAATTTAGGTATCAGTCCGAAAATCCGTTTTTTTGAAATGCCGCCCTAAACCCACAAACGCAATAATACTTTAAAAATCAAATAGTTATCAATTTTCTCACAAAGAAATCAACTTTGGCACGGGGTTTGCTGTTAATTGTATTGTCATTTTTTACCCCTGTTCCGTGGGATGTTTGAGGAGCCGGAAGGATTCCGGTTCCTCATTCTCCCTCTTTTTTTGCCCGATTTTGGGCTTTTTTTATTCCTGCCCCATTCTTTTCCCCATTTGAGATTTTCTCCCTGTTTTGGCTTACTCTGAAACCAATTCTTTGAGCGCTATTTTATTGAATAGTGAATAGCTGAATCCTGTATTCAATTTTCATTTCGAAAAAAAAAAGATTTGATTTATCCCTGCCTGGTTTGATAAGACATTAATTGGTGTACAATAATATATTGGGAAATACTGATTAATTTAGCCCACTCCAAGCCTTCATGGATCCGGGTCATTCTCCCCAAGGATCCTGAAAGGAATTTTTCCTACTAGACTTTAAGGCCTCATGAAAAATTTCAAATATTTTCTCGCCCGAATGATTTTACCCGTATTATTGATTTTCACTTTTATAGGTTCGGAAACCCTGGCTCTCCAACCAAAGACAGTGTCGTTCGATCCAGAGACCTTTGACCACCTGAATGCAGACGAACTTGTTCAAAAGGCTTTAATCGATACTCTTTATTATGATTTCGACAAGTGGTTTGTCATTTTCCAAAATCGCATCGATACTCTGAAATCGAAACCGACCACGGTGAAAAATCAGATCGATTTGATGAAATTCCATTTTTTCTTGTCGGGTTTGTATGTCGAACTGTCTCACGTTATGGCTTTTAACAGCAAGTTTCGGGTGGACTCGGTGTCTCAAGGATTCAACAGCCATATGGAAAAGGCGCAGAAACTAGCCCAGAGATTATTGGAACGGGACGATATTTCTGAACCGGATCAAGCCGTGGCTTACCTTTATTTAGGAGCGGCGGAGGGTTACCTGGGAATCTTTCAATATAATAATGGCAAACTTCTAAAAGCGGTTCTCAATGGGTTCAGTGCCGACAATCATCTGGAAGAAGCTTTGAAGATGGACCCCGGTTTGGTGGATGCCCATTTGGGTTTGGGTATATACCGTTATGGGAACAGTCGGGTTGGAGGTATCGGTAATTTCATCATGCAAGGGGGAAAAGATTTAAGGCTGACGGGCCTACAACATCTGGAGCGCACCGTTCGCGAAAACTCCCTTTCCAAACCTTTAGCCATCAAAACCCTTATCTGGTTTTATATCGCAGAAGAGATCAATCCCGAAAACAGGGATCTTCCCTCCAGTCATCCTTTATCTCGGGAATTTTGCAGAAAAAAAGTTCTGCAATGGATGGACGAATACGAGAAAAGATATTTCCAGAGCACTCCACCAAGCCAGATTTTTAACGGCAACAAAGGTTTGGCCATGATGAAAGCGATTCAAGCGGTTCTGGATGAAGACTATGAGGTGGCCCGCGACCAGTTCGAAAAAGTGGCTGAAGTGACCCGGTTCCTTATCGAGAAAAAAGAAATGCGAATCAATCCTCAACTCATTCCGACTGCGAATGCGGGTGTTAATTTTAGTGAGGTGATGATTGATGCCATTGAACAGTTGAATTCCCCCAAACCCACCCACCAGTGTTTAAAAATCAACAAGCAAATCAACTTCATCGATGACGGCGGCTCGCTAGTGGACTACGATTCCAAACAAATCCGCAAGGAAATCCAGGACGTGTTTTACAACAAACTGGTTAAATTGTCGAACAAGTTGAGTTGTTGATTCATCTCAACTGAAATCCCAGGTTGAAATTTATTGATTCCGTGTAAGTTTTCCTACCCCGTAGCGACTCATCTTTCAGAACCCTTTGAAAGGTTGGTCGCGAATGAAAACCCGTTACACAGTTGGCTCCCTGGTCCTTTTAATAATCTTTCTCGGCCTGGGTGTTTTCCTTCTTTCCGGATTTGACAAATCCCGGCACATTGTGGCTCTTAATGAAATCGTCAGCGGCGGTCCTCCGAAGGACGGCATACCTGCCATTTTATTTCCTGATTTTGTCAAGGGAGCCCAAGCCAACCGGTTTATGTTGCCCGATGACCGGATATTGGGCTTGACCCTCAATAATCAGGCAAAAGCTTACCCCATCAAAATCCTGAACTGGCACGAAATCGTTAACGACAAAATTGGCGGCCAGGCGGTGGTGGTGACGTATTGTCCATTGTGTGGCACGGGGATGGTGTTCAATCCCAAAGTCGAAGATAAAATCCTGACTTTTGGCGTTTCCGGTCTACTCTACCAAAGCGATATGTTGTTGTACGATCATCAAACCGAAAGCCTGTGGTCGCAAATAAAAAGCCAGGCTGTGACAGGTGACTTGATCGGTACTATGCTTCAACTCCTGCCATCGGTCCAGACCACCTGGAAGGAATGGCTGGAGAAATACCCGGAAACTCGCGTGCTTTCAACAAATACCGGATACACTCGAAATTATGAGCGGGATCCCTATCAGGGATATTATAAAAGTCGTGAATTGTACTTTGGGGTCAATCGCAAGAGCGATTTGTTTCATCCAAAAGAGAGGATCATTGGAATTCAAATGGGTTCAAGGGCTAAAGCCTACCCCTTTTCAGAATTGGCAAAAGTAAATTCACCGGTTCAGGACAAGATCGGGAACAGGAAAATTGTGGTGTCATTCGACAGAGGTTCCCAAACTGCCAGCATTCACGACACCAAAGGCAACGAACTGCCTGCCGTGGTCGGATTCTGGTTCGCCTGGTTTGCGTTTCACCCGGAGACAGAAATTTATAAAGGAAAAATTTGATGAAAAAAAAGAGTGCCCTTATAGTGATCATTGTTATAGCCATCGCCCTGTTCTACCATTTCGATCTGGGCCGGTTTCTAACCCTGGAAAGCATCAAAACCCATCGCCAGGACCTGTTTGATTTTTACGAGCAAAATACCCTTGCGATGATTCTGGGGTATATCACCGTGTATATTACCGCGGTCGCCCTATCCTTGCCCGGCGCCTTGTTTTTGACCCTCATAGGTGGAGCCGTCTTTGGTGCTTTAAAGGCAACATTGATCATCAATATTGGAGCCACCATCGGCGCCACGCTGGCCTTTCTTGCCGCCCGGTTCGTTCTTCGCGACTGGGTAGAGTCGAAATGGGGCGACAAACTGAAGCCATTCAATGAAGGCTTTTCAAACAATGCGATCAATTATTTGTTGTTCTTGCGCCTGGTTCCCGTGTTTCCGTTTTTTCTGGTGAACCTCGTTTCCGGATTGACGCAAATTCCCACACGCATTTACGTATTGGGTACCATGATTGGAATCATTCCAGGAACCTTTGTATACGCCAACGCGGCCAGCAATTTGGCTTCTATCGAATCGGTTTCCGACATCGCATCTCCCGGAGTTCTTGGGGCCTTTGCCTTATTGGGCATGTTTGCTTTGATCCCAACCATCTACAGCAAGATAAAACAAAAACGTCCGATGCCTTCTTTGTAACCAATAACTTTTTTAACCGGTTCCTCCTTCCTGGTAGAACCGGTTTTTTTATGGGGCGTTCTCATATTGAATCGGCATATAATAGAAAGAAAATTGAAAAGATACTTTCTAAATTTTCAGGAGGAAAGCTATGAAGATCGGCTGGGTAGGGTTGGGCAAGATGGGTGGAAATATGGTGGAGCGCCTGCTGGCCGATGGTCATGAAATCGTCGTTTATGACAGAGATACCGATGTTGCGCGCCGCTCGGTTTCCCGTGGCGCCATTCAAGCCACTTCCTTAACGGAGCTGTTGGAAATACTTCCTGAGAGAAAAATTGTTTGGTTGATGGTCCCTGCGGGTCCGCCTGTCGAGGCCACCTTAACTGGCTTAAAAAATAGATTATCCAAAGGCGACATACTCATTGACGGGGGCAACTCGCATTGGAAAGAGACCCAAAGGCGCTCTGAGCAACTCGCCCAAAGTGGCATTCATTGGGTTGATTGCGGAACCAGCGGCGGGGTCTGGGGATTGAAAAACGGGTACTGCCTGATGTATGGAGGCCCACGGAACGCATGTGATGAGTTGGAACCGATTTTAAAATCATTAGCACCCGAAAACGGCTATTTATATGTGGGGCCCAGTGGTTCCGGGCATTTCACCAAAATGGTTCATAACGGTATCGAATACGGCATGATGCAGGCGTATGCGGAGGGATTCGAACTCCTGCAGGAATCGCCTTTTGGAATCGATGCCGCTAAAGTCAGCAAACTGTGGCAAAACGGCAGTGTGGTGCGATCCTGGCTATTGGACTTGGCCCATTTGGCCTTAAAGGAAGATCCACAGCTTGCAAAAATTTCCGACTATGTGGAAGATTCCGGTGAAGGACGCTGGACGGTTGAAGCGGCCATTGATTTTCGAGTACCGGCACCGGTGATCACAACGGCCCTGTTTTCACGGTTTCGGTCGCGCCAAAGCGAATCGTTTGCCATGAAACTGGTTGCGGCTTTGAGAAACCAGTTTGGCGGCCATTCGGTAAAGGAGAAATAAATGGAAATTCCGTCCAACTGCATCCTCATAATATTCGGAGCCTCAGGCGATCTTGCCAAGCGTAAACTGATTCCCGCCTTATTCAGTCTGCATATTCAAAACCGCTTGCCCGAAGGATTTGCGGTGCTGGGAATCGGACGCACTCCATTAGACGATACTGCATTTCGTGAACGTCTCTCAAAACAAGTTCACGAATTTTATTCCGGCGCTGTTGATGCCGAAGCCTGGTCTGCGTTTAGCCAGCGTTTATTTTACTTGACCATGTCTCCCGAAAACGCTGAAGATTACCCCCAGTTGAAGGAACGCCTGGCACAACTCGATGCCGAATATAAAGTAGGTGGAAACTACATTTACTACCTTTCCATCGCGCCCAGCGTCTACGGGACCATCGTGACCAATCTGGGAAAACAGGGTTTGCAAAAGGAAGAGTCCTGCACCCAATGCTGGAAACGATTGATTATCGAAAAACCGTTTGGCTATGATCTTGCCTCTGGGCAAGAGTTAAACCGCAAAGTCCTCAAAGTGTTTCGTGAAGTGCAGGTGTATCGAATTGATCATTATCTGGGGAAAGAGACGGTGCAGAATATTTTAGTCTTTCGTTTTTCCAATGGAATCTTTGAACCCTTGTGGAACCGGAATTTCATAAGCCACATCGAGATTACTGCGGCTGAAAAAGCAGGTGTGGAAGGCCGGGGCGAATATTACGATTCGGCGGGAGTGATTCGAGACATGGTTCAAAACCATTTACTGCAAGTGCTTGGGATCGTGGCTATGGAACCGCCCGCTTCCTTTCAAGCAGATACCGTCCGCAATGAAACGGTAAAAGTACTTTCTGCATTGCGACCTATCCGTCCGGAGAACATTGAGTCGCAAGTGATTCGTGGTCAATACGTTTCAGCAACCATTGAGGGGCAAAAGGTTCGGGGCTATCGGGATGAGGACAAAGTTCCTCCTTATTCGAGAACTGAAACCTATATCGCCATGAAACTTTTCATCGACAATTGGAGGTGGGGCGGGGTCCCGTTTTTTATCCGCGCCGGAAAACGCCTGCCAACACGTGTGACCGAGGTGGTTATCCATTTTAAGCCCACCCCCCAGATTTTATTCGAGGACCATGATGCACCCGCCCAATCCATTCCCAATCAACTGATCATCCGCATTCAACCCAACGAAGGCATCTTGCTCAAGTTCGGCATGAAGCTTCCGGGCGCCGGGTTCCAGGTAAAAACGGTGAGCATGGATTTTCATTATGCCAACTTGTCGGACACACATGTTCCCGAAGCCTACGAACGTTTGCTTCTGGATTGCATGCTGGGAGATGCCACCTTGTATGCCCGGCGCGATGCAGTAGAATCATGCTGGGAATTCATCGATCCGATTTTAAGAAAAGATGCAGAAAATTTGGAGTCGCGTATTTTCAGCTACCCAGCCGGGACCTGGGGACCACGGCAGGCAAATGATTTGTTTAACGGGTATTCCGACGGTTGGCGATCCCCCTGCAAAAACCTGGCGCAAGACGGGCAGTATTGTGAACTCTGAGGAATCTACTCGAATTCATATTTTCCGGTCGCCCCAACTCCTGGCTGAAGCATTTGCTCAATCCTTGAAATTGGAAAGCATGAAAGCCAATTTGGCCAAACGTGATATGAGCATCGTATTGGCTGGCGGCAGTACTCCAAAGATTGTTTACCAATGTTGGAACCAGATTCCCTTTCGGGACTTTATCTGCTGGAATACTTTGCAGTTTTATTGGGGCGACGAACGTTGTGTCCCACCCGACCACCCAGAGAGTAATTTCAAAATGGCGCAAGAGGCTTTTCTGGAGCCCTTAAAAATTCCTTCACATCAAATCCATCGAATCCGTGGCGAAGACCCACCCGATAAAGAAGCATTGCGGTACGGGAATATAGCGGAGAAACTGTTTATGGAAGGGCGTGACCCGGGTTTCGATTGGACCTTATTGGGAATAGGGACTGATGGTCACACCGCTTCAATATTCCCCCCATCCTTGTCCGATTCTAATCCCAAGACGCCTTGTATCGTTGCCACTCACCCTGAAACCGGACAAAAAAGAATTTCCCTGACCCTTGAAACCTTAAACCGGTCGAAACGAGTCAGTTTTTTGGCAACAGGAAAATCAAAAGCCGAAATTGTAAAGCAAGTTATTGAGTCGTCGAAAGCAGAAATTTATTACCCTGCCGCAAGGATACAATCGGCCAATGGTATCCTTGAATGGTACCTGGATGAAGACGCGGCTTGTTTGCTTGGGTCGGCTTATTAATAAAATCAAGTCTCATTAATCGATTTTGGGTTGATGCGGATGCTTTTCAACGAGCGAAGTTTTTCCATCAATTTGTGTTGGCGGAGGTGCGGCAGGATATCGTTGGGCGCTATGGTCTGGATAAAATGTTTGTGGACCTGGACGAAAAATCTGGAGCCTTCCAGGTACACGGTATAACCGAAGCAGTTGGTGTACTGCAAATCTTCGGGTCCCTCAATTTCCTTGATCCCGAAAACTAAAAAATACTCCCGCAAGGCATACTCAAAATATTTTAACTCATTTGGGATGTCCATAACGGGTTTTACGCTACCAGTATTTCAATGCGATGAATCCCTGACGTCCCTGAGGGGAACGGGTCTCTGGCATCGTCCCTTTGAATTCCGCTGAATTGATCTGCCGCGCGAACGGCTATGGGATAGCGTCCTGGCCCAGGAAACTCGCAGGGAAATGACCAAAACACCCAGGAATACTTTGACTGGGCCGGTTCCAGTTTGGCGAGCGACCAGGTTTTCTCGCTATCCAGCGATACTTGTACATATTGGATTCCCCGGTCACCGGAAAAGGCTATTCCTTTTATTACCAGCTTACGTGAAAACACCCAGCTTTGATGTTCGGGATAATCGATCCGCGAGAACAGATTCACTTTCGCCTTGGCGGACCAGCCTTTTTCGTTCCAATAACCTTTAAAACTGTCTTTGGAAACTTCCATTTCACGGATCCACTTGACCTGCTTGATGCCATAAAGTCCTGGTAAAATCAGGCGCAGGGGGAAACCATGTTCCAGGGTCAACACCTCTCCATTCATTTTATAAGCGAGAAGCGCACCGGGATGGTTGGTGGAGCTTAGGGGAATGCCCTCATAATAGCCATCTTCGCCACGCAGGATGAGGGTTTTGGAAAAGGCACGCGGTTCAATTTTCTCGATGAAATCTTTGAGAGGAATACCCTCCCAAAGCGCTGTGCCCATGGCACGCCCGCCAATGGGGTTGCCTATGCAGTTCAGTGTAATGATTTGTCTGGCGGAGGGGAATCTCTGAAGGTCCTGTAAACTATAGGAACGAGCTTGCTGAACCTGGCCTTTAACATTCAAACGCCAATGACCGGCGCCTTTTTTCAGCGAATCCGGTGGCCCCGAATAATCTTCGACGTAAAAAAGCCGGGTGGGAGTGATGGGATCGGGCAGGCCACTGGAATCAAGAACCTTCGGCACCATACCCGCCTGCGCCTTGCCCGGCGAGGCGAGCAAGCCCGCCAAAAGAACCAGCAATTGATTTAGAAATTGCGCCCGATTGAATTTCCCCGGTTGAAATACACGGTCAACAGACTGGCAAAACCAGAGGAATGTTCTAATCACAAGCTAGGCGCAACAGGAATCGTTTCCTTTGGGCTCCTCGGTTTCAGGGTCATAGAAATGAAAATTCCCTGCATATGGAGGCATGCTCAAATAGCTGGCATCGATTTCATCCACTTCCACCGGTACACCTTTCAGAAAAGTCTGATCCTCGAAAGTCACCGATTCATAGGGGCCGGCATAAATAGCCATCACAGATTTACAACAAGACGCCCCTTCGGGCACATCCGGCTTATAGCCTTTGAGAATGTAGGAATAAAACTTGATGCCTTCCACCTCTTTCCAAAGGTAGTCATAGGTCAGAGTGATGCCGGCAAACTCGCTGGATTGCGCAACTTCTTGAAACTCCGCCAGGGTCAGCGCGCCCGAAACACATTCTCCCCAAAGCTCCTGGTTCTTGCGCATTTCTTCCGGAACCTGTTTATCGGAGATGATGTCTGCGATAACGAAGCGGCCACCGGGTTTCAGTATCCGAAAAATTTCCTTGAACACTTCCTTTTTCTGAGTAGACAGGTTGATCACACAATTAGAAGTCACCAGATCCACTGATTCATCTTCCATGGGAATCGATTCCAGAAATCCCTGTTTGAATTCCACATTGTGGAAACCCAGATTGTCTCCCACTTTCCTGGCGTTTTTGCGGGCGGTTTCCAGCATTTCGTCCGTCATGTCGACACCTACAACTTTACCGGATTGGCCCACATACCGGGAAGCGATAAAGCAATCAATCCCACCGCCCGAACCGAGATCGACCATGGTTTCCCCCGATTTCAACTGGGCCCGGTTCACTGGACTGCCGCATCCATAAGAAATGTTGCGGACCTCTTCGGGGATATGGGATAAATCATTTTCGTTGTAATCAGCAGGACAGCAAAGGCTTTCCTGGACCGACACCGCCGCTTTAGAATAGAAAGAACGGACATCGTCCCTGGACACACTGTCACCCGCATCCCTATTTATCCCCGGTCTTGGCTCGTTCATCGGACCTTCCTTTCAATAGCTAATGATAATTTTTCAACTCTTGTTTTATTTTATCTTTAATCGAATCATTTAGAAAGACTTTTGAAGGGGTCAAAGGGTCCCCTTTAAACTTTCTGCAAAGATCCCGCACCAGTTTGATTTGCTCCTGATACCGTCGGCAAACCTTGCAGATGGCAAGATGTATTTTCAACCGAACCTGGTTGCCAAAGCTCAGTGAATGATCCAGGGCCTCGGAAATCAAGGGATTGACATCCTTGCAGGTAAATTTAAAAAGCTTTTCAATGAAAAGCATGGTTTTCATAGCGGTTCACCATTATTTTTGACCCAACCATTTCACTTCCAGACACTTGCGCAATTGTGCGCGGGCGCGATGCAAAATAACCCACAGGTTGGTCGGTTTAATGTCAAACTCCTTACAAAGGGCCTCCGAATCCATTCCATCGATTTCTTTTAAAACAAAGATTTGACGAAATTTGTCGGAGAGCCCATCCAGGCATTCGGTCAAAATTTCTGCCAACTGGCTGTTTTCGTGCGCATGCTCCGGGTCCAGATCCCAATGCTGGGGCTGGTTTTTCCAGGTACCGTTGGCATGATAAGCCGCATCCAGCGGATCCGGTTCATCTTCCCACCCGGTGTCAAAGTTGGCATACTTTTTTTGTTCCCTGAAATGGTCCATGATTTTGTGTTTAAGGATACCAAACAACCAGCTTTTTTCCGAGGACCGACCCTGAAAACTGTCTTTCGATTTCAATGCTGAAACAAACGTTGCTTGCACTATTTCCTCTGCGGCGTCCTGGTCCTTGACACGAAGCACGGTGAACCGGAACATCATGTCGGAATAGGAATCGACCCATTGTTCGATATTTAATTCCACAGGTTTGTCCATCAAATACTCAATTCCTTTTCGGGATGAGGTGAAGAGTGCTTCAGGGCAGTGTCATTTTTCCCCAAAGTTCCTAATCCTGGAATCAATTAGCTCCCCTCAAAGCCAACCGTAATCGTATACTTTTCCTTTATTCGCTTGAAGATGTAATTTTAACCCAATATACTTTAAATCATGAACAAGAATCTGGATTCCAATGATTGCGCGAAAATACTCAAGGCCCTGGGGGACGAATCGCGTCTGAAAATAGTTCGCCTATTGCTACAAGGGGAACAAAGCGTGATGCAAATCGTGAAAACCCTTCAGATGGGTCAACCGAAGGTGTCCCACCACCTCTCCATTTTACGATCATCCGGCCTGGTCGAAACGCGCCGGGACAAAAACAAAATTTTTAATTTCATCAACCCCGAGAACGGTTCCTTTCTCAAGGAAAAAGCCATTGGAATTGATCTCGGTTGTTGTTCCATTCAGTTCGACGATACGCAAAACCCTTCCTCTTGAATTTTTAACTGACCGACAAGTTTTTGTGATGTTTTTCCGGAGGGGAAATTTCCTATTCCCCGATGGCCAGTTTGGCGAGTTGGCCTTTGTAGGAAAAAATAGAAGCGCTGGGGCGGATGTCTTTTAATACTGCGCCGTTTAAGGTATCACCTACCCTCAAGGTTCTCTTGGTGGTTTTTGGCGTGGAAACCAGAACATGGTTCGACTTGTGGCCCGGACCGAAAAAAATGATCCCCTTTACCTTGACTCCAGGAATGTAAAAAGGAATCAATTCATCCAGACTCATTTTTGTAATGGGTTTAGAAAACCCTGGAGCGGAATCTTCAGCGATATCTTCTTCAGTAATGCGATCTTCAACCAGGCCCGGTTGGGGATCACTGACAAAAAACGGGCTGGCACTTTCCTCGATACCCGACACGGATGGAGCTTCGGGTAATTCCGGGATCGGGGCAAAGGGTACGGTTTCTATTGAAGGCGCCTCTGCCGGAACGGAGACCCGTTGAGGCGTGGGTTCCACCGGTTCAGGAACCCGGGACTCCGCTCTTTGCTCTGGAATGTGAGCCAATTTGATTCCCATTCGATTTCGTGTTTTTATTAACGGGGTGGAGGGTGGTACCGACTGCGCAGAGTCATTTGCACCCGGGTTGCCGGATGAAGCGGTTGCAGGGGGTTCCTCGCTGGCCGGTCGATTGAAATAGTATCCAATAGCAATTCCCAAGACGATGCCCCCCAGCATCAGGCTTATAAGAATCTTCCCCTGTCCGGAGCGTTCCCTTCTTTCTCTGGGATAAAGCGCACGCTCGCTTTGAAGCATCAATCCCTTGAGATTGATGTTTTGGTCGAGGACACTTTTTTCCTCCTCCAGTTTCTTCAAGGTATCGAGAATAGTACTCATGGCTCAATCAGCTTGGGTGTCGAGTAGATATTCAACAAACTATATAGCTTCAGTTTACTTTCATCAGAAAACTTGCCATCGTCGCGAATCTTGTGCTGGCGCTGGAATTTCAAAACAGCCTTGTTGGTTTGCGATCCAAAAATAGGCGCTTCCCGTCCGTTAAAGAAACCGAGCAGACGCAAGTTTTTCTGAAGCCAGACCGCTTCCTTTCCACGAAACCCTCTTTCAAAATTCTCAGGCAGGGTTTCAAAATCCTTCCAGAGAATGATCGCTTTACGGGTCCAGATCGGGTCGATGGCGCTCAAAGGCATCTCAATGCGATCCACCGAACCGAATTTTCCGATTCCGTCCCTAATCTCTGTCAACGCCAAATATTTAGTGCCCTTCGCATCAGGTAAAGTGATTTCCAGCAGAGCGGGATAATTGAACGATTTCAAATGCTCCATATCCCCGTTCAGTTCAAATTGAAGAATTCCAAAGTCGTGTTCCATTCGATCCAGAAATGATTCATCCAGAACCGGTTTGCCATCGGGATAAATGCCCCAGACATCCAGAAGCCATTTAAACGCTTCCAGTTTACTGTCCGTATGGGACAGACTGGAAAGGTAAGTGACCATTGTGTCAGGATCACTAAAAGCCAGGACGCCCTCATCGTCCATGGAATCTGTGGGGCCAATGGGATAGATCACCTCTTCCGGTTGGGCCACGGGTGCTGGCGGTTTGGTATTCGCAGATGCCGTTCCCTCCTTTGCAACAAAGTCAGAAGGTTTACTCCCAATAGATTCCAGAGTGGGAACAGGTTTTACACCTTTGGGACCCGGCTCTAATTTGGCATTCTTGTTTATTTCCAGAGGGTTTTGCTGGATGATTGAACTGATGTTTTTTTCGGTTTCGGAATTACTTTTGGATAGCTGTTGCCCGAAAAAATTGCCCAACATAAACAATAAAAATAAAATTGCGGACCCAGGTACGAGCAATTTCCAAAACAAACGTTTCCAGGAAATGGGCCGGGACAATCCACCCACATCGCGTGCGGCTTGATGAATGATTTTGGAGTCAATTTTTTTCGTACTTTGGGTATAGGCGATCAACAGGGCGCGATCCGATAACACATTAATCATGCGCGGGATGCCTTGCGAGTATTGAAACACGCGCTCGCCGGCACTGCGGTGGAAAAGGACCTTGCCCTTACCCAACGCAACGTTCAAACGATGCTGGATATACCCCCGGGTTTCCTCCATGTTGAGTGGAAGCAATTCCCATTGAATCGTGATCCTTTGACGCAACTGCCTCAATTCCGGGCGGGCCAGTAAATCGTCGAGTTCCGGCTGACCGATCAATACGATCTGAATGAGTTTTTCAGTTTCCGTTTCCAGGTTGGATATCAGCCGCAGTTGCTCCAGCACTTTTGGGTCCAGATCCTGCGCCTCGTCAATGATCACAATCACCCGGTTGCCCTGCTTGCGCTGTTGCAGTAAAAACACATTCAGAATCTCAATCAACTCCTTCCTGCTTTTGCTCTCTGCAGGTAATCCCAGTTCGCTGTTGATCGTTTGAAGTAATTCCAACGCGTTCATGCAGGGATTGAATATATAGGCGATGTTGAAGTCTTCGTGCAATTCCCTGAGGAAACTTCGGCAAATGGTAGTTTTTCCGGTCCCAACTTCTCCGATGATTTTAAGAAAGCCGTTGTTTTCCTGCATTCCATAAACGAGATGGGCCAACACTTCCTTATGTTTCGGGCTTAGGTACAGGTATTTCGGGTCTGGCGTCAGGTCGAAGGGTTTTTCAGAAAAACCAAAAAATCCCTGGTAAACATTTTCCTTTTTAGGCGCTTTGGCCTGTGCCCGCCTATCCAGTGTTATCCTCGATTTGGGCATAGCCCTGGGTTGGGCGGGGGCCAGAGGCAATTGTTCAGGTTTTGCGTAACTGTTCTGATTGTAAGCCAGCCGCTTTTTTTTGTTGGAAAGCGTTTTGTAAGCAGTGTGGATCAGCCCCAGGCGATCCTGCGGCGATAAGGTTTCCAAAACCGTTTGCTGTCCGGAAGGAGAAAAGTGGTATTTGCCAATCAACTTTTGATAAGCACGGTCGATTTCCAAAGCAGGAGCGTCATGTTTGACACCCAGAATTTTATAGAAATCGTGTTGGCTAATATCGACCATCGGCTTTAAAATAAAGAATCTCTAAAAATAGGAAAATATATCTGATTAAAACGTAAAAAAATGATGCCATCTATTTGATAAAATTAAATACAATGATTATATATAAAAAGGCCCTGCCGGTAAACTCTATTCGAAAACCTTATTGCGATATGGAATTCACAGATTTGGGAGCACGAAATGCCTGACACACCAAAGGTTTCCCGGTGCCCCTTATGCCGAAAACAGGTCCCTGCTGAGAAAAATCCCTTCTTTCCCTTTTGCTCGGAGCGATGTCAGTTGCAGGATTTGGGTGCCTGGCTCGATGGCCGATACGAAGTAAAAAGTGATGACCCCGAATATGAAGGTTTCGATGGATAGGGTTGGATACCAATTTGGAAAGGGGGGCACTATTTGGGGCGAGGTGGGAGAGGGTTTAAACTCAGTCCAGTTGCGGTTCTTTCATGTCTTCAACCCGTTCCATTTGCTTGTTGAACAGCTTGTGCGACAGAAACCAGCATCCCCAGGAGACCAGAAACACAATACCAATACCGATTCCAGCCCATAGCACCACATTGCCACTATTGGCCATGCCGCGCAAAAACACTAACATGCCCAAAGGAAGGGCCATGATAAAACCGAAGCAGGTCAACAGCATCGAACTGCGAGCGTAATACTTCGGTCGAACGTCGATGTTTAGTTCCGGCAGGTATTTCTGGTTTTCGGGCTGGGCCGCATCGAGCAGTTTGATTTGTCCTTCACATTTGGGACAATAATCGCCGCCCCAAAATGCGTTCTTGCATTGTAAGCAAAACTTGACCAAAGATTGGTCTCCATGAAATGTTTATTGAAAACTCATACTATCCCAGCCATGATGACAAGTCAACTATCGGGTCCATTCCTGTCAGGCTAAAAATAAAAAAATCAATCCCTGGAATGAATATTTTGCGGGAACTTTAGAGTAAAGGTGGTGCCTTCGTTGGGTGAGGATTCAATAGAAATTGTGCCATCATGCATGGTTACTATTTTTTGGACAATGGACAATCCAAGGCCGGAACCCTCATATTCACTTGTGGAATGTAAACGTTCCAAAGGTTTAAAAACTTTATCCAGGGCGTCCGGGGTCATGCCAATACCCTCATCACGAATACACACCTGGTTGTAATCCTCTCCTGACAAGGGTTCCCATATTCGAATGACCGGGAGTTGGTCCTCCTTATGAAATTTCAACGCATTGGCGACCAGGTTTTGAAACATTCGGTATAATTGCGTTTGATTTCCTCTAATGGTTGGTAAATGTTCCAACTGAATCAAAGCCTTTGATTCGGAAATCGGGATTTCAAGATCGTTCAACACTTCAATAATGACCCGGTTTAAATCTACCGTGTCAAAAGAATCCACTTGATATTCTAGTTGGGACAGTTGAAGCATCTCTTCTATCAACCGGTTCATTCTCAGAGCGGAATCACTGATTCGCTTCAGGTAAGATTTCCTTCGGTCGTCGCTTTCCTCTTCTCTCAACTTGTTTTCAAAATAGATGATTTTTCTAAGGGGTTCCTTTAAATCATGCGACACCAGGGTAGCGAAATCTTTCAGTTCCTTGTTGCTTTTTTCAAGATTGATGGAATTGGTTCGTAATCGATCTTTTAAAATCTCCAATTCTTCGTTTCTTGCAATTAATTCTTCTTGCTTGAAAGCTAAAGACAAATCGTTTTCCACTATTTCTTTAAAGTGTCCCAGTATTTCCTTATAGTCTTCACAAAAAGGGTTTTCTTTGATATCTAAAATACAAATGGTCCCGAAAGGTTGGCCATTGGGTAGGAAAAGAGGATATCCGAGATAAGAAACCAGGTTTAATTCGAGTAAAGGGTTATCTGCCCATCGTTCATCGTTTAAAGCGTTTGTGATCCATTGAGGTTTTCTGCTTCGAATGGCTTCACCGCAGTAAATTTTTGCCCAATCAGCCCTGGCCCCCACTGAGGCTGGATTGCTTTCATTTTGAGAAGCTACGAGAACTTCCATTTCCGGTTTGTCCAGTTTCATAATCAAGGCAGAAGGAACCTTCATGAACCTGGCCATACTATTGACCAGTTCCTGCCATTTATTCAAAATGTGAACCTTAACAACGGCCATAAAAAATCAACCTTTACAGAGACAAAAAAGAAGGGTTTTAAAGCTTTTAATAATTAGCCATATTGTGTAAACGGTAATATCAATCGGAGAATTATTTATCAAAAAAAGGTAGGCCCTGAAAACATTAAACCTATAAAAACAGCCTTGAAATTAACGTGGCAGGAACAAAAATAAGAATTTTGCATGTCTGGAAGCTTTTTCCAATTGTTTCAAAAGGAGAATAAAATTGCAATGGGGCTATCTGAAAAAAAAGAAATTTACCGCAGGTTAGTTAGTTTTGTCTACTTATATTAACCCTCATTTACGGATAATCGGACACCCTCTCTCCAGGAGAGAGTTTAACAATCTGATTTATTAACTTGGTGGCTTTGACTCCTAATCCGGCAATATTTAGAAGTGAAAAATAAACTACATTAACCGTTAAAGTTTTTCTTGATATATATTATGACATCTGTAATAATTCCCGGGACTCAGAAAGCTTTAATTTATTTCCCCCTTAAATGTTTACGTTTTTTTTTAGAATAAATACAATATCAGCAAAATACTGAATGGAAGGGGTAGCATTATGGAAAGTTTAAAGAGATTTTCTAAAACAGGTATTGAAAGAAGCAAAACAAGCTTTTTTAGCAATGGAATCTCAAAAAAGACAAAAGGCTTTCTGAAGAGTAATGATGTTTTGCAGGCCAGCCTGGATTGTATGAACACCAACGTTTTTATTGCAGATACCCAATTCGATATAATTTTTATCAATCAAAAGGCCTGGCAAACCTTGAAGTCCATCGAAGAAGAAATATTTGTCCATTTTCAAGTTCATCTGGAAGATATACTCGGAGGGTCTATTCACCGGTTTCACAAGGAACCACAACGTATTGAACAAATTTTAACCAATCCAAATGCCCTTCCCCACCAGGCCACATTTACTTTTGGTCCGGTAAGTTTAAGAACAGCAATTAATGCTATTCTTGGATCCAAAGGCCAGGTTTTAGGGTTTATCGTAAATTGGGAAAACGTAAGCCATGAAATGGAGATTGAACGCCAGCGCGATGAATTAATAAAATCAGAGCAACAACGGGCAGAGGAACTAGACACAAAAATCAGCAGTATTCTGAATGTGGTGGATGCCGCTTCTCAGGGAGATCTTCGCCAAACATTGAATATCGTAGGAAAGGATCCGGCAGGAAAAATCGGGGAAGCTCTGGGCAAATTTATTGCTGATTTACGCGTGAATATCGCTTCTATCGGCAAGACGGCAGAAGGCCTGAATCAGTTTTCCAGAGAACTGTCGGAAATCAGCCAGACTATGAACGCGAATGCTGAGGAATCCAGCAAGCAGGTGTTTTCTGTTTCATCTGCCTCTGAACAAATTAATTCAAGTATCCAAACGGTGGCCACGGGAACTGAAGAAATGACTGCCAGCATCAAGGAAATAGCTGAAAGCGCCAGCAACGCGGCGCAAGTGTCTTTGTCCGCGGTAAAACTTGCCAAAGACACCAATAACACGATTGCCCTTTTGGGCGAAAGCAGTGCTGAAATAGGAGCAGTGGTCAAAGTCATAAACGCGATTGCGGAACAGACCAATCTGTTGGCTTTAAATGCGACCATTGAGGCGGCACGGGCTGGCGAAGCGGGCAAAGGTTTCGCCGTGGTGGCCAATGAAGTGAAAGAGTTGGCCAAGGAAACGGGGCGCTCGACGGAGGAGATCACCCAAAAGATTCAGGCCATTCAGGAAAATTCCAACAATGCAGTGTCAGCGATCGGGAAAATCTCAGAAGTGATCGATCAAATCAATAATTTTTCCAATTCCATAGCCAGCGCGGTTGAGGAACAAAGTGCAACCACCAATGAAATGAGCCGGAATGTCACCGAAGCGGCTCAGCAAATGCGGGAAATCACCAATAATATGAACACCGTTTCGGAAGCCGCTCAACAAACCAGCCTGGGATCGAGCGAAACTCAAAAGTCGGCCCATTGTATTGAGGATGCGGCTCAGGGCTTGAGTCGCCTGGTGGGAAAATTTCAATATAAAGATGCCAACATGACGATAATGAACTGGAACGATTCATTCAAAACCAATGTCGGCGAAGTGGACGCTCACCATGGCAAACTGATCGATTTGATCAACGATGTTTACCAGGGAGTGATGCTGGAAAAAGGCAAGCCCGTGGTCGATACCGCTTTGGATGCTTTAGCTGAATTCACCGTCAAGCACTTCGATTATGAGGAAAGTTTATTCGATAAATATGGGTATCCGGACACAGTGGAACATAAGAAAAAGCATAAAACCCTGATTTCCCAGGTCACGGATTTCATTACCCGTTATAAAAATGGCGAAACGGAAATCGAGCATGAAATGATGGCGTTTCTGAAAAACTGGCTCACGAACCATATTCTGGGAGTCGATCAAAAGTATTGCAGTTTTCTGATTGAGAAAATGGAATCTTGATGTTTTCAGGTCTGGGAGATCAAGGGAGGGAACAGGTCCAATTTTAATATTTGAACCGATTTCCTGCAGTATTCGCCAATGGTATAATCCCTCTCATGAACTCCCAAGAATTTTATCAAGAATTGTCCTCCCTTCCCGGTTTTCTGGAATTGCTGGATTCCCAACAATACAACCAGGTTCCTGAGGACTGGCATGTCGTGGTTTCCGATGTCAAGGGTTCGACGGAAAACATCCAAAAGGGTAAATACAAGGATGTCAATACCATCGGCGCCTCCTCCATCATTGCGGTGTTGAATGCGGTGAAACCTTTGAAAATCCCCTTTGTCTTCGGAGGAGACGGCGCTTCCCTTTGCGTGCCCCAGTCCTGTTTGAACAAAGTCTACCCCGCCCTGCAAGCGACGCGCCAGTTGGCGCAACAGGCTTTCGGACTGGACCTCCGCATCGGAACAGTTCCAGTAGATAAAATCCATGAGACCCCCTGCAGGGTAAAGGTCGCCAAGGTCCGGATATCGCCTCATTATGAACAAGCGGTCTTTGATGGTGGCGGTATGAAACTTGCCGAAGACTGGGTCAAGCATCCCGATATCGGGAAAGTTTATCGTCTGCCAGATTCAGAGAATGATACGGGGGGTGACTTCTCCGGACTGGAATGCCGCTGGCAAAGCATTCCCAGTCCACATGAGGAAACCGTTGCGCTGTTAGTCCAGGCGGTTTCAGAGAGTGAGGAGCAAAACCACCTAACGTATAAAGAAACGCTCGAAAAAATTTTTGAAATTTATGGGGAAGAATCCGAACACCATCCTGTGCGCCCCGAGCTAATGAATTTAACGCGATCCAACAAGGATCTGCGCAATGAATTCAAAGTAAGAACCTTTGGCCGTTCTATGTGGGGAGCCATTCGTTACTGGTTTGATCTTTGGGGACAACAAATTCTGGGATATTTTCTTGTGAACAGCCATGCTCAATTTGCAGGAGTCGACTGGGGCCGATACAAACCGGATTTTGTCTCGAACACCGATTACAAAAAATTTGATGACATGTTACGCTATATTATTTCCGGGGATACGGCACAAAGGGGAGAGTTGACGCGGTTTTTACAAGCGGGATATGAACGTGGGAACCTGGTTTACGGCATGCACGCATCCGGCGCCGCGTTGGTGACGTGTCTGATATTCAATTACAATCAGGACCACATTCACTTTATCGACGGGGCCAATGGGGGCTATGCCATCGCCGCCAAAGGGTTAAAGGAACAATTGGCAACCCTTGAGAGAAAGCGCAGTTCGGAATGATCGGGAATTTTATTCCAGAACCTTAAACAGCCGTTCGGGGCGAATCCAGTTCTCGTCCCGGTTCCAGGACCAATAAATGATCAAGGCTTTACCCTTGATTTTATCCATATCCAAAAAACCCCAGAACCGGCTGTCCTGGCTGTTTTCACGATTGTCTCCCATCACAAAGACATGGCCTTCAGGCACACGGATCGGGCCAAAATCATCCCTGGGTCTCATCGGCGGATTCGATGGAAAATCCGTATGGCGCGCATAAGGGTCGTCGTACAATTTCCCGTTGATAAAAACCTTTTGACGCCTTAACTCCAGTTGCTCTCCCGGCAGACCTATAACTCGCTTGATAAAGTCCCGGCTCTCATCTTTGGGGAATTTGAAAACAATGATGTCACCCCGATCCGGCGTTTTTGCGAAAAACCGGTAGTCGTCGAAAAAGACGATGTTGGTGAAGGGGATCTGGTTTGGAATATGGATTCCATAGGAAAATTTACTGACTAGAATATGATCACCTATAAGAAGCGTATTTTTCATCGATCCCGACGGTATTTTGAAGGCCTGAATGATGAATGCGCGGATGAACAATGCGAGCAGGATCGCAATAAATATCGCTTCACCATACTCTCTTAATAGGGATTTTTTCTTTTTGGATCTATCTTGGGTAAGGGTTTGGTTATTTGGCATCGGTCCTCAAAACGGCGAGAAAGGCTTCTTGGGGAATTTCCACATTGCCGACTTGCTTCATTTTCTTCTTGCCGGCTTTTTGTTTTTCCAACAGTTTACGTTTTCGGGTGATATCGCCACCATAACATTTTGCCAGAACGTTTTTCCTCAGGGCTTTAACTGTTTCTCTGGCAACCACCTTGTTGCCGATTGCGGCCTGGATGGCGACTTCAAACATTTGTCGTGGAATCTGTTCTTTCAGTTTTTTTGCCAGGTCCCGCCCCAGGTAATAAGCTTTGTCCTTATGGGAAATGATGGATAAAGCATCCACAATGTCGCCGTTCAGCAAAACATCCAACTTTACCAGATTGGCGGTCCTGAAATCTATAAATTCATAATCAAAAGAGGCGTACCCTTTGGTGCTGGATTTCAGTTGATCATAAAAGTCCAGAACGATTTCATTGAAAGGCAGGTCGTATTCCAGCAATACGGTGTCTGTACTCAGGTACTCCATTTTAGTCTGAATTCCCCGCTTTTCACGGGTGAGTGCGATGATGGTGCCGATATAGCTTTCCGGAACAATAATGGTTCCCTTTACATAAGGCTCTTCCAGTTGCTGAATCTTCGTCTGGTCCTTTAGATCAGCCGGATTGTCCACCATAATCATATTACCATCCACCGTATACATTTTGTAGACAACGGTAGGGGCGGTGGTCAGCAAATCGACATTGTATTCGCGTTCCAGGCGTTCGCGCACGATTTCCATATGAAGCAACCCCAGAAAACCGCAACGAAAACCAAACCCCAAAGCGGTGGAGGTTTCCGGTTCATAAGTAAAAGAGGCGTCATTGAGCCGAAGCTTTTTCAGCGCGTCACGGAGGGGTTCGTACTGATCGCCATTGATCGGGTACAGGCCACTGAACACCATAGGCTTGACTTCCTTGTAACCAGGAAGAGGTTTAGGGGTCGGACGGCTGGCTTCAGTTACAGTATCCCCGATTTTGGTGTGATCGAGTTCCTTGATGCCCGCAATCATGTATCCCACTTCACCGGGTTTTAAATCCGGTAAGGTTTTCGGTGCCGGGTGAAACGCCCCCACTTCCTCCACTTGAAAAGTCGCCCCTGCGGCCATGAATAGAATTTTTGATCCCGGTCTCAAAACACCTTCCATGACGCGCACAAGTACAATGATTCCCCTGTAAGGATCGTACCAGGAGTCCAGCAACAAACAGCTGAGAGGGTTCTCCACCTCGCCTTCTGGAGCGGGTATACGTTCACCCACCGCTTCCAGAATTTCCGGAATACCGATACCCTGCTTGGCGCTGGCCAACAAGGCTTCCTTAGAATCGATTTGCAACACATCCTCCAATTGCTCCAGAACCATTTCCGGTTCTGCTCCTGGCAAATCGATTTTGTTGATGACAGGGATAATCACCAGATTGTGTTGCATGGCCAGATTGAGGTTGGCAATGGTCTGCGCCTGAATACCCTGACTGGCATCGATCACCAGCAAAACGCCTTCACATGCAGCTAAACTGCGCGAGACTTCATAGGTGAAATCGACATGGCCTGGTGTGTCAATCATATTAAAAATATACTCCTGGCCCGTTTTGGACTTGAACTTCAAACGCACTGTTTGCGCTTTAATCGTAATGCCCCGTTCGCGCTCCAAATCCATGTTATCCAGGACCTGGTCTTTCATTTCTCTTTGTGCCAGACCACCGGTAGACAGAATTAATTGGTCGGCCAATGTGGATTTACCGTGGTCGATGTGGGCAATGATTGAAAAGTTTCGAATGTTTTTCTGGATCATGGATGTCAATTTACTTTCAAGAATTCTGGTACAGTTATATAGATAACTAAATAGCCGCGTGATTTCAAATTGCTTTTAAATTGGTGTATCAAAAGTCAAGGGTATGGAAGAAAACGATGGAATGTGTCAAACGATGGATTCGCTCCGGAAAGGCAGTGGATTGTCCCTTTCGAGCTGGCTCAAATAGTCTTGCCACTCATTAAAACGGAGCTTTATCGTCTCATAATCCCGGTCATTGTCAATATCCAAAGCCGCGCCCGGAAAGGGAACTTCGATACCACTAAGCCGGGTTCCCATGATTTTGGAGACGCATTGCTCCAGTTCCAGCTTCGGTGTCCAGGACCGGATAAACTTGACCAACCTTTCCATTCCATACCTGGAAAACAACAAGCAGAACTGGAGTCCAAAATAGTACCGGAAGCGTACTGGATTATCCTTGCCGATCAACTTGAGGGCGAAGGGAATGATGTTTTTTATATTCCTTTGATAACGGTATTGGTACATCTCTTTGATGTACTTCCGGTTCAGCATTTTCAGGGGTTTTACCAAATGCAGGTTGTTGATTCGAAAAACATTTTCCTTTAAGTACAAATAGGCCATTTTGATTCCTGGAACATTGTCCCGAGGATAAAAATAGCTCAGCGTTTTATCTGTCACCAGACCCAGAACATGGTCGTGTTTTTCCAGGTCGCATTTCTGGATAAAGTATTCCACCTCATGAGATGTAATCAATGGTGAATCGCAGGGAACGATGAGAACCGCACGGTCACTGAACTCAGACCGCTCCAGGTCGGGTATGTCGCCTTCATTCGGCAGGGTTTTTAAAAAGGTGTGCCAGATATTTTCGTAAAGATTCGATTTTTGTTCCACCACCACGATGGGTTTGGGGAAATTCAGGTCAATTTTTTCTTCTTTAAGGGTTTTGAGGAGTTTTTCCTTCAATCCAACGATATAAATGGTTCGAACCGATTCGACCTTTTGCAAGGCCTCGATCACGTAATTGACAATACATTTCCCGTTTATTTTTAAAAAGGATTTATGCTGGTTGTAAATCTTGTAACTCGACTCCCCTTCGCCCGCAACCAGAATGGCATCAAATTTTGATGGAGCTTGAACCCGACTCATGGCATCCTCCCACAGTACATACTGGGCACCTGTGCAAGCCTGGGTAAATTCCAGGCAGAAAAAAGTGGCCGTCTATATTCAAATTGTGTCGAAAAGGTTTCCATTTTGACAGAGGGTGTTTTAGTCTGTTCAGTATAAACCGCTTTGATTAAACCCGATTGACTGAAAATCGAAATTTTGAATTTAAAGTTAACCTGTGGGCCCAAATCTCAAGCATGGCCACATATACTAAAATAAATTATCAGGATTCACCGGTCTTTTTCGGATGAATCGATGAAAAAGGTACAATGTATGTCCCAAAATGAAACTTTAAGAAAAACTCCGCTTTATGCGGTTCATCGGGAGTTGGGAGCCAAAATGGTTCCCTTTGCCGGTTGGAGTATGCCCATTCAATACAAGGGGCTGATCCAGGAACATCTTTGCGTACGAAATGCAGTGGGCCTGTTCGATGTCAGCCACATGGGAGAAATCGAGGTGAAAGGACCCTCTGCCAAGGCATTTTTACAATATGTGATCACAAACGATATAAATAAATTAAAAGACACCGCCATTTTGTACTCCTTGATGTGCTATGAACATGGAGGTGTAGTTGATGACTTATTGGTACACCGCTATTCCGAAGACCACTATTTTCTTTGTGTCAACGCCTCCAACATCGAAAAGGATTTTCAGTGGATCGAATCGCATGCCGAGCCCTGGCAGGTCGAAGTCCGAAACATCAGCCTGGAAACCGCTCAATTAGCCATTCAGGGACCGTCTGCGGAACCATTATTACAACAGTTGACTGATTTGCCTCTAAAAGATATTCAATATTACCACTTCAATCAAGGAAAAATCCACAATATTGATGGTCTTATCTCGCGAACGGGATATACCGGTGAAGATGGTTTCGAGGTCTATCTGCCAGCAGATAAAGCAGAAACAGTTTACCGGCAAATTATGGAAGCAGGAAAAGAATTCGACATTCAACCCATCGGGCTAGGTGCCCGCGATACCCTGCGTCTGGAAATGGGTTACCCGCTGTATGGGAACGATATCGATCGGGATTGCCAACCCCTGGAACGAGGACTGGGTTGGGTGATTAAACTGGCCAAGGAAGACTTTTTAGGCAAATCGGCCCTGGTCAAGGCCAAGGAAGCAGGATTGAAATACAAGCTGTGCGGAATCAAATTGCTGGACCGGGGAGTGCCCCGCTCGCATTACGCCATTTATAAGGAAGGCAACAAGGTGGGGGAAGTTACCAGCGGAACTTTTTCACCATCCTTGAACCAGGGGATAGGGATGTGTTATGTTGCCAGGGAATTTTCCGCAACAGGTACCCCGTTGGAAGTTGAAATCAGAAACCAAAGGGTTCCCGCCGAAGTCGTCAAGCTTCCTTTCGTGCCAAGCCATGTAAAAAAATAATCCGCAGGCTCGAATTTGCGGATTCTGACTTATTAGATATTTTAGGGAGGAATTATGGAAATACCTCAGGATCTTCTATATACACCGGAACACGAGTGGATTCGTGTGGACGGGAACCGCGGTGAGGTGGGTATCACTCATTTTGCCCAGGATCAATTGGGAGATGTGGTCTTTGTTGAAATTCCAAAGGAGGGTACGGCTTTGGAAAAAGAAGGCGCGTTCGGAGTCGTGGAATCGGTTAAAACCGTTTCCGACCTGTATTCTCCGGTGAATGGAAACGTTGTCAAAGGCAACCAGGATCTGGAAGCTCATCCGGAATGGGTCAACGAAGAACCTTATGGCAAGGGATGGATGATTCAGATTGAAATTAAGGATCCCAAAGATTTGGAGACTTTGATGTCGCCGGAACAATATGCGGAACGCCTTAAACAGGAAATGGAGTAAGCTAAATTTATATATGAGATACATTCCCCATACCGACAACGATATCAAAGCAATGCTGGCTAAAATCGGCATCGAAAAAGTGGACGACTTGTTCAACAGTTTGCCCGACCCTCTCCGTTTGGAAGAACCGCTCAACCTGCCGGACGCTTTGTCAGAAAATGATTTATCCATTCATCTGAAACGCCTGCAGGCGAAAAACCCCGATCCGGAAGTGTACTCACTTTTTTGTGGAGGTGGAGCGTACCGGCATTTTGTGCCATCGATTGTCAATCATCTCATATTGCGTGGTGAGTTTTTGACGTCGTACACGCCGTACCAATCGGAAGTGAGCCAGGGTACCCTGCAAGCGATTTTTGAATTTCAATCCATGATTGCCATACTCACCGGCATGGATATCGCCAACGCTTCTGTTTATGACGGCGCGTCTGCACTGGCCGAAGGTGTTTTGATGGCATCCCGGGTAGCGAAAAAATCAGAAGTGTTGATTTCCAGGGCCGTCCATCCTGAATACCGTCAAGTGGTCAAGACCTATAATCGCGGCAATAGTCTGAATCTTGTAGACATCCCCTTTGGCAAAAATGGGCAGACCGATTTGTCCGCTATCGAATCAAATTTATCAGACGATACCTGCGCCGTGGTTTTACAGACGCCCAACTTTTTTGGTGTGGTGGAAGAGTACGCTTCATTAGCAGAGAATCTGAAAGCAAAGGGAGCCTTGCTCATTGTCGTGGTCGCCGAAGCGCTTTCCCTGGGAATCCTGAAACCGCCTGGTGAACGCGGTGCGGATATCGTAGTGGGAGAAGGTCAATCCTTCGGCCTCTCCATATCTTTTGGCGGACCTTATGTCGGGTTTTTCTCAGCTCGCGAAAAATACTTTCGCCAAATGCCAGGTCGCCTGATCGGGCAATCGGAAGATCTCAATGGCGACCGCGCCTATACCCTCACCCTGTCGACCCGCGAACAGCATATCCGGCGGGAACGGGCAACGTCGAACATCTGCACTAACCAGGGACTTTGTGCCTTGGCCTCAACTATTTATTTGGCGACTATGGGTAAGGAAGGCTTGCGGGAGGCCGCGATTCAAAATCTGCAAAAAGCCGATTACTTAAAAAACCGCCTGGCCAAAATCAAAGGGTACGAAATAAAATTCTCTGCAGACATCTTTAATGAATTCGTATTGACCTGCCCGGTCCCGGCCCAGGAAGTTCGCGATCAATTACTGCAAGAAAAAATATTGGCGGGAGTCCCCTTAGCCACCTTTTATCCGGAAATGGAAAACGACCTGCTCCTCTGCGCTACAGAAACCAATACGGTGGAAGAAATAGACCGCCTGGCGGATAAACTGGCGGGATTATAATCTTTTCCCATCAATTCCCCAGCAACTTTTGCGAGTCCGATGACCCCGGGTAAGCGGTAATGGCAAGCCCTGGCTCGTTGATGTGAAATTCCTTTTTTTCCGGTATCCCTGGAATCTCGTTCCATGTATTGATCACATAGAATATTGGGGCATGATCAACCAATGGCCCCCTGATAAAACAGTTTTTAAAATCCGATTCCATTCGATGCAATTGGTCAACGAAGAAATTAAAGCCGAAGGTGTCCTTGTCGAATGCTTCGAATAACTCCAACGGTCCGGCAGGATTCGGTCGAAATTGTTTCAGTTGATTCACGTGCTGATAGTTCAGGCTCTCCAGAAAATCAGGCGGTACGGAACAAACGATATCGTTATTATTTACGTAACGAAAGGTCTTGCCGGTAAAACGCTTGTTGAATTCAGATGCGAACACATTATCCCCCACCCGTGGAGAACCGTAAGTGTAAACGCCCCGAACCTCCTCCCCTTGCAAATGGTAACGGTTCGACGCAAGAGTCGCGAGGGCTGCTCCCAGACTGTGGCCGGTAAACCAAACGCTCTGACGGTTGGAACGGATTTTCTGTAAATAATTTTTAAGTCCCAAAACTTCCCTGCCCTGGGAATCGGTATAATCTGCCCAAATGACGTCCAAAGCTTCTTGAAATCCTTGATGAACGTTTCCTCCCCCATCGGCCTCGCTATGTAAAAATTTCAGATTGGCCAGAATATCGGCATGATTTTTAAAGAATGGAATGTCTTCATTTTTGAGTGACTCAAAAAAGTCCAGGGTTTCCTGCCAGACATCCTTTTGTGGATCGGACTCCGGTTCGGGAACATTTTTTTCCAAGAGCTGTGTTCCGCGAAAGCAGACGATGATGACTTGATCATCATGCCAGACAAATCCCTGGGTCCCCTTATCCTTAAGGCTCAAAAACCGAAATTGAGTGTCATCGCCCCCCAATGTTGTTTGGATGAAATCAGGACAGCTATACACCAGCATAGATGCTTCTGCCAGCCACCAGGCGTTGACCGCGTCGAACGATTCCGCGTGGGGCCTGAATGGAAAACGGGAATCAAAATAAGCGTACTTGGGATTGTCCCCGAAAAGGGCCTGGAAAGTTTCTTTCATTTGAATAAACCTGTGAATGAATCAGCAATAACTTTAATTCTTGTCAATGGATACACGTTTCAGCCATCCTCGTGCGAAACGCTCTTGATCCGGTTTCTTCTCCATAATTTTAAGGTAATGCGCCCCCTGCTGAAGATTGATCACTTTCAGCAGAAGGACCGAATCGTCAAAATTCAGAAAAGCGTTCAGAGCGCCCAGGGTTTTCTCACCAAATCCTCTATCGACCTTAATATCCGCGTAGGATTTGCCATTGCGATTGAGAAGGTTCAAGGCTTTTTGCAAAAATTTCACAGCCTGACCGGGCCCCATGTTCACACCGGTATCAAATAATTCATTGGCCAATTCCTGGTCGGGAATCAGATCGCCTCCTATGCGATTCCAGAAGTTTTCCCTGTAAAATATCCTCACTTTACTTTGAAGTCCGTCATGATCATCCAGTACATCCGGGAACTCAGGGTCGGTTTTTAGCGAATCGATGATTCCCCAACCCTCCCATCCACGGTGACGCTTGCGGGCTACGCCTTTGTAGGTTTCACCGCCGGGATCAACAATATCATTAACATACCCTCCTTCATGGAGTAGCGTCCGATCAAATGCTTGCCTGAATATCGCCATAAAAGCTCCAGGAAAAGTTCACTTTCAAATTCAGGGATAGTAGAAAATGTGAGCCGGCAGATTGCTATTCAAAACGGATTCATCATAGCAATAATTATAAAAACAATTTCAGGTACCGTCTTCCCTCTTTTATCGAATACTATACTCTTTAATTATAAACCTTCAAATCCCAAACCTTTTTCAATAATTGTCACATATTTCGTTCAAAATGCACCCGGTTATGGGCGGGCATTTTGCGTTTGATTGGAATGAGATTTGTGTTACCTTAAAATGGTAACCTGCATTTTTTGAAAGGAACCGCTATGTCTCCAGAGAAGCCCCGATTGCCAGTTTCAGGAACGATTCTTGCGGTTCTGCTGTGGGTTATTACGAGCCCTGTGGTTGCGCAGGAACACGATTTTGGATTCGCCTCATCACCCAATCCCATTCCTAAAGAACCTGGTTGGAAAGACCCTTCCTATCGGGGTTGGGAAATGATGAGCATTAACGGTATGATCTCCACCTTTTATGATCTGGATTTGGATGGTAAGCTCGATTATATGGTGATTCGTAAGGTGCTTCGTAAAACCGCCGCAAATGAAATCACCTTGGAACAAGCGATCGATATTGCCAGAAGAGATAAACTGAGCGTTTACATTTCCCATCCGATTATTTACTTTACACAAAAGGATCCTCTGTTCTATTGCCTGGGGGTCGATTTTCGCCGCAACTGTAAAGACATTTGGGTGGACGTTCAGGAGGATGGATTAAATGGTAATGAAGTTTTGTACACCCTGTCGGCACCCCAACCACTGGTTCGTTAATCAATATAAATTCCTGGTTGCGCTTTTTGTAATCGTTGCTCTTTCCGGGTACGGTTCCTTCGCTGTTGCCCATTCCAGTTCGAAAACGGACTCCGAAGACTCCACAATGGAAGGTCATGGGCATCATGGTCATGGATCCGGAGATGAGGTAGGATCTGGTGACCCGAGCCTCACTCTGGGATCTACGGTTTACCAGCACATGTGCGGGTTTTGCCATGGCAAAGACGGCAATGGCGGCGGCAAAGCCACCAGCTACCTGTACCCCTGGGCTCGCGATTTTCGTAAAGGCGTGTTCAAGCACCGGTCGACACCTTCCGGCTCGTTGCCTCTCGACAAAGACATTTTCGAGACCATTTCGCGCGGGGTTCCTGGTACAGCCATGCCCGCCTGGGGCAAGGCGCTGACTGATGAAGAAACCTGGTCGGTCATCAAATACATCAAAACCTTTTCGAAACGCTTTGAGGAAGAACAACCGAGGTCACCGATCATTGTCGGTAAGGTACCGCCGACCACTCCGGAATCCGTTGCCAAAGGGAAAGCTCTGTACGAGGAAATGCGATGCCAACGTTGCCACGGCACGGACCTGAAAGGGGACGGTCCCATCGCGGATAACCTTTACGATATCTGGGACCATCGTCTTTTCGTTTATGATTTGACCAATCCCAACACTTATAAGTGGGGTTTCGACAAGAAACAGGTCTACATGACCCTCACCACCGGAATCGACGGGACGCCAATGAAATCGTTCAGTCACCTGACCGATGAAGAACGGTGGCGTTTGGCGGACTACATTATTTCCAACATAAAGATGGAGCAATTGCAGTCAGCAGAATATGAAACGGATATCTACTCAAAAATTATTGATGTGGAACCGGACCTGGAACCGGATTCCGAATTCTGGCAGGAAATTCCCTCTCAGGATGTTCATTTGATCCCATTGAACGCACGGCGTAATCCGGTCAATCGCATTCAGTTTCAATCAGTGATTTATGAAGGCGATTTTTTCGTTCGTTTGCAGTGGGATGATCCGACCCCCAATAAATCGTCCAGCCGGCACCAGGATTTCAAGGATGCGGTGGCGGTGGAATTTGCTCTGGGTGACGTATTATTGCACGAGCATGGCCACAACGAACCTTTCTTTGGAATGGGCAACCGGGGTAAAGTGGTCAACATCTGGCAATGGCGTGCTGATTGGCAACAGGAAATCGAAACCAAAAAACAACTGGAATACGCCACCGATGGCATGCAGGACCATGATGTATTGATCTTCGGCGGCGAGGTCAACCCGGTGGAAGCTTTGAATCCCTTCCGGGAAAATCCGGTGGAGGAACTCAATGCGGAGGGATTCGGTACGCTGACGCCGCAACCGCTCACCAAGCAGAATGTACAGGGAAATGGTGTCTGGAAAGACGGCAAATGGACAGTGGTGTTGAGCCGTTCCATTCGTTCTCTCAACAAATGGGATATCCTTCTCAAGAAAAAAGAACCGATATTGGTGGCCTTTGCCGTTTGGGACGGTTCCAACTCGGACCGAAACGGACGCAAAGTAGTTAGCATGTGGCAAAGGTTGCATTTGCCCTGATTGGCAGGAGAGTGTACAATAGCGGCATCACAATCCATTTCATTTAAATTGCGAACCGTATTTAATATAGCAACAGGTGGTTTTATAGAATAGCCTATAAGCCGCTACCTGGGATTTTTTTTGGAGGTTGGTTACATGTCAGAAGACAAATTGGAGGAAGCCGAGGCGGAAGAGGAAAAAAAAGGCGCTGAGGCTATTGATGAGGATGAAGAAGAATCCTCTCGTGTGGTTCATCTGGATGAAGAGGATGAACTGGATGAAGATGAATTCGATGAAGATGAAGAAGTAGACGAAATCGAAAAAGTCGAAGAGAAACCGGAAACATCCGCAGTCTTCGTTCTGGGACAAGGGGATTTAATGACGGTTCAAGCAAACCGGGGAGCGGACGATCCGGGAGACAACACCCTGTCCGAACCTCAGTTTATGTGCAAGTATGGTGATATGTTATTCGTCTCAGACCGAGGCAACCACCGGGCTTTGATTTGGAATCAGGCTCCAGAGGAGGTCGGAGAACCGGCCAGCATTGTTCTGGGCCAGGAAGACTTTTCCGACTGCCTCGAAAACCAGGGAATCACAACCACCCTCGACGAAATGACGTCGGGACTGGGAGACGAAAGTCTGGACGGCTTCACCATCAGTAAAGCGCAGGAAAGTACCTTGTCGGGTCCCTCAGGAATTGCCGTCATTGACGGAAAATTGTACATCTCCGACAGTGGCAACCATCGCGTCCTGCGTTGGGCGGGACTGCCGACAGAGGATGCCGAGGAACCATCATTGGTTTTAGGCCAGGACAACATGGAGGACAACGAGGCCAACCGGCGCGGCTTTGTCGGATCGGGTTCCCTCTTCTTTCCTATGGGTATCCGTTCTGGCGACGATCAGCATGTGTTTGTGGCCGACAAGGACAACCATCGTATTTTGTTTTGGAAAAAAATTCCTTTCAATAATGGTTGGAACGCCGATATCTGCCTGGGCCAAACCAGCATGGACGAACGAGAACCAAATCGCGGAGAGTTCGACGTGTGCGGTCCGGACACCCTCAGTTTTCCGACCAGCTTGTTTTATGATGTAGAAGGCGATAAGTTTTTTGTCGTCGATCAGGGCAACAACCGCGTGTTGATCTGGAACAAACTACCCAATCAGAATGGCCAGACTCCAGACTTGGTTCTCGGCCAGAAAGATTTTTACAGCCGGTCAGTCAATGCGGGATTAGGCTCACGCAGAGCCTGTCCCGAAGGCCTGTTCTTTCCTACCGACGTGGTGTTTGGGCCGAAGGGATTATTCGTTTCCGATTCAGGCAATCACCGTGTTCTCGTTTGGAAAGAATTCCCCACTGAAAACGGTCAACCCGCAGACGTCGTCATTGGACAAAAAGACTTCTTTGAAAACGCTTACAACCGAAACGGCAAGCCCTCTGCCTCCACATTGAATGATCCTTACGGATTGTTTCTGGAGCAGGATCCGGAAGATGAGGAAGACGAAGGCAAGCTGTATATTTGTGATCGTGGAAATTCCCGCATCGTGGTTTGGGAAGAACTGCCCGAGCCTCCGAAAAGTGAGGAAGAAGAAGATGACGCGCTCCTTGATGAAATGAATTTCGAGGAAGATGAACTCATGGGAGACGACGACGACTTCCTGGAGGAGGAGGAAGAAGAAACTCCTCCAGATGAAGTGCCGTCTGTTTAACCCCAGGCAAACAATGCAGGTTCAAAAGCCCGTTGCTAATGGCAACGGGCTTTTTTTTTTGAGGTTTGGCAATATGGCGAAATTTATTATATAACGCGAAAAAACCTGGACAAATTGTTGAAGAATTTACCAAATCGTTTTAGACAAATATTTGATTGACCAAATTAAACATGGTGAAACAATAGCCTTAAAGGCTCCCTCTAACTCCCATGTGTTATACCTCAAAATAGATTATGCTTAGTAGAAGGAAAACCCATTTATGAAATTCAGGTTAACACCAATAACTTTATTTTTTTTGCTGGTTTTCCCTTCCCATAGTTCATCTCAAGACAACCAGGTGCTAGTTCCAGAGGGAGTATCTACAATGGAACCTTCATTTAAATTCAAGAACACGGTTCACACCTTTTATATGGATCGCTACGAAGTAAGTTACGGTGAGTTCTCTGTGGTTTTTCCAAAGCATCCTTCACCACCAGGGGCGAAATTGCACCCCGTGAGCGATGTCTCGTGGAGCGAAGCTTCAACATATTGCAGGTCCAAAAATATGCGTCTGCCTACGGAACTTGAATGGGAGAAAGCCGCACGAGGTGAAAAGGGGTGGATTTATCCCTGGGGTAATAAGGTCCTAAAAAAGCGGGCGCACCCGTTTTATTCAGGTTTGATCAAACGTCGCGTGGGTTATTTCAAACGGGATGTGTCTCCTTACGGAATCTACGGTATGGCGAGCTCGGTTTGGGAATGGACGAGCACTGAAATCAACGGAAAAAAGGTTGCCCGTGGCGGACTGTGGAATTTTCATCTGGATTATGAATTCAGTAAAACCTTCGAACGCAACGTTTACAACCCAGAATCCCGTTTTCCCTTTCTGGGGTTCCGTTGCGCCCAATCGCCATGATCAAACGCCGTCAGTTTCTCCAGTATTTAAGTGCTTTCGGCACCAACCTGTTTTTCCAAATATCGTCCGCCTGGGCCAAATCTTCTGACAAGGATTTTTTTGAGGGAAGTGATTACATTGGGAAAACACGTGGTGGAGATTTTCAAAAATTTTATGTCAATTTCTGGAAAACCATGCGCCGGATAGATGGGAATTCATGGCAATTGGAAATCGGTGGCCTTGTGAAAAACCCAACGCGGTTTTCGCTCGCGGAAGTGAGATCCCTACCCTTAAAATCACAAATCTCACGATTGAAATGTGTCGAGTGCTGGTCGGCGAAAGCGGAATGGGCGGGTTTCCACATCTCAGATATTGAAAGCATAGTCCAGCCGGACAAATCCTCTACAGGTGTGCTCTTTCATTGCGGTGATAATTATCAGGAATATCTGGAACGGACCAGCCTGTCACATCCCCGAACCCTTTTAGCTTACGCAATGGATGGCAACTCTCTTTCGGATGGTCATGGCTTTCCCTTGCGCGTGATCGCTCCTTTCAAATACGGCTATAAAAACCCTAAAGCTATCCTTAAAATGGAATATGTGGATGGAACGGTTTCGGGAACCTGGAGCAAAATCGGACCCTATTCCACAGACGGCACTATTCTTCCGGGCTACGATCACCCTTTGGATAGGGGTAAGGTAAAGCGCCGTATAGCTGGGGGCGAAATTTTTGACTGACCCGCCCCATCCCTTTTCCTGCGAAAAATTCCTTTTGTAAGATTTCCTTATTTGGCGCGACTATAATAAAACATTCACCCCTCTCCCAAAGAAAGGATACCAATTTCATGGCTAAACGAGATTTCAATCTGATTGCTATTGGTGCCGGTTCCGCCGGACTGGTGACAGCCTACATTGGCGCCGCAGTTAAGGCCAAAGTAGCCCTGATCGAAAAACACAAAATGGGAGGCGACTGCCTGAACACCGGTTGCGTGCCTAGCAAAGCGCTCATTCGTTCAGCCAAAATTTTATCCTATATCAAGCGCCACAAGGACTACGGAATTCAATCTGCGGAAGCTAAATTCGATTTTGGCGAAGTGATGGAACGGGTTCAGGAAGTAATCAAAAAAGTGGAGCCGCATGACAGCATAGACCGGTATACGGGACTTGGTGTCGATTGTTTTACCGGCTCGGCCCATATACGTTCTCCGCATGAGGTCGAGGTGAACGACAAAGTATTGACCACCAACAACATCGTCGTCGCCACAGGCGCTCGGCCTTTCGTTCCGCCCATTCCCGGTCTGGACCAGGTAGACTATTACACGACGGATACAATATGGAATCTGCGCACCTTGCCGAAGCGTCTGGCCATCGCGGGAGGGGGACCAATTGGGTGTGAGTTGGCACAATGTTTTGCGCGACTGGGAAGCCAGGTGCTTCAATTCGAAAAAGGGTCTGCCCTATTGGTACGCGAAGACCCGGAAGTGGGCGAGGCGCTGAAGCAGAAATTTAAAAAGGAAGGCATTGACCTGCGTCTCAATTCGGTCGTCAAGGAAGCTTATAAAGAGGGCGGCAAACAAGGCCTTGTTGTCGAAACCAATGGGCAACAGGAACGTGTCGAATTCGATACCCTGCTCATGGCTCTAGGTAGAAAGGCAAACACACGGGGGTTTGGTCTGGAGGAATTAGGGGTGGAGCTGAATCCGCAGGGAACGATCAAAGTCGATCGCTATCTACGCACCAATTTCAAAAATATCTACGCATGCGGCGATGTGGCGGGTCCCTACCAATTCACTCATACTGCGGCCCATCAAGCCTGGTTCTGCTCGGTGAACGCGCTGTTCAGTCCGTTTAAAAAGTTCAAGGTGGATTACCGGGTCATTCCCTGGTGCACATTCACCGACCCGGAAATCGCCCGTGTGGGCATAAATGAGCAAGAGGCGAAAGCACGGGGAATCGACTATGAAGCTTCTGTGTATGGCATCGATGATCTCGACCGCGCCATTGCTGATGATGAGGATCATGGCTGGATCAAGGTCATCACTCCCAAAGGCAAGGATACTATTCTCGGCGCGACCATCATGGGCTATCACGCAGGTGACCTCATCACCGAATACGTTTCAGCCATGAAACACGGATTCGGTCTCAACAAAATCCTGGGTACGATCCACATCTATCCGACGATGGGAGAAGCAAACAAATATGCCGCAGGAATCTGGAAGAAAAACAATGCGCCTCAAGGCCTGTTGGAATGGGTCAAAAAATTCCACACCTTCCGCCGCTAGCCCGCATATTGCATGAGAGTCTCAGAATTATTAAAATCGAGAGAGAATTTTAAATTGCGCATTTCGGTGAGGGAATTTGTTATAAAACTTTGGCTTCCTATTGAAAAAACCTGATTGAAGACGG
>JACAVV010000011.1 GCA_024648695.1 Nitrospina sp.
TTCCAAATCCACTTTTTATTTGCATCTTAAAGAGTGTGAGTTTAGGTTTAATCATAGAGATCAAGATCTCTATAAATTGCTACTAAAAATCATCAAAAAACGACCTCTTAACTAGTCTTGTACCTTAAGATAAACCACTTCTTCCATCGAATATGGTAAAATGAAACTATGAATAAAATGTTGATTGTTTTTGCCATGTTACTGGTCGCCACATTTTTCTTTCACACGGCGATTAATTATATGGCCGCAAATATTGAAGATTTTGAAAGCGTAGCACTGCCTCCCAAAAAGCCGAAAAAGATCAAGAGCCTCTATTCTTTGGTTAAGGTAGATGCCGCCGCGCGTAATTCCTGGACCCTTCTGGATTTTTCATCACTTAAAACTCATCGTATCGATGATTTGGAAAAACAAAAGGATTTGCTGGAATCTCTCAACTGGGACTTGGCATTCAAAAGGACCCGGATCCTGACCAGTGGTGGCGAAACCACTTCGAATTCCCAGGCGGGTGTGATCAATCTCGGTCCAGGAACCCTGGACACGGTTCAGGAAATTCCCCGCACTGGTTACACCGAAGATGACCGCACTTTTGGCAAATTGGCCAATGACTCATTGACTGACTGGTATATTTACCGGACCCGTACCCACAATATTGAATCCAAAAAAAACCGTTACATTATGAGAACCTGGGACGGTAATTTTGTCAAATTCCGGTTCCTCAACTATTACTGCAAAAATGAGGAATCCGATTGTTCAACCATGATGTGCTCAAGGGATGAGGCCGCTTGTTACACCATAGAGTATGCCAAACAAACCGACGGTTCCTTTCGGTTTCCTCCTCCACCTTCAGAGGCACCGCAAACCGTTCCGCAAAGTGTGTCCTTAAATTGATCTTAATCCTTGTTCTAATTGTTTTCCTTGCAAACGCCTGTTCCCCTAACCCGCAAGGTATGGTTTTAATTGAAAAGGGTCCTTTTATTTTAGGATCCAAACCTCCTGAAAAACTGCCGCGGTTTCTTTCCAAAAGAACGTCCGGGCGAAACTCGCAACCGGAACAGGAATATGTACTAAAGTCTTTTTACATTGACCTCTATGAAGTCAGTTACCAGGATTTCATCAAGTTTAAACTAAACGCTAAATACACCAGCGGCAAACCCGAGGAACCGATACGAGGGGTTTCCTGGTATGAAGCGGATGCCTATTGTATGTGGTTGGGAAAGCGGCTTCCCACGGAATTCGAATGGGAAAAAGCGGCGCGGGGAACCGATGGTCGTTTATACGTCTGGGGAAATGAGTTTATTCGGGAAAACGCCAACCTGACCAATCAGGTTTATCCCCGAGCCCGGTTTGGAAAAGATTACAGTCCTTATGGCGTGTTCGATTTAAATGGAAATGTGTCCGAATGGACTTCAAGCGTATACAATCCTTACCCCAAATCAAAATTCAAGGACAGGAGTTTTGGAAAGGGATTCCGCGTCATTCGCGGCGGGGCTTTTCATGGCAAGGAACACAGTTTTATGGAAGGTTTTGCCATGCTTAGTTACCGCAACTATGCGCCTCCCTCAATGAGAGCCTGGGATACGGGGTTCCGTTGCGCCAAATCCCTTTGACGCATTAGAACTAAAATTACGGTAACCAGTCTTCCGGGGGAGACATACCCGGTATCTTTGGTTCCACGGGGCTTGCCAACCCGGTTGGCTCTATGGGAGAAGCTTCCGGAAGTGATGTTTTGCCTGGTTCCGCATGGGACTCAGGCTGTTGTGGCCCAAAGGAATTCCCTGCCTCCGAACCGATGTTTTCTGTACCCGGTTTGGTCGAATCCTTATCCTCAGCACTGGTCTTCGATCCGGTTCGAGATTTCCACTTTTTTGTTTTTCCCTGGGGAGCCCGCTTATTGCCCGTCCTTCGCGAAACCCTTTTGGCCGTTCCGGATTTAGACCTGCCTCCACGGGATGAAGTTTTCTTTGGTTTTTCCTCTTCCTCATCGGATACCTTCTCCACTCCTTCTTCAATAACAGAATCGGAACCATTAGTCTTAACAGAAGCAGAACCATTGGTCTTGCTTCGTTTTTCCTTTTCCTCTTCTTTGTCCTTTACTTTTTCAATAATTTTTTCTTCTTCCTTACGTTTCTCCAAAACATAGTAGGAAAAATCAGAGTAGGACAGATTTTCTTTTCCGACGAACTGGATTTTCACATTATGTTTTTGCTCCAATTCCCAGATGAATCGCGATTTCATATTTAATAAATAATTCACCGCCTGATTGGAAATCACAGCTTCCAATACCGCAACATGGCCTTGGGCCAAGAGTTCCTGAATGCTCCGTAAAACGTTCAGAACGATAGAAACTATGGATTTAACCTGGCCGCTACCCTCACAGAAATGGCATCTGTCAAACGCCGCTTCTTTAACTGGGGGCGACATCCTTTGACGCGACATTTCAATCAAGCCAAACCTAGATATTCTGGAAATATTGACCCTGGCCTTGTCCTTTTTGCAAGCCTGTTTGAGTTGCTTTTCGATAAGAGATTTATTTTTCTTCTGGAGCATATCGATAAAATCGATAACGACCAACCCACCCAGGTCTCTCAACCGCAATTGGCGGGCCACTTCATCGGCAGCCTCCAAATTGGTTCTAAGTGCGGTTTCTTCCAATTCGCTCGCGCTTGTGGTTTTTCCAGAGTTAACATCAATGGAAACCATTGCCTCACCAATATCGAATATTAACGACCCTCCAGCAGGAAGCTCCACCCGCCTATTGTATATCGATTCGATTTGACCTTCGATATTGTATTGGGAGAATAAGGGTTTGGAGTTCTGGTAGAATTTGACACATTTTTGCATGCGAGGCATGACGAGTTTAAAAAACTCTTTGATCTTTTTGTAGGCGTCATGGTTGTCCACCAGGATTTCCTGGGTATCGGCAGTAAAATGATCCCTAACCGTTCGTACCACCATATCTGGTCCACGATAAAGCATTATGGGTTTTGAATCGCTTCGGTTTGCCTCTTTTTCGATGGTTTCCCAGATTTTCTTGAGCATTTGCAAGTCTTTTTGCAAATCAAGTTTGGTTCGTCCCAAACCCGCCGTTCGGATGATGACGCCCATATCCCCAGGCAAGTCCAGAAAGGATAAAATTTCCTTTAGCTTTTTACGCTCCTCTTCATCCTCGATTTTTCGGGAAACTCCCGTGGAATCACTTCCGGACATAAGAACTAAAAAACGGCCGGGAATCGAAATATAGTTAGAAAGAGTCGGGCCTTTGGCGTCCCGTTCCTCTTTAACCACCTGGACAATAATTTTTTGTCCGGAAAACAAGACATCCTGAATTCGAACCTTTGCTTTCCTTTCACCCGTTTCAATGTATGACGAGGGATGAACATCCTTAAACGGGAGAAACCCGTATTTTTTACCGCCATAATCCACAAATGCAGCTTCTATGGCAGGCTCTACCCGGGTAATAATACCGCGATAGACATTTCCCTTTATCAATTCCTGCATGGAGTGCTCTACGATATAATCTTCCAGGTTACCGTCTTCTGTAATCACCGCCCTGCATTCTTCCGGGTGGTCTGTATTGATGAGCATTTTTCGCTTGGACATAAATTGCTTAACCTTTCTTCCTATACAAGGATTAAAGTGTCCCTACTCACTTTCCCGTTAGGCGCTTCTATTCCGGAATATTCTTGAACCGGTAAATTAATTGTCTGTAATTTTTCATTGGGTTGACTGGGCTCTGGCGAAAGGGAAAGTGGGCCCTGTTTTGGTTGACTGCTACAATGGACAGGAAAAATTATTGTTTGAATTTTTTTTCTCTCTGGGATTATTATGATTCCATTAAATTCAAACAATTCTTATGAGTGTATTTTACTAAACCATCTTAAAATTAAAAAAAGTTGATAACAATTGAATGGAATGCCTTCCTTAAAAAAATATCTGTTTACAATTTTAATTATATTTTTCGTTTGTTTGCTTTCTTATTTCAATACCTTGAAAGTCCCCTTTCAATTTGACGGTGTATCATTTATACAAAAAAACAAGCACTTTTCAGGATTGCTGGAAAAAGGTGAATCTGAAGCCTTTTGGAAGGAATACTCTCCCACAAACATAAATAATAGGCCTTTTTTAAATTACAGTTTCACGGTCAACTATTTTTTGGGCAAAGATGAAACTTTTGGATATCATTTAGTCAATTTGGGAATTCACATCCTGGTTTCTATTTTTATATTTTTGATTGTTAGAAAAGTTCTCCTTTTTAATAAATCTGGCGAAAACTCTGGAATACCCTATCTAACCAGAATGCCATTGCTAGCATCCTTGGTTTTTGCAAGCCACCCAATTCAAACCCAAGCAATCACGTATATCATGAGCCGATCGGCTTCTCTGTGTACCCTTACTTACCTTGCTTCCTTTTATTGTTTTGTTTTGGGTTTGGAAACCTTTAAAAAGAAAGGAAGCCATATTACGTTTAAAAATTGGACGGCTCTTATTGGGTGGGGAATGCTCAGTTTAATACTAATTCGATTAGGTTTAGGAATCAAACTGATCATTGCCTCCATTCCAATGGTCATGTTCAGTTTTCTTATCCTTCAATACAATCCACAAAAAGATTTTAAAGATATTTTCAACGAGAATAAACCATTATTTTCCATTGTTTTAACATTTTTTTTCGGATGGGTCCTTTTTCAGTTCATTTTTGTACCTGGAGGCCCGTTTGGGGTGTTTGCTATCAACGACTTTGGGCTAGAGATATATGGGAGAGGAGGCTACTTTTTATCTCAAATCAAATGGTTAAGTTTTTATTATTTGAATAAATGGTTTTTTCCAATAAATTTAAACTTGGACCCGGATGTAAGCCCAGTTTTTTCGGTTTGGAATCTGGATCTATTTGCTTCTCTTCTGATTATTTTCTTAATATTCTGGTTTGTTTTAAAGCAAAATCGTTTGCTGATTTTCAGCTTTTGTTGGTTCTTGTTTTGTCTGGCTCCCGAATCATCCTTCATCCCATTACTTGATCTGGTCAGCGAACACCGTTTGTATTTACCAGGAATCGGTTTGACGATGTTGGTTGCGATGTTGATTGCAAAGCGGTCTCTATTTGCGGTTCAAATTCTTTTAATACTACTTCTTGCCGTTAACACAAGCCTGAGAAATACCGATTGGTTTTCTGAAACCACTCTTTGGCGGGACGCTGTCAACAAGAGCCCAAATAAATCGCGACCCTTTAGCAATCTGGCGCGGGCCTTGATTTTGGAAAATAATTTGCAAGGTGGATTGAAAAATTATCAAAAAGCGATCCTGCTGGATTCAACGTATTACGAACCGCACCACAACCTTGGGAATTTGTACATCAGCATGGGAAATTGCAAGAAGGGTATTGAATCACATCTAACCGCTTTACTCTATAAACCGGAATTAGCAGAATCCCTGTTGAGCATTGGAACTTGTTACCGCAAACAAGGAAAATACAAGGAGGCCACCAACATTCTGAAAAAAGCCATTGAAGCCGACCCCAACCTTGCAGACACTTATAAGGAACTGGGAACCGTTTATTATTTTCATTTAAAAGATCCTCAGTCGGCTAAATTCTTTTTTCAACAAGCGATTAGAATAGACCCTGCCAATCCGGACAATGCAATGATAAACAATATTCTGTCCTCTTATCAAAATTAAGTCTTTAGTTTCAAATAGATTTCACATTTAACATGGGTCGGGATGTGTTAAAATGCAAAATCTATTAGACACAATCATATCACCCCGAGAGAAGGATTAGGAGAGATTCATGAACGATAGTGTTGGTTTTCCGTCTCTGGATTCCTTAACATCCAAGGATTTGATGGGAAAAACGATTTTCATTCGCTGTGATTTCAATGTGCCCGTAAAAGCCTCCAGCAATCATTATTATCGAGTCGCTGACGACACTAGAATTCGACGATTCCTGGATCTCACATTCCACAAAATTCATCAATTAACAGGTGGGAATTGCAGAATCATTATAGGGTCCCATTTGGGCCGTCCCCATAAGGAGAAAGACCATTCGCGCTGGGATGGGATTTTCAATATGCAGTTTGTTTGTTCCCATTTTGACACCCTTCTCAGGGAATTGTATGGTGATACATACACCATTTTTCCACCTGAAATAATCGATTCCCATTTAATGAGTTCTCTCCAGATTTGTACGGACCACCGTATGCCCATCGGTGGGATAAAGTTTCTCCCAAACTTAAGGTATTTGCTGGATCCGGAAAACCCGGACTCCTACCGGGAAGAGTTTATTGAAGGACTCGCTTCAGTTTCTGACGTGTTCATTAATTGTGCTTTTGGTTGCAGTCATCGCCTGTCCAAAAGTATCAAGGTTCTTCCCCAGATAATGAGAAAGCAGGGCAAACTCGCGGTGGGAGGTGCCTTATTGCATGAAGAAGTAAAACGTTTGGGAGAATTTGGAAAACTTGTCCTGGACCAACCTAAGAAAACTGCGGTAATAGCGGGTGGGGCAAAAATTGCCGACAAGATTGGTATTTTGCAAGAGTTTGTTAACGCCGGAGTCAAACTGATCTTCATCGGCGGAAAAATGGTGAACACTTTTCTGGTTGCCCAAAAGTTCCTCGCATTGTCCCATCCTCCCAGTGTTGATGGGATACCAAAGAAACTATTGGAAGGGGATGACAAAAAAAACCGGGCCTTTATCAAGGAAGTGGAAATGGCCCAGACCATTCTGAAGCTCGCACAGGAAAAAGATGTGGATATCGTTTTTCCGTCTGACTATAAAGTCGTCAATGAGTACATGGATACTGAGTTTGAAATTAAAGATATGCCAGACTTTGAAACCGAACTGCAATTGGATTTGGGACCCAATACCATTGACAGTTATTCAGATTCAATTCTTGATGGTGTTGAAAATGTGTTCTGGAACGGGCCTCTTGGGGCTTACGACCATCCTGGATCCGAGCATTATGCCAAGGGCTCGATGGAGTTGGGAAAACTTTTATTCACTCAGGCACTGAGCCACTCGAATTTTAACGTGGTGATTGGCGGGGGAGATTCGGCGGCGATTTTGAATAAATTCGTCATCGGTGAAATCCGCCATGAAGTAAAAAAATCGTTGATCAATCAATTGTCACCAACAATCAATTCCAATTTGCTTGTGGTCGATTTTACGGACACCACAACTTATAATTTGTTCAATTATTTCATTTCCAACTTTTTTATTTCAACCGGTGGGGGCGCGGCTCTTGAGTTCCTGGAAAACTTTCTGAAGGATAAAGCTAAAATGCCTATGGGCTCCTATTTACCGGGAACGGCTAACTTGATGGACCTGGCTTCTTCCGTGGAGTTTGAAACCGGACGCATATCTAAAGTATCTGCAGTGTGATTCATTATTTGAATCATGGCCTGGCACTCTTCTTTTAAGGCCAGGTATATACGGTTGGTTTTTTTAGCCAGAAGACAAACATCATTCCCCTCCAGGTTTTCCTTGCGTTTGCAAAACATATCGGCGAGAGGTTTCGTCTCGGGTACCGTGTGGCCAAGGTACTCTATAGCTTTATCGGTTTCCGTTATATCATTCACCCAGGTTTCCATATTGGAAGAACTTATGGTTTTGGATTCAAATTTTTGAACCATTTTTTCGGTGGTCTCCATCCCTCTGCTGGCTTGCAAAAGCATCCTTTTAAAACTGTCCTTCTTTTCCAGAATCGCGCCTATGGTTTCTGACAAAGCAGAAACATCGTAGTCCCTGGCCAATTCACTGAGAAAGGAAGCATATTCAGAGCCTGGAACCTTTTTTTGTCCGGGACCCTTCGTGAGAGTATGGAACCACAGCAGTCGGTAAGCGGTTCTAAAGTAATCCAGGGGTGTTAGGGGACGGTTGATCAAGGGATCCAGTTTCAAGAGATGGTTGTTATCAATTCGGGTTTGATATATTTGCATCGAATCCAGGTCCTTCATCCCCCGGGGAATTGCCCACGCCTTGTTTTCCATATGATTTTGAATCATGGAACACAAATGCTCTGGCCGCACTTTATCGACACAGACAATGTCATTACAATGCACTCCGTAACTGCATGGGGAACAGGGTATGCGGGCCTGAAAAATCAGGTGCCCGGACCCATAGGGAGCCGTTTCATAAGGATGCGCATGGGCAAAAAATAATGCGACTACAGGAGTATTCACCGCCGCCGCTATATGCATAGTTCCGGTATCGTTTGTCACCAGATACTGGCACCTTTGAACCCAGGCTATGAGCTCCTGAATACGGGTCTTGCCCGTTAAATCCAGAATCCGATCCTTGTTTTGAACATACCCCATAATTTCCTGAGCCAAGGGAGACTCACTTGCCACTCCAAATAAAACAAACCGTGTGTTCAGTTTCTGGTTGAGTTGGTTAATAAAATCCGCAAAGGCTCGCGCCGGCCACCTTCTTCCTTCAATGCTTGATCCGGCCTGGACCCCAATCAAAATCTCATCGGATTGTAAGCCGAATTCTTCCTGCATGGATTTAATGGATTCTCCATCGGAGTCGTCGGTCAAAATATGAACCCCGTTTCCGCCAGGATCAATATCTCCTCCCCTGGTAAAAATATCTACCAGGTTAAATGTGTTTAAGGCCCGATTGAAGGGTTCAATTCCAAAGTATTCCATCCAAGGATGTTCAGTTTTGCGTTCTCCATTTTCCTGACAATGAAATCCCCGAACTTCAGGAATTCCCAAATAGGTGATCATCAATGCACTCAATTTGGAATGACTGAGGTTGATGACCCTGTCAAAGTTCAGACGTTCCAGCTTTTCCATTTCCTCTTTGAAATAGCGATACAATTCAACCCAGTGCAACCCTTCCCTTTTACTTTTTTCATCGAATTGTCGTATATTCATAACCATCAATTCATCAACTTCAGGGATGCGTCTGGCAAATTCTTCAAAATCCGAGGAAACCATAAGAGTGATCCTGGCTTCCGGGAATTTTTTGCGGAGTCCCAGTGCCAGTGGTGTGGATTGCACCAGGTCCCCCATGCGAGTCAAGTTGAGCAAAAGAATATTTTTATTCATATTTCCTCTTTGATAACCTGGCCGACCATTAAAAGAAGCATTTCATTTTTTGAAAGCTTTCCCTCTCCCTCGTTGATGTGGCTCAAAATATTCTGGATACTATAATCCTGGTCATTCGACATATCTTTAAGGTAATCAGCCAATTCGCTATCTTCCCCGGCCTGGTCCATAATAAAATCAAAGGGAGCGGATCTTTTTTCCAGTTTCATTTGCAATTCATCGAAACGGTCCATAAATATATGCAGGAGCATTTCCATCATGCGGTGCTCCATCGTATGCTCCTTCAGTACCCGTTCACGGGACCGGCTGGCAATTGCGTTGCGTTCATCTTCATTTTCCAGATAGTAATCGATTTTCTTTTTCAAGTCCTCCATGTCTCGAAAAGTAACCAGTTCTGATTCCGTATCAAAGAGGTCATGCAATTCCTTACGATCGTCCACCAACTGGAATCCACCACTAGAAGCAATCTCAAAAGTTCGAGGATTTACAAAATCGCCATTGGGATTGACCGACTCGTGAAAGGAGGAGGAGTGTAGATTTAAGTTGATTTTTCCCGCATTAAAAATTTTAACGGCCTTTTCAGCGGAAATTCTATCATTATCGTTTTGAACACAGGGGCCAACCGGTGTGCGCTTGTCCCATCCGGTTCCCCAAATTTTTAAATCGTAATTCAATAATTGGGGAAAGGATTGAATTCTGTTGTAATAAGCAGCTCCCATAAAACTCACATCTGCCTTATAAACTTTCCTATCGTCGAGAGTAAGATCCATAGGTTTTTGCACAGAGGGAGCGCAGGCTTGCGGGAGGTAATATGAGTCCACACTCAAAGAACGCAGTTTTTCCTGAAACTCTCCCCTTTGGATACAAAAGAAATAGTCGTACCAGGATGCAACGTCTTTCCAATAAGTCAGTGTTTTGAAATCCTCCACAAACCAAAATGCGATTGGGATATTAAGAGGCTTCAGACGACCCAGAGCTTCCTTGGACAAAGGTGCCTGGGCCAGGGCCAATATGAGGTCGGGTTGAAACTCAACCGCTTTTGCCAGGATCACTTCCATCATGAGATTCAAGAACATGTTGGAAAGAATCTCAGTATTATTCTTGTTTTTGGTGACATTTTTTAAAGCAAAAAAACTGTCTTCAAACTGATCGCAATCCACCGACTCAACATCATGGCCCATGGCTTTCAAAGCCAGTTTGGAATACCTTGCCGTAGGTAAGGATCCTCCATAAATGGGGTTCACAACAAGAACCTTCAACCGATGCGACATCAAGTATTCTTTAACACTCAGCCCAGTTTCCAATCGCTTAAAATAGGATTCGTTTAATTGCACTGAAGGCCTATGGATAAAAATATTCCAATCGTGCCTATGATGGCGTGACAGAATTTTTTCCGGCCATTCGGAAATCAGAAACTTGCAACTGTCGGAAAAGGGAGTTATATCCACCGATTTCAAAAAAGTTCTGAACAGATCCATTGAAGGCTCAATGACAATAATCTTTCCCTGGGCCTTTTTTAACAGCTCCAGAACATGATAGGCAAACCCCAGACCCAATACCACCACAGGACCTTTCACCTCTTGAGAAAAGTGAGCCACTGTTTGGATCGCTTCCTTTGTCGGATCGTATACACTGTGAAGATTAATGGACCTGACCCTTGGAACAGCCTGTCCATTTTTGGCGGATACGATTTCCGTTCCCAAAGAATCGGCCAAAGGCCCAACCCGTAAAGCAAGACCCGGGTCCTTCTTTTTCAATACCTCAAGGTTTTTATTATATAATCCCATTGAATTTAAACCTCTAGATTGGCTTCTGTAACCCGCTCCAATAATTGTTGAGCTTCTTCATTTTCAGGCTCAAAAATCAGTATCCGATCCAACATCTGCCGGGCTTTTTCTATCAGATTCTGTTTGAAATAGATACCTGCAAGTCCAAAAACCATATTCAGATTGGCGGGATGGAGTTCTATATAGTTCTCAAAATACTTCTCAACTTCGTCGAATTGGGATACCTGATAGGAAAGACTCAACAATCCATTAAGAGCGGAAAGGTTTTCCGGATCGATATCCAGGGATTGCACAAAGCAGTCTTTAGCCACTGAATACTGTTGCTTTTGCGCATGAATCATTGCCATACCGCAAAGCACCTTACTGTTTTTCGGAGCCTGTTTTAAGGCCTTTCTAAAAGCATCCAAAGCGGAATCCAAATTCCCCTGGTGGGTCCAGAGAATACCAAGGCCTAACCAGCCCTCAGCTGTTTGCGGTTTGATTTCGATGGCTTGAATATAATGCTTTTCCGCAGAATCCGGTTTCTGTAATTTTGCATAACAGTTTCCAAGGCCGATTAAAGCTTCCCAGCTTTGCAAGTTATGTTGATGAACCTCATTGTAGGCTTCAATGGCCTTTTGCAAATTCCCATGCGATTCAAATTCTTTAGCTTGCGACAATTTCACATCCATATCATTGGAAAGCACTTTTTCTCCTTCTGGATTGTTTTCAGGTTTGGGAGAGTCCTTGAGTTTTGCGCACACTTTATACTGAAAAACAAAAAACTGCCGCATTTCCTCCGGCGTCAAATCATTAATGGTAATGCGTCCGATTTTCAAGGTTGTTTGATTGGTCCCCTCGAAGTTTTTATATTGAGGATCGAGGGTTTCATCGATTTGAGTGATTTCGAATCCCGCCGCCTCAATGAGCTTTTTAATTTCCTTAAAAGTAAAAAACCTCAGGTGCGTTTCATCCAGAATACCTTCCTTTTGATAGGTCCAGTTGCCTTCAATCAAATGGTTCACCACTCCGAGGAACTGGACATTGGGAATACTGGCTACGAGAGTGCCCCCATCTTTCAGGCACGGTTTCAGCTTTTTTAACACGGACAAGGGGTCCACCAAATGCTCAAGAACGTCAGCAAATACGATACAATCAAAACTTCCTTTTTGATAGGGAATGCACATGGATTCGATGTCACCAGTTACCACATCATCCAAAACCCCTCTCGCCTGATCGGCCACTACCGGATTCGATTCAATACCAGATACAAAAACATGCCGCGTCTCTTTAAGAAACCGTCCCGTTTGGCCAGAGGCACAACCTACATCCAATATACTTTGAGCATCCTCAGGAATCAGCGGAATTAAATCTTCACGGACATTTTGATAATATTGATCAGGTTTATTCGACTCAACCTCACCTTGCTGGAACTCATTAAGAAAGTTGCTAATGATCCGGTTCATTTCCAGGACTCGATGACCATACGTGTGTTTGGTCAAAACCTCCTGCCTGCCCGCTTTTGCTATCCGCTCTCTTTCTTCAGAATGGTCCAGGTAATATTGAATCGTATCCAGCAAGCTGGAATCGTTATAAACAGCCAAATGTTTGCCATCCTGAAACAATTCGGTCAATCCGCTTCCAGGAGCCTCATCGGTTACCAACAAACTTCCTGAACATAACGCTTCAAACACACGCATATTCAAATCCCTGTTAATGGCCTCATTAAACACTATTCTGGATTGAGAGAAGATGTGGGCCATGTCCCGCATAAACTTCCGGTCAATGAAAAGGTCAAACTTTTTAGATATATCCTGAAGCAATTGTTTCCTGCGAATATGGCCTGCTGTGATACTGCCCACAAAACCGACTTCAAAAATTTTTTCAGAATCAACCTTTCCATGAATTTCAGGGTCACAAGCCAATGGTAACCAATGAACATTTTTGATTCCCAAAGACTGAAACATGGACACATATTCCTTTTGCGCCAGGAATACGATATCGAAACGCCTGGCCAGTTCCTGATGTTGTTCCAGATGAACATGCGTGTCTATGAGGTAACAGGCTTTTGGAACGGATACTGTCTCCAGATCCGGTGGCGGACCATCAATTCCGTTCTCCACCCATAAATAATAATCAGGTTTCCAACGGTCCGGGAGTTGTTTGAGGACTTCACCAAGTTCGCCATTTTTGTTTCGAAAAATATCCTGAGGGCGGATTTCCCAATTCAATGCTTCCAGGTTCCAGAGTTTGATAATTTCCGGAGTCACCATACCACCACAGGTAAAGACGTTACTCTCCTTTCTCAAAGCCCTTTCCAGGTAGTGGGCCGTGGTAGCAGGATAGGAGACATAATCCATCAAAACATTCATTGCGGATTGTTGATGCCCCCTACTCTCCTCTTCAATCGAGATACCACTTTGCTCAAGAAACATTTTGGCCGTTTCTAAAATAGCCTCATTCCAGTTTTTCAAGAAGGTCTTTAAATTAAATTTTTCCTGAACCGTTGCACGAGCCTGCAAGCCCAACTCCACCGCCAAATCCTGATCGTTTAGTAACTCCTGGATTTTTCCGCAAAGATAAGCCAAATTGTTTGATACAAATCCATTCACACCATCCAAAACAGGTGAACTCGCGTTCGCCAGAGAAATGACCGGCATTCCCGTGGCCATTGCTTCCAGCATGGATAAATTGTAACCATCCTCAAAAGGTTCTTTGGTGGTGTTTACGAACAAGCGGCAGTATTTATAATGAGATTTCAAATCATCGTAACTGCGAGACAAGCGACTTGCTGAAATCTGTGGGTTCAGGCCCAGAGTGATGGAATGAAAATTTTTCAGCAAACGTTCACTCTCTTCATATCCCAGCATTAAATCGCGTTCCTTAAGAAGGTTACCGACTCTTAATGCAATCGCTCCTTCACCCTTATAAGGCTCAAATTCATCCACATCCAATCCGGGAATGATCACCTTTCCCTGCAATCCCCAATCCTGGCGTTTCGATTCGGAAATAAAAACAAGGCCAACATCTTTCAAGAGTGGTTGTATTGTTTCAAGGTACTCCTCTCTGGGCATCGGATTCCCAGCCAGAGCCAATTCGGTGCTCAAATGGTTGTGAAAAACCATTATCTTTGGAAGCTCCGCGCCTCCCAGGAAACAAAGATCCTTGACATTGTGGGCGATGGCCAAATCAAAGAAACCCTCATCAATGAGATCCCTGGCCTTATCCCTTGAAATCAATTCCATGTTTTCCGTAAGAGACCGCATTCGTGTGTCCCACAAGCGGGATTTTCCCTGGGCAATTTCCGGTTCTAATACATAATAGGAATAACCCAGTTTAGCTAATAAACATAGGTAGGGTTCATGCCAATTGAATGTCAGGATTTTAAAATTCATAAGAGGTCTCGCAGGTTCAAAATGGAATTGAATATAACTCCCCGTTCAATGTTTCTTTTCGGAAAATGAGGCAAAACACTTTACATTTTTTGTTCAGACCACATTTACTCCAATTTATGAGCAAAATTCTTGCCATTTGCCCGAAGGTTGGATGTTAAGTTAAAACATGCCTTTCTAGCTGTTTCAGGAGATTTTTCTTTAAAAAACAGGCCTATTTCTATAAAAACTGATTTGAAACCGAATCCAATGAATTTCATCCAAACCAAAGTCTGTATTTTGTGTTTGCTTTTTCATTTCCATGAAAGGCATAATTTTCTCTTTTTCAGATATCCAGGAAAATATTGCCTGCATTCCATAATCTTTGAGGATTTTACAGCTATGAAGGACGTCAAAATAGACACCAACTCAAAACGCATAAAGGGCCGGGAGATTCTGATGCAATATCGCAAAGCTCTCCAGGAGAAAAAGAAATGGGAGGGGGACATGCCTATGGGGGAAGGACCTTTGAATCGAGACGGCAACCCCAAAGTACCTCCCGGTCAGAAGCAGGTGGAAAAATGGCCGGTTCTGGATCTTGGTTTTCAACCAGAAATTTCTACAGACCTTTGGAGTTTGACCATTTCTGGTTTGGTTAACAAGCCCGCCCAGTTCAGTTGGGAACAATTTATGGACTTACCACAAGTAGAGGATATTTCGGACTTTCATTGTGTCACGACCTGGAGCCGAATGGATAATCACTGGGTGGGAGTGAGATTCAAGGACATTGCCGAAATGTGCGAAGTCAAACAGGAAGCAAAATTCGTCTATATCAAAGCTTTCGATACCTATACGACAAACCTGCCTTTATGTGAAGCCATGAAGCCTGACGTTCTATTAGTGCATTCCTGGGAAGGGGAACCGTTAACAAAAGAGCATGGTGGCCCGGTAAGAATGATCACTCCCCAACTTTACGCCTGGAAAGGGGCGAAATGGATCGGTGAAATAGAGTTCAGGGAAAAAGATGAATTGGGGTTTTGGGAACAAAGGGGCTACTCGAATACCGCAGAACCCTGGTTGAATGACCGCTATTCTGATTAAGTTTTAAAGTGGTAAGGAAATCTCAAAAAGGTTTAAGGCCAAACATAATATTGGTATGTTCCGTATAATATATTTTACCTTTATCCTTTTCAACAACAGCAAATTCGGCTTTAGTGTCGACCACTTTTACTGGCAAGTTGTATTCCAGGGTAACGCATCCAAATGGAAGGGGAACCGGATTCGTTCCCTTGAAGCGGGAAATTTTATTTTTGAGGGATACTATTTTCAGCTTTTTAAACGCAGATTCGGTTTTACAAACGGTTGCCCCGGAAATAACCATATCCTGAGCAATACCGGAGCCGGGAAAAATTAAACTGATAGTAAAAAAACAAAAAAACACACCTACCAATTTCATAATTCCACCATCGGCCGCAGTCAATTTATCAGAAATTTTTTTAAACTTAATAACACTATCAAAAAAACGCCCAATCAGACAACCGCGTTCAATGAGCCGCCACGAGGATCTTCTGCTGGCTGAAGCTTGAAACTTCTTGGGGTATCGTCGGGGACGTTGTTACTAACCACAGAATCCAATTCCTGTTGGTCTGAAATATCTGATTCTATCTGGACTTGTCCCGATTCATTTTGGCCGTTTTTAAGTAAAGTGTCTGCGGGTTGAACCCTTCCGGTTGATAATGTTTGACTGATTTCATCGATAGCCATCTGATCACCCTCCTTTGGGCACTATCATTAGTTTTCATAAACTTTCTATTTAGTATACCTTAATCTGCAATCAGGTCAAGCCCTTCAATTCATGGCCGCATCATCGGGGCTTACATTCATATCTCCCATTTTCAAATAAACTCCCTCCTGTCCCATCTCCTGGACCTGAATTCCTTTATTATGCCGGTCTTCAAACATTTCATGAAACACTTCGGCGTCTATTTTATACTCGCCGCCTTTTTCCTGCAAAAGGACCATCAAGGCTACCATCAACTTTTCTACTTGCTCATCCATTAAAGATCTCCCGGTTTTAGGGAATGATTCCAATTAAAAATAAATTCTATCTGTTAAAACCTTAATTCTCAAGTGAGCCGCAAGGTTTTTAATTTGGGTAAGGCCGGTGAATTAAGCATGGCTTGCACTCCCACATCGGGCACAAAAGTATCGTACATCAAAATGGTTTCCAGGTCATTCAAAGTAGTAGTATTTGCCAGAGCCATAGCGGCATCAATTTTCAGAACATTTCGAGCTATATTCAGATGCTTTAATTTTTTCAGGGCCTTGGATTTGACCATCACTTTTATACCTTTATCGGTGATTTGAGTTCGGTAAACATTCAACTTGCGCAAGTTAATAAAGCTTTTGGACTTTGCCAATGCAATCAAGGTTTCATCACCGGTAAAGTTTTCCTGCAGGATCAAAATCTGAAGACGTTTATAATGCTCGGACTGAACCAGGGCCAATCCCCCTTTGGGATAAATATCATTAAATCGCAGGTCAAGTTGCACCAAATTCTCAGCAAATGGAGCTTCGGCCAAAGCGATGGCCCCCTTGTCCTCAATCGTGTTATCACCTAAATACAACCGTTTTAATTGCTGTAACTGGGTGGTTTGAAACAAAGGCACCGCACCCCGCCAGGTCAGCTGGTTCCGGGTAAGGTCCAGGTTTTCCACCTGATCCAGCCGGCCACACTCCAGTAGCGCCTCGACACCTTCGTCTCCAATGAACTTGCCCTTTAACTCCAGAGAGCCGTCTTCGAAACACTCATCGAATAATCTGTTGATATAATCCAGTTTAGTCTGAGTTGCCATTATTTGGGGAATCAATTATGTTAATAACACAACGAAATCCGACATCATTCAGATTTCTGGAATACGGGTAACTCCAGTCCCGATAGCCTGCCCGCATGGCTTTTACGGAATCGGACCAGGATCCTCCCCGCCGAACTTTCATGATACCACTTTTTGGTCCCTTTGGATTATACAGCACTTCAGGTAAATCAAAATAGGGTCCCATCCAATCAAAAACCCATTCCCATAAATTACCACCCATATCATAAAGGCCAAATTTATTGGGCGGCAAAGTCCCAACCTCATGAGTGCCGTCCATTAGCTTGAGTCCTCCTCGGGCCTGGTCACCTTCCGGATCAAATTCCGGTCCCCAGGGAAACTCACAGCCCGATTTGGCACCTGTAGCTTTCTCCCATTGAGCCTCAGTAGGTAGAGCTTTCCCTGTTAGATAACAATATTCTGCCGCATCGTACCAGGTAACTTTAGAAACAGCGCAATGATCGCATCGGGAGAACCGACTCCGCCGCATTTTATGCTCAGGAAAAACCTTTTCGAACTCTATATTGGTCACTTCATAGATATCGATCAGGAAAGAATCCAAATAAACTTTATGCTCCGGCTCACCATGCTCGGGCCCAAAAGTATTACAACCACGAACAAATTCCCCAGCAGGTAGATACGCCATGTTTTTGGCCATCTCAGGCTCTAAAGTGGGAATTCCTGCTTCCGGATTTTCAGTTGAAACGAAAAGAAAGACTATCAAGCAGAGACATACAATAATAGTAAAGGACCTGGACAGGACCATAGGCAAGGGGATCGTTTGTTTCAGGTTTTAGGAGAATTACCAAAAAGATCAAGCCTTGATAACTTTCAGTATTTCCCGGGTCGCGTTGCTTCGATTCAATGTGTAAAAATGGATTCCAGAGGATCCCTGAGAAATAAGATCTTCTGATTGTTTTATAGCATGATCAATGCCTATTTGTCTAACTGCTTGGGGATCTTCCTGATGTTTTTCCAAATGGTTGAGCAGTGAATCCGGAATGGTGGCTCCACACATTTTAGTGAATCGCTTGATTTGCTTGACATTAAGAATGGGCATGATACCTGCAATTATGGGAACCTGGATTCCCTTTGCCTGGGCTTTTTCACAAAAATCGAAAAAGAAATCATTGTCAAAAAACAACTGGGTAATAATGAAATCTGCACCAGCGTCCACTTTCAAGCGTAAATGGTTGAGACCCAGGTCTTTGTCTGGACACTCAACATGACCTTCGGGATAACCGGCTACACCTAAACAAAAGGAATAATGCTCCTTAATGAAGGCCACTAACTCATTAGCATAACTGAAGCCATTTTCCACTGCTTGAAATTCAGTTTCACCCTGGGGTGGGTCTCCTCTTAAAGGGAGAACATTTTCAATACCCTTTTCACGAAGGCTGTCTAAAACCGAGCGCAATTCATCCCGGTCACTTCCAACGCAGGTTAAATGCGCCATGGACTCCAGGCCAATTTCATTTTTAATGCGGCCAACAAGGTCAACAGTTTTATTGCGGGTGCTTCCGCCAGCTCCGTAAGTTACTGAAACAAAGGAAGGAGCCCATTCTTTTAATTGCTTTATGGTTTCATGAAGTTTATCGAAACCTTCGGAATCTTTGGGGGGGAAAAACTCAAAAGAGAAACTTTTATTACCGGTCTTTAAAAATTCACTTATTTTCATATTCAGCTATGTTAAGCGATTTTTCGGAGGATGGCAAGTTTCCCCTAGCAAGGAGTAATACCTAATTATCATAAATTCCAAATTTTTTCAGGTAGGAGATAAAAGAGACGATATTGACCAACTCAATTCTATCGTCCTCTATCGCGCGAATGGCATCATTGGAGAAGTAACCGGTAGTTATTATTATACCTCTTGCGGCATCTTCACCTTTTACCGTTTCAAAAAAACCGGTAACCGTATGAAGATTTACTGTATTATTTAAAGGTTCAAAAATGGCGAGAGCGAGATAGATTCCCCCAACTACAGGAGTTTCATCTTCAAGGGCGATTTCTAATTCATTATCATCGGCCCAAATAGAATGTTTATACTCAAGATTGAATTTTTCCAGAAACTCGATACATTTTGCTTTAAACACTTCCCGGTCTAATAAAAACTTCGGTTTATCTTCAGGGTTTTCAAAATGTATTTGCTCCTGAGGACGTGGGGGTGATGCGTTTTTTAATAAAAGAATAAGAATGATTCCAATAACTATCCCGGAAAACGCAATTATAAAAATACCCACTACTTTATCATTTCATCCCAAACTTTTTCTTTTTTACCTGCTTTAATATGCCGGTCATGTTTTATCATTTGAACAATGGCCACCCAAAACAGAAAAAACACAATCACCAACATAGCCGCGATAGGCATGTTATCCGGTTTGAATGCAATCAACAAAAAGTTTTCTAAACCTGAATTTTCCATAATATTGACTGAATTTAGGTTAAATAGTTACTGAATATAGTTTAAATGATAAAAGATCGGGATTCCTAACCACTATCTTGTTAGAAATCTTCATCTTCCTCCTCTTCCTCTTCCTCATCTTCGTCAGATTCACCAAGGCTCAGAGAAGTATCGTAATCAGGCGAATTATAAGCCATGATATAGTCTCTAATCAAACCAACCTGTTTATCAACTTTTCCCTCTTGAAATGTATTTAATAAATCGTACTTATTGAGAGGGCTAAACGAGCCGTCTAGGCTTTGCGGCCAGTGACTCGGCATTTTGGTCCAAGGAATCAGATTTTGAGTGAACTTTAACCACTTTGGAACCCAATTGGACCTGAGCCGATTACTTGCAATAGAAAATTCAATTCCTTTTGCACCATCATCATGACAATTGCCACATTCCATATAGTTTACCATACGAACGCCATTTTCAACATTCTCTTTGGCTTTAGCTACATTCAATCCAGCTTCAAAGGGAACTTCTTCTGGCGATAAGGCAACAAAATAAGAGGTAAGGGCCTGAACTTCTTCATCGGTAAAATTGAAGGTCGGCATTTTAACCTTCAACCAGGTTCGTACCGGTGTCGGATTTTTCAGGAAGGAATATAGCCATGAGGGTTTGATTCTCTCTCCCACATGATAGGAGTCCAATTCCAATGGCGGCGGATACTGAAAAGTGGCGCTAATATATTTCTGTATTACCCCACCCTCTCCTTCAATATGATGACACCCTTTACAATTATATTTTGAAACGATCCTACGGCCACGCTCAATGATTTTTTCATTTTTGGAATAATTCCGCTTGTATTCATGCGGAATTTTAATTCCATTTAAACCTTTCAATAAAACCATCAAAGCTTGAATTTCATCGTCAGCCAAATGAAAATTCGGCATTTTATCCAGAATTCGTTCCGTCCTGTAAGTCGTGGGTTTCTTCAGTTTATTATAAACCCAGGATTCCCAGGTGCGTGCAACATGCGAATCACCAAACTCAAGCGTCAATACTTGCTTGTTACCAAAGGAAGATAATTCAGGAGCGATACGACCTTCTTTTTCCATACCTTTGATATCATGACATGCGAAACACCCACGCCTTCTAACAAGAGACTCACCGTATTCAATGAGTTTCTTGCTGGCAACCATCTTGTCAATATTCTTGATTTTTGTTGGCTTGCCAAACTGGATCAGATACGCGGCAATATCAGCGGCTTGTTGTTTCTTAAGTCGCAAATTAGGCATTTTACTGCTGGAGTTGTAGTGACTTGGATTCAATACCCAATTATACAACCAGGTCTTTCCAACTTTTTTGCCTATATTACTAAGGTCAGGGGCATGTTCCTCACCTTTACCTTTTAACTTGTGACAGGCCAAACACCCTACCGTTTCAAATTCTTCTTTTCCTTTTTCAGGATCACCTGATTTGAATGATTCTGCGTAATCATATTCCTTATCAGAGGCATCTATGAGATAGGCAGTGATGGCCATTGCATCTTTCTCATTCAAGCCAAAGTCAGGCATTCTGGTATTTGGAAGGTATTCCCTTGGCTTTCGGATCCAGCGGTACATCCAACTCGAATTTACCTTGGAACCGATTCGCCTTAAACTGGGGCCAACTTTTTCTTCATTTTGATAACCCTCAACAAGATGACAACCATGACAACCTAATTTAAGGAACAAACGCTTTCCTTTACTCAACAAAGGTGCGCCTTGCAAATCTACGACTTCAGCATGACAATTATTGCAATTGGATTGCATAAACTTGCCTAGCAAAATCGGCTCATTAATCCCCACTGTCTGGTCCATTTCATGATGAGACCCATGAGCGTGCTCTGGTGGAGCCGTCGCGGGACCTTGGCCTTTATGACACCATGTACAACCGGTAGATTCGGGTGGATGCTTTCCAATTAATAGTTCTCTGTCTGGATGAGTCTTTAGGGGTTCTGAATACTCCTTGTAATAATCGTCATTATAAGAAATATGACAGGTCATACAGCGGTCAACTTTATAAATAATTTCCGAGAAATTATTTTTACCATAACCGGTGATTACCGTTTGCTTGATTTCAGCAGGACGCCAGAACAAAGGAAATGGTTTGTAAAAATCCATCCGTCGGTTTAAATTATCGCGTTCATTTGTGAGCGATCTCAGCTCTTTTTCAAGTTTACCGATTTTTGCCTTGCGGGCTAAAACTTGTGATTCCAGCTTGTCATATTTTTCCTGAAGGCCTTCAATTACTTTATCAAATTCTTTAATTTCTTCTTCAGTCTCATGAACCCTGGCTAATTCAACATCAAAATTTCTATTTTCATGCTGAGCCTTTTTATAATAATAATAGTATTCGTCTAACCGGCTCAGGGCAAACTTTCTATGCTCTACCTCTTCATCCAGATGAATTTTGGCTTCGCGGGTCTTTTCCAGTAGCTCTTGAAATTCACTGGAACTTTCTAAGCGTTCATTTTCCTGGGAAAGTATGCTCGCCAATTCATTTTCCTTATCCTTAATTTGCTTGTTTTTTTCTTTCCAGCTGTTTTCAGCCCGGGTGTATTCAGCCTTAAAATATTTGGTTTGATAATCTTTATACCCTCGGCGAGAGTACTCATCATCCCAAAATGCCCATAGCGTGACCAAAAGGAGGCCTCCGGACATAAGGAAAAAGAAAAAGCTAAAGGATACATCTTCATCTTTAAAGTAATCGCTCTCTGGCGCCTTACTCTCGGTTTTTTCTACTTCTTCATTTGAATCTTTGGTAGCCAATGATCGAATCCCAAATTAAATGTTAAACCAAGGGGTTACCCAAACATACTTGATGTTGAAACCTAACCGAAGAACAATCTTGATCACGATCCCTACCATAATCAAAAGCAGATTGATCTTAATAAACATGCGCATAAAGCCTACACTTTTCAACGCCTTTCTTTCGGTGAAAAAATAGACACCAGTCCCTATGACAAAATAGCCTATCACCACAGCTCCTCCAAACAGACTGGACATCCAGTAATCTCTGAACCCAAAAGCATAAGGCAAATCCACATTGGTAAGCGCCACCACTTTATGAGGATCCCAATACTGCCAAGGCATGAACAGGTTCCAACCGGGGCCTCTCAAAAACACACCCATAATAATCAACGCGATCCACAAAACCAAAAAGCCAAACGCGTAGACCCAGATCGCCACTTTTCTTTCTGTATAGGTATAATAGCCATTCCCCTTAGGATTCACGTCCAGATAAGGAATGAGCATTAACCCTACAATAATAAGAACCGGAGCGACCACCCCTGCAAACCAGGGGTCAAAGTAAACCAAAATATCCTGCAACCCCAAAAAGTACCATGGTGCTTTAGAAGGATTCGGAGTTTTGGAAGGATTGGCCGCTTCTTCCAAAGGGGCATCAATGGTGATAGACCAAACCGTCAAGAATATCATCACCACAATGGAACATAAAAATTCCAGCCTTACCAAATAGGGCCAGACGTGAAGCTTATCAGGAAGATCATTCTCATTTTTTTTGGGTGCCGCCATAATCCATTCCAATCAAATAAATTTACAACTGTTTATAAACCTGATCAAACCGCCCTTCAAAAGGGAGATCGGCTATCGAATTAATTTACCTGGCATTATTCAACACGGCATCAGAGCTTATAGAGGCCCTGAAATACCACCGTCCTTACGAATTCTCCAGAAATGCACGATCATCAAAGCTCCGGCTATAAGCGGTATCAATATACAATGCAACACATAAAACCTTAATAGTGCCGGCGGGCCTACCAAACTACCCCCAAGAAGGACAGACCTCGCGTCATATCTGGAAGTCACCCCGACAAACTCCGCAAAAGGCCCTTCGTGTCCGAGAAATGGAGTTGCGCGGGCCATATTGGTTCCTACAGTTACCGCCCACATAGCTAATTGATCCCATGGTAAAAGGTACCCGGTAAAGCTGAGCAACAGCGTAAATGTAACCAGAAACACTCCAATCACCCAGTTAAACTCCCTTGGCGGCTTGTAGGAACCCGTCAAAAATACTCTGAACATATGGAGCCAAACCGTAATAACCATGGAATGAGCGGCCCAACGATGCATATTCCTCATCAACATACCAAAAGGAACATCATATTGCAGGTATTTCATATCATAATAGGCGTATTCACCTACCGGCCGGTAATAAAACATCAGGATAACTCCGGTCACAACAGTAACCAGAAACATCAAAAAGGTAATACCCCCCATACACCAGGTAAACTTGATTCTTAGCGCATGCCGGTGAATTTTAACCGGGTGCAAATGCAACCAAACATTACTGGCAATTTGCAAAACACGGTTACGCGGGGTATCGGCATATCCATGCCGAAAGGAAGATGTCCAAATCTGAGACTCAGTAATTTGCTTCGCGATATCAGAAAAAATCTTCCCACTTTTAATATCGTTCATTATTTCCGCAAAGTTGGGAATATTTGGTTTCGTAGCCAAAACAGAAAACCTCCAAAAGAGACGCTAAATTTATTTTAAAATTATATATTTAGAGCAAAAAAATTAAGCTAAACCCTTAAGATAGAGCCGGGCTTACCCCACTCACCCTTTTCAAAAAGGAATTTCTTGCTTTTATCAATCTGGATTTGCCCATCCGGAGCCAGGGTAATCTTTAATCGCTCCAACGGACGTGGCGCGGGACCCTCAAAATTAATCCCATCCATGGTAAAACCGCTACCATGACACGGACATTTGAATTTCCCTTCCCCCTTCAACCATAAGGGAGTACATCCCAAATGAGTACAACGGGCCAGAATGGCGTAAATACCCTCAGGTTCCCGAACGATCCAAACACGTTCCTGCTGTTTCCATTTCGTACTCACTTCACCCACGGTATAATCGCCAGGACTTCCCGCTTTAAATATTGGAGAAGGCTCGAACAAAACGCGAGGATACAATAGTCTTAAAAAATAAAGGGATGATAAACCGGTGGTTGCGGCAAAACCAGCCCAACCTGCCAAGGAAAAGAAATCCCGACGCGACCATATCGTATTTTTCGGTTCACTTTGGTCTCCACCCTTTTTCCCAGCTTTCGCTTTTGCGGGTTTATCTGCGGTTTTTGCCTTTTTTACTTGTTTTACTTCAGCCATTTGTAACTCCAAAGCTCCAAAAAATAGGAGCTTATCACCAACTTTTAAGGTTTAGATGGTAGCTTGCCTCGTTTTTAAAGAGTTGACTTTTAACATAATTAAAATTATGAGTCAAGACAAGATATTAAATTATGAAAAGCTTCAAATCAGGATCCCTTCCTAAGCTTTTGATGGCATGCCCGAATGGCATATCCCAAGCCCTGCATACTGGGCGACCAGGTGTAGGTGACAGGAAGCAAATCACTAATTTTCATCTGTTTATTCATTGCCATGGAAATATGTGAAATCAACTCGGGAGCCCCTTCACAAATCAATTGAGCGCCTATCACTTTTTTCGAAGTTTTATCTGCCACTATTTTTATTAATTCATTGATGCGGTTAGAATCCTCTCCACCCTGCTCAAAATACGATTCCCAAGTACCCTCTACCGCTCTAAATCCAAAATGATGGGCCTGGCCCGCAAAACATCCCACACTTGCAATCTCAGGTAAACTCTCGAAAACATAGGGTATTTCATTGTTATTTATCGTATTTAATTTTCCAAGGGCGTTCTCCGCCGCTACGTTTCCTTCCAACCGGGATCGACAAAAATCCGGTGTCCGACCCATAACACTGCCTGCGGCAAAAATTCCTTGAGTGGAGGTTTGCATATGATCATCCACCATAATTTCATTATTTTCTCCCAATCTAAGGTCTAAATCCAAAACTTGCAAGTCCTGGATATCCGGTTGATGGTTTTCCGCAAACAAGATCCGATGCACGGGAAACTTGACGCCTCCTTCCAGGCTGATATTAATTTGCTCATCATCCTTAAAGATGGAAACAATACGTTTTCCAAAAAGCAGTTTAACCTTTTGAATTTTCATGCTTTTTTCAATTGCAGAAACCAGATCGGGGTCCAAACCTTCGCCAATATGCGGGAGTCCATCATTCAAAAACACCCTGCAACCCAATTCATTAAAAAACCGGGCCATTAGACAAGCCAATGAGTTGGCTCCGACAATTAAAAGGCTGGGTGGCAGATCCTCCATTTTTAGAGCATCTTCCACAGCAAATATGAACTTGTTATCAAAGGGAATTTCCTGTGGAAACCGGGTCAGTGAACCGGGGGCCAGAATAATCGCTTTTGCCCGGATGGACTCCTGCCCTGTCTCCGTTTGAATGCCCACTTCGGTTTTATTGATGACAAACCCTGTTCCCTTTAAAAAATTCACGCCATTTGTTTTGATCTGTTTTTCCAACTGGTTGGAATGCAACGAGGAGACACCTTTAGCTCGGCCAGTTATTTCTTTATAAACCCCAGCGTCTTTCACCGTTTCCTTTAATAAAGCCGGATCCTCTTTTAAAATAGAGCGAATCATTAAGTCACGATGCCATACATGACCGCCACCCAATCGGTTCTTCTCTATAAGACACACTTTGGCCTTCATTTCGGAAGCTCTTAATGCGGCGGCTATACCAGCACTTCCTCCTCCAATAACAGCTAAATCAAATTCATTCATGACATGTTAAAAATACTGGATGTTTAGCAACAATTTTAATAGTTGAATTGAATGTTCGGTCAGGGTTTCTTTTAAAATATTCCAAAAATGGCGACACCACCAAACAAAATCAACAAAATTGAGGACAGGATGGCATGCAGGGTCACATTGATTTTTCGGCTCCAGGGAATAATTATCAGCAGATATCCTAAAATAAAGTACATCCACCAGGAGTTGGTGAGCAAATAGTGATTTGCCGTTAAAAATAGAAGGTACCCAGTGACGACGAAATAATAAGCAATCCGGTGAAATCGATACCCCTTCTTCCTTTTATCCTTGGGCAATATGCTGACTCCAATTATCACATTGCCAAGTGTCAATAGAAAGGTAAAAAAAATTAATTGAAATGAAGGATGGGCAACTAGTTCTTCAAGGGTGGTGAGGGGCATAGAGACTGATGACAAATTTTCAAATGGGGCCGGGTTTCATGCACTAAATGTCAAAACCCGTCAATAAAATACTATTGGGCAATGTTTAATCTCTTTTTGAAAAAATGACATCATGCCATAGTAACGCGATTGCGTCCATTTTCTTTCGATTTATATAATGCCTTATCGGCACGATCAAACACCAATTGTTCTGTATCCCCTTCTTTCAGGCAGGAAACTCCAAGACTTACAGTTACCTTCATCTCAATTTCCTTATCCACAAAATAATCCCGTTCCACCTCGTAGCGAACCTTTTCTGCCAATCTCTTTGCCTGATCGTACTCGATTTTTTTTAATAAAATCACAAACTCTTCTCCGCCATAGCGGAAAACAGAATCCGAATCCCTCACCGCATCACGAATGGTGGCGGCCACAGAGGTTAATACTTTATCACCCGCCTTATGGCCATAATTATCATTAAATTTCTTAAAGTAATCGATATCAATAATCATAAGGGCACAAGGTTCCTTGTGGCGGGTGAATTCGCGTATCATTTGCCCTACCGACAAATCATAGGCCATCCTGTTAAATACATTGGTCAAAGGATCTATAAGCGCTTTGGCTTCCGTCTGTTCCAACCGGGTGGACAATTCCTTCGTTATATTTCGATATTGAATCAATTCTCTCTTGAGGTCCTTGGTCGACAGTTGAATTTTTCTTAAATCTGAAACCAGGTTCTTTTTCAAGGCTATAAAGTCCTGGAGGGTGTTGACTTTATCAATTTGTTCAACATATTTTCCCATATCTGAGTCCAAACCACCGGAAACAGACGCGAAATCTTTGATCGTTTGGGTCAGATCCATTACGATCTGCCGCATTTCCTCTTTTTCAGTAAATCTGAACTCCTCTTCCAGCTTTTTTCTGTTAAAAAAGTCCTGAATTTCCTTAGCCAAGCCAGAAACAGGCTTATACCGTATGGCTTTTTTGAGGACTTTCAGCAGGCCTTGAAGCTTACCGTTTAAAGGATCAGAGGAGGGAAGAAACCTACACAGGTTTTCTATACAGGAAATTAACAGACGCGTGACCCTGTCCGTAAATTCGGGACCAGCAATAGGAGAATCCGTTGGTTTGTTTTTTGTTTCGGCCAAAATGGGGGAATCCACAAAATGAAATAAACACTATTTCGGGAATTATACAAAAAAAAACGCCACATTGTAACATTTTCTTTCTTATTTTACAGTGGATAAAGTATTGGATGGAAACAGGATTAGCCCACAAGGCCTTTGTCCATCAATTCCTGATGGGCTTCCTTTATTTTTGATCTGGAGGCCTGGCGGCTACCCCATTCGACCAAATCACGCAAACCTTTTTCGAGGGGGAATTGAGGTTTGAATCCAAGCGCTTTGATTTTGGAGGCATCGGCATAGCAGTTTCGAATATCTCCACTTCGAAATTTGTAGATAATATTCGGTTCCATGACTCCGTCATAAAGCTTGATCAGAGTATTCGCCAATTCAAGGATTGAGGTGGGTGTTCCGGTACCCAGATTGAAAATTCCATCGGTCACCTCAGGGTTTTCCAGGACCAGTAATTTACCCTGAACCACATCCTTGACATGAATGAAGTCCCTTTGCTGGTGGCCATCCTCATAAATCAAAGGAGCGGTGCCATTTTTAATGGCTGAGGAAAAAATAGCCGCGGCGCCGGTATATGGGTTATCCAGGCTTTGGCGCGGACCGTAACAATTGAAATAGCGGCACGCCACTGTAGGAATTTTATAGGCCCTGCCAATTATCAAGGAATACTCTTCCTGATCTTTTTTTGATTGCGCATAAACTGAGGTGCAATGAAGCGGTTTACTTTCGTCTGTCCCTATCGCCTGCAAGGGTTCATTGCATTCAGGACAAAGAACTTCCCAAATTCCCTTTAAATACTGGTCATCAGGGCGCCCTATGGGAAACATGTCGCCGTGCGTCGCGCATCGATATTTACCTTCCCCGTAAATACTCATCGAACTGGCCACCAGGACTTTTTCAATATTGTGCTCCTGGTTGACCAAAATATCCCAAAGCACAGCCGTTCCCTGAACATTCACCGAAACGTATTGTTCAATGGAATACATGGATTGCCCCAGGCCCACCTCCGCCGCATCGTGGATGAGCAAATCCATTCCTTTAATCGCCTGGTACAGTTGATCTTTGTCTCGAACATCTCCCTTAATAAATTCGGCATCCGGGTGCAAATGGGACGGTTTTTCACCGGAGTCGCCATGAACTTGCGGAGTCAGGCAATCCAGAACTCGAACATGATAACCACGCTCAATCAATGCATCCACCGTATGCGATCCAATGAAACCAGCCCCACCTGTCACCAACACTTTTTTATTAACTCTCATGGCAAAAGATCCTTTTTGCTGGGTATATCCTTATTCTATTTAACGAAAATTCTGAAATTTTCTTTAGACAATTAGAAACCCTGGTAGTTTTTAGAAACTTCTTAAAACCAGGGAAGTTGGTGGAAATCCCCAAAGTAGTGTAACTGGTAGGAGGGTTAGTTTACCAACATTCCAAAAAACGCTTTGTGATCACAGGGAAAAGATGGAAAAATACCGTTCAGTATCACGCTTTCATTCGGAAGAATGGTGCTTTTAAGCGGAGAATGTTCGAACCAAAACTTTTCGAACCGGCCAAAGGAAAGTCGGGTCGAGGGCTAAATGTCCTGCAATTTCCATCCACTGGAAATGGTGCCGATGGGGAGACTCGAACTCCCACGGATTGCTCCATACGCCCCTCAAGCGCACGTGTCTACCAATTCCACCACATCGGCATTTTGGTTATAAAAATGTTTATTCAGAATCACCGGATTTTTCAGCCGGTTGGTCTTGAGGCAAGGTTTCTTCAACATCACTTTGTATAACCGACTGGTTTTCTTTATTGGAAGAAAACGTTGTCAGTGAAAGTGAAGTGATCATGAACAGGATCGCCGCCACGGTTGTGAGCTTGGTGAGAAAATTTCCAGCTCCGGAACTGCCAAACAGGGTTTGACTGGACCCGCCTCCAAAAGCAGATCCCATATTGGCGCCTTTACCCGTTTGGAGTAAAACGACCAACACCAGGAACAGAGCAACGATTACATGAACTACAATGAGAAGGGTTTGCATAGATGACTCGATCAATTAAATTAAGGTGTTAATAATAGCACAAAATTCGTGGGCAACCAAGCTGGCGCCTCCTACCAATGCCCCGTCGATATCGGGTTGGCCTAACAAGTCTTTACTGTTTTTACTTTTGACACTACCGCCATATAGAATTCGAATATGCGAAGCAACCGCGTCTCCATATTCCTGAGCCACAAGTGTCCTTATAAAAGCATGAACCTCTTGAGCCTGTTCAGGCGTGGCGTTGTTTCCTGTGCCTATGGCCCATACAGGCTCATAGGCAATCACAATATGGTTTATTTCCTCGCTTGAGATCCCGGACAGGCCACTCAACAATTGCTCTTTTACAATTTCTTGCGTTTCCCCATCCTGCCTCTGTTTCTCATTCTCTCCGAGGCAGAAAATTATTTTTAATCCTTGAGAAAGAGCAATTTTGATTTTTTCATTGACCATTGAATCAGATTCGTGATGATCCCTCCTGCGCTCGGAATGGCCCAGAATTACATAGTCGCAACCCACATCTTTTAACATTTTTGCCGAGATATCTCCGGTATGAGCCCCCTCCAGTGCAAGACCGATATCCTGCCCCGCAAGTTGGATTTCAGTTCCCGCCAGTTCGTTTTTAACTGTCGACAGTGAGGTAAACGGTGGTGCTACAACCACACCACACGATGAAAGTTCCGGAAGGCTATGCTTGAAATCCTTCACCCAATTCCGGGCATCATTTAAAAGTAAATTCATCTTCCAATTGGCCGCGATGATCGGTAGCCTCATATTTTAAGCCCCGCTCCTATGAAACAAGCCAAGTAATAGAAATTTGCATTGGATTCAAAAGCATGCTGTCGAAAACAACTTCTTCTGCGATAAATTTTTCACCAGAGACCCTTCACTGCGTTAAGGATGAAACTCGATGCTTTCTGTAGCAAAAAATATTTTTTGTAAGCTCATGCTATATTCGATATAAATTTTCTTCCTCAACAAAAATGGAATCCCTTGCCTTTTGCTCTAAAGTCCTTTTTCTATCAAAAATTTCAGTAAATCCTTGACCCTTGAGGAATAACCCCATTCATTATCGTACCAACTCAGGACCTTCACCATATTCCCTTCTAGAACTTTTGTAGAGGGACCGTCCACTACAGAGGAACACTCGGTGCCATTAAAATCAACAGAGACCAAAGGTTGATCTTCTACCCGCAAAATATTCTTGACCCCACTTTCACCCGCCTTTTTTAAAGCCGCATTGACCTCTTCAGCAGTGGTATTTTTCTCCACTTCGGCCACCAGATCAATCAAGGACACATTGGGAGTGGGAACCCGTATCGCCATGCCATCCAAACGGCCCTTTAATGCGGGTAGCACCAAAGCCACGGCTTTAGCCGCACCTGTGGTCGTTGGGATCATGGATAACGAAGCCGCCCTCGCCCGCCTCAAATCTTTATGCGGTAAATCCAGAATCTTTTGATCGTTGGTATACGAATGGATGGTGGTCATCAATCCTTTTTTGATTCCAAACGCATCATTTAATGCTTTGGCTACCGGTGCCAGGCAATTAGTGGTACAGGACGCATTCGATACGATACTGTGTTTTTCACGGTCGTACTCGGTCTCATTCACGCCCAGCACCAGGGTAACATCCGGGTCAGTAGCGGGAGCAGAGATAATAACCTTTTTGGCTCCTGCAGATAAATGCTTTTTTGCATCCTCACGTTTTGTGAATCGGCCCGTTGACTCTATAACAATATCTACAGACAATTCTTTCCAGGGCAGTTTAGCGGGATCCGTTTCCGCCAGAATTTTGATCGTCTGGCCATTGACCAGCAAGTCACTTCCACTATGACTTATCTCGGCCATATTTTGGCCCTGCACAGAATCGTATTTGAACAAATGGGCAAGCGTTTTAGGATCAGTCAAATCGTTGATAGCCACCAGGTCGATATTTGCACATTCTTTATCTTGCAAAATACACTTTAATACACTGCGGCCAATACGCCCAAACCCGTTAATAGCAACTCTTACTTTCTGGGACATTGAAACTCCTCTAAATTAGACCCTTTAATCTTTTAGAAAAAATAAATTTTGGATAGGATTGGAAGTTTTTCATACAGGAAGGCAGGTCAGATGCCCTTTTGATTATGAAAAATTAGTCCCGTTATGTCAATAATTTGTTGTGTTATTACCAGAATGAGATGCGGTTTTTGTTAAAAAACCTGCACTGAGGTCACTTCCTGGAATTTTTTGACTGGGATTTAGACAGGTGGGTGAAAAGAATATCATGCATTTTTTCTTTAGTTTCTACATTATTGTCAACGGTCTTGACCAAATTGTCGAATTCTTTTAGCAGGAGTCCCTCCTCCTTTAAAGACCTTTCGAGCTTTATTTCGATTTCTTTAACCTGGTTCATGAGCTGATGATGATTCTCTTCCAATCTGGATTTTTGTTCACCGGCATTTCGGCTTTTCTCTTCAATTTCGGACCGGGCCTGGTTCATTTCCCGTTTCAACTCTTCGATTCGGCCCAATTCTGTCTCGAGCTTGGAAAACAATACATTCAATTGTTCAAGATAACCTTTTCTTCGATTTGACAGTTCAAGGCTTGATTGAATTCCTTGGGGCTCATTTCCAGATGCCTCCTCTGATGAAGAATCGAGAGAAGAAATTGAAATTCCCAAAGCTTCGGGGGATACTCCGCTCAATAATTTCTCATACTTTTCTTTGAGCCATTCTTCCCTTTCTAAAAATTCCTGCAGGGTCTGTTCAATCTGCTTTTTGCTTTTTTGGTATACGTTCAAATTCTTTAGCAAGGTTTCATACGCTTTAATATTTTCACTGATTCTTCCCAACAGGATCCGGGTCTTTTTCCTGAGGGAAATGCGTGCGGTTTCCTTGACCATCAAGGCCCTGTTAAAGGTTTGAACCATTCGCAAATATTCCCGCGCCGACCGGCTACTTCGCTCTCTAAGGTTCCTGTTTTCGAGATTGACTGTGCTTTTTTGTATTGAAGGTTCTGTTTTCATGATTCATTTATTGTGTCATAATTCTGGCAACTCTTTGAATAAACCAAGAATAAGCAAAAAGGATACCATAGCAAAACCTTAGATGGGTTTAGAATAAATTCAGGTTCGCTTTTGAACCCCTCGGTCGATGGCTTCCCTCATATCCATAACCGCCTGTTTTAAACCTACATAAACGGAATTAGCCACCAAACTGTGCCCAATATTAAGTTCCTCGATCTCTGGAATCGCCGAAATGAGTTCGACATTACTCACCTTCAACCCATGCCCTGCAAATACCTTCAAACCCAATTGGGATGCATGCCGGGACGCGGTTTTTATGGCTAGCAACTGGGTTTGCAATTCCTCTCCATCCGATTCTGAGTACCTTCCTGTGTTGATTTCGATACTGTCGGCTCCAAGGTCCCTTGCGCAGGTAATGATGTCCTCAACCGGATCTACAAACAAGCTGAATTTAATTTTAAAAGGTTCAATTTTTCTTTTAATTGCAATGAGTGAATTCTTCATGCCACCCACATCCAGTCCACCTTCTGTGGTAATTTCCTGGCGCTTTTCGGGAACCAGGGAAATTTGGGTCGGTCGATTCCGAATTGCTATTTCCACCATCTCATCGACCGGGGCCATTTCAAGATTCATGGGTGTGCTGATCCCTTTTCGAATCCGGTCCACATCGTGATCCTGAATATGCCTGCGATCCTCTCTTAAATGAACCGTGATACCATGGGCTCCCGCACTTTCAGCCATCAAGGCGGCTTGCAAGGGATCTGGTTCAAAGGTTTTTCTGGCTTCTCGAATGGTTGCTACATGATCGACATTGACGTACAAACGAATCAAATCTTGTTCTCCTTTCCCTGCATCCAATTACAGTGAATCGGTTTACCCCAGAATGGCTTCGGCCATTTTTACAGCTCTTGAAGTTTGTTCTACATCGTGTGTTCTAATAATCCGAGCGCCTTTCATAACCCCTATCACCGTAGCGGCCAGGGACCCTTCCAGACGGTCTTCCACTTCCAGACCCAGTATTTTGCCAATAAAATTCTTTCTTGAAACTCCCAGCAACAGAGGAAACCCCATCTTACTGAATCGCTCCAATTCACAAATCAATTTTAGGTTACCTTCTACCGACTTTCCAAATCCGATTCCGGGATCCAGAACAATTTTGTTTATTTCAATCCCGGCAGCTGTGGCAATTTCCAGGCTTTTTTCAAAGTAGGAAGTTATCTCGTTGATCAGGTCTTCATAATGGGTGTTCTCCTGCATGGTTCTGGGACTTCCCCTCATGTGCATTAAAACGATTCCCGCTTTATGCTGTGAAACAACTCTAGCCATTTCAGGAAATTGCTGTAACCCGGTAATGTCATTGATCAAAGTGACACCTAAATCCAGGACTCGTCGTGCCACCTCGGGTTTATAGGTATCGACTGAAATGGGTATCGAAACCTTTTTCACCAGAGTTTTTAGTACGGGAAAAAGCCGGTCCATTTCCTCATCAATCGGAACAGGAGTGCTTCCCGGGCGGGAACTCTCGGCACCTATATCAATAATATCGGCACCTTCTTGCACAAGACGCAATGCCCTTTGAACTACATCCTCTTCATTCCCGCACCTGCTTTGGGAATAAAAAGAGTCGGGGGACAGGTTGATTATCCCCATTATTTTAACCGGACCTATTAAAATATCCGTCATTTTGGATGATTTCATTGCAAATGAAAAAAGCCCCAACCCAAACCCTGAGGTTCGGAGTTGGAGCTTTATATAGCAGAATTAACTTATTAAGCAGGTGCGGGACAGCCCTCGCCACCGATAAAATCTTCACCCACATCAGGATCTTTAGCCTTTTTTCCAGAAGCCGGATCGATCAACCCACTTGATTTAGAGTCCTCATTGCCATCGGTATCATCTTCTAAAGGAAGACCCTTGAGGATGCGGTCGATTTCCTTTGCTGAAAGGGTTTCCTTTTCCAATAAAGACAAACTGAGTTTTTCAAGAGCTTCCAGGTTTTCAGTCAACAACTCCTTGGCTTTGTTATAACCACCCATCACCAGTGCTTTCACTTCCAAGTCGATCAACTTGGCAGTTTCGTCACTGAAGTTTTTCTGCTGGTTAAAATCACGCCCCAGGAACACTTGCTCTTCCTTGGTTCCATAGGTCAGCGGTCCCATTTTTTCACTCATACCCCACTCACAAACCATTTTGCGGGCAATGTCGGTGGCGCGTTCAATATCGTTACCCGCGCCTGTCGTCATTTGTCCCAGACAGATTTCTTCAGCCGCACGCCCACCCATCAGAATGGCCAAATTATTGTATAAATAATTTTTGGGGTAGGTATGTTTTTCATCCACAGGCAATTGCTGGGTAACACCCAAAGCTTGACCGCGGGGAATGATCGTTACCTTGTGCAAAGGATCGCTTCCTGGTAGAAGCAAAGCTACCAACGCATGGCCCGCTTCGTGATAAGCAGTGGTTTTCTTTTCCTTTTCGCTGATAACCAGACTGCGCCTTTCCACACCCATCAGTACCTTGTCTTTAGCCGCTTCGAAGTCATCCATCGATACAGCAATTTTGTCCTGCCGCGCGGCTTGCAAAGCGGCTTCATTGACCAGATTGGACAGATCAGCACCTGTAAACCCTGGAGTTCCACGGGCAATGAGTTTTAACTCGACATCGTCCGTAAGGGGAATGGTGGAAGTATGCACTTTCAAAATTCCTTCCCGGCCTTTGACATCGGGTCGAGCCACCACCACCTGCCGGTCAAATCGACCCGGACGCAACAACGCTGGATCCAGTACATCAGGACGGTTGGTAGCGGCAATGAGAATCACGCCTTCATTATTTTCAAAGCCGTCCATTTCAACCAGTAACTGGTTCAGGGTCTGTTCACGCTCATCATGTCCGCCGCCAAGCCCAGCACCCCGGTGACGCCCGACAGCGTCGATCTCATCAATGAAAATGAGACAGGGACTGTTTTTCTTGCCCTGGTCAAAAAGGTCTCGCACTCTGGAAGCACCGACCCCGACAAACATTTCAACGAAATCAGATCCACTGATACTAAAAAACGGAACGTTGGCTTCCCCGGCAATGGCCCTTGCCAGCAAGGTTTTTCCGGTTCCGGGAGGACCCACCAGCAAAACGCCTTTAGGAATTTTCCCACCGAGCTTACTGAATTTTTGAGGCTCTTTTAAAAATTCAATAACCTCATGTAATTCTTCTTTGGCTTCATCAACACCCGCGACATCTTTAAAAGTCGTTTTGTTTTTCTTGTCGCTCATCAGGCGGGCTTTACTCTTGCCAAAGGATAAAGCCTTTCCTCCTCCTGCCTGCATTTGGCGCATAAAGAAAATCCAGATTCCTAACAACAACAGCATAGGAAACCAGGAAATCAGAATATTCATGTACCAGCTCGTTTGCTCTGGAGGAACCACAACGATACGGACATCATGTTCTCGGAGAAGACGAATCACATCCGGATCCTTAGGAGGCGCGACCGTTTGGAACGACTGGCCTTCAGTATTTTTTCCGGTTATGGTATCTCCTTGAATCACCACTTCACTGACCTGGTCCTTTTCGATCATATCCATAAAATCGCTAAACACAACTCCATCTCCGGGGTTCAGCGGCTTATTGAATATATTGAACAACGCGATAAGGATCAGCCCGATGACCAGCCAAAGCGCTAAGTTCTTATAAAATTGATTCAAAACTCTTCTCCTTAAAATTATAATAAAAAGAGTAGGCTCCCTCTTCCATATTTTATTTATTTTACCATATTTAAAGGCCTTGAAGGCAATGTTAATAGAATTATTTTAATTATTTACAGGAACCCCTTCTATACGAAGAACCCTTTGGGTTTCTGGTGTTACCCTGTAATCCTGGGAAATACGTTTTCCATATACCCAGATAATATGGTCCGATTTGGTTGTCAAGATCGGAACTTCATTTCTTTCATTTTGTGTTACTTTTTCATCGATAAAAAAACATTTCAGTTTCTTTATCCCCGACATTCCCAATGGTACAAAACGGTCTCCAGGTTTAAAATACCTCAAGTACAAATCACAACCCGTTTTGGAATAATCCAGAAAAGCCTGATTGCTCTGCGCTTTGTTATATATCCCTTCCTTATTTCCAAGTACTTCAGACCTGAATTCAATAAGTTTTGCGCCAAAACAAGTAATTCCAGGAATTTTCAGGTAAACACGTTGAAAATTGGCGAGTTGGATGCTCGATTCGCAATCTTTTAAATCCAGGCCAAATCCTAAAATTGCAGTTTCCGTGTCTTTCACTCGAATCTGAAGACCGGAAGGCAGGGTTAAATATTTTCCTGTTTGTCCCTCCCTAATAAGTTTAAGAACAGTTTCGATATGTTCAGCACGGACCTTTTTCAATCCTCCTCGTAATCCGGAAATGATACTCCGTAAAACTTTTTTTTGTAACGCGGGATGGTTAGCCTTAAAATCCCTAAGGTTCAAACTATGAAACTCTGCCTCTTGTTTTACAATCCTGGATTGAATGGGTTCAATCGTATGAGACCAATAATCTTCTTCATCCCGGAAAATACTTCCCGTGGCCAAGAGACGATTTCTCAACCGTGGGTTATAATCATGCTCCAGCAAGGGAATCAATTCATTACGAACCTTGTTACGCAAATATTTTGCATCTCGATTACTTTTGTCTTCCCGGAACTGTAATCCCTTTTGATTAACAAAATCACTTATTTCCTTTCGATTTCGATCCAGTAAAGGTCGGATCAGGTTTCCTCTTTTATAAGGCATTCCACCCAGTCCCTTGTTTCCGCTTCCCCTTAAAAAATTCATGAGAATCGTTTCTGCCTGATCATCAGCATTGTGACCCACTGCAATGGATTGAAAGCCCAACCGCATTCGGGTTTCTTCCAGAAATCGATATCGATACGAACGGGCGGCATCCTGAAACGAAGTTTTCATTTGAGCCTGGGCCGCTTGAACATCCATGGCTTGAACAAATGTTTGAAGATTCAACTCCAAGCCCAATCCTTGAACAAACCGGGCGTCCTCTTCAGAGTCTTCACCCCTGGTTTTATGGTTAAAATGGGCAATGGCCAGTTCCCATGAAAACTCCTCTTTCAAACAATCCAGAACAAACAAAAGACAAACAGAATCCATTCCCCCCGAAACGGCAACCAAGATCGAATCGCCTTTTTGAACCAGGGTATTTTTTAAAACCGTAGCGTAAACTTTTCTCAAAAAGAGGTTCATGACATGGGCAAATCCGTTTTAAATGGCTCAGGAAACGGGTATCAGAGGAGGGGGGAAACAAGAACCGTTTCTATTCAAGAGGATCAAATGGACCTTAGAGTTGACTCAATAATTTCTTTTTTCTGGCCTGGTATTCCGCTTCAGTTATAGCATTTTCTTTACGCAATCTTTTAATACGGGCCAGTTTTTTCTCCATAGATTCATATCCAGAATCATAAGAGTCGTTCCGGGTTGATCGGGGTTTGGAATTTGTAGAGCCTTTACGCTTCGAAGCTTTACTTTTTCGCTTTCGGGATGGTTTTTTTACTGCTTTGGAGCTTGAACCCGACCCAGAGGGTTCATCCGCCCACCAGTTTTCCTCCAGATAGCTTTTTTGGGGCCGCGACTTGACTGTTTTCTGATCGCTCTTTTTCTCAATCTCTTTTTTCTTCCTGATCGGAAAATTATCAAACAGGGTGACATCGATAAAAGAAACGTCTCTCAACTCTTCAAGCCAAAGTTTATACTCGCTTTCCCTCTTGTCGACGCTCAGGATTTCTTCAATTTCTTTCTTAACTTCAAGATAAGGCTTGGTTTTTCCTGGAAACACCTCCTCGACCTTGATTATATGCAAGCCAAAGGGAGTTTGAACAATTCCGCTGACCTGGCCTTTTCTTAAGGCAAATGCGGCCTCTTCATATTCCTTTACCATCTTGCCGCGTTCAATCACTCCCAAATCCCCTCCACTGCTGGCGGAAACATCCTCAGAGTAAGTTTTGGCAAGTACGCTAAAATCCTCGCCCCTTCGAATTTTACTTAATACTTCCTCAGCTTTATCACGTTTCAATTTTTTTTGGGTATCAGTGATTCCAGCATCAAAAATAAACAAAATATGACGCGTATGAATTTTGTCAGGAAGCCAAAAATCTTTTTGATGCTCCAGGTAATAGGACTTTATACTTTTTTCACTAATTTTGATCCTTTGTCTCAGTTGAAATGAAATAACCTTGGAGATCAGTATCTGGTTTTTTATCTTGACCTTATATTCATCAAGACTGGACCCTTCCCTCTCCAGCATTTTCATCAGAATCTCATCAGAAAGCCCATTCTTTTTCTTGATATCTTCAATGGCGAGATTAATCCGTTCATCGGTTACCTCAATACCCAATCGCTCCGCTTCCTGAACCTGGAGTTTGTTGTCAATAATAGTATTCAGGGCATTTTCCTGAATTTCCCTGTCACTGGCATCGGGCATGGCATTAGTGGCCTTTAACAAATTGACCCTGTTTTCAACTGCACTTAAAGTGATGATGTCGCTATTCACTCTCGCGACAACACGATCGAAAACTTTGGCATGCGCCAGTGTGGGGCTCGCTAAAAGGACTGCGGCCCACAATAAATTGCGGCTTAATATATTAAGAAATGGCTTCAAGAGCTTCATGGTTAATTTTGATATCGGCTTTTCTTTTTAAATTGCTAACCCAGGATTTAAACGCTTTTTCCTGCCGTTGTTCCAAAACGATTTTTTTAATAGCGGGTCTGGCTTCTTCAAAGCTGAGTTTTTTTGGATCAATAATATCCATCACCTTAAATATATGATAGCCATAATTGGATTTAATAACCTGACTGCGGCGCCCTTTTTTTAAATCGAAAACAACATCAAAAGCTTCCGGCATTTGCCCACGTTCGAAATATCCCATATCCCCACCTTGGGAACTTTCGGGGCCAAGTGAAAACCGGCGCGCAAAGTCATCAAATTTATTCCCCTTTTTCTTGAGCTTTTTATGAAGATCCAATGCCTCGTCTTCTGTTTCGACCATAATATGCAAAGCTCTCACCTGTCTTTTCTTTTCAAAATCCTTTTGATGGGCCACGTAATAATCCAGAAGCTCATTTTCCGTGACTATAATGGATTCATTTACGGCCTTCTCAATCAATTTTCGGAACAAAATATTCTTTTTGAAATTGGAATTCAGGTCCGAGGCAGGAATGTTTTTAACATCCAGCAACCTTGCAAAACTTTCTTTCGAATAATCGTTTTTTACCAGGAGCAGTTCTTCCTCGAATTCTTCATTGTTGACCTGCAAACCCAGATTTTTAGCCTCCTGAAAGAATAGTGTATCCCGAATCATGAGGTTCAGGGTTTGAGTCTTTAACCAGATCAATTCGGTAGGTTTTAATTCTTCCTGGTTATCTACCCTGAATTTTTTCTTTATCTCTCCCAGGTTTTTAATAAATTGCTCCCGGCTCAGGTTTTCATCATTTACCTTAGCAATGACACCGGGTGCCATATTTCCCTGTGGAACCTTGCTGGAAGAATTGCATCCACCAACCAGTGCAAATAACAGGCAAAGCAGGATTGAATGAAACAGGCATTTATTCTTCATGATCAGAGTCATCTTCAGCTTCGGGGTCTGTTAACATTTCCAAATATCCTTGCAGGGAATTCATGTCCTTTCTCCACCCTCTGCCATCTAAAATTATCTGGACTTGATATTCGGATCCCAACTGGAACTTCTTACCTAGGTGAGTCAAAAGCCTTTCAGTGGAAACGGGGGTTGAAGGATCGAAATACAGGTAAACCACATCTCTTTTCAAGTGTGCTTTGAGTATATGAAGCTTTTGACAAAGAAGTTTGATCCTTAACATGGAAAATAATTTTTCCACCGGCTCCGGAGGCGTCCCATACCGGTCTTCCATTTCGGCAAGCATCGACCGCACATATTGTACCTCATTTACCAGTTGAAGTCGGCGGTAAAATTCCAATCTCTGATTGAGATCCGGAATATAACTTTTGGGAATATAACCTTTCACCTGAAGGTCGATTTCCGGCTCAATTTTTGATTTGGTCTTCTTTCCCCTCAATTCCTTGATGGTGTCTTCCATCAATTTACAATACAAATCAAATCCGATAGCATTAATGTGGCCCGACTGGTCATGGCCGAGCATATTTCCCGTCCCCCGGATTTCCATATCGCGGGCCGCCAGTTGAAAACCGGATCCCAATTCGCTCATTTCTTCAATAGCGGTCAACCGTTTGCGCGCATCTTCTGAAATTATCATCGCCCCGGGAATCATGAGATACGCATAGGCCTGATGCTTGTAGCGCCCTACCCTTCCCCTTAATTGATATAATTGCGCTAGGCCAAACTGGTCTGCTCTATGAATAATAATGGTGTTTGCGGATGGAATATCTAATCCGGATTCTATGATGGAAGTGCACAAAAGAAGGTCGATTTCCTTATCAATAAACTGTTTCATCACCTTTTCTAAACGGTGTTCCGCCAATTGTCCATGCGCAATACCGATTTTCACTTCAGGAACAATTTTTTGAATCATGGTGGCAACTGATTCTATACTGTGCACTTTGTTGTGGACAAAATATATTTGCCCACCGCGATCCAATTCCCTGAGAATGGCTTCGCGTATTACGTTTTCATCGAACTTGCGTACAAAGGTTTTTACAGCCAGGCGGTCACTGGGGGGGGTCTCGATGACACTCAAGTCGCGAATTCCCATCAGCGAGAAATGCAAAGTCCGAGGTATTGGAGTCGCCGTCAGTGTCAAGATATCAACAGTTGTTCTCAATTGTTTCATGCGTTCCTTGTGCTTCACACCGAAGCGTTGTTCCTCATCGATGATGACCAGACCCAAATCGGCAAACTCAATATCCTTCGACAGCAATCGATGGGTCCCTATTATGATATCGACCTCATGATTCTTCAGTTTTTTCAGGGTTTCTTTTTGTTGTTTGGGAGTTCGAAAGCGGTTGACCATATCAATGTTCACAGGATAAGCCCTAAACCGTTCCTGAAAAGTCAAAAGGTGTTGTTGCGCCAGAATGGTGGTAGGGACGAGCACCGCAACCTGCTTTTTCTCCAAAACGACTTTATAAGCCGCACGCATGGCCACTTCAGTTTTCCCGTATCCCACATCCCCGCAAACAAGGCGGTCCATAGGCTTGCTTTTTTCCTGGTCTTCAAACACTTCCTCGATGGCTTTCAACTGGTCATCGGTTTCCGTGTACTCGAAAGAGTCGGCAAATTCCTGGATCAACACCGGCTGGGATGAGCATGCAGGCCGTTCCGCAAATTGGCGAGAGGCGTACAGCTTCAACAAGCCTTCTGCCATTTCACGAATCGACTTTTTGATCTTGTCCTTTTGACGTTTCCAGGAAACCGAACCGAGTTTGCTGATCGGCGGACGTCCCTCATCAGAACCTTGATACTTTTGAATGAGGGACAAGGCATCCATAGGAATGTATAGTTTCTCGTCGTCAGCATAAAGAATTTCCATGAACTCACCGCCACCCACACCGGTTTTCAATTCACGGGTACCTACGTACTGGCCTATCCCGTAATCAATATGGACCAAAAAATCACCTGGCTTTAAATCTTTGAACCCCCTTTGAAAGCTGAATGATTTAGGTTTTCTTCGGTGCCTTCGCTTGTGGGAGCGGCCAAAAATTTCGTGCTCGGCAACATAAACCCGATTCAGGGAAGGAATCTGGAATCCGGTACTCAAATGCCCCAACTCGATCTCCACATAAAGGTCGTACTCATTCAACAGTTCACGAACCCGCTTGGCATGACCTTTTGCGGGAGCCACCACAACCACTTGGTTGCCTTCGCTTTTCCACTGGTTGGTTTGCTGGGCAAAAGCTTCAAATTTTCCATGCAAATAAGGAATAGGCTGAATAGAAAACTGGACGCATGAATTATCTACAGAATCAGAAAGCCGCAATGAATTGATATGAATTTGGGAGTATCCTTCCAAAAGCTTTTTTAGTTCCCCTTCATCCAAAAAGGATTGAGAAGGATCGGGAACGACATCATTTCTTTCCAGAGCCCTGTCAAATTCTACTTGAATCAAGTGATGAAAATCTTCCGATTTCGCATCGATCAGTTCAGGGTGGTCCAGAACGATTCGTGAATCACCAGGCAGGTAATTAAATAAACTGCACTTCTCGGGATAGAAGAAAGGAGCCAGATTCTCGATACCGGCAAAATTTCCGACACATTGAATCTTTTCTATCAATTCGTTCACGTGGGAAGAATCTGTTTCCTGAAGTTCAGCGGTCTTTTTAATACGCTCGATGCCCTGTTCCATTTCAGCTTGGCTCAGGCAAATTTCCCTTACCGGGAGAATGTGGATTTCCTCCACCTCCTCGGTAGACACCTGACTATCCAGATCGAATTGGCGGATGGACTCGATATCGTCCCCAAAAAACTCAATACGAACGGGATTGGTTCCGGAGGGAAGAAAGATATCCAGAATATCGCCACGCAAACTGAACTCTCCACGCTCTTCCACGAGGGATACCTTGGAATATCCATTATCCATCAAGCAGATCTCAAGAAACTCACGGTCGGCTGTTTGACCCTTTTTTAAATGAAAGGTCAGTTTCTTTAGAATAGACTGCGGCATCAATGTTTGAAGCAGGGCTTCCAAGGGAACGATCAGCAAGCCGCATTCTCCTTCACTCAAGGAATTGAGGACTTCCAAACGCTCGCCGGAAATTTCACTCATTGGAGAAAGCGGTTCAAAGGGAAGCTGTTCCCAGGTCGGAAACAGTTTGGGTAAAACTTTTAATTTTTCATGTTGGCAAAAAAAACGGATGTCTTCAAGAAGGGTTTCAGCGGTCAACTGGTCCGGTGTAACAACGACCACTGGGCCGGAAAAATGCTTTTTTAAATGGACGCAGAATAGCGCACGGGAAGCCCCAGGCAGTCCCTCTGCAAGATAAGGCTTTGCCGGAGAAGAATCTTCCAGGACGGTATGGATGATCCCCTCAAAATTTTGTGGGGGATCTTCAGTTGGGTGTAAAACTCGATCCATTTAAGGCGTGGGAATTATGATTTTCTAGCTTTATCGGGAAGCAAATGCTCCCATTTAGGTTCTCCTTTGGGTTTAAAGTTAACGGTAACTATAAAAGAAGGACCTTCATAAAAATTCAACTTAAAGTTTCCACCCCCAAACCGCTCAAACAAATAGTCTTCCGTGCGGTCACGAAAAGTCTCAAATTCCTCAAGAGTGAATTGGGCAATTTCATAAAAAAAGATAGAAACTCCCTCATTCACACCTACCAGTAAAGTGAGACGTACTTTGCTGTAAATCTCGTTAAAACGCTGATCCATTTCTTCCTGAGTAGGATCCCTCTTTAATTCGCGCTTTAACTTCGGCTTATAATAATCTCTAAATGCTTGCTTTACCCACAAAATACTTTTCAATCAAAAAAGGTTAGGATTTGGTTTAATAGTTTCAAGATAAACTGAGGAATGAAAGTCAGGTTTTCAGAGCGACCTAACCACCAGTGGAATCGTATAATTTATATCATAAATTGACCGGTGATACAAATTACAAAGGAAGGTTTCTCGATCAATTAACATTGTTTTATAGACGGGGTTTGCTATACTCACCCAAAGGCTTACATATCAATTGCACATTCCTTGCAAGCATGAAAGACCAGCAAAAAGAAAAAGATACTTTTAATGGGGATTCCCAGGTCACCGTCGCTCTCATCCAAATGGATTGCGAACCCAGCACTGACCAAAACCTGCAGAAGGCTACAGATTCTATAAAAAAATCCGCAGATTTGGGCGGGAACATCATTTGCCTGCCGGAACTTTTTTTAACACCGTATTTTTGTCAAACTGAAGATACAAGGCGTTTCGAATTATCTGAGCCGATACCGGGTCCTACTACGGAAACATTGTGTAAACTTTGCGAACAACTCGGAGTGGTTCTCATTGTACCTCTGTTCGAAAGGCGAGCCCCCGGGATTTATCATAATTCTGCCGTGGTGATAGATGCCGACGGAACCCTGTTAGGCAAATACCGCAAGATGCACATTCCGGATGATCCGTGCTTCTATGAAAAGTTTTACTTCACTCCCGGCGACCTGGGATTCAAAACGTTTCGAACACGATTTGGTTTGGTGGGAGTTCTCATTTGCTGGGACCAGTGGTTTCCGGAGGCCGCCCGGCTCACTTCCCTTTCGGGTGCCCAGTTTTTATTTTATCCAACAGCAATCGGTTTCCAGGAAATTGACCGCGATGAAGTTCCTCGACAAAAAAATGCCTGGCAAACCATTCAAAAATCACATGCGATATCTAACGGAGTATTCGTCGGTGCCGTCAACCGGGTGGGACGGGAGGATAATCTCACCTTTTGGGGCCAATCATTTATTTGTGATCCCTTAGGTGAAGTTTTGGCGCATGGCTCGGACCAACCGGATATCATCATAGCGCAATGCGATCTATCTTTGATTTCTGAAACACGTCAGAACTGGCCCTTTCTCAGAGACCGCCGGGTCGATGCCTACGCGAATCTGAACCGCATTTTCCTGGACGGGAATGAATAAAAACTCTCCTTTCCCCTTCGAATTGGACTATCGCATGCCTGCCGAATGGGAACCTCATGAAGCGACCTGGCTCACTTGGCCATTCAATATGGAAACCTGGCCCGGTCAACAGCTGTCCGATATTGAGTCCGTTTACCTTCAAATCATCAAGGCCCTGCAGGGAGGAGAAAAGATTAATTTGCTTGTAAGGGATGATGTGCTCAACTCCAGAATCACGTCTCTTTTTACAAAACATGGAATTGTGGATAGTCAAGTGGTTCGATTTTTCATACCCACGGATGATGTCTGGATGAGGGATTACGGTCCCAATTTTGTCGTGTCGTCGGAATTGGCTTTTAACAACTGGGAGTTTAATGCCTGGGGAGGGAAATATGAATGGGAAAACGATAATGCAGTGGGCCCCAAACTGGAAAAACAGTTGAACCTTACCGTGTTTCATCCTGGTATTTATCTTGAAGGGGGAGCCATTGACGTAAACGGAAAGGGAATGTGCCTGACTACGCGGGAATGCCTGCTCAATCCAAATCGAAATCCCGAACTGGGGCAGTCTGAGATGGAGTCCTTTTTAAAAAATTACCTGGGTGTCCAAAAAGTTATCTGGTGCCGCGGCGAGCTAATGGGAGATGATACCGATGGACACATAGATAACCTGGTACGCTTTGTCGGAGAAAACCGGGTTATTTGCGCGGTTGAGGAAGACTCGGAAGACCCGAATTACGCTAGCCTGCAGGAAAACCTCAAAACCTTGCAAGATGTTCGGGATGATAAAGGCAAGTCTTTGGACATTGTCACCATTCCAATGCCGGGATGGGTCGGTCCGAAAGAGGATCGGCTTCCCGCCAGTTACGCCAATTTCTACATTGGAAATGAAACCGTTCTGCTTCCAGTTTATAATCACGCAAACGATTCTAAAACCATCTCCATCCTGCAAGAGGTTTTTCCAGATAAAACCATCACTCCAATTCTAAGCAACGAATTTATCTGGGGCCTGGGAGGTATTCATTGCATCACTCAGCAACAACCTCAAGCTCCCCAGAGCACCCCTACCCCTTAAGACAGTTCGTCTTTAACAATGAACCCAAATAAAACCCTTTCCTTTTTTCATCTCACCATTCTATTTTCGCTAGGAGCAACAGTTAATTTTTATTATGCCCGTTTAGGCCTCATGCCGCTGGATCAGTCCATCGTCTTTGATGGTGCCTGGAGATTATATTCAGGACAGGTTCCTTTTCGTGATTTCAATACACCTAACGGATTGGTACCAATGATTTTCCAGACGTTTTTCTATAAAGTTTTTGGGGTCAATTGGTATTCCTATTGCCTGCACTCATCGGTTTTCAATGGTTTATTCTGCATTCTGGTTTTTTTGTTTTTAAGGCAATTAGCCGTCTCCACAGCCCTTTCGTGGTTTTATGGCTTGCTCAGCGGGGTGGTGTTTTATCCACCGATTGGCACACCCTATATGGAACAACACGGATTCTTCTTCCTCCTGCTGGCTTTATATTTATCTGTAAAAGGATCAAAAGTCGGGAGGGGGAACTCTCGTAACTTGTGCTGGATACTCGTTCCCATTTGCATTGGTTTGTCATATTTAAGCAAGCAAATTCCAGCTTTGATAGGTTTACCTTTTATATTTATAGCCTTTGCCTATCTGGACAAAAAAGGGATCTTGTCAGCCGCGAAATGTTACTTGACGGGCGCGCTAATTTTTTTGGGTTCCTGCTCAATCCTGTTCGTATTTTCCAATATGGAGCCAGGTCAGTTCAAATTGTATTTTTTCGACCTTCCATCTCAAATTGGCCAAACTCGAATTGGTGACTTACTGAATCCAATCAATCTGGCTAAACGCATTTTTAATATGGTGGTCGCCTGGAAATTATCATCGTTGATCTTGATTCAGCTTATCTTCTTTTCCGGACTATGTTTGCTGTTTTTCAAAAACGAAACATCAAAACCCGATCTATTAGCATTTTTCAGAAGAAACCTGCCGGAAATTTTATATTTGGAAGGCTTGATACTAATTTGTATCGCATTCTGTACTTTGACCAACAATGAACCTCAAAACGGTATCCCTTATATATTTATAAGTTTGGGAATCGCTCATTCATTGTTGGTCCAATGGATTAAAGAACCAAAATTTCAAAAGTTCAATCCAAGCTTCGTTTCTCTAAAGTCACTTGTGGCGGCCACTCTCATCGCAATGGCTCTTATTGATGCGTCCTTTTTCAATTTGCGGGTCAACAAAGGAAGGGAAGTCCACAGTTTTTTATTCAAACCCGGTTTGAGCCCAACTCTAACCAGGAATCTCCCAAAAGTTCTGGAACCCCTTCAATGGGATTTGCCCATAAAAAACTATGCTCACGGACCCCAAGATTTTGCCAATCTTTTCAATTTTCTCAATAAGCACAAGAACCGTTTTTTCCTATTCAGCGATTTTTCTATCTTATATGGATTAACTCGAAGCAAATCGCTAAACCCCTCGCTCTGGTTTCATGATGGTCTTACCATACCACTTGAAAATTCTCCTGAGTTTAAGAAGTACAGTACTAAATTAAAACACAATCTAAAAATACACGATGTGGAGTGGGTTGTTTTGGACAATCTGGTCATATCTAAATTAAGAGTGAATCTAGACTCATGCGACTTAATAGAATTTGGGCCGTTTATGGTGCATCGGCTTTGTGACAACAAAGAGAGGGATTCAGTAAATATTATTTTTCATTAGTGTCCGGGGAAAATCAAAATATTCTTTGAAAACGTGAGGCTTAATTGGGCTGTTTTTTAACCGGACAGCACGAATAAGCTCCTAAAATGGCTGTAAATGCCTGTTCCCACACTGATAAGGATTTTCAGCGATCTCAGAAAACTCTTTCAGGGGATGTAGATTCAGGTTTTCCCGGACAGCATGGATCGAAAACAGGTAACTCCTTAAAAAACAATGAAATATTTTTTAATACTGGACTATCAACCCAATGTTAAATATTTCCCCGGACAGTAGTGATTATTTTTCCCAAATAAGTCTGCTTAGACCTGCGAACAAACTTTGGATTAAAATTAATAGACTTGGGAATTTGGTTAAAATTTCAGTAATGGTTAATAGGGTGGTTTTATATTCCTGTTTTATTCTTTTATTTGTTCTTTTTCTGACAAAAAAACCTGAAAATATTCAAATGATTTTCAGTCATCAATAAATAACCTTAATTTTCATTGTAATCTTATATCTAGACAATTATAATAATACTTTATGATTTAACCATTATTATTGACAATTACTTTACCCCTGAATCATCTATATTTTTATTGAAGGTGCTTATTTTCAATAGTTTCCTCAATCTTCAGGTCAATGTAATAAAAAAATAACCATTTTGACCATAGAGGCAAATAGGGCAACATCAATCACAATTTTTTATGTATTCCAAAACAAATATTCATAAAGTAGAATTTTTTCGTCAAATTGTCGAGTTTGCATCTGACTCCATCGTTGCAATCGACACTGATTTAAAAATTATCTTTTTTAATAAAGAAGCTGAAAAAACATTTGGCTATTCTTCAGATGAAATTCTTGGCAAACACTTAAATACATTAATTCCCTCTCGTTTTCATGAAAGCCATAATAATTATGTAACTCAGTTTGCAAAAAGTGGTGTGATAGCCCGCCTGATGAATGAAACTGCGAATTTGGAGGTGATGGCTTTAAGAAGGGATGGAAGCGAGTTCTTTGTTGAAATATCGATAATTAAAATCAAGGAGGCATTTGTCTCAATTGTAAGAGATATCACGAATCGCAAAGCCTTTGAGGAAAAATTAAAGTTTTATGCTGAGCGTGATTATTTAACAGGGGTTATGAACCGGCGCAAAACAGAGGAAACGGGAAGCAAAGAATTGGAACGCGCAAAAAGGTTTAACAATCCTTTTTCAATCTTGGTTCTCGACATCGACCACTTTAAAAAGATAAATGACTCTTACGGACACGATATTGGAGATTTAGCCATTATACATTTAACCTCGGTAGTCCAAAACGTAATACGCCAGATCGACTCTATTGGTAGGTGGGGTGGAGAGGAGTTCGTGATTTTGTTACCCGAGGTGGATGACCAAGGAATTTCAGTTGTTGCAGAAAAGATAAGAAGCGCTGTTGAACAACAGCCGTTTATAACCAAAACTAAAAAAAATGTCGATTTTACAATAAGCATAGGAGGATCAACTTATTCCAAATCCAATGCTTCTTGGGAAAGCATTCTCAAAAATGCTGATTTGGGACTATACAAAGCCAAAAAGAATGGAAGAAACCGTTTTTGCTATTACGATTCTTGAGTATCTTATTTTCTACTAATCAATACCCTTTTCCCCAAGCCAGCGTTCGGCTTCGAGGGCGGCGGCACATCCGGCACCGGCGGCAGTGATTGCCTGGCGATATTTATGATCGTGTACGTCCCCTGCGGCAAAGATGCCTTCGATATTGGTTTCCTGAGTTCCCGGTTTGATTTTTATATAACCGGTTTCATCCAGATCCAGGTATTCTCTAAACACCTGTGTGTTTGGGGTATGGCCAATGGCATAGAAAATTCCTGCCAAAGGAACTTCAGATTCCTCCTGGGTTTTTACATTCTGAATTTTCGCACCCGTAACGAATTCATCGCCGACAGCATCTACCAAAACCGAATCCCACATCATTTCAATCTTTTCATTTTTAAGAACGCGTTCCTGCATGATTTTTGATGCCCGCAGTTCGTCACGCCGATGAACGAGGTAGACCTTGGACCCGAATTTGGTGAGGTAAGTAGCCTCCTCGCAAGCAGTATCCCCTCCCCCAATGACCATGAGGGGCTGGTTGCGGAAAAAAGGTAAAGCACCATCACAAACAGCACATGCTGACATACCATTATTCCAGAGCTTTTCTTCGTTAGGAACGCTCATTCTCCGGGCAGTGGCACCCGTACAAATAATTATTGAGTGCGCCATCACTTCACGATTCTCGGATTTGACTTTAAAAGGCCGCTGACTGAAATCCACTTCATGGACATCTTCAGCCACCATTTGAGTTCCGAATCGTTCCGATTGCTTTCGGAACAATTGCATCATTTCAGGTCCGTTGATACCGTCCGGAAAACCGGGATAGTTTTCGACATCGGTGGTCGTCGTCAATTGTCCACCCGCCGATCCTCCCATCATATAACCCTCAAACATAAACGGTGTCAGGTTAGCCCGGGCCGCATAGATCGCCGCTGTGTGACCGGCAGGCCCCGATCCTATAATCACGAGTTTATGGGTTGCATTGTCAGTCATTCTAAATTCAGCCTTTCTTCAAAATAGGAGTCACACAACGAAACCCCACGTCACTGTATTGAAACTCCGGAAATCGGGCCACACGGTCCGATGCTCTTAAAAAATGGGAGGGTGAGTGCCAGGCTCCACCCCGCACGGTTTTTTGATTCCCTTCTGTGGGGCCTGTTGGATTCACCTGAGTGCCATCGGTTTTATAGGGTCCGTACCAATCGGCAGTCCATTCATAAACATTGCCCATCATATCGTAAAGACCCCACCCGTTGGGTTCCAACAACCCGCTGTTTTGAGGCGAATCGGTATTATAACTTTTACCAAAATAGGCGCCACCCATATTGTCAGAACGGGCTACCTGTTCCCACTCGGCCTCGGTAGGCAATCGTCCGCCTTTCCAGGAACAGTATTTGGCGGCATCTTCCCACTTCACAAAAACCACAGGTTGCGAAGATTTATTAAACTCCAACGGGCGAAACTCATGCAACCCATTCGGTTCGCATTTTAAATCCGCCACGCACAAATTGTAATCCGCATTACTCACTTCGTGAGTGTCGATGAAATAACCATCCAGCTTGACGATATGAGGAACTTCATCAGAACACCAATCCGAGTTGCCTTGCGCATCCTGGCAGAAAGAATCTCCCATCGTAAACTCTGCCGGGGAAACTTGAACTTGTTTTGCATTTGATTCCTGTGCGCTTATCCCTTGCGTCACAAACAATAAGAGTAGACCAATTAAGGTCGGGATTCTAAAAATTTTGAGGTGACCCTGATTTTTAAATAAATTCACGAATCGAATTCCTTAAGAATGGTATCGCACACTTGATCGTAATCAGCAGGAAGCTCCACAGGTTCGAAAGGATACTCGGATTCAATTCCTTCCAATTGATTACTGTGGTAACTGGAAAGAAAATCAGTGAATTTCAATCCGTTGGCCGTTGAAATAACAATCGTGCGGTGGTTTTTTTTGACTTCTCCCCGTTTCACCAATTTTTCAAGTGCCGCCAGAGCCACTCCTGTATGCGGACAACAAAACAGGCCGGTTCGATTCGCTTTGGCGGCGGCGTTGGCCAATTCGGCTTCGCTGGCTTCTTCAACGATTCCATCGAACTGTTTCAATGTCCGAATGGCTTTTTTGATGCTCACCGGATTACCAATCTGGATCGCGCTAGCTAAAGTTTTTTGCGCTTGCATAGGTTGAAACTCTTCAAAACCCGTTTTAAAACTTCGATACAAAGGATTGGCCTTTTGCGCCTGGGCACAAACCAAGCGAGGTAATTTATTGATGATGCCGAGATCGTAAAACATTTTAAAGCCCTTACCTATCGCGCTCACATTTCCTAAATTACCACCAGGGACAATAACAAAATCCGGAACCTCCCAGTCAAATTGCTGGATGAGTTCGAAACTGATTGTTTTTTGTCCTTCGATGCGCAGGGAATTCATGGAATTGGCCAGGTAGATATCATTCTTCTTGCATACCTTTTTCACCAAATCCATGCATCCATCGAAATCGGTATCCAGGGATAAAGTCAATACGCCATGCGTGATCGGCTGAATCAACTGGGTGAAACTGATTTTATCCTTGGGAAGAAAAACGATGGCAGGAATCCCGGCAACCGCACAATAAGCCGCCAGCGCGGCAGAAGTGTCCCCGGTAGAGGCACAAGCCACCGCTCTAATATTTTTACCTTCGGAGATCATTTGCTTGACCATAGATACAAGAACAGTCATCCCCAAATCCTTAAAGGATCCCGTGTGCGCCATACCGCATTGTTTGATCCACAGGTCATCCAGGCCAAGCTGTTTTCCGTATCGCTCCGCCCAAAAGACATTGCTTCCCCCTTCGTAAGTGGACACGATGTTTTCATTATCCACAACCGGACAGACCAGTTCTTTTTTCCCCCAAATGGAACTGCCATAAGGCCAGTCATGTTTGCGGTACCTTTTTTCAAACAGATCTTTCCATTCTTGGGGTGACCTTTTCCTCAATTTTTCCAGGTCGTGGGTCACTTCCAGAAGATCACCACAATCCGGGCAATTGTAAATTATCTCATTCAATCCGAATTTACCGGAGCACCCATTAATACACTGAAACCAGCAATTAAATTCCATGGTCAACGTTCCACCCGTATCAAGTTGGTTTTCTGGCAAACCACCTCCATTTGGTCAATTTGCCCTAAAGCAGTTCGAATATTTTTTTCCTTTGCTAAATGAGTCATGATTACCAGGGACACTCCTTTACCATTGGAGTCCCTTCCTCTTTGAATAACAGAATCTATACTGATCGATTGTTCTCCAAGTATACCGGCAATTTTTGAAAGGACACCCGGATTGTCAATCACTGAAAACCTTAAAAAATATTCAGCCTCAATATCATTGATATCTTTTAAAGGTATGGCAGTAAGATTTTTATTCTTAAAAGAACATGGTGGCACCCGGTTGACCGACCCCGCTAATATACAGCGTGCGATTTCCACAACATCCCCCATCACAGCGCTTCCCGTAGGCAATGCACCGGCACCATGACCCACCAACACGTTTTCATTCATAAAATTGTCACACACTCTAATTGCATTGAGGACACCATTAACATTAGCCATCGGATGGTCGGAAGGAATCATCGCCGGATGGACCCTAACATCAAGAGAGTTGCCATCGGATTTAGCAATGGCCAACAGCTTGATTCTGTAACCAAATTCCCGAGCACACTGTATGTCTTCCGGAGAAATATTCCAGATTCCTTCTGTGCAGATGTCATCACAATCCACCCGGGTGCCATAAGCCAAGCTCGATAAAATAGAGATTTTGTGTGCCGAGTCGTGACCTTCCACATCAAAAGTGGGATCCGCTTCTGCGTAACCTTTTTCCTGAGCCTCTTTCAAAGCCGTATTGAAATCGCAATCCTCATCGGACATCTTGCTAAGGATGTAGTTTGCCGTTCCGTTGACAATTCCCTCGATTGTATAAAACTGATTTGCTACAAAAGCTTCTTTAATAGATCGTATAATAGGAATCGCACCCCCGACGGATGCTTCGAAGCCTATGGACCGGTCTTTTTTCTCAAGCGCCTCAAAAATTTCACACCCATGTTTGGCAAGCAAAGCCTTATTGGCGGTAACAATGTGTTTGCCGTTTTCAATGGCCTTGAGGATAAAAGTTCGAGCCGGCTCATAACCTCCGATCAATTCCACCACGATATCAATCTCCGGGTTATCGACCACTTCTTCCACCTTTGTGGTCAATATTCCTGGATCCACCGCAACACCTCGGTCGGTCGTTATATCCAGATCGGCTATCTTCACAAGCTCCAGCGTAGCTCCCAGTCGGTCCTTGATCATATCTCCATTTTTTAACAAGATTTCGACCACCCCGGCACCTATGGTACCAAATCCAATCAATCCAATTTTTACTGACTTCATATATTAAGACTCAATTTGATAATTAAAAGATTTCACCAATACCGCGTATCGCCTGACGTGTACGATGCTCATTTTCTATGAGAGAAAAACGCACATAATGGTCTCCTCCTTCGCCAAAACCGATTCCTGGCGAAACTGCAACCTTGGCTTTTTCCAATAACATTTTGGAAAATTCAATCGAGCCCATCGATTTAAACTGATCAGGAATTTCAGCCCACACAAACATCGTCGCTTTTGGAGGTTCCACCTCCCAACCGATGCGATTCAGTCCCTCGCATAAAACGTTTCTGCGGTTCAGATAAACGTCCCGAATTTCTTCGACACAATCCCTGGGACCATTCAAGGCTATTATTGAAGCAATCTGAATAGGCTGAAACATGCCATAATCCTGATAACTTTTCAATCGACCCAGGGCATGGATCATTTCAGCATTTCCAACGGTAAACCCCACGCGCCAGCCCGGCATGTTATAGCTTTTGGACAACGTAAAGACCTCTACCCCTAAATCTTTGGCTCCCTTGACCTGCAAAAAACTTGGCGCTTTATAATCCTCAAACACCAGGTCTGCATAAGCAAAATCATGGATCACCATCAGATTATGCTCTTTTGCAAAGTCGACCACCTTTTCAAAAAATTCGATATCCACCACAGTCGTGGTTGGATTGTGCGGAAAGTTGAGGACCAGCACTTTGGGACGAGGCCAGGCACGCTTGAAGGTATCCAGCAATTCCTCAAAAAAATCAACTTCTCTGGAAAGAGGAACATTAATCACATCCGCATTGGCCAAAATAAAAGCATAGGTGTGAATCGGATACGTTGGAGTCGGGACCATTATCGAGTCGCCAGGCGATGTGATCGCCAGGGCCATATGGGAAATCCCTTCCTTGGAGCCAATAGTTGCAATCGCTTCCGAGTCGGGATCCAGTTCGACACCATGATTGCGTTTATACCAGTCTGTAATTGCCAAACGTAACTTGTAAATTCCCCTTGAAAGTGAGTACCGGTGATTTTGAGGTTTTTGAGCCGCTTCGCAAAGTTTATCCACGATATGTTGAGGGGTCGGCATATCGGGATTTCCCATGCCAAAATCAATGATGTCTTCACCCACTCGACGTGCCCTGAGTTTCAATTCATTGATGATATTAAAAACGTAAGGGGGAAGCCGGTTGATTCTGGAAAATTCGCGCATGTATTTACTTAAAATTAATTTAGAGGTTACCCGTACCACACAAGTGCGGGAATAAGGATGTGATTATAAAAGGATTTATTCCGAAAGGTCAATGAAAGCAATAACTTAGCCAAGAAACCAGCTCAGGAAAAATAATTGGCGAAGGTTTGCTTAAGATATCATAAAATCTTTTTCCCGGCAACAGGGTCCAATCCTAATCAATTGCCCATTTCAACCTAATTTAAACATTTTAAGGTATTTTTGAATTGTAGGGGAATTAATACCGATGCCCTGCTTTAATCGGGAGTTGTCGTAATTGGACATCATACTTACCACACCAGCCAGTTTGCCGTTGCAGGCAACGATGGCGCCACCAGAGTTTCCGAAGAATATCTCGTTATTTTTGAAGATAATAAAATCAGAAGATTTCAGCATTCGTTTTTTCTTGATCCTTCCCTTTTGTAACGAGTAGTATTTCCGGTTGGGGTGGCCGACCACCATCAAATTGGGATCGTCGGTAAACTCGGTCTCCAGATTCAACCAGAATTGGTAAGAAGAGGCGGTTTTAATGAAAGCCAAATCCAGGTCCTGGCTTCTAAAAATGGATTGGATTTCAATCGAGTTTCCCGGTTCGGCAAGGTTTTCTTCAGAAACACGCGGTAAGATGACGTCAATATGTTTTCCATCCACAACGTGTTTGGCGGTAACGATCAACCTGGGTCCGATGAACACACCCGCGCCAACCGCTTGATCAGCCCGGATCACAACCGTTGCCGAAGCGACATTTATATATAATTGATTACTGTCATCGCAGGCAATGCCTTTTCCGATCAGATGGGATTGCAAAGCGTTCTCCGGCGGATTGAAAAATAACCGGATGGCTCTCCGGATTTTTTTGGGGTAAGTGTTTTCGGGATCCGTCATGGACAACCTTTGGTTGTGCAATACAACGATGCCGAAAACAACGATCAAAGCAGTAATAATCCTTTGCTTGAGTTTACTTTCATGATCAAAACGCATATATTCAACCCTTGAATGAATCTTCCAGTTAATTAGAAAGGGACCGATGGAATATTTTCAAATTATCGTTCTAGGCATCGTTCAGGGAATCACCGAGTTTCTCCCCATTTCGAGTTCAGGCCACCTTATTCTAACCCCGGCCATTTTCGGATTTGAAGATCAGGGATTGGCCATGGATGCCCTGCTCCATCTCGCCTCTCTCCTTGCTATTATAATCTTTTTTAAAAAGGATCTATGGAATTTACTTCAGGGAATTTTCTCGTCTAAAGCTGACCCAAAATACAAAAAACTGGGTTGGAGCATCGTTCTGGCATCATTTCCCGCAGGGATTCTAGGGTTGATGGGAGGGGATATCATTGAGCAAAACTTAAGAAGCGCAACCTTCGTTGCCTGGAACCTGATCATTTGGTCTGTGGTCTTTTTTATTGCAGATTATCAATCGAAAAAACAAAAGGAAGACCCTGAAGAACTGTATCAACTGAGCCTGGGGCAAGTGATGCTGGTAGGATTTGCGCAAGCGCTGGCACTTTTTCCCGGTACCTCTCGATCCGGGGTCACCATTTGCGCAGGATTGTTCAGTAATTTGTCACAAACAGCGGCGGCACGATTTTCATTTCTATTAGGCACACCAATCATCTTTGCGGCGGGAATGCATAAAGCGGTATCCATATTCAGACATCCGGACCCTTCCATGCACTTCGGCGGGGGAGAAATGCTTGTCGGTTTCCTGGTGTGTTTTGTAGTGGGTTACTTTTCAATTAAGCTATTATTAAAAATAGTCGCCAAAGTGGGCCTGCTCCCTTTTATTATTTACCGGGTCATCCTTGCAATAGGAATATTGATTTTCTTTCCTGCCCCTTAAACCTGACAATAAAGGATTATTTAGGATGGAGAAGGGGTTCACTGTGAGGAGTTTTCAGTTGGATAGCAACCTTGAGTTAGACCTTGGTAGCCCCATTAATTATTACTTCTCTGGTAGAGGAAATTTGCATTCGATTTGAAAACATATTGTCGAAGAAAAACCATGCTTGCGTTCAATGGTTTACCAGAGATCCTTCATTTCAATCGGGATGACTAACAGCAGAAAAATTTTCAATTTTTTGCTCAAATTCTATAGTAGAGCCCAATGTCTTTTCGCTGAATGACGACCCGTTGTTTCAGGTCATTAAAAATTTGAATTCCGCAAAATACTTGGTCCAGAAAAACCAGTTTCTCAAAAGTAACGGCCTATAAAAACTAAAATTAGCTAACCAGTCCTTTCAGGCGCACAATTAAAAAAAGCCGATCAGGTAAAACCTGACCGGCTTAATTTAATTAAATCTTTAAAATTGAAGCTTAGTTACATTGAACACTGATCGGAATCGTACCGGTGTTGGTAATTCGAACTTCACCACTAATGTCTCCAATGGAATCACCGCGGCTGAAATTGTTTTGACCGGTCAAGGTTACACTTTTATGGCCCATAAAGTGCTTGTTAGCCATACCAACTTTTTTAGCAAGGTCCAATCCGTTATGATCGGAAGGTCCCAAAGTGATCGGAACGGTGGTGAAGTTTGAAGATTTCCAAATCACTGCATTTGCATTACCACGATCTCCTTTGGAAGAGTTACCATTAGCTTCCAAGGTGATGGATTTTGCATTGTTACAGCTTGTTTTGTCGCCAGGACTGATAGTACCAGCAAATGCAGAACTGGTAAAACACAATACCGCAAAGGCTCCAATTCCTAATAATACGCTTTTCTTCATAATTTCCTCCCTTAAACCCTAGTTAAACATAAAGTCAGAAATAACTATAAACCAACTTTAGAATGAAAACTGATTAGGCTTATCTCCTTATTGAAAAAACGGATTAAGCAGAAAAGTCGAAATCAATTTGAAAGCGATTTTGATGATTCAAGATTATATAAATTCCCCCATAGATAAAAAGCAAATAAAGGGAACTTTAATCTAAGATCAGGCAATGGTAAGTATACAGACACGCTGTGTGTTGTCAACAACAATTTAGCAATTCTTCAGGCTAAAAACTCATTTTATTTTCAATTTTTTAGGGTTTTAAACGAAACCAGGTAAAGCCCTGAAAAAATTCATTTTTTGGCCTAGCCCAATTGGTGAAACTAACAATCAGCGGTGGACAAATTGATTTTCCCACAAACCATTGAAAACCAATTAGATAAAAGGTTTTTTAAAAAATGGTTAAAGGGGTGAAGCAACGAAAATTACTATTTCAAATTTTCATTCACCAAAATTAACCCTTAAATATCATAAATTTAAAATGATTTCATCCTAAAAAACATTTTATTCCTTCTTTTTCCGTTTTTTCCATACCCAAACCTTCAACCGCGCCCCTAAAACATAGGATTGATCCAAAATGGATTCGCCATCCAAAGCTTCCCAGGTACCTTCCTGCTTGAGGTTTAAATAATTGTAGATTCCATTACTTACTGGTATATGGAGTAGTTGTAAAAACGCGTCTTCAATTTTTTGGCCAAGAAGTAACTTTACTGCATCCTCGCCAATGCCAAACTCTGCTCTTAAAACCAAAATGGCGCTCTCAAAAGTTTGACCCGCTTTCATTCTTTTATCAATTTCCTCTTCAATCACCTGGTTGCGTTTTGAAAAGGGATATTGGGTCGTCGTCCTTTTTTTTCCAATCAAAAAATCAAGATTATTGAAATATAAAAATACCCAATCCTCAAAATCTATAATCTCCCCCGTGGAAATATAGTAGACCTCTGCCTTTGATGGAGATTCACTCAAAAGACGATTGTAAGTTTTTAAAAAATTATTCAGACATTCATAAAACAAGGCGCTGTAAAAGCAATTCATTTGAAACCAGTCTGAAGAGGAACTATGGGCCGATTCCATTTTTTCGATCATAAAAAGGATCGTCTTTGAATCAGCAAAAACTTTGGTTAGGGGGAAGAATTCATTCAAATAAGGTTCAATGCGTTCCGTATTTTTCCTGAACTTTCGGATATTGTTTTTTAACTGATTTTTCGCATGATCCAGGGAGTAGTAAACAATTCTCTTATGGTCCAGCTTTCGTTGGTAATCCATGTACTGCTTCAATTCAGAATCACTTTTCTCTTTAATCAGAGACACATGGTTTAGGGAAATATCTTTTGCAAATGCCAACATGACTTATCCCAATCAGGTAAAGAGAAAAAATTTCAGAAAAAAAACAATAACCAGATGAGAGTGGATCTTTTTGAAATTAATGGGAACTTGATATAGATATAAGTTTTTTTCTTATATAATATAAGAACATAGCAAATCGCGTCATCCAATTCAACGCAATTCTATTTATCATTCCGGCCCGTACCTTCCCTATTAAGGGTTTTAAAATATTATGGGTTCCTCCTGGAATTTCAGCGAATTTAAATTTGCTAACTCACCTTAAAAAAGGAGGGCCTTATGAATATTATTTTAAATAGCTACTGTAATTTGAAATGCAATTACTGCTTTGCAGATGAATACATGGATGAAACAGTTAATACTCCAGGAAAGTCTATGGACTTCGATTTTTTCGTTGAAGAAATGCTTCCGAGAGTTAAAAACGCCACACTGATCAATTTCATGGGAGGTGAACCTACTCTGCACCCCCGCTTTGTTGACATTCTGACAGCCACGTTGGAAAATCAGCAACCCTTTTCCGCACTGGGAATCTTTACCAATGGGATCATGCCGCAAAAAGTTCTGGACCTTATTCTTGATACTATGGGTCCGCAAGGCAGTTTGTCGCGGCAAATCGATTTTACAGTTCTATTGAATTGGCAAACCGCCGAAAATACCACCGAAAAAAATCATCAAAGATGTCGGGAGGTGGCGGAGAATATACTGGAGGTGAACGGTTTCAATTTGATGTTCAGTCTCAACCTGTATTCCATCGAGCAGGATTTACGAACCCAATGCCGTGAGATTGATGAAATTTATCAAGATATGGGACTTCCTGATGGCCAGCGCTATAAAGTGCGCGTCAGTCCGGCCTTTCCCATAGTTGGAGAAGATGCTAATATTTCTCTTCCCATTCGGGATTATCCGAAGATGGGGCGTCTGGCTTTAGATATTTTGAAGGAGATCCCACAATTGTGTTTTCGATTCGACTGTTCGTTCCCGCCTTGCTTATTGGATGAAATCTCCGAAGAGGAATACCCGCTGGTCGAACGCTTCTTCTATCATGGCAGTCAACCCGTTCCCAGCTTGAACGAATGGAGCCATCACGACTATTATTTCGGGTGTGCAGACGATAGTCCCATGGATATCGACCCCAAGGGAGATTGCTTCAATTGTTTTCCATTCCATAACTTGAAAATCGGCAATGTGAGCGAGCATAAAGTGGTGAACGAGTTGGCTGTCAAAAAAATGCACACCCGTTTTCTCAGTCATGTGTTCGAAAAAACGGAAGTCAAGGAACCCTGCAGAAGTTGCCCGCATTATATGGTTCGATGTTCCAGCGGTTGCTTTGCCTACAATTTTGCCTGATTCTCCTTTATACTATTTTTCATTTTTCCCCAGCTGGCATTATGGGATCTAATTGAAAAACAGGATAATCAGGCGTGTCGACAATATACATCACTACGTTTACTCCAGAATCCAAAGCCAATGCGCAAAGGTTCCAGGAGGAGTGCAAACTGTTTCTTGAGGCGGAATGTCTTTTAAGCATTAGCGACAAGGAATGGGACCAAAACTCAATCCGCACCAAACTAGATAAGTCAGACGTACTCGTTGTGGTGATTGATGAAAACATACGGCTGAATGATAAAGGTTTAAGCGACCGTATTCGATTTGAATTAGTCACAGCTATCCATCTCGACCTGATGATAGTCCCCATACTTGTGGATGATGCTCAACTCCCCAACCGCAGTCCCAATGCTCCGGGTACGTTTAAAACCTTGCAAAATGCCAAATCCTATAAACTACGAAGTCCCTATTGGTCCGAAGATATTCATGAGCTTTTGGACGATATCCAGAGCGAACTGGATTTTAGAAAGGAAGTGGAGGATAAACTTTCACGTTCTTCCGATCCCAATTTTCTGGGGTTGGGTGATGAAGAAGGTAAACCTTTAAAACCGCATGGTCTTGGGTTGGAGTTTTCAAGTGCTCTGGAGCTTCGTCGCATTATTGAATCGGAGCGGCATAACCTGGATCAGGCACGCCGAAAAGGAGATCGCGACGCAGAGAAGAAATCACTTTCTGTGCTAGGTTTGACTTTTAGCCAAATGGGGCAAACGCAACAGGCGATTCATTATTTCAAGGAACAACTGGCAATCGCGCGAGAAATGAACGACCTTGAGGAACAGTGCTCACTATTAGCCAACCTGGGCGATGCCTGCGCGGTTTCCGGCAATATCGACAATGCCAGGGGTTATTATCAGGAACAATTGATGCTTGCAGATTCGGAAGGGTTTTCCGCCCATATTGCCAGTTCCTTCAACGGACTGGGTTTTGTGTATGTGAAAAGTGAAAATATCCCCAAGGCCATAGAGTGCTATTTTAAGTCGCTGGAATTATACAAACGACTTGAGGACCATGAAAAAATACTGGAACTGTTGGTGGGTATTGGTCTGAACCATCAAAAGTTAGGCGATCTAAAACAAGCGGCTGAATTTCTTGAACAAGCAGGGGTTGAGGCGCGATACCTTGAAAACCGCAAAGAAGAGGCTCAAATTTGTGTGGATCTGGCAGAACTTTATATTCAACTTGGACAGGATGAAAAAGTCATGTCCGTGCTGACCCGGGCAGAAGATATTTTTAAGCACCAATCGGCCAAATGGGCTCATTCATGGAAAAATAAAATCACTACTATTAAAAAAGGCCTTAACAAAAGGAACATTTGACAGAGATTCTTCTTGAGAGGAAAAAAAACTCCTGGCCTTCTTCTATTTTCACTCATGCAATACGTGGTTTAGATAACAAAAACTTTATCCAACTTAAACAACAAGGAGATACAAAAATATATGGCACCCCAAGTCAATCCGATCCTGTTGGAACTCAGTTTGCAATTGCCTAAAGACTCCAAACTCTATTTATCCATTCAGGAAGCCAAACCTTACGACGCAATTTCTGATCAGGCCAAACTGGACATCACTTGTCTGGAAAATTTTGAGGGGCAATTCAAGGAAGGCCAACCCGCCCAGTCAGTAATGGAGCAAAACGGTTATAAAAAGTGGTTAGGTCAACTGGAAGAAGACATTGACGAAATGGAAAATAATAAAATGCGTTTGATGGGAGCTTTGAAACTGATTGCAGAACTGGCTGAGGAACTTGCTGAAGATGAGGATTTCTAACCTTTAATTTTACGCACCTCCTTTTCTAACGATAAAAACGTTATCACCGAAAATATCGATATCATAGTTTCCCATTTCGGCTAGTTTGGAAATGGATTGATTGCAGAAAAAACTCAGGTGTGTGGGATCGTCTTTATACCACCAGGTTTTAAATGACTCGACTTCCTGCGGAGTATCAATAAAAGCATTGGTGAACAGGGTGGAGAAAAAAAGAATTCCGCCGGGAACCAAAACTTTTTCTATTTCCTTCAATTCCCCCCAAATATCAGGCAGGTGTTCAATCACCTCAATACCTACCACCAAATCGAAGGGTTCCGGATAACTTTGGTCCTTAAGATAACCATGAATCATGGGTTCCAGAGGTGTTACCTGAAAACCTCTGCGTTGCAGTTCGCGAGTCGCTTCGCCCGACCCGGAACCAAAATCAAGAATGTTTTCACCCACATTATAATGTTGCACGTAATCCAGCATCGCACCCACCTGGCCTTGCCAAAACCCTGGGTCTGTAGTTTCCCATTGTTTCTTATAATGAGCTTCCTCCCTGGCCTTTTCAGGAATATCGAGCGTAAAAATCAAACGGCATTCCGGACATTTATAGAAGGCTCTATGATCGGACCAAAACTCATTGCTTAGGGTAGAACAAATCCTGCATAGAACCTGACTGGTGGTATCGCTCATAGGTCACTCAAAACTATCGAATTATAAATCCTGAAACTTCATCTATTTGTAACATCAATTTTATCCGGATGCCACTCAATCCCGTAAAACCTGACTCTTCAAATTCAGGAGTGTTCTTTGAACCCAATAGGATTATAATTTTATTAGCTGATTCAATCCTTTATCTGTAAAACACCGAATCGCAAACCCAAGCGGGGAACCCGGACGATGCCGGATGATTTCAAAAAGATGGCTAATGGAGACACGGTCTGCATTATTGGTGGAGGACCCGGAGGTTCTGCCTGTGCTATCGCACTCAATCAAGAAGCGGCGCAATTGGGATTAAATCTGGATATCGTCTTAATAGAGCAAAAAAAATTCACTGAGCACCGCCAATATAACCAATGCATCGGAGTCCTTTCCCCGCCTTTGGAATCGATTCTTAAGGAGGAATTTGGGATCAACCTGCCCTTCGATTTAATAGTAAGAGAAATAAAAAAATATCGTTTGCATTCAGATCATTTTTCGCTGGATCTGGAAGGCGAAGAACACGGAAAATCCTGGGCGGTTCATCGTGCAAGCTTTGATGCTTATATGCTTGAACAGGCCAAAAACGCTGGGACAAGGATTATTCATAACCGGGTCACTGGAATCGAAATTTTTGATGATGAAGTAATGATTTTCACCGACGGGGATAACTACCGGGCCAAAGTAGCCGTCGCCGCTTTTGGATTGGATGACGGTTCCTGCAGAATTTTCGAACAAAGCACGCCCTATAAAGCACCTGACTTTTTAAACACGGTTATCACCAAGCTGGAACCTGGAGAGGAGTTCATGAAAAAAATGGATTCCACCATTCAGGCCTTTTTATTATCGTTCCCAGGACTCGAATTTGGAGCCATCACCCCAAAAAAGGATCATATCTCCATAAACATTGCGGGCCGTAAAGTTTCTTCCGACGTAATGCTTCAGTTTCTAAGATCAGAACCGGTACAACGGTTTCTACCTCCTCACAAACGTCGGGAAAAGCCTCTGAATTATTTTAGAGGGAAGTTTCCCATCGCACCAGCAATGAATTATTATGGAGACCGTTATGTAAGTATAGGTGATGCCGCAGGGCTGATCCGGCCATTCAAGGGGAAAGGAATCAATTCCGCCATTTTAACGGGAATGTTTGCCGCCCGTTGTATTGCACGGCAAGGCGTTTCCAAATCGGCCTTTGAAACATTTTATAAATGGGACTGTAAAGTTTTCACCGACGACCTCCCCTACGGTAAAGGTTTGCGGTTTTTAGCCAATGCAGGCAATCGATTTAAATTCATGGATCAGGTCTTAAAAATCGCAAGCGAAGACAAAATATTTATGGCATGTATGTTCAATTGCGTTACCGCTCATAAAACCTATAAGGAAATCATTCGCGAAACCCTATCCATTCCTCTGGGGTACAAGTTCCTGGTTGCCGTTTGCCGCCATCTTTTATCAATAAAAGATTAACCTTTCGCCTTTTTTTGAAGTTTGGCCCACTCGTCCTTCAAAGTTACGGTTCGGTTGAAAATCCTTTTGCCCTGAGCCAAGGCGACCGGATCCAGGCAAAAATAACCGAGACGCAAAAACTGAAACGGTTGGTCTCCATTCGCATCGGCCAATCCCGGTTCCACCTTGCAATCTTTCAGGATTTCAAGGGAATCCGGATTCAATGCGTCTTTTAATTCAGGGCATTCTTTTTCATCTCCCGGGTTTGGAGATGTGAACAAATTTCCGTATAAACGAACTTCAGCATCGATCGCATGGCTGGCAGAAACCCAATGCAAGGTTGCCTTCACTTTTCGACTTTTTTCAACCTGGCCGCTTTTGGTATCTGGATCGTATGTACAGCGCAATTCGACGATATTATCCTGTTCATCTTTAATAACTTCCTCACACTTAATAATATAAGCATGTTTTAAACGGACCTCTTTCCCAGGCGCCAGGCGGAAAAATTTTTTCGGCGGTTCTTCCATGAAATCGTCGCGCTCGATATACAATTCCCTGGAGAACGTAAGTTTGCGCGATCCCGCATCCGGATCTTCCGGATTGTTTTCCGATTCCAACTCCTCCGTTTGGCCTTCCGGGTAATTCGTGAGAATCACTTTGATAGGTCTCAAAACAGCCATTACCCTGAGCGCCGTTTTGTTTAATTCTTCCCGAAGGCAATGTTCCAGCAAAGCCAGATCAATGATGCTGTTACTTTTGGCAACGCCTATTCTTTCACAAAAATCACGAATGCTATTTGAAGTAAAACCTCTACGTCGCATTCCGGAGAGAGTCGGCATTCGCGGATCATCCCATCCATCAACATGGCCATCTTCCACTAACTGCAGGAGCTTGCGCTTGCTAAGAACCGTGTAGGTAAGGTTCAAGCGGGCAAACTCTATTTGTTGGGGATGATAAACTTCCAGGGTATTCAGAATCCAGTCGTAAAGGGGACGGTGGTCCTCAAATTCCAGTGTACAAATGGAATGGGTAACCCCTTCAATCGAATCGGAAAGGCAATGGGCAAAATCATACATCGGGTAAATACACCATTCGTCACCGGTCCGGTGATGGTGCGCCTTTAAAATTCGATACAGAACCGGATCGCGCATATTCAGATTACCGGACCCCATGTCAATTTTGGCGCGAAGTACTTTAGCACCTTCTTCGAACTCACCTGTCTTCATTCTCTGAAACAAATCCAGGTTTTCCTCGACGGAACGGTTTCGAAAGGGGCTTTCCTTACCGGGTTCCTTTAAAGTTCCACGGTACTCCCTTATCTGATCCGGACTCAAATCATCCACATAAGCCTTTCCTTTACTAATTAATTGACGAGCACAATCATATAAAGCAGTAAAATATCCCGATGCGAAAAAAGGGGCCTCTCCCCAATCAAACCCAAGCCATTCGACATCCTCCTTGATCGATTGAACGTATTTTTCGTCTTCTTTTGCGGGATTGGTATCGTCAAAACGTAAATTGCATTTACCTTGATACTCTCTTGCAATACCAAAATTCAGGCAGATGGATTTTGCATGACCAATATGGAGAAACCCATTAGGTTCCGGAGGGAAACGCGTGTGTACACGCCCCTGGAACTTTTGTGACTTCATATCGTCATCAATAATATAGCGAATAAAATTTGAGGGTAAATTGGAATCGGAGGTATTCAAATTAAGTCTCCACAATTATTTAGACATTAACCTTAGGGGTAAATATAAAACAGGTGCAACAAGTTCATCAAACTAAAATACTCTAATCGACACAATTTATTGAAATAGCTTAACTTATTTAGCAGTTTACTATATTTTCAAAAATTCACTATTGGAAAATAATCTGCTTTTAGGGATATACAATGTAAAATTATTTGATATAATTTGTCATGTAATTTATTTAAATTTTATTAATTTACAGTCATACGATATGAAAATTATTGAATCCAGATCCATAGACACCCTGGAGCATTTTAACAATATTCCTTTTTTAGGCCTTTTATCCGAAGAGGAGAAAAAGGACCTGTTAAAAGATTCTTCCCTTCTCAATTTTGAAGCAGGTGAAAGAGTTTTTAATGATGGTGATTCTGGAACATCCATGTTTGTTGTTATTAAGGGAGAATTACTGATAAGTAAACAACAGTTTACCTTGACACGAAGAGGCCCCGGCCATTTTTTTGGGGAGATGTCTCTTTTGGAATCAAAGCCCCGATCCGCCACCGTGACTGTTCTAAAGGATTCTATTCTCCTTGAAATCGATCAGGATGAATTTGAAAAACATGTTGCTAAAAACAGCCAAGCCCTCCTTTATATGCTGAAAAACCTCTCCGGGAGATCCCGGGGCGATCTTAATGCCCTAGCCATCGGGTTTGAACAATTAAAAGCCCAGGAGCGAATATCTTTACGACTGCAAAGGATTTTAAATGATACATCCAATGAAATTTATCTCATTGACTCTACAACTTTCAATATTATTGAGTCTAATTCCATAGGACTCGAAAATCTGGGGTACGCTGAAACCGAACTGGTTAGTCTGAATTTAATGAAACTGGTAAAAGACTTGACCCGCGAGCAATTTGAAGCTCTGGTCAGTCCTCTTCGTTTAGGAACCCAAAGCTCTATCAATTTTGGAGGGTTCCATATTCGTAAAGATGGTAGTGTCTACCCTGTGGAAACCCGTCTGCAAATCATTGACTCTGAACATTACCCCGTTTTTGTGGCCATCGTTGAAAACCTGACGGAACGGCACCAAATGGAAGAAAAGCTCAACAGCGTTTCATATTACGATTCCCTCACCGGTCTTCCCAACCGAAGCCTTGTGGAGGATCGGCTGGAAGTAAAAATGAATCAGGCCAACCGTCACAAATCAATGTTGGCTATTATCCTTTTGGATCTAGACAATTTCAACAAAATCAATGAATCTTTAGGCCATTCTGCTGGCGACTTGTTACTTCAACAGATCGCACAGCGTCTGACCGCATGCTTGCGTGCTGAGGATACGGTGGCCCGCATGGGAGGAGACGAGTTTATTATTCTGGCGATGGTTCAGGACGAAAATGATGTTTTAATTGTGGTTAATAAAATCATGGCCCGCCTGCATCCCTCTCACAAGATTTACTCCCATGAAATTTTCGCCCATTATAGTGTGGGTATAACGATTTACCCCAATGATGGATCCGATACAAAAACCCTGATGCGCAATGTGGATGCCGCTATGTTTCAGGCCAAGGAATCCGGAAAAAACAATTTTAAACTGTATACACCCAAAATGCTGGCCCAGGCAACCAGGCAGATGACCCTCGAAAGCGGTCTTCGCAAAGCATTGGATCGCCAGGAATTCGTTTTAGCCTACCAGCCGAAGGTTGATATCCATAACGGCAAGCTTGTTGGAATGGAAGCACTCATCCGTTGGAAACACCCTGAAAAAGGGTTCATTTCACCAGGGGAATTCATTCCGGTGGCTGAACAAACAAGGCTCATTATTCCCATTGGGGAGTGGGTATTATCTACCGTCTGTGCTCAATTGAAAACCTGGGTTTCCATGGGCCTTGCCCCCTTAAGCGTTTCTGTAAATCTTTCTGGTCACCAATTGGGGCAAAAGTTTCTGGTGGATCGGATTAAGGAAATTCTTACTCTTACGCAAATCAGTCCGGAATATCTGGAGCTTGAGGTTACCGAAACCGTCCTTATGGAACGTCCCGATGCGGCGGTGTCCATGCTGAATCAACTCAATGATTTGGGGATACAGAGTTCAATCGATGATTTTGGAACCGGATACTCGTCCCTTTCTTATTTAAAGATTTTACCCATTAAAACATTAAAAATTGACCAGTCTTTTGTTAGGGACATTGATAAACCAGATAACGAGGCCAACGGACTGATCACCAAAGCGATTGTTTCGCTGGCTAAAGCTTTAAGCTTGAAAACAGTGGCCGAAGGAGTTGAAACAGAAAATGAAAAAGCGGTCCTTAAAAATATTGGGGCGGATATCATGCAAGGGTATCTTTTTAGCAAGCCTTTGCTTGTAGAAGAAATCACCGAATTGATTATTAAACACCAGAATAAAAGCAACGATTGACCTGCCCCGCCACCTTCCTTTTTTCATCTTCAAATTTTCCCTCTGTTTCAATTATCCCTTTCAGGAAAAATAAAGACACCTTCCCTTGAGCTTGCCCGTATGGAATTATCCACACTCCATTCCCTTTACATTCCAAATTAGTCAGGTTAATAATAATTGCTTGCCGTGTTAAGATAACCAGGCTTTAAGAACTAGATCCAATTTACAAGTCAACACTCTAAGGATCATGTACATTTCATTAAAATACCAGCAATCTTTAGATCATTTTTTGTTAGTGATTTGAACAAACCTGATTTTTTTATCCAGTTTACCGGATACTCATAAGATCCTGTCATTAGCCCTATTTTGTTGTACCCATAACACTCTTGCACCCTAAGCGTAGGCAAATTATCCGACACATATGGTAAATGTTAGTTCAAAAATCAAAAACCACCCTTTGGTGGAAACTGGAATAAAAGTTTTTATCGGGATCGATCTGGTAGTTCTGGTCCTGATTTTTCTAAACAATTACCTAGGCTTTGAAAGCGTTCCCGCGCCAGGCCGTAGAATGAATAATCCTTTGGGAGCCCTTATAATCAGCCTGCTACTATTATTATGGGTACGGCCCGACTTGCAATCAACCTGGTTTGCACAAATTAAAAGGGTGCTCGGGGCTCTCAAATACAAGCTCTTTCTATTTTCCGTTTTAATCGGAATCGACATTTTTCTAATAGCCATGCACTTTATCTTTCCGGACCGGATTCATTGGTATCTTGAAGTTGAACGGGGCTATGCCACCTATTTTTCTTCCATTCAACTCCTGTTCCTTGCCAGTTTAATCTGGACTATAAAATACACGCGTCAAAGCAACCCGGGAATCCGATTGAAGGCCTTGCACTGGAACCTGGTCGCCGGTTTGTTCCTTTACCTGTGTCTGGACGAGGTGTTGGGTATGCATGACCAAATAGGCAAATTGGCAAAATCCCTGAGCCCGGACTCAACCACCTATCATTTAATCCATGAATGGTTATGGATATACGCCCCCTTTATTCTTGGAGCTATTGGTTTTCTGGGGTTTGTTTTAATTGAAATCGGCAAATACTTTCGTCGCGCCCAAATGTTCTTGCTGTGCGGGCTCTGCTTTTGGGTCTCCGTAATAATATTGGAAGCCCTGGGAAAAAGCAGTGGTGCGCATTACACCTTGTTCGTTGGACTGGAAGAAGGCGCAGAGTTGTTGGGTGCAACTTTTTTTGTGATTGGATTTGGCGAATTCATCAGCTTTTTGTTAAGGAATCCCACAGTTGGAGATCAACGTTAATATGGCATCGCAATCACCTCCTACAAGAGAGGGTCTGACTTTTTCCAAGGTATCCAGGTTTCTGACCCTTCCATTTTTTCCATCGAAATCGAAACCTTATTTAGCTGTCAAAAAGTTTGAGGACATTAATCCTGAGTCTTTGTTTAAAGACGGGGTCAAGGGACTGCTACTCGATGCGGATGGTACCCTGGGAACTCACAAAACCGAACGCTTTCCTCAATCCAGTGTCGATCATGTAAAACTTTTAAAAGCTTCCGGTCTTCGTATCGCCATATTCACGAATTCCATTGAATCCAGGTTTCAGCAATTTGAAGGGATTCCGGTAGTGAAAGATGTGGCAGCGAAACCGGATAAATCGGCATTTATAACAGCCGCCAAACATTTTCTCGAAATAAACGATCCGCAAACTGTGTGTATGGTGGGTGACAGCTTTATAACTGATGGAGGTGCAGTCGAAACTGGAATGCGTTTTATTTACGTTGATCCAATACCTGGCAAAGAGAATATTTTTCATCGTTTCACACGAAAAATCGCGTTCTGGATTGCAAAAATTTATTTCCCTGATAGATTCAAATAACCTCAACATAAATTTTAAGAGTCATAACTTATTAAAATTCAAATAATTAGCTTTCTATTCAAATTACAGAGGAAAATTAGCTATTTACTTCAATAAAATAAATAATAAAATAAGTTATTATAAATCAATCAACACGTTCCAAAATCCATTTACCTACAAGAGAGAGTTATGGACCCCCTTCATCCAGAACAAATCAAGGACTTGTGTGAAGAAGCTTTGGACATCACTGAACAGGATGGTGTCGACGAAGGTTTATCTTTCCTCATTGGTACGAAGTTTTGCCAGGTTTACCGGAAACTACAGGTTTTGCAAAGCAAACTGAAATTTGTTTATGACTTTGATCCTCAGGAAGCCTTGCAAAGTGTGAAGCAGGATTCCAATGCCTACAAACTCAATTTTGCCATGACGGTCAATGATAATTATCAAAAACAACTGGATGAAATTAAAAGCTTAAGAAAAACCAAGGATCAATTTGTTTCTGAGATTCAAAATGCATTCGAATCTCACGATATCGCCGAATATCTGAATTCTTATCCGCGTCTGGGAATTAAGGAAAAGTCGGGACTTTATGATTGGGATGAATCTCAGAAAAATGCCGACCTGTCCAAGGAAGATGTTTTGGCGGAAGTGGACGATATTTTAATTGTTGAAGATTTTAAAAAGATTTTCGGTACCACATCCTGAATGCTCATATAAATCTGCATGGCATCTCGTTTACAGAAGCCTCCTCTCCCCTGGAAAAAGGTTTCTGCTTATGAAAGACCAATTAAGTCCTACCGTCAGAAAAATCCTGGCTTTCACAATTTTATGTGCGTGTACGGTAATGATCCTCTTTACCGGACCCGGGTTCAATTTCGCACTTCAGGTGGTTCTTTCCTGTATCCTTCTTTTCTTTTTATTCTGGCTGGTGACTTAATCCCACTTGTCTCTCTAAAGCACCATCCAACCCACACCTAAAGCCAACCCAACCAAAAGCGAAACCATTAGGGCCAAAATAGCCATTTTCCCCAACCGGCTCAATTCGTTTTCGGTGTTTTTCTTAAACTCAATTAAAGAGGCTTCTACTTCTTTACCAATATCATTCTTTAAACCAGTTTCCAGGATTTCCCGAATTTCCTCGGTCTTTCCCTTAATCTCAGTCTCAAGTTCCTTGACCATCCTGTCCGCCAAAGACTCCGACTCGCTTTCCAGCTCCTGCCGAACCATGGAGGGTAATTGGTCTTTTAACTTTGCCATCCTCTTGTCAATTTGCTCCAGTTTTTCATTGACGATTTTCTGAACCTTGGGATCCAGGTTTTCCTGGATCCGTTCCAGGGAATCGCGCGCGTTTTGAATGGACTCATGCAGGCTTTCTTCAATCTCCTCCTCCAAAGCTTCTTTTCTCGACTCCACATGTTCGGTCAAAATTTCCAGCTTTTCTTTTAACTCTGAAATGACCTGAAATTGTTCTTTAACTTTCCTTACATAATCATCAAATTCATCTTCCCTAAACTTTTCCTGAGACATAAAATTTCCTTTTCTAATCCTGAAGAATTACTATTTGTCGCAAAATAAATTTTCCGGCCTCAATCCCTACCCTAAAAAGCCTTATATTAACTTGGTTACCAGCTTGACTAAAATTTTTCTGTAGGTTAGATTAAAAGATTACGGAGAATTTCATTTGAAATCTTTTATCCAAAAATACGAACAGTATTTGATTGCTGAAAAGAATGCGTCAAAGCATACTTTAATCAATTACCTGAATGACCTCAATCAATTTGAAGCATTTCTGAAAGAAACAGATCATGCATGCAATAACGGCGAAGTCGATATTGAACAAATTGATCGATTGGCCATCCGCTCTTTTATGGGTTATTTGTATCAGAAATCCAGTTCGGGTGCCACTATGGGCCGTAAACTGGCATGCCTCAGTTCCTTTTTCAAATACCTTTGCAGGGAAGGCTATTTAACAGTAAACCATGCCAAATCCATTCCCACGCCCAGGAAAGAAAACAAATTGCCAGGCTTTCTGACGGTGGACGATATGTTTCGTCTTCTGGATTTACCCGATCCAAAAACGTTTGCCGGTGCACGTGATCTGTCGATGCTGGAAATGTTTTATGCTACCGGGATCCGTATAAGCGAACTGGCCGGACTTCAAATGGATAAACTTCACATTGTGAATCGAATGGTTAAAGTGCTCGGCAAAGGCAATAAGGAACGCCTATTGCCCCTGGGGCAAAAAACCGTTGAAGCTCTCAAGGTCTACCTTCCTTTGCGGGACGGATTGATCATTCGGAAAAAATTAAACCCGGCTCCCCAACACCTCTTTTTAAATCAGCGGGGCCAGGGATTGAGCGTTCGGGGCATTCGAAAAATCGTGACCACTTATATCAATCGAAACAGTTTTCCGGCGCATATTTCTCCACATTCCCTGCGCCATTCATTTGCCACCCACATGTTGGATGCAGGGGCGGATTTAAGAGCCATCCAGGAAATGTTGGGCCACGCCAGCTTGTCCACAACACAAAAATACACGCATCTTTCCGTGGACAAATTGATAAAAACTTATGATCTGGCTCACCCCAGGGCACACGCGGAACCCAAAACCTGAACCCGGTGTTCTCAATCCTTGACGAACAGCACAATTTACAATCACACTTATCCCAATTAGAATACAAATTATGGAACAAAAAATACGTGGAACGACAATCCTTGCCGTGAGGCACAAAGGTAAAATTGCAATCGGCGGCGATGGTCAGGTTTCCCTTGGCAATACCGTCATCAAACACTCCGCCAGCAAGGTGCGTTTGATGTACCAGAATAAAGTCATCGGCGCCTTTGCGGGTTCGACCGCAGACGCTTTTGCTTTATTCTCCAAATTTGAGGAAAAACTTGAGAAACACGGGGGAAACCTTGCGCGATCGGCTGTGGAACTGGCCAAGGATTGGCGTACCGACAAGATGCTTCGTAGACTGGAAGCTATGCTCATCGTTGCTGATAAGGAAAATACATTTTTGATATCCGGTACCGGGGATGTGATCGAACCTGATGATGGCATCATCGCCATCGGATCTGGCGGCATGTATGCGCAGTCTGCGGCAAAAGCTCTGGTGGACCATTCTGAATTGGACACCAGATCCATTGTCGAAAAGGCCATGGAAATTGCCGGGTCTATCTGTATCTATACCAATGATAAAATCACCATTGAGGAACTGTAATTAATGGAAGACATCGTACAAACTTTAAATCCTCCCAAGAAATCCCCTTTAGAGGATTTTATGGCGGCTTTAACCCCAGCCAAGATTGTGGAGGAGTTGAATAGTTATATTGTTGGCCAAAACAAAGCCAAACGCGCTGTTGCAATAGCCTTGCGGAACCGGTGGCGACGGCAACAACTGGATGAATCCATGCGCGATGAAGTGGCGCCAAAAAATATTATGATGATTGGCCCCACCGGCGTGGGAAAAACAGAAATAGCACGCAGACTGGCAAAGCTTTCGAAGTCACCCTTTATTAAGGTCGAGGCCTCAAAATATACCGAAGTGGGATACGTAGGCCGGGATGTGGAGTCCATGGTTCGTGACCTGGTGGAACTCACCAGGAATATGGTGAAGGAAGAACTGGAAATTAAACACAGGGCCAAGGCACGGGAATATGCTGAGGAGCGATTATTGGATTTATTATTGCCACCCCCTCCATCCAAATCCGGATTCAATATTTCCTCTAATAACGATAAAGACAGCCAATACGAGCAATCGCGCGATAAGTTTCGCAAACTGCTTAGGGAAGGAAAGTTTGACGATAAAATGGTCGAACTGGATATTCAGGAAAAGCAAGGTCCTTTGGTTGAAATCATTCCTGGGTCCAACATGGAGGAAATGGACAACAATTTAAAGGAAATGCTGGGTTCTCTACTTCCTTCCAAGAAAAAACGAAAAAATTTGAAAGTGCCGGAAGCATTTAAAGTTTTGGCCCAGGAAGAAGCGGCGAAACTGGTGGATCAGGAGGTGCTGACTCAGGAAGCTATCGAACGGACCCAGCAAAATGGCATCATTTTCATTGATGAAATCGACAAGATAACAGGTAGACAAGGTATGCAGGGTCCCGATGTTTCACGCGAAGGGGTACAAAGGGATCTTCTCCCTATCGTCGAGGGTTCTTCCGTTAACACCAAATATGGAATTGTAAAAACCGACCATATCCTCTTTATCACAGCCGGTGCTTTTCATTCAGCCAAGCCCTCGGATCTGATTCCTGAGTTTCAGGGCCGTTTTCCTATTCGGGTGGAACTGGATTCGCTGAACAAGGAAGATTTCATCAGGATTCTAAAAGAACCGGACAATGCCTTGATCAAGCAATACATCGCTTTGCTGGAAACGGAAGGGGTGCACCTTGATTTTAGTGAGGACGCCATTGAGGAAATCGCCGGCATGTCCGCTACGGTGAACCAGAGAACGGAAAACATTGGCGCCCGACGTTTGCAAACGATCACAGAAAAAATTCTGGAAGAAATATCTTTCGCCGCTCCAACGCTTGAGGAAAAAAGCATCAAGATCGATGCGGTTTATGTGAAAGAAAAGTTGGATGAAATTATTCAGAACGAAGATCTCAGCCGCTATATTCTGTAAATATTATGGAACGAATCATTCAAAAAGCTGAAATTCTTCTGGAAGCCCTCCCCTTCATCAAAAGCTTTTTCGACAAGACCATCGTCATAAAATACGGAGGCAATGCGATGGTGTCCACGGATCTGCAAGATGATTTTGCGCGGGACGTGGTCTTGATGAAATACATCGGTATCAATCCTGTCATCGTTCATGGTGGAGGACCCCAGATTGGCGAAACGCTTGAGACTTTTGGAATAAAATCTGAATTCATCGATGGCCAGCGGGTCACCAGTAAAGAGATGATCGATGTCGTCGAGATGGTCCTTGGTGGAAAGATCAATAAACAAATCGTTTCGCTGATCAATCGGCATGGGGGATCGGCTGTAGGGATTACCGGGAAAGACGGCGATCTCATCAAGGCCAAAAAATACCGCAAAGTAAAAAATTGCCCCGAAACCAACCGTCCCGAAATCATTGATCTGGGATTGGTGGGCGATATTCAGGAGGTGAACCCAAAAATCCTGGAAGCTCTGGACCGAAATGAATTCATTCCTGTCATCGCTCCCACCGGCCGTGGTGAGGAGGGAGAAACCCTGAATATTAATGCAGACTTTGTCGCATCCAAAATAGCCGCGGCCTTAAAGGCCGAAAAGTTGATTCTTATGACCAACACGGAAGGGGTTCAGGACAAGAAAAGGAAATTGATCCCGGAACTGAACCGGAAAAAAGTTCAAACTTTAATCCGCAATGGTACCATAATAGATGGGATGCTACCCAAGGTACAATGTTGCCTGGATGCCTTGAAAGAAGGTGTGCGTAAAACGCATATTATTGACGGCAGAATCAAGCATTCATTATTGTTGGAAATTTTCACAAAAGAGGGTGTCGGAACCCAAATTATTCAATGAGGCCGCTAGCTACTTTATAATTCCATGGGAATTTGAATTTACATTTTAAGAAAATCCCCTAAAATGCCAGTAGGTCACCTAATTTTGACAACTGAACGATAATTCTTATAGCATTCAAATTTGATTACTCATGCCACTTCAGGAAGATACCCAGTTAAATAGCCGGAGCCAATCCATATTAATGGAAATCATTAATGACTTTGTGGCCACTGCGGAACCGGTGGGTTCAAGAACCCTTGCCAAAAAACATTTTGAAAACTTGAGTGCGGCCACCATCCGGAATGTCATGTCCGATTTAGAGGATCTGGGTTACCTCCAGCAACCGCATACATCGGCAGGGAGAATCCCCACGGATAAAGGATATCGGTATTTTGTTGACCAGCTTCTCGGAACCGATCCCAGCATTGAAGAGGCTTCCCTGTTTCCGCCAAATTACAACCTTCAAAACCATAAGTTGGAAGAGGTGTTGGGCCAGGTTTGCAGTACTTTGTCTCAAAACTCCAATCAAACGGGCCTGGTGATGGTACCCCGTTTTTCACATATGTTGTTCAAACATATCGAATTTGTGAAAGTAGGAACCCGGGAAGCTCTTGCTGTTTTTATTTCTGACATGGGTGTATCGCAGAACAAGGTCATCCCGATTCATGAGTCCACCACTCAGGAGGAACTTGCTTCAGTTTCCAATTACCTGAACAGGGAATTTAGCGGAAAATCCCTGAAGACTATTCGAAAGGAAATCCTCCACCGCATTCACAATGAAAAAGAACACTATGATCAATTGATGAAAAAATCCATGGAGTATTGGGCCAAAACCTTTTCTGAGGAAGAGGAGGTTGATGGCGAATTGTATGTAGAAGGGACACTGAATTTTTTTGATCACCCGGAATTCGTAACGGATCTGGCAACAATGAAAGCCCTGTTCAAGGCTCTGGAAGAAAAGAATAAGATGATCAACTTGCTTGATTTATGTTTGCAACAGGACGGTATGACTATCATCATTGGCAAGGAGAACAGCCAGGAAGAAATGCACAATTGCAGTCTCATTGCCCAAAACTATCAAATTGACAAGGAAAGCAAGGGAACCATGGCTATTTTTGGTCCCAAACGAATGGACTACAAAAAGATGATCTCCATCGTAAACCAAACGGCCAAAACGGTTTCTACACTTTTATCAAAAAGACATCACTCTGGTTAGAAAGGTTGGAACATGGTAAAAAAAACTTCATCCCAGGATGAGGCATTGAACTCTGAGGAAAATGATTCTACAGAAATGGAAAACGAATCTGATTCAGATATTGAAAACTTCGACCCTTCCCTGCTTGACGAAGAATTGGTAGAAGGTGAAAAGGAAGAGGAAGAACTCGACCCAGTCGCTATGCTGGAGAAACAGCTCAAGGAAACGGAAAACGAACTGCTGGAAAAAAAGGAAGCGTTTCTTCGATACCAGGCTGAAACTGAAAACTTCAAAAGACGCTTGACCAAAGAGAAAAATGATTATGCTCAATTTGCCAATGAAAAACTCATAAAAGCCCTACTCCCGATTTACGATAATCTGGATCGTGCTCTTTCCGTCTCCAATGCAACTGTGGAAAGTTTGAATGAGGGGGTCCAAATGATATTCAAACAGTTCACCTCGTTTTTGGAGAAAGAAAAAGTGAAGCCCATTCCAGCGATGGGTGAAAAATTTGATCCTTCAAAACATGAAGTGTTAAACCATATCCCTTCAGAGGAACACGAAGAAGGCACCATTATTGAAGAATACGCCAAAGGTTACTTTCTTAACGACCGGGTCATTTTGCCTGCCAAAGTGGTGATCGCAAAAAAGCCTCCTGAATCTGAAGAAGCCCCAGATACCGCCACCGATTCCGAGAACCCGCCGACCATCGATACCGAAGTCTGATTTCAGAAATACCGCCTGCCAGGTTCTCACGAAGGTACTATCCATCCTATGCCAGAGTTACCGGAAGTTGAAACTTTACGAAGGGCGCTTCTTCCTCTGGTAGAAAATAAACGTATTCTGGGCATCCGTTTTTTTCGAAAAGATCTGAGATTTCCGATTCCTCAGGACCAAATTAAAGTCCAGGTAATTAATAAAAAAACACAACGCATCGTGCGCAGGGCAAAATATTTGTTACTGCAAGTTGAAACGGGTTCCATGCTATGGCATTTGGGAATGAGTGGCAGGGTGATTCAAAAAAACACCATGGACCCAGACGAACCCCACACCCATGCCATCTTCCATTTTGAACCGGACACTTTCCTTCATTATATTGATCCGCGCCGATTCGGTTGTATTCTTTGGGTTCCTGCAAGTGAAGGCCATCCCCTGATCAACCATCTCGGCCTGGAACCTCTGGCACCGGATACGACAGCCAGGGCATTGAAACAAAACGCACGGGGCCGAAAAGCATCGATCAAGTCATTTTTGATGGACAGCCGTCAGCTCGCCGGGGTGGGAAATATTTACGCTTGCGAATCTTTGTTTAAAGCCGGGATTGGTCCCAAAAAACCAGCAGGTAATTTGCGTCTGAAAGATTGGGAAATCCTGTTGCAATCACTCAGGGAAACCCTGGAAAAAAGTATTCAGGCAGGCGGGACCACACTCAGGGATTTTTTTAACACAGACGGTAAAAAAGGCTACTATATTATTCAGTTAAATGTATATGGCAGAGAGAACCAACCCTGCCCGCTATGCAAAACCCCGATTTCAAGAATTGTTCAAATCGGCCGTTCGACTTTTTTCTGTAAATCCTGTCAAAGGATTTAAAATGTTCGAGATTTTTTTCAAAAACCAAAGGAGGAAGTGATGAACCAGAAGTCACTTTATGAGCGTCTTGGGGGTTATGATGGCCTTACCGCATTTGCAAATGACCTGCTCCCACGTTTGCAGGCGGACTCTCAATTAGGCCGTTTCTGGCAAAACCGGGGAGACGATGGTATTGCCAGAGAAAAGCAATTGCTGATTGATTATTTATGTTCAGTGACAGGCGGCCCTATGTACTACACCGGTAGAGATATGAAAACCACGCATAAGGGAATGAAAATAAATGAAGAGGACTGGGCTCTGTTTTTACAGCATGCCGGCGCGACTATGGAATTATTGCAAGTTCCAAAGCAAGAGTGTGATGAGGTGGTTACATTCGTGTTGGGCTTGAAAGAAGATATAGTCGAACAATAATCCTCTCCAGAACAATTTCTCTAATTCCGACGGAAGAGTAAAAGATTCATGGAAATATCTATCGGCCTAATAACGATCAACGCAAAATACATCCACACATCTTTAAGCTTGCGTTACTTGAGAAACGTAAGCCGGGAAGCGGGATATACCAATACCTGGATTCGCGAGTACACATTAAAACAACCCGTTTGGAAAATGGCTTCAGAAATCACCGAAATGAAACCGGATGTGGTGGGAATCGGCATTTATATCTGGAACCGGGTTCAAAGCTTTCAATTGATCGAGCTTTTAAAAAAGCAAAACCCCAATCTTAAAATCGTGATAGGCGGACCCGAGGTTTCTTTTGAATGCGACTCAACACCGGACTACACGGTATTGGCTGGCGAAGGGGAAAATAAATGGATTGAATATCTGACCCTTCTTTCTGAAAACAAACAACCTTCCCAGAAAACACTCATTCGCTGGTCCACATATGGGGAAGACTTGCCCGATTTGAAGACACCTTACAATAGAGAAGATTATTCGCAATTAGCCAATCGAATGGTATACCTCGAAACGTCTCGGGGATGCCCCTACCGATGCTCCTTTTGCTTATCAGCCCTCGACAAATCGGTCCGTTACTTTGAAGAAAATCAAATCCGTCAACAAATTGAATCCTTATTGGCTCATGGAGTAAAAAAGATAAAATTTGTGGACCGCACTTTTAATCTGCAACCTAAGCGTTTCTTAAAATTAATGAAGTGGTTGATCCAATTTAAAGGGGCTTCCTTTCATTTTGAAATTGTCGGCGACCTTCTGACGCAGGAGTTTTTCGACACAGTGGAACAAGGTCCACCTGGAATGTTTCAATTCGAAATTGGAATTCAAACAGCCAACGAACCGATTCAACAAAGCATTGAGCGTCAACAGAACAAAACAAAACTATTCGACAACATTAAAAAATTAATCGATCAAAACCGCGCCCATATTCACGCGGACCTGATATTTGGTTTGCCGGGAGAAACCCTGGATCAAATCCTGGCGTCCTTTACAGAAGTTTTGCTGTTAAATCCTCACGAACTGCAACTGGGGTTTTTAAAATTTCTTCCTGGAGCCCCAATTAAATCCTGTATTGATAGTCATGAGTACCAGTACCAATCCTTCCCTCCCTATGAATTAATTTCCCATAAAGACCTTTCAGCGCAGGAAGTGATTTATTTAAAATTTTTTAATGAAATTTTTGAACTGTTCTACAATTCAAAACGCTTCCGTTTTACCCTGCAGTATCTTCTGAACACTTGGCAACCCCTGGACTTATTCAACCACTTACTGGACTATTTTAAGTCTAATGACCTCTTAAATGCTCCATTGTCTTTGGATCGACAATACGAGCATTTTCATTCGGCTTTTTCACTACGAGGGGACACGGTTACAACAGATTTATTAAAGCTCGATTTTATTTACAGCCAAAAGGTATTTCGTTTGCCAGGATTTTTACATGCGACCCTCCCAAAAGGCAGTCCCAAGCATTTCAAAGCCTGGCCCGGTGACCGCAAAACGCCCATGATACCATTCCTTCATCGAATCGAATTTAATGGCAGTAAGGTCCAGTTGCAATCTGTCGAAACCCCAATTCACTACGCAGCCGTCCATCCCCCGGATTCTTCAGGGTATTTCGCTAATCCGACACTTGTTTCCTCCGATTCCATTTAATTTAATTTTTAAAATACGGCCCCTTGGGTATAAAATAGCCTTCCAAATAAGAAATCTATTCAACGACCCACATTTAGGAGAAGCATGCAATGTCAGACCCCAAGAAAAAACTGAATCACAAAAGCCACACCGTCACACAAGGAGACAAGCGTTCGCCCAATCGGGCTATGCTCCGCGCTGTGGGCTTTACCGACGGGGATTTTGACAAACCGATTATTGGAATCGCCAACGGGCAAAGCAATATCACTCCCTGCAATGCAGGTTTGGGCCGGCTGGCCGACATCGCCGCGGCATCTATTAAAGGGACCGGTGGCATGCCGCAAATGTTCGGCACCATTACCATCAGCGACGGAATTTCCATGGGAACCGAAGGCATGAAATGTTCCCTGGTGAGCCGTGACGTCATTGCCGATTCCATTGAAACTGTTTGCCGCGGACAAAACCTCGATGCTGTTATTTGTATCGGTGGATGTGATAAAAACATGCCGGGAGCCATGATGGCTATGGCGCGTCTCAACATTCCCGGAATTTTTGTTTATGGAGGCACCATCAAACCCGGTCATCTTGAAGGTGAGGACCTTACCGTCGTGAGTTCTTTCGAAGCGGTAGGTAAATTCAGTGCGGGATTGATCGATCACGATCAACTCACAGATATTGAAAAGAATGCTTGTCCCGGCTATGGTTCCTGTGGGGGTATGTTCACTGCTAACACCATGTCGTCTGCATTTGAAGCCCTGGGGATGAGCCTGCCGTTCAGTTCCACCATGGCCAATGAGGACAAGGAAAAAGAAACCAGCACACAGGCCAGCGCCGAGGCCCTGTTCCCACTTTTAGAAAATAATATTTTGCCCAGAGACATCATGTCCCGAAAGGCTTTTGAAAATGCTATTGCGGTTGTAATGGCAGTGGGCGGCTCCACCAATGCGGTATTGCATTTATTAGCAATTGCCCATTGCCTGGATATCGATTTGACCATCGAAGATTTTGAAACCATTCGTAAAAAGACTCCTCATTTTTGCGACTTGAAGCCATCCGGAAAATACGTTGCCGTCGATCTGCATCGGGTTGGAGGCATCCCTCAAGTTATGAAATCCTTGCTGAATGCAGGACTTATCCACGGCGATTGTATGACGGTTACCGGAAGAACCATTGCTGAAAACCTGGAAAATGTTCCGGATCAGCCCGATCTCAATCAGGATGTCATTCTGCCCCTGGATCGGCCCAAGTCCCCTGAAGGACACTTGGTTATTTTGAAAGGCAACCTGTCACCCGAAGGCTGTGTAGCAAAAGTTTCAGGTGTTGCTGTAAAAAGTTTGGAGGGTCCTGCAAGAATTTTTGAATCTGAAGAAGAATGTCTGGACGCTATCATGGAGGACAAAATTCAGGCAGGTGACGTCATTGTGATCCGGTATGAAGGTCCCAAGGGAGGACCCGGAATGAGAGAAATGCTGGCTCCCACATCTGCAATTGTTGGTAAAGGCCTGGGAGATAAAGTAGGCCTGATCACAGACGGTCGGTTCTCAGGCGGCACCTTTGGTCTTGTTATCGGCCACGTCGCGCCAGAGGCTCAGGTAGGGGGTGCCATTGCCCTCATCCATGAAGGTGATACCATCAGCATTGATATTGAAAAACGAGTGCTCGAAGTTAAACTGAGTGATGAAGAACTGGCCCGCAGAAAAGACCAATGGAAAGCCCCAGCTATAAAATACCAGCGTGGGGTCCTGGCAAAGTATGCGAAGCTGGTGTCCTCCGCTTCCAAAGGGGCCGTCACGGATTAAATCGAATCACGGCCTTTTCAGCAAAATCCAGGGAGAAATTCCTTTTTGCCCATTGGTTTCCCGGTTGCCGCCGTTCCAGGCGGCAATCGCCATGGGCTGGTAGGCGCCGAACTGCACATCGGCGTTGTCTTTATTCTTCCAGCTTCGTTTAAACACAACCTGCCACTGATCGTTTGCCCAGAAACCCAATCCATTCACATCCTGTTCGTCCTGGCGCGTAAGAGTGCTGAAACCTTCGGCATTTAAATCGTCTACGGGAGTTGTCCTTTTCTGAAAAGGACTGCCTGCAACACTGTGCTCCTGCACCGATGTTCCCGACACCTTTTCTTTTTCCAATGCCTTTTGCCAGGCCGCCTTCCATTGCCAAATGTTGACCACCTCTCCATCGCTTCCCATAGTGATAGGGGGAAACTCTCCCTTTATATTTAAAGGAAACATCAAAGCCACCTGATCGGTATAATCAACACCAAATGAAAAATCCTCGTTTTTACTGTTATCCTTCCAGCTCAACAGGAAAGCAATATCGGAATCGTTGCCCACAGCCCGGATTTGAATTTGTTTGACAAAAGGATCGGGCCATTGCGGATTAGTGATCAATTGCGGTCCCAATTCAATTATGACCGGGTTTCCTTTTCCCTCATTTTGCCAAAATGGATCACGAGGTGACAATGGAATCTCCCCCTTAACTTTCTTTACCTTGATTTCATAGGAACAAGTTTCTTCTTCCAGACAATTCGCAATTTGGGACTCGTCGCACCCAGCAAGAAATATCAGAATCCCGGACAGCAACAAACACAAAACCCTTCTTGGCATAATTTTCCTTTTTATATATTCATTTAAAATTCAGCGGCTAGACGCCGCACTTCATTACACATTTCAGGGGTATGGGGCCCGACCAGCACCAGATTCAAACGTTCAGGAACAAACAACCTGCGGCCCAATTCCCACAAGTCCTCAGCGCTTATGGATTGAACCAAAGCTCGCTCCTCTTCCACAGAAACCTGGTACGAATACAAGTCTGCAAATCCATAGCGTAGAATTTGTTTATAGGGATCATCCAGTTCAAAATCCAGATCGAAAAAATAGCGATTCCTGAAATGTTCCACTTCCTCATGACTCGGTCCTTCCCGAAGAAATTTTTTGATTTCCCTGAAAATAATTTCAACAGCGGTCTTAACCTTTTGTGGACTCACAGAGATGTCAAAATCGAAGGTACCCGTATCAGACAAACTGGTCGCACTGCATTCAATAGAATAAGCCAAGCCTTCATCTTCCCGAACCGCCTTTTGCAAACGGGATGAAACCCCATCATCGAACAAACTGCTCAGCAAAATAATCTTGTAATAATCTTCATGATTGTACGACAGCCCTCGAAAACATATCTGGATCTGCACCTGACTGTCTTTATCATACTGAAACAACACGCCTGGTTGAACCTGGCGTTCCTCCACAGAGCCCAAAAAATGATTTCTGGCAATTCTCTTTCCACGTTCAGGAAGCCTCGAAAAGTATTTTTCCGCCGATTCGACCAGGGTCTCATGAGTAACCGCGCCAGCAACGGCAAGGACCATGTTGCCGGGATTGTAATACTCTTCAAAATAATTTTTAAGTAATGGAACATCAATAGCCCGAATAGTCTTGTCCGTTCCAATGATCGACATGGCAAGAGGGTTATCCTTGTACAAAAGACGGCAAGCCAGATTATCGATATCCGTAATGTTGCCATCTTCGTTAATTTCTTCCAGATACTCTTCGAGAATGATCCCTCTCTCGATTTCAATGGAAGGGAAAGTCGGTTGAGTGAAAAAGTTGGAAAAAATTTCTATACCCCGGTCCAGCCGGGAGCTTTGGGGACTGAAACCATAAAAGGTATATTCATTTGTGGTGTAGGCCCGCATATCACGACCGATTTTTTCGAACTCTTTATTAAGGGATATAGAATCGGGAAACTTACTATTGCCCCGAAAAATCATGTGCTCTAAAAAATGGGACACCCCATTATTGGAGGCGTTTTCAAAACGCAATCCAGCCCGAATAAACATGGCCACCTCAACCGTATGGATATGAGGCATCTCGATGGTAACGACGGAAAGGCCATTGGACAACACATCTTTGTAGTTTTTTATCTCCGCTAAGGCTAAACTCATCAGGTATTATTTGGATTCAAAAGCTGGTGAAATGAATTGGAGGAAAACCTAAATGGCGGTCCTTCCTGAAAGAAATTTATTATCTCACAAGCCACGAAATTCGATAAAGTAATTTTCCTTTCGACAACCAGATTTTAAAGAGCACTTCTTACTGTGTCAAAACAAAACCGAAATTCAATTGAAGCCGTTTCACCTTCCAAGCTGTTTTGCTTCGGATTGGGTTATACCGCGCTCAACCTTGCGAATCGTTTGAAGTATTTGGGCTGGGAAATTTCGGGAACCACCCGCAATCCTGAAAAATATAAATCGTTAAAAAATCAGGGCATTCGATGCATGTTAATTCCTGATGAGCCTGTAGATAACATCCATCAAGCAGTTAGAGAGTCTTCTTGCATACTGATTTCGATTCCGCCGCAGGGGAAACAAGACTGGGTGTTGGAAATTTTTAAAGAAGATATCGCCAGGTCTTCCAATCTTCAATGGCTGGGCTACCTTTCTACCACTGGAGTCTATGGAAACCATGATGGCGAATGGGTCGATGAGGAGACTCCTCCTCAACCCAACTCTGAAAGAAGTTTTGTTCGAGCACAGGTTGAAAAGCAATGGCTTGAATTGTTTCATGAGTCCGGTCTGCCCGTTCACTTATTTCGATTAGTAGGGATTTACGGTCCGGGGAGAGGCATGTTAGCTAGACTCCTTAAGGGAACCATGCAGAGAATCGATTCCCCCGGACAATTGTTTTCACACATTCATGTCGACGACATTGTGCAGGTCTTGACGACATCCATAGGGCAACCCAATCCAGGCTCGGTTTACAATCTGTGTGACGACACACCCGTATCCCAAAGAGAAGCGGTTGAATACGCTTGCCAGTTACTTAAAATGGAGCCCCCACCCCTCGTTGCTCTCGAAGACTCCAACCTGGGTCCTTTAGGAAAAAGTTTTTATCTGGACCGAAAACGTGTCTCGAACAACAAATTAAAGTCTGAACTTGGTGTGGAATTGATTTTTCCGGATTATTTCAAAGGACTGGAAAGCTTGATAAAAAACGCCTAAAATAGGTTGCCCCTATATTCAACTTTCCATTGTCAGGAATACCATGCCAGAAATTAAAAACGGTGTGATCCTTGTGGGTCATGGCGGCGTGCCTACCGATTTCCCTCCTCAATTGCTCTCAAAACTAAAACGGCTGGAAGGAGAACGTCGTAAAGCGGGAAAACCTGCTACTGAGGAAGAATTGAAGCTGGATCAAAAACTAAGAAACTGGCCCCGCTCTCCGGAATCCGATCCATATCAGGCCGGATTCCTTTCCCTGGCGGACCACTTAAGGGAACGTTTACAAAATGTAACGTTAGCAATCGCTTACAACGAATTCTGCGCTCCCACGCTGGAGACGGCCGCCAAAGGGTTGATCGATTCAGGAGTGAATCATATCACGGTCGTTCCCACCATGATGACCCCGGGTGGATCACATTCCGAGATTGAAATCCCAGAAGCGTTGGACCATCTAAAGAGTTCCTATCCAAAGGTTGAATTTCGTTACGCCTGGCCTTTTGATCTGGGGAAAATAGCCGAGTTGCTCCTTGAGCAAATCCATTCAGGTTTTCAACGCAACCAATCATCCTAAGTTTACTGAACCTTCACCAAGCAGGGTTTCGATTTTATGGATTGCCTCTTCAGAGGGCTGGATTTTCATATCCGTTCTTACTGTCCGGTTGGGAGTATGATCCGGGAAAATGAAGTGCAATAGCAATTCATTATTTCCCGGAAAGGGATCCAGAATTTTTTTAACTTCCATAAGGGTTTCTCGCTCCAAACCGGGTGTGCGTAACTGGATATTGACTTTCCCCTTCCAATTATATCTGGCCTCGCTTAAGGGAAAAACCTCCTTCGCAATCAATTTGGGCAGGTTGCCATCGGAATCGATAGTCCCTTTGACCAACAAAGGCTCATCGGCCTGAACCAGTTCCTGAATAGTTGCATACAATTCGGGCCAAAGAGTAACTTCAACAGTCCCTTGAAGATCTTCCAGAGTCAGAAGACCCATTTTATCACCCTTCTTTGTCGTCTTTTCCGCAAGCTTGGAAGGAACCCCCCCCAGACTCACAGACTTGCCGTTAGGTTCTTCAGAAATCAGGCTGGAATTGGTATCTGAAAACCAGGCCAGATCTTTTTCGAATCTTACAAGGGGATGACCCGATACATAGAACCCGAGCGTCTCTTTTTCGTATTTCAAGCGTTCCTGGTCCGACCACTCCTCCGCATCGCTGGCACTTATCTCCTTATCTTCTGCCCCGGTATCCTCTTCAAACATGTCGAACATGCTGGACTGGCCCAATTGCCGATCCCGTTGCAGGGATTGTCCCATTTCCATAGTGGCCGTCAGGTTTTCCATCATCACCGATCGTTTTTCTCCGAAGGAGTCAAACGCACCGCTTTTGATCAGGCTTTCAATCACGCGTTTGTTAACTTGCCGCAAGTCCACATGTTCGCAAAACTCTTTCAGTGAGGAAAATCTGCCCAATTCCTTGCGCACCTCCAAAATACCATCAATCGCCGCCGACCCCACATTCTTGATCGCGCCCAGGCCAAATACCAGTTGATCGTCTGCAATAGTAAAGTCTTTTCGACTTTTGTTCACATCCGGTGGCATGATCTTGATCCCCATGCTCCGGCAATCGTTGATGGATTTCAGAACCTTGTCGGTGCTGTCCATTTCGCTGGTGATCAGGGCACCAAAAAACTGCAAAGGATAATAGCTTTTCAAATAGGCGGTCTGATAAGAAACCAGGGCGTAGGCCGCACTGTGCGATTTGTTGAATCCGTAGCCCGCAAACTTGGCCATCAAATCGAAAATTTTCTCCGATTTGGTTTTTGGAAATTTGTTCTTTTCAGTTCCCGATAGAAACTTTTCCTTTTGCTGGTCCATCTCCTCCTGCTTCTTCTTTCCCATTGCCCGACGAAGGAGGTCAGCGTCCCCCAGAGTGAACCCAGCCAGAACACTGGCGATCTTCATCACCTGTTCCTGATAGAGGATAACCCCATAAGTTTCCTTTAAAATATCTTCCAGTTCGGGAAGGTCGTACTGAACTTTTTTTGTACCGTGTTTGCATTTCACATAATCATCCACCATACCGCTTTCCAACGGACCAGGCCGGAACAGTGCAAGCAAAGCGATGATATCCTCAAAATGGTCGGGCTTCATTTTTTTCAGGAGATCCCGCATGCCAGAGCTTTCCAACTGAAAAATCCCTTGCGTTTTGGCTGAGCTTAAGAGTTCAAAGGTCTTCGGGTCATCCATAGGAATGGCGTCGATATCGAGGTCCTCACCCACCGAATCCTTGATGAGCTTGAGTGTGTTATGAATCACCGTGAGGGTACGCAGACCCAGGAAATCCATTTTCAACAACCCAAGCTTTTCGATATGGTTCATGGTGAACTGGGTCACGACTTCGTCATTGCCACCTTTATACAAAGGCAGAAATTCCCACAGCGGTTTGGGCGAGATCACAACACCGGCGGCGTGGGTTGAACAATGGCGCGGCAGACCTTCCAGGTTTGAAGCGATGGTTAACAATTCTTCGACCTGTTCATTCGCCTTGCGCATCTCTTTGAATTTTTTCTCTTCCTTGAACGCATCTTGCAAGGTGATGTTGAGTCGATTGGGAACCAGTTTCGCGATTTTGTCCACTTCCCCGTAGGTCATATCGAGGACCCGGCCCACATCCCGAATAACGCCCTTCGCGTTCATGCTTCCAAAGGTGATAATCTGAGTGACATTTTCATTGCCGCCATACTTTTCGGTAACATAGCGAATGACTTCGTCCCGCCCTTCAATACAAAAGTCGATATCGATATCCGGCATGCTCACGCGTTCCGGGTTTAAAAACCGCTCGAAGAGGAGGTCGTAGGTGATGGGGTCCAAATCGGTAATTTTTAGAGCATAGGCTACCAGGCTTCCAGCGGCCGACCCCCGGCCCGGGCCAACAGGAATATGGTGTTCGCGCGCGTAGCGAATAAAATCCCAGACAATCAAAAAATAACCGGGAAACCCCATGCTCTTTATGATTTGCAATTCTTCATTCAGACGTTCTTCATAGACAGCCCCGGGAACTTCAATATTTCTTTCGCTGTAGAACTCCAGACGCTCCTGCAAACCTTCCCTGGATTTTTTTTCCAGAAAGGAATCCAGAGTATCCTCTTCCGGGACAGGGTATTCGGGTAAATTGTACTTTCCAAATTCGATATCCAGATTGCACCTTTGGGCAATCTCAATGGTGTTCTCTATGGCACCCGGGATGTGGCCAAACAGGGCGGACATCTCTTCAGGCGACTTAAAATAGTATTGTCCTCCGGGATACTGCATGCGATAAGGATCGCTGATGGTTTTTCCAGTCTGCAAACAGAGCAGAATTTCATGAGCCCGGGCATCTTCAGGATTGAGGTAATGGCAATTATTGGTGGCAACTACCGGAATAGATAACTCGTCACCCAATCGAACCATATCCTTATTGACCTTTTCCTGCTCATCTTTATTATGATATTGCAGTTCCAGGAAAAAGTTGTCCTTCCCCATGATCTCACTGTATTGCCCTGCCATTTTCCTGGCCCGCGGCAGGTTTTCGCGGTTGATGTTCCAGGCAACTTCGCCACGCATGCAGGAACTGAGTGCGATTAAGCCTTCGGAATGTTGCGAAAGGTATTCCTTGTCAATTCGTGGCTTGTAATAAAATCCATTCAGATAACCCTCGGAAACAATTTTGAGGAGATTTTTATAACCCGTTTCGTTCTTGCAAAGTAATATCAGGTGGAACGAAGCATCGCGTAGACCATGTTTTTCTTTTTTGTCGAGTCGGCTTTCCGGTGCCACATATACTTCACATCCGATGATGGGTTTCAATCCGTGTTTCTTTGCACCATTGTAAAATTCGACAGCACCAAACAGGTTTCCATGGTCGGTCATTGTGATAGCGGGCATTTTAAACTCTTCGGCTTTGCGGAACAGGGCCTCATGCCGTATGGACGAATCCAGCAGGCTATAAAACGTATGAAGGTGCAAATGAACAAAATTGGAATGATGCATATTTTAATAAATTTTCTAATTTAAAAGTACGTGCTGAAAAACAGTAGAAACCACAAGGTCCGATTTAATTCAACACTTTTTCCAAAGGAACATATTCCTTATCGAGAGCATCCGCTACTGCGGGATGGGTGACCGACCCTTTATATAAATTCACTCCCCATCGAAACGGAATATTTTCCTGTACTAATTTATTAAAGCCCTTATTGGCCAGTTCCAAAGCATAGGGAAAGGTGGCGTTGGTTAGCGCAAATGTGGATGTTCGGGAAACAGCGCCTGGCATATTGGCCACGCAATAGTGGATCACCTCATCCACCTGGAAAATGGGATTGCTATGCGTTGTAGGATGCGACGTTTCCATCATACCTCCCTGATCGATTCCCACATCCACTAGCACAGAACCTTTCTTCATCATGGAAACCATTTCGCGGGTCACCAGTTTAGGAGCTTTTGCGCCAGGCAGAAGCACTCCACCGATCACAAGGTCGGCAGATTGTATCGATTGGTTAATATTAATTCGATTCGACATCAAGGTTCTTAAACGCCCACCAAAAATATCATCGAGATAGCGAAGCCGATTGAGATTGATATCGAGCAAAGTCACCTGAGCCCCAGCGCCAATAGCCATTTTTGCGGCATTCGAACCGACTATACCGCCTCCGACGATAACAACATTTGCAGGGTCGACACCAGGAACTCCGCCTAATAAAATACCCCTTCCACCCGATTCCCGTTCAAGATATTTAGCCCCTTCATGAACCGCCATGCGGCCGGCCACTTCGCTCATGGGAATCAATAAGGGGAGCGAACGGTCCTCCAACTGAACGGTTTCATAAGCGATGCCGATAATTTTCCGGTCCAGCAAAGCCTGGGCCAATTCAGGGGCTGGCGCCAAATGCAAATAAGTATACAGAATCTGCCCTTCCCGGAATAACTGAAATTCTTCTGGCAAAGGCTCCTTAACCTTGATTATCAATTCGGATTGGTCAAAGACCTCGTTGCGCTCGACAATTCTAGCCCCTTCCGCCTCGAACTGGTCATTTTCAAGTCCGCTTCCCACACCTGCGTTATCCTCTATAAGCACCGTATGGCCCGCCTCAACCAAATGATGGACCCCTGCTGGGGTCAACGCTACCCGATATTCATCTGTTTTAATTTCCTTAGGAACACCAATGATCATAATCCAGAACTCCGTTCTACAGGCCAGTCGGTTTGAATAAATTTAACTCCATCACATATAATAAAATACCCTTGGTCCATTAGGTAAAAAATCTTTTTCGGGGATTAGCACCTTCACCTTTTTTGAATGATGACATCAATTTTTTCAACAGAACCCTTTAATTTAGGTAAATGTTCATTTAAACTATTGCCATAATCAAACACTTATGGAGTTAATCAGCTTGAAAGATGTAGAAGTTTCCGCCTGGGAACAAAAAATCCAGGACGCCCTGGATTCACGAGAAAAATCCCTCGACCTTGACGACTGTTCAATCGGCGAGGACGAATTAAAAACCCTTAGCGAACTTGACGGGTTTTATGAAGTCAACAAGTTGCACCTGTCCCACAACGATTTGGGGGACAGTGCCATGGAAATATTATGCAAAAATGTATCCAGTAACATCCACTCACTTTTTCTAAGTCATAACCGGATCAGCGATGCCGGAATCGAAGCCCTGGCGCACTCCGAATTTGCCCGCAGTTTGACTTATATCATGTTTGAATCAAACCATATTGGACCAAAGGGTGCAACCACCATCTCCAACTCAGATAATTTTCTAAACCTGGAAGTATTGTGCCTGGACTCCAATCCCATTGGAGCAGAAGGAGCGCAAGCGATTGCCAAATCCCGGTCGCTTCCAAAACTGACTGCGCTCCATTTGGACAGCGCGGAACTTGGGAATCCGGGAGCTCTGGCACTGGCCGGGACAACCACGTTGCCAAACTTGCAAAAACTGTATTTATGCTCCAATGAAATCGGTAACGATGGAGCTATAGCTCTGGCCAATTCTCCGGCGATGAAAGGATTGAAAGTGCTCAGCATCTGGAGGAACGAAATTCGTGACGAGGGCGGCAAAGCCATTGCTGATTCTCCCATATTTTCTAACCTGGAGCGCCTGTACATGAGTCTCAACCTCATTGACCGGCCGGTACGAAAGCAAATTCGCGGATCTGATTTAGCCAAAAGGCTTAAAACTTTGGTTATGGATTGAGTTTAATATCAAAAGGAATTTTATACATGGAAGAATACAAATTCACCTACAGCAAATTTTTCAATATCGTCTTCCACATTGGAGTGATCATCAATGTGATTGTGGTGATCTGGCTATACCTGGTATTGTTCGAAGTGATTTAAAGAGGGTGTATGGTAGGTTGAGAAAAACTTTGCGGGTGGGTCGCCTTTACGAGAAAATCCGAGTTTTTCCAATTCAATTTATCCGCAGAAACGAGGCACTCCCCCTTGGCGTTGTAAAAAGGACGCCATTCGTTTTCAATATAAACTTCATTAGGCCTGAAATTGGACTTGTAACGTAAGGACTGATTTTCTGCAATAAAGTAACCCAGGTAAAAAAAATTGATGCCGCGTTTCGTAGCATAATCAATCTGATTCAAAATACTATAGGTGCCCAGGCTCATTTTGGGGTCGGGTGAATCATAAAAAGTGTAAATCGCGGAAAAAGATTTACTGGTAATATCCCCTAGCGCCACTCCAACCAATTCGTTTCCAATATAATATTCAAACTCGATCCCAAACGATGTTTGTACATAAAATGATAATCGAAAATTTTGTTCGTCCTCCACATCGTCCTGCAGGGGTTTGAACCTTTTTTTATGTTTCAGGTACAAAGCGAATTTATCTTCTGAATAACGCGGAAGGCCCACCTTCATTTTTATATTTCGGCAAGCTTTCAAAGCCCTTTTCTGGCTTCGGTTCATTTGAAACTCCTGGGTTCGTACTCGAATAGGAATACAATCGAAGCATACTTTGCAACGCGGCCGAAAATAATAATCCCCAAAATGGCGCATGCCATGCGATAACAAATACTCAAATTCCATTTCCGAAATATCTTCCAGCAGGTATTCCTCGAATAAGGATTGCCGGTCCTGGAAATAGCCGCATTGGAATGATTTGGAGTCAATAAAGTGAGCCAGCATAAAAAACAAACCCGAAAATTACAAAAACAACACAATTTATTTCATTATTTGATTTTATCTCAAATGATTAAGCAACCCTAGCTTTAATTTGCTTTTGCTTAAATTTCCGAAAAACTTTACATAACTTTATGGTTTTTAAGAAATTATGGCCGGTTTCCCCGGAACCGATGATTGCTAAAATTTTTGAAACAAGGTATATTTTCCATAAATGGTCAACCTTTAGAAATCAGGAAATATCAAATGGATATCATCCAAAGTTTCATGAATTCACCAGTGTATTGGATTTCCTCCGAAGCTAATATTCGGGAAACTGCCCTGGAAATGCAAAAGAAAAAAGTAAGCGCGTTGTTTATTAAAAATAAGGAAGAAATTGTCGGGATAATTACCAAAACCGACCTCGTATTCCGGGTGCTGGCAAAGGGTCTGGGGAGTGAAACCACAAAAGTTGCAGAGGTCATGACTTCTCCGGTTCTTTCCCAGGATCATTATGTATCCCGAAGCCAGGCTCATGATTTCATGCAACGCAACAAAATCAAACACCTTGCGGTTTCGGAACATGGGAAAATAGTTGGAATGCTCACTCTTCGTGATTTGGTGACCTGACTGTTCTGTAAAGTTTGATGATAACCCGGCGTAACCCCTATCTATTGTTGAAAAAGTTTTTAATCTCGATAAGGATTTTTTCATAACAGTCTTCCACCACATAATGTCCGGCATCGGGAAGTTCCAGACAATCGGCGTTAGGGAAAACTTCACGCCACCGTTTTAAAAAATGCCGGTTGAAACAAAAATCCTTCATTCCCCAGATTATCAGGATAGGGTGATTGGAAAACAGGTGGAGCCGGGATTCGATATCCTTGACCACTTCATGGCTTTTAACATGGGGTTCCAAAGGAATGTCCTGAACGAACCGTAAATTGGCGATCCGGTTAGCGAAGGAATTATATGGCGCCAGATAGCCTGCCCTCACCTCCGGGGTCATGCGTTCCTTTTTCTTGCAGGCTCTCAACACTCCTCCCAATGCAAAAGCATTGAAGCAACGGATTAGTATACTTCCCAATATCGGGGTTCGGCAGAGGTTGATACTTGCGGGAATCCGGTTGGACAAAAATGCTGCTGTATTAAAAATCACCAAACGCTTCACATTTTCCGGGTGCCTTACCGCATAGCCCATTCCGATAGCACCACCCCAATCATGCAAAACAAGGGTTAGATCTTTTAACTGCAAATGCCCGCACAGGCGTTCAATGTTTGCTATATGAGTTTTTAATGTGTAAGGGTAATCTTGCGGCTTGTCTGAAAGACCACAGCCCATGTGGTCGGGAACGATACAGCGGTGAGTTTTTTTAAGCTCCGTGACCAGATGACGGTAATAAAAAGACCAAGTAGGATTGCCATGCAACATCAAAAGAGGTTCGCCCTCTCCTTCATCCAGGTAATGCAAACGGTGCCCGTCAATTTCCAGGTAATTCGAGGCAAAGGGATACAGCTTTTTTAACGACCCAGAAACTTTAAAGCTCACCACTCAACGCCTAACATCAAGCAAACCAGTCCGCTTCCGATACCGAGCATCGCCGCCTTCTGGCCCTTCCGAATCGCCCCCTGCTCGACTCCCAGCCCCATTGTCACCGGCAATGAGGCGGCACCTGTGTTTCCCAAAAACTCCAGCGTGGAAAAATCTTTTTGAATGTCCAGGCCTAGGGTCTGGTACATCAACTTTCGATGCATGCCACCTACCTGATGGCAGAATACTCTATCAATATCGTCATTGTTCCAGCCTAAAACCTTTCTAGCATCAACCCAGGTTTCTCCGGCAAATGCACAACCCTCTTTCATCAGGGTTTCGGAATCGGTTTCCATTAGAGGTGCGGTGCTGGAATGCATACCACTGTCCTGACTACCTCGGCATAAATGGTTGAACCGGGTTTTGGCCCGAACCACGCCCCCTACCAGCTTATGCCCGGTTTTGGAAACGTTTTTATGAGTCAGCAAAACTCCCACCGCCGCGGAACCAATGGTGAGGGAGGCAAATGCCAGTTTTGCACGCGACCTGTTCAGTTCGGTGGATGCAAGCATGGTTTCAATGGTGTGATCCACCAGCGGACCGCCGTTTTCTCCGGCAACAACCAAGCCTGCTTCAATTTGACCCAACTCGATCATGTTGGCTACAGTCACCATTCCATTAAGCACACCCAGGCAGGCGTTTGATATATCCATGACGACCGCCTGACCGGGAAGCTTCAGGTTGTCATGAATCACCGATGCCGTAGCAGGCTCCAAAAAGTCGCGGCATACAGAGGCGTTGATGAGACACCCAATGCGTTGCCTGTCAAAGTCAGCACGCTTGATGGTATCTTCTCCGGCAATCGAACTCACTTCGCTGGGAAAGGTGCCTTTTTCCCAAAACCGACGCTCTTTTATACCGCTCATCAACTCCAATCGTCCAATGGGCATTTTGAGCCTGTCATACAAGGGTTTTAAGCGAGTCTCCAGTTCCAGGGACGTCACTACATTTTCTGGCAGGTGATACCCAATAGCCTCTATACAGACATTTTCAAATCTCATTCAAACATTCCTTAAAATCTATTCACGGCTTTTAATATCGATCAGTTGCATTTCATAATATTTTTGATAGATACCGCTTCTCTGTAACAACTCCTCATGGTTGCCCGATTCCACAATTTGCCCCTGATCCAATACGATAATCCGGTCGGCGTGCTTGATAGTTGACAGGCGGTGGGCAATCACAAACGTCGTCCGGTGTTCCATTAAATGATACAAGGCATCCTGCACCAGTTTTTCCGATTCTGAGTCGAGAGAAGATGTGGCTTCGTCCAGTACCAGAATGGGAGCGTTCCTCAACAAGGCCCTGGCAATGGCAATACGCTGGCGTTGTCCGCCAGAAAGTTTGACTCCTCGTTCTCCAATCAGGGTTTGATACCCGTCGTCCAGAGTGGAAACGAAAGACTCCACATGCGCGGCCCGGGCCGCGGAATGAACTTCTTCTTCATCAGCTTCCGGGTTTCCAAAATGGATATTATTCCAAATCGTGTCGTTAAACAAAAAGGTTTCCTGAGTCACCAGGGCAATATGCTGGCGCAGGGAATGGATTTCGAAATCATTGATATCCACTCCATCGATTAAAATCTGGCCGTCGGTCACTTTAAAAAAACGAAACAGTAAATCCACCAGGGTTGTTTTTCCAGCTCCACTCATTCCCACAATAGCGAGCACTTCCGATTTTTGAACAACCAGATCGACATGGTCCAACACCAGGGCATTGCGTGTGGGGTATTTAAAAGATACTCCCTTATATTCAATCCTGTCTTCAAAGCTTTCAAATGGCATGTCTCCACCCTGCAAGGATTCTCGCTCTTGATCGAGAACTGAAAACACGCGCTCTGCAGAGGCCAGCGAAGTCTGGAATTTGGCGTATAGTTTAAACAACAAGCGAACCGGAGCATACATCATGAACAGGGCCACGATAAAAGCAATGAAAGTACCCTGCGACACTTGACCCGTCAATACCTGGGTTCCACCATACCAAAGAATCATGCCACCACACACGGCTCCCAAGGACTCCATAAAAGGAGAAGCCATTTCGACGTACTTGACGTCTTTCTTTTTCACCCTAAGAAACTGCTCATTTTCCTTTTGAAATTTGTCGCTTTGTTGAGATTCCAGACCAAAAGCACGAATAATTTTAATTCCTGAAAACGACTCCTGCAGAGTGGAGAGGATATCGGCAAGGATCTCCTGCCCCTGGTGCCCCAGTTTACGCAGTTTTCTGGCGATGGTTCCAATTGGAAACGCCGCCAGGGGAAAAATAATCATCGCCATCCAGGCCCAATCCCATTTCAAATAAAACAACCAGATGATAAGTCCGATCAACATGATAAAGTTTTGCAAAAACTCCTTGACCAGGTTTGTAACCGAAGATTGCATAACCTGCACATCATTGTTGATTCGTGAGATCAGGTGCCCGGTGGTACTTTCCTCAAAATAGCCCATGGGAAGTTTGTGAATATGTTCAAACATTGCGCTTCTAAGAGAAACCACCAAAACCCAGGAGGTGCGATAAATGATCAGATTTTGCAGATAGGTCAACGCGCCTTTAATTAAATAGAGTCCGATAATAAGGAGGGGGATTACTTTGGCCATGACAAAATCTTTATTGACCAAAACATCGTCAAACGCTTTTTGAACTATTGGGACGGGAGAAGTAGAGATGGCGCCAACGATAACAGAGCAACCGATGGCCAAAAGAATTCTCTGCCAATAAGGTTTCAAATAGGCGACAAGGCGTTTATATAAATGAATTCTCATTCTACTATGGCCGCAATCTCAATCGGGCAAGAATTACCAGACACAAAAAAGCCCCTGCCTATGAATGAATCATAGAAACAGGAGCTTTTAAGAATTAGTTTGCTTACAGATATGATTAGATTAATTTAAACGTTGGATTCCTTCTTGGGTAAAAAATCATCCAAAGTCAAACCATTGGCCAAGGCATTTTCCATCATTTTTTTGGACTCTTCGATGCCTTCTTCCGCCACCGTCAAGGTGATATCCGTAATATTGTTCTTTTGGGCATATTCAAGAACACGTTTTTTCGTGTTGTCCCGCATAAAACCCTGGGGAACCAGTTCAAGACGTTGAATCGCTTCCGGACTCCAATTGAATCCGCTATCATCAATATCCTGAGCATTGACGCCCATTTCAGTTTTAGAATCGCCATTCCCATTATCGCCGTTGGTTACTGCTTTTTCATTCAGGATCTTGTTCACAAAAGCAACGGTAATGGGTGAAATTTTCTGAACCCGGGCATTTTTCTCAATGCGCGCATGTGCCTTGCGGCGAATATGCCCCTCAGGATACTCATTCAACCGGTCAATCGCTTCCTGGGTCCAGTTAACCTCAACTGAATCAAAGGTGGTCACCGTGGTGACATCCCCTTCGTTTGCGCCTTCCGCTTCCAACTGGTCGTAATCAATGGGGAGAAGGCGTTCAACTCCCGCATTACATACACCACATTTAACAGCATCATGACCCATAACGGCTCCACAATCGCCACATTTCATCCGAATGTCTTCCGGATTCTTTCCGGCATGAGCGGCCATCATTTCATCTTTCAGGCTATTGAGGTCAACATTTTCATATCCACCTTCCTCAGCTCCTGTTTTCTCACGCATTTTTTCACCGATTTTCTGCATCGCCTGCATAGCACCGGCAGGTAAAATATTCTGAACCGCTTCAGTGATAACCCCGGATGTGATCATGCTGTGCCCGCGCTCCAGCGCATATCTTAAAATAGCCGAAGTTGCCATTGGGCGAACAAAACCGGGAATATTCTTCAGGCGCTCTTTAGCTTCCACAGTCCAGTCGATGCTTTCCTCAGCTTGCATATCGATCGGCGGCTTGAAGACTTTACTCGACAGGAATACGTTACAGGGAACAAGGCGTAAAAGATTCTCTGCGTTTCCACCAATATCCATATCCTGCGCACTGTGAACACCAATTCGACCTAAAATCAGCAGAAATGGATTTTCTTCCCGGGCATACTGGAGAACTTTTTCAAATACTTTTCCATCCAGCAAGCGAATCGTACAATCAATGCCTTCCTCTTCAACAATCTTGCGGGAAATTTCCAGATGAGCCTGATAGATTTTAGCCAATCCCTTATCGATAATATCTTCGTGTAGTTTTTCCTGCTGTTCAAATTTGAATACCTTTCCAGCTTCTTTGGAAAGAACGCCAGTCAGGCTGTTGAACATTGCGTAATGGAAATAAGGATCAAAAGTAGAAATAACTTCCAGAGGTCGACCGGTCAATTTTGATAATTCGATACCCGTTTTCAACCCGCCAAAAGATTGGCCACTGCCATCTACCGCCACAACGATTTTTCCACTGGATGGCTTGTCTTCATGCAAGCCCGGTAAATGTTTAACCACCAGTGTATCTGTTTGAATTCGGCGAATCACACGCTCCGCAACGGTTCCGATCATACTGTCTTTAATAGCGCCGAGACCCAAAGCCCCCAGCACCACCAAATCATAATCCGATTCTTTAATATCACGGACCAATTCGATCCAGTTTCTGCCCTCAAGAGATTTTCCAACAAAGGGAATCTTTTCCTCTTCGCATCTAAACTTGGGAACATCCAGATAGGAATCGGTAATAACTTCCATTCCCTTTGTGATCAACTGATCGTGAATATTCCTTTGCTTTTCCAACTCTTGCTCGTCCTGATATTCCTCAGGCAGACCACTTTCCATCTGGCGAAAACGAACATCGTGCATTTTTGCGGCATACACATGGCTTGCCGTGATCGTGGTATCATTTCCCTTGGCAAAGCCCAAGGCAATATCGATACATTCGTTTGAGTAGTCCGAATTGTCTACTGGTATATAAATGTTTTTAAACATGGGGTTAAACTCTCCATTGAAGCAACTTTTATGTTTTCAAATTTTCTGGAATTTATTTATAAATTTCCCGTATACAATTGTATGAGGAATTAAGCCTGGGTCAGAAAAAACTTCGTTTAGAAGATTTAGCAGAAAAATTTTAACAAATAATTACAAACTGTCAATATAAAAGGAGTCTCGTCTCTCACAAGAAAATAATGTTTTTTAACTGCTTTTCAGATATCACTATGCATTACATTTCCAATACTTTAAACCTTTTATTATGATTCCTTAAGCATACCTTTTGGATACATTAGATAATAACAGGCCATCATACTTAATGCTTTAACTTTAATAGTATTATCTAACATACTGTAAATTTTAATTTTTTATAAAACTAAACCCAGTTTTCCAAAACACAATTTTCCCATAGTTTCGGACAAAACTTACAGCTTCAAATGACTCTACCAAATTGGGCCAAACACAATGGACGCTTTAATATTCATACATTTCAGGTCTTGGTTTGTGATAAATTATTGAATACTCATCCTAAAAAAAATTGATTCCGGACCCATGAAAATACTCCCTTTGCAGAACTCAAAAACCCATTTGCCTATCTTGACCCTGTTTTTATTTTTAGTATTTTTTCCAAATTCCCATTTATTTGCCTCCGAAGACCCTGCTTCCTCTGAATTGCAGGTTTTAGCCATCAAGCCGAGCACTCTGGATTCGCCATCGGTGGATCAGATCACAGTTTCATTCAACAAACCGATGGTTCCCCTGGGAGATTTCGAAGATTTGGCCAAGGATTTCCCCATAAATATTTCGCCCGATATATCCTGTCAATGGAGATGGCTCAACCGTCAAACTCTGGCCTGTCAACTTAATAAGGCTTTGCCTGCTTCCAATGCCTATTCGGTCACGGTTTCGAAAGGGGTGAAAGCGTTTGACGGTTCCCGATTGGAAAAACCGGCCACGGCAAGATTCTCCACCAAAAAGTGGAAAGTGGTCTATAAAAGACGCGAATGGCTGAAACCGGATTTGCCTTTAATTTATATGGCATTCAATCAACCCATGAATCTGGATTCCCTGGTTACAAAAACGGTGAGCACGTGTGGTTCTTTGGAAATTATTGCGATTGAGAAAAAAAAGGCACAAAGGTTTGGAATGGATCCCGCCCGCGCGTATCAATTCTCACTGGTAAGTAACCCCGGTCTGGACCGGGATTGTAAAATAATCATACCCAAAACGGCCGAATCGGCCCTAGGAAAGGAACCTGGAAAAAAACTCGCCTATTCCTTTAAAACGTATCCAGAGTTCAGAGTCCAGGCTCTTTCCTGTTATAAGGATAACAAGATTTCTTTTCCTTATGAAGATGGCACCCTGATCCAAGGATGCGACCCCGATTCCGGTCTCCATGTCCGATTTAGCAGTCCGGTTCTGGGAAAGGATTTGTCCAAGCATTTACAAACGGACCCTCAATTCGGATGGACTCCGAAAGGCTACGGTTCGCCGGAATATTACGAACAAAATCCGGGAAGGAAATGGGACCAGATTTTTCTGGCTGGCCCCATCCAGCCCAGATCACGCTACAAAATCATTCTAGAGGGAATGGAGGACAGGTTTGGCAGGGAAATTCAGGGGCCAGCGCGGTTCAGTGTTGAGGCACAGGACTTCCGGCCCTCCTTTAATCTTTCCTCCAATTTCGGGGTTCTGGAACGTAAGGGCCCTTACAAAACCCCTTTCACTTCAATTAATGTCGATTCCTTCGATTTAAGTTATTTTAAATCGAACAGCCCCGACGACATATTGCTTTGGGAAGGTTTCAGAAAGTCTTACGACCAGTGCCGCGGAAAAATCAGTAAAAAATTTGCTTCCCGATTCAAGCTCGACAGGCAATCTATGGTAGGGGGTGAAGCTCTCAATATGTATCAAACCCTGCCCCTGGACTTAAAAAAAATCTCTCCCGATTTCAAGTTTGGGATGTTTTTGGGTCGCAGTGAAAATATATCTCCCCGCGAAGACATCACAGCTTTGCCTATAAGCAACTACAACAAGTGCCAAAGTTTTTTCCTGGTGGTGACCGATCTGGGGATCATGTCCAAAGTCGGTTTCTACGATTCCGGGGTCTGGATTCATTCCATTTCCGAAGGCAAACCTTTGAGCAATGTAAAAGTGAGCCTGCGCTCCTATGACAAAATTCTGACCCAGGCCGTCACCGATAACAATGGTTTTGCAAAACTTGCCGGGGCCAAGGAATGGGATCCGGATCGCCGTATTTACCAATCCTGGAAACAACCGCTTTTCGTGGTAGCGGAAACTGAGGACGATTTATCAGTTCTTCCCTTTGAAAATGGGCGTAGCGGCATCAACAATTACAATTTTTCCAATTATGAGGAAGGGATATATCTATACGATAACAACCTTCTGGAGAGGGAAAACCACATCGTCCATGTTATACCAGACAGGCCGCTCTACCAACCTGGGCAAGAAGTGCGCCTGAAATTTGTGGCCCGCCACTGGGAGCCGGAGACCTTTGGTCTGCGTCCCGAAGAGAAGGCGACCATCGTGGTCAATGATTCTATGGGAAAGGATATTTTCAAAAAGGATATCCAATTTTCCGAGTTTGGTACAGCGCACACTCAATTCCGGCTGGATCCGGGATCGTCCCTGGGTTCCTTTTCCATTCGCGCCAAAATTGGCAAATGGAACCGCTACATTGGAAATTTTAATGTGCAGGAATTCAAACTGCCACCTTTCAAAGTAAAAGTAGAAGCGTCTTCCCCTTTTGCCCGTGTCGATGAATCCCTAGCCTTTAAAACCAAAGCGCTTTACCATTTTGGTGGCGGTGTGGCCAAAACCAGGGGGGAATATAATGTCGTTTTCAATGAGCGGCGTTGGACGCCAAAAAAGCGGGAATGGAAAAAATTCAACTTCGACAACCCGGTTTCCCTTCATTTAAAGGGATACGAAAAGCCGCGTAGCCTGCGCACGATCATATTGGCAAATGGAAATTTTGAAACGGATTCAGCGGGCAATGCTGAGCAAGTGATCGAACTGAAAAGCGACCCCATCCATTCCTACGGGCGCATCAATTTTGAATCTAAAATAAAGGACAATCGCGGGAAAACAATTGCTGGCTTTGCAGGAGCCGAAGTGTTTTATTCAGACTTTCAACTGGGACTCAGAAAAAAGAAATGGACCAACGCCGCTGGTGAGGACATTGAAACGGAAGTAATTCTGGTGGGCCCGAAAGAGCAAGTGGTCAGCAGTCAAAAGGTCGAACTGAAACTGGTGCATCGAAAGTACAACACGGTCCGCATCAAAAGCAGTGGTAACTATTATAATTACGAAACGCGCACCCAGGACGAAATCATCGACTCCTGTGAAATCACCACATCCGATACGGCGGAAACCTGCTTGCTGACTCCCAAAGCCGCGGGAGCCCATTTTATCGTGGGTGAGGTCAAAGACTCGCACGATAGGGTCGCCAGGGCCTCGGTCCATGTATACGTCACCGGAAAAGAGTACGTGGGCTGGAACAGGGAAAACCACGACCGAATCGATATCATTCCCGACAGACCCAAATACAAGGTGGGTGACACGATCTCCCTACTGGTTAAAAACCCATATAAAAGTGTGGAAGGGATATTCACTCTGGAGCGGTTCGGAATTTTAAAACAGTTTCGGAAAACACTAAATCAGGGAGCGGAACTGGTATCGATTCCCATTGACTCCAAACAATACGCACCGGGATTCAATTTATCAGTGCATTTGATAAAAGGCCGGATATCCGAGAAAATTGAGAATAATGTCGATTTGGGCAAACCTTCCTTTAAAATGGGGTTGACGCAAATCAAGGTGGTAGACCCGGATTCCTGGCTCGAAATTGGAGTAGACACAGACCGAAAGGAATACCGGCCCGGCGAGGAGGTTTCCGTTTCTGTCAAGGTCGCATCACCTTCGGGTCCGAACCGCTCGGAACTCATGATAGCGGTGGTCGATGAACGCATATTGCAATTGGCCGGAAACTACAAAAACAATTATCAATTGCACGACAAGTTTTACCAATTGCCCTATGGAGACGTGCACACCTCGCAATTATTGACCGAATTGATCGGCCGGCGTCATTATGGCAAAAAGGGTGCGCCGTCCGGAGGAGATGGCGGTGGGGTTCCCATACGAAAAAACTTTCTCCCGCTCGCCTACTGGAATCCGTCCCTGATTTCAGACCTGTCCGGAAACGCCACGTTTCAGTTCAAGACTCCCGACAATTTAACCGGTTGGAAAATTCTGGTAGTTGCCCTCGACAAAGAGCACCGTTTCGGATTTGACCAAACATCCATTAAAACTAACAAGAAACTGATGCTGGAACCTGCCCTTCCCTCCTTTTTAACAGAAGGCGATTCACTCACCAGCCGGGTCACTGTTTTCAATCGAACCGAAATCCGACAAGAAGTTGCTGGCCGATTAAAACTGAAAGGCGCCAAATTGGAGGGTGATGAGGAACTAAACATTTCAGTAGAGTCCCATTCAAAAGCCAATCTGGAATGGCCGATCACAGCCCCCGTCGAGTCAAAAAAAGCCATGCTTGAAGTCCAGGCCAAATCCAGCCAACATTCGGATGGCGCGTTGTATTCGTTTCCCATTCGGCCCTTTCTCTCCTACGAAACCTTTGCGACCTATACATCCACTACCGGCGAACCGGTTTCGGTCCCCATCCAGTTTCCTGAAAAAATCCGTACCGATGTTGGTGGGGTCAACGTCATTTTCAGCGCCTCATTGATCTCTCATCTGGATGATGTGTTTCGCTATGCGTTCAATTATCCCTATTCCTGTTGGGAGCAAACTCTGGTCCGGGCCTTAATGCTGAATAATTACGTTCAACTTAAAGAATACGTTTCCATTCCGGAACTGAAACGGGACCCATTGCAATGGATCGACGACCTATTGGGGTCGATGACCAAGTTCCAGGCACCCAATGGCGGCATGGCGTATTGGAAACCGCAGGACCGGACGGCAGACCCGTATCTATCGGCATTCACTGGCCTGGGATTGGTTCAACTAAAGCGAAACGGAATTTCAATCCCGGGAAACCCGCAGGACAGGTTACTGAAATACATTCGCCGCCTGCTGAAAGGAAAAATTAATTTTCCTTCACGTTATAACAAGCGGACACGGGCTACCGTACGCGCTATGGGAACCTATGTCCTGGCCCAATATGGCGATAATGTTAAATCTTTTGTGGAAAAATCGTTTGAGGAAAAAGATTTGCTCAGCTTGTTTGGAAAATCTTTTTTATGGATGGAAGCCTTTCATTTAGATAAAGACTCAAAGAAAACGAAAACCCTAAAAAAGGAAATTTTTTCACATTCCGATCAAACTTCCGGATCCATACAGTTTAAGGAAGTGCTCGACGACGGATTCGAGAGTATTCTACACAGCAAAACGCGAACCAATTGTAATCTCCTCTTTGCGCTGATAGAAACGGATCCCCAGTCACCCTTTATGGAGCCCTTGGTCCGACATGTGATCAAGGAAAGAAAATCGAATCGGTGGAACAACACGCAGGAAAACCTGTATTGCCTCAATGCCCTGGCCAATTACGCCAAAACCTATGAAACGAAGACACCGGATTTTTCCTTGCATGCCAATCTCCTGGGGACCAAATCTAAAAAAATCGCGTTTAAAGGGTTTAAGGAGGCTCCTAAAACAATCAATAGCAATATTCCCGTCGACCAGGTAGGTGAAACGTCTGAGGTTCGCGTTGAGCATGAGGGTGAAGGCCGCGCCTATGTGACCACTCGATTACGTTTCGCTTACAAGGAAGTGCGGCCCGATCCGGTCAATTCCGGAATGCAGGTGAACCGTGAATACTATTTAAAGAATGAGAAGGGCGATTGGGAACGCGCAGAAGACAACCTGCAAGCCAAACGTGGCGATTTATTGAAAGTTCGTTTGAAGGTAAAAGTTCCCGCAACCCGTCATCAAGTGGCCTTGGCCGATTCCCTTCCTGCGGGATTTGAACCGCTAAATACAGCCCTTGCAAGCACCTCAACATCAGATGCCAAAGGTGAAAAGCTTTCCAATGCCAACACTTGTTTTTGCTGGGACGCCGATGAGTTCTGGTGGGATTTTTATATTGGCGGAGGATTTTATCATCGCGAAATGCGCCTTCACGGTGCTCATTATTTTGCAGATTATTTGTCGCCTGGCGAATACACCCTGGATTATATGGCCCAGGCCATTGCAACGGGAGAGTTCAACGTCAACCCCACACTGATTGAAGAAATGTACCATCCAGAAGTATATGGGAAGTCGGCTCCGGCAAAATTTATTGTCGAGGAATAAGTGAAAATTTCACACAAAGGTATTTTACTTTGTTTGGGAGTTCTGGTTCTTTTAAGCTTCCCCCTTTTGCTGGGAGTATGGCAAGTCCACAGTTTGCCCGACAGGCTCCCTTCCCTCCCTAAAGAAATGAGCCTTCGTGTGTTGGACCGGAACGGTACTCCAATTCGGTTGCCGGTCAATATTCGAGGGGAGAGGACTTCCTTTTTACCTTTAGCGCAAATTCCGGAATCTATTCAACATGCATTCATCGTAGCCGAGGACAAGCGATTTTTCCAACATCGTGGCGTAGACTGGAAAGCATTTGCCCGGGCAGGCTTTCAAACCCTGACCCATTTGAGACCGGTGTCCGGAGCCAGCACCATCACCATGCAGTTGGTACGGATTTATTGGCCCCAGCTTTCGGGTCCTTTGCAAAAGCCTGCACAAATCCTGCAAGCCTTACGCATCGAAGTCAATCACAGTAAAGGAGAAATATTAACGCACTATTTGAATGTGTTACCCTTTGCTTATCAGGTGGGCGGCATTCAAAACGCCTGCCTGACCTATTTTGATAAACACTGCAAACGCCTGACCCTTGCTGAGGCCTCAGCTTTGGCCGTACTCCCAAGAAACCCTGCGCATTATTCATCCAATGCCAAAGCTTTGAACAAGGCCAAAAACAGGGTTTTGAACCAGTTTCATACCAACCAGGGTTTTTCGAAACAAAAAATTCAGCAAGCAAAATTAAGCAAAGTTTCTGCGGGACATTTTAAATCCAGGCCTTCAACGGCCCCGCATTTCGCATTACGCATTCTTGAAAAGACCCGGCCCAGGCAATCCGGTAAAATCAAAACCACTCTCGACATTCCGCTTCAAAACAAAATTCAGGAATGGTTATCAAGAGACGTGACACTCCGTCCCGGCCTCGGTAATACGGGGGCTGTTCTCGTTGTGGATAATAGTCAGTCACAAGTCCTCGCCTATGTTGGCAGTGCGGATTTCAACGAAAAAAATCATGGCATGGTGGACACCGTTCAAACCCTGCGTTCGCCGGGTTCCACACTCAAACCTTTTATTTACGCGTATGGCCTGGAAAGGGACTGGACCTTGTCTTCACTCCTTCCCGATGTACCAATGCAATTCAAGACCGGAAACGGTGTGTTCACCCCGAAAAATTACGGTGGTACGTTTTCGGGTCCGCGACAAATGCGTTTCGCCCTGGCAAATTCATTCAATCTTCCTGCCCTTTTTATGTATTCTCAATTGGGCGAATCGAACGTGATGGATTTTTTCAAGAAAATCGGCTTCAGCCATTTCAATCAAGATGAAAAGTATTACGGGGTTGGTTTTGCCATTGGCAACGGGGAAGTTTCCCTATGGGAATTGACTCAGGCATACACCATACTTGCCCGACAAGGCGCTTTTAAAAGCTTGCAAACAATAATGAAAAAGCCAGCATCATTTTCTTCCTCCGATGCGCAAGTTATAAGCCCATCGACATCCTGGCTGATTGCAGATGTATTGAAGGATCCTATAGCTCGGTCCGAAGAATTTGGCAGAATGGGTCCGCTTGAATTCGACTTCCCGGTATCCGTAAAAACCGGCACGTCCAGCAGTTATCGTGACCACTGGACCCTGGGTTTTACTCCCGATTACACAGTGGGTATCTGGAAAGGAAACGCCAACGGCCAAGCTTTTAAAAACAAACTACCTGCCGCCATGGGAACGGGAATTTTGTTTCATCAAATCATCAAGTATTTATACCGGAATAGAAAACCAGGGTGGTTCCGGAAACCGTCAAATGTAATCAGCAAAAAAGTATGCAGTCTGAGTGGAAGTTTGGCAGGTCCCCATTGTCGCGCGACCCGCATGGAACATTTCACAAACGGAAAAGAACCGAAGGTGTTTTGCATGATGCACCGCTCTCTTGAGGTTCCAAACTGCAAAGGGAAAACCCGGAAAATAGAATACGTTAAACTTCCGGAACAATACAAAGCCTGGTCAGTGGCGCAGGAACTCCCTACTTTGGAAAAACAAATGAAATCAATTTGTGGCATTGAAGATTTCACACTTTTCGAATCAATTAAGGCGAACACTCCTAAAATTTTAAACCCTATTCATGATTCCATATTCGCCCTAGACCCAACCATTCCCATCTCCCATCAAAAATTACGGATCTCTTTTGCCAACATCTCGCCCGGCACCTCTTTGACTCTTTGGGTAAATGGAAAGCTGTTGGAAGAAATAACCAACAAGGAGGAAATATTTTGGCCGCTAACTAAAGGAGATCATGTGATGGAAATTCGAAGCCCTACAAATGGAGTGCAGTCGCGAGTCCGGTTCAAGGTTCTATAAAGGACTTTTACTCCAGCCAAACCTTGACATAACGCTCATCGTCGCGTACCTCGAAGACCACCTGCTGGGTGAAACCGCTAGCAATCACATCTTTTTTAATGACATCCAAATCAATTTTTTGCCTTTTGATCGTTTCCATGACTGGAGGATCAATGACCTCTTCCAGGTCTTCAATTACCCGTGCAGGCATGGTTAGCCTCACTTTATTCCCATTCGGCTTTTCTACATAAACTTTTAAATACTGGGAAATGCCATCAAACTTTGGAAAAGCATCGGAAGCAAATTCAGGTTCGGGCAAGGACAGCTGACGGGCTGGGATGAATTGATCCCCCCCGCAAAGTTCATCGAATAACTGCAACCAGGATACTTTACAATCCAGACGGCTGAGCATGGTGGTCAGTCCGTGGAGGGTTCTCATTAGGAATATCATTTTCGGTGGGGCAGATGACCGGAACCACCATTTTAATTCTCCCGCAAGCCTGTCAATCCGCTCACCAAGATTCCAATCTTTCACTCGATATGGAGCCTGGTCGAGGAAGGGTTCGAAAAGTATATTTAACAAGGCAGGGAGTTTGGGTCTTAAATCCTGAAGCTTTTTGGAGTCAAACCCAAGGGCTGTCAAACAACTAACAGGATCCAGAGCTTCCCGGGTCCTGAGGGCCAGAATGATTCGTACCAAAGCCAGCCGGGTCGTGTCTTCGAGTTTTAAAACACAACCAAAATCATAAATGATCAAGGAATAGTTTCTGGATGAAACTTTTTTAAAAGCAAAATTCCCAGGATTGGGATCGGCATGAACAAACCCCTGACAAAAAATCATATAAAAGTAATGCCTGAGAATTGCCTTCCCCATGGCATTGCGGTCCTGGATATCCATAGTTTCGGCCTTGTCCAGGGTAAACCCTTCTTCCAGGGATTGAACCAAAATATGACCAAAACAGTGGTCCCTAATGATTTCCGGAATGATGAGATCATTCAAGGGGACGGCCAGATTTCTATACTGCTCTTGATGGTTGGCTTCAGTTTCATAATCCATTTCCTCGGAAAAGTTATCCCAGAAAACATCCCGATACCCTTTAGTATCGAATCCCCAGCGAGCCGCAGGTCCCACATTGGGTAGCAGGCCCAGGATTTTCATTTCTGATTCGACGGAACCACGAATTTCAGGATACTGGACTTTAACCGCCACTTTTCTTCCATCGTTCAAACGGGCGAAATGAACCTGTCCAAGGGAGGCAGGCTTTCCTTCCCTGTCAAACGATTTAAAAACCTTCTTCCAGGGTTTGCCGTAGGCGCTTTCTATAATGGAAACAACTTTATCAAAGGGAATCGCCGGAACAGAATCGTTCAAGGTTTCGCGCAACTCCAAGTCGTCCTCACCCATAGTCATAAACTGACCGACCTTGGCTTGCAAACCACGGGATTTGCCCAGAAGGCTCACCAAAAACTGGTGTGCACGTAATTTATTGGCTTCTCCTTCCGCAAGCTTTACCTTGCGAACGGCATTGCCAACACGAATTAACCCGAACCCTCGTTTAACAAATGTCCAGGGATTCATAAGTCCTTCGTTGCCTTATCCTTTCCCGCACTTTTTTTTCGGTTTTTAAATTGATCCACTTCGACAAAAACGCTTTCAGGAACCGTATCCTTATTTTGGTTGGAACGAATCAAAATGGCTAAACTGGGCGTTTGCGAATTCAAAAACAGTTTTTGCGCCAGTTTCTGGACTTCTTCCTTTTTTAACTTTTTAACCGCTTCAATCAAGCGATCTTTATAGTCAAAGTCTCCCTCTTCCTCAGTTGCCAAATAGTACAAGTCGGAAGCCACTTCCGCGATGCTGTCGCCTTCTTTTTCCAGAGAAACAATAAGGCCCTGACGATGCTTTTCGAAGTCTTCATCGCTCAATTCCTCAAACAATTTTTGCGTACTGGACTTCCAAGCTTCAATCCGCTTTTGAAGCTCAAAGGGACCGTAGGTAGCCGATTGGATGATGAACTTAAAAAACAGCCTGTCTTCAATCCTGCGGTTGAAGCTCCAGACAATATATCCCAATTGCTGATTGGTGCGCATTTGCGTATAAAAATCACTCTCAATGATGGATGCCACCATAGAAGTCCTGGCCTGCAAAGGAATTCCCCGCTCACCGATTTGTATGGTATAGGAAATGGAATTATTATTATCGAGAACTTTTTTGGAGAACATCACATGTTCGCCCTCGTTTAAAACCTCAACCCTTTGCTGAAAGCGTTCATTTTGGGCAAGAGCCTGACTACCGGTTTCTTTCAACAAAGTATTCAGGCTGGTACGCACCCCTTCATCGGTCCAGTTTCCATATCCGGAACCAATGATGTATACCTTTTTATAAAGCTCTTTTGCAAAGGCATTGACCTCACTTAAGGTGAGAGGTTCCATTTCTTTCAACAGGTCATCCTCATTATGCTGTGTTTCCAACCACAGTAATGAAGAAAAATACCCGCCACGGGAATAGGCCTTCGATAGCTTACGGTTTTTTAATCCCCGCAAAATAGCCTGCTTTAAGTCATTAAATTTTTGCTCATCTATTTTGGGACGAATCAAGTTGCCTGCAACGAGTTTGACCAGATCCGAAATTCTTTCCGAATATCCGCCCACTGTAAGCACCACACCCTTTTTAACTAATGCAAGATGATAAGAAAGCCCGGCAAGTTTGATTGGATAAACCTCCTCGTTGAGTCCTTCCAGAACAGCGGCATTGTACAATTTGCCCAAAGCATTGTGCCTGGTAGTTTTGTAAACCAGTGGAGTCTCAATACGTAATTTCAAATACACCTTAGGTTGCTTGAACCGGTCATCGAACTGAAACCACACTTTGGCAAGATCATCATCGCGAACCAGATGCGGTTCATTTTCTACCAGCGCCAAATTATAAGGTATGAACTGATTCTCTCTCGGATACTCAAATCCCTTTACTTTTGGAGGATGAACCAAACGATCGAAATCCTTGCCTCCCACTTCCTGAATGGAATATTCAGCGCCATAATATTTGTCTTTCTTATCGGTTTCGACAGAATTGGTTTCCAAAACCACCATCATGTTTTCCGGAGTCAAAGTTTCCAGCACAGCCTTGTAAACTTTGGGATCGTATTTCCTGAAGAGAAAGGGAAGCGTTTCTACATCCTCCAATGAATAATCATGCATCAATGCGGCGCGCTGGGCGACAAAACCCATGCCTTCATCGGGATCCTTCCAATCAAAATCAATCTGAGCCATGGTCTGGTTTTCCCGAAAGGTATATTCCTGTATACCTTTGGATTTAAGCATTTCCAAATACGAAAAAACCAGATCCAGCACTCTTTTGTATTCCTTAACACCCAGGTCCGTAAGAGATACGGAAATATCAAACGAGTTTATATTGGGATGACTGCTCCCCCCTCCCGCACTGAGCCCCAGCACAAGTCCCTCTTCCTTCATTTTGGAAAGAAGGGATCCCTTTCCTTCGTGGCCAATCACCGACGCCACCACAGAGGCCGGTTTACTGTCCTGATGATCCTTAAACCGAATGGAAGGAAATGTCAGGATCAACGTCTTCACATCCTTGATCATTTTGATTTTAAGGAGGCGGTATTTATCTTTAAGAGGTTTGCGGTAATTAGGGTCTATTTCCGGAAGGGAAACCGGAAAGCTGGGAAGGTCGGAAAAATATTTATTGACTAGAGCTTCCTGTTCATCCAGTGTCCGGTTAGAGATGATGGACAAGGTCATATTTTTAGCAGAGTAATACTTTTTATAAAAATCCAATAAAGCAGGTCGGTTATCCCCCGCCAGGGTATCCTTGTTTCCCGTACCAAATTTACCCATGGGATGACCCGGTTCGGAAATCAGGTCCTGGATATAATTGGCTCTCCAGCCATCAGACAAGGTGTTCTTGTCGTGCTCACTGCTTACCGCATTAACTTCGCGTTCCGCATACTTTTTGTCAAACAGAGGCGCTTTAAAGAATTGGCTGTGCCTATCCAGAGCCCCTTCAAAAGCTTCATGGGACACTTGAAAAAAATAATTAGTGACATTGCCACTCGTGTAAGCGTTACTCCCTCCCGAGTTTTCATTAAGGTATTTCTTGAATGACTCCACCTCAGGATATTTTTCCGTTCCAAGAAATAACATATGCTCCAGATAATGCGCCAGGCCCATTTTATTTTTCGGATCATATAAATGCCCTACACCAACCGCCAAAGCTTCGGCGCTTCTATGAACCTTGGCGTCATGGACCAATAATACCTTCAAACCGTTTTCTAAGACCAGGGTACGGGTCTGGCGGTCTCTCGCCAATGCTGAATCCCATATCCCCAATAACAAGGTAATAATCAGGGTTGTAAACAAAATGTATGTCTTGAATATCCGCACAAGATCCTCCAATAAAGACAGGGTGGGTTTAATTTCAGATTCCGAAACTTGAAATTCGAAAGGACTTCTCAGGTAAACAAACGGGACTCTTTAATTTTAATTATACCGATCCTGCAGGATTCATTGAAAGCTAAATCCACCTGCACAAACCATTATTTTAAATGCCAATCAGGGCGACCCCAATAAATATTAAAATCGAAGCGAGTAACCTTTTCTGGCCAAAAGGCTCGCCCAGTTTCCAGCATCCCCAATACACAACCAAAATCACACTGGTTTGGCGAAGCGACACCACGGCACTCACGGACTCCATTTGCAGAACCACACAAATGAGACCATAGGAACCCACAGTAGCAAGCCCCGCAATCATGGCTATTTTCCATTCGCCTTTCCACACCTGCACAATTTCTGCTCTGGGGAAAACCAGGAATAGATACGTTAACGCCAAACTGAAACCCACCAAAGATTCCAGAAAAAAGAACATCAAGCCATTCACAAAAAAGCGGTCGGGGTAATAGGACAGGACCACTTCCATTCCCCGCTTGTCCACCAGGCTATAAGAAACGACAAGCGCCAGGGTAAGAAAAGCCCATTTCAGATCCTTGTGCAAAATGGCATCAAACAGGTTTTGAAATCCTTGCTTGAGCTTTCCATCAAAATGGAGAATATAAATGGCCATAAGGATCATAATGATGGCCATTGCCATTTTGAAGGTCACCACTTCGTTTAAAAACAACCAGGCAAATACAGGGACGAAAACCGGGGCGGACCGTGCTATGGGATAGACATAGGAAATGTCCTGCGTTTTGTAAGCCCGCGAAAGACTGAGAATATAAACACCATGCAATATGCCGGATAAAGTGGTCCAGAATAAAATTTCCTTAGGATAATTCCAGGTTCCAAGCAAGCTTAAAAAAACAAGGCCGAACAGGATTATGAACAGTCCTTTCAAACCCGAAAAGAACTGTGAATTTTTACTGGTTTGGGTCAGGACATTCCAAAGGGAATGAAAAACGCTGGACAATAGAACCAAACCAAGATTTAAAAGAGACAATTCAACTCGCTCCTGAGATAATTATAAATATTCATTCAATTGCTAAAAGCAAAGGATCTACTTTTGTGATACAAAAAATCGCTTTTGTTCATTACACAGTTCGAAACATGGAGGTTTCAGTGAAGTTTTACAACGAAACTCTAGGACTTCCGATCCTTTTTAAAGGGGAAGACTGGTCTGAATTTGATGTGGATGGACAACGCCTGGCTTTAAAAAAAGCAACTCTCGAAAATGAAGCCAGAGAAAACCCCACATCCATGGTTTGGTTTCTTGCCAAACCGATTGAGGCAATCGTTGGTGACCTGAAAAGAAAACATGTCCAATTTATCGATGATATTGCTACCCACTCTTATGGAAAAATGTGCCGGTTTTGCGATCCCGATGGAAATCCTCTAGGACTCTATGAGCCTCCTCCAAAAAACTCAATGGATGGGTGACCACAGGGCTTTATTAAAATAATAATAAAGAATTCTGAAAAACTCAGCCGCGAACAAGTTGTCCAACATGGTATTTTTCCACCATTCGTGCAAGAGATTTTCATAATTATCTTCCAGAGGTTGAACGTATATTTTTAAGTTTCCGGATTTTAAAAACCGTGAAAAATAAAAGTCGTAGCGGCGGGTTTTATAAAAGGGTTGAACAAACAGTGCAGAACGAACTCCCTTCCGGGAAAACAAAGTCTCGAAATAATTCACGTATTCTACATCGGATGCAAACACGGGACTCAAGGTTATCAAATCCTCCATTCGTATCCCAGCCTCTCGCGCCTTTTTTCTTGCCAGGGACTCCAGATTAATCGAACGCAAGGCTTTCCAGCTGTGGCTTAAATCACCGATAAATAAATATACCCTGGGACAACGCCCTTCCTTATAGCAGGAAATCACTCGCTCTGAAATATCAACCGTCACCACAGCATCCACTGTTTCTACAGCCTGATCGACGATCAGAAGGTGAGCAAATTTATTCAAAACTGCCTCTTTTAAAACAATCAAGCCCAACAAAAACATTCCCACCAGGGCAAAAACGATTTTTCCCTTATGTGGTTTCCAATCAGACATTATTTTTCAGCATCAAAAGGTAATTTATGGGAAACTTGATCCATTCCTTGCAGACGAAAATAAAACCGGGGACGTTTCGCCACCACAGATCCTTTTCATGGGACCCTTGCAAAGTTTGACCTTGATGAACATATCTCAGAATAAAATCGGAATTTTTAAACACTCGATCAAAGACCAATGCCAAGCGCCTCATATTGTATTTGTCACTGACTACGGTGATCGTCTTCAGGTTTCTTTCCTCCAACCAACGTCGACCGATTCGGGCATCGTGACGTGTGCTTGTAGAATGTTCAGTAAAAATGCGGTCCTTTGGAATGCCTTCTTCTATGGCCTCGTCCAAGGCCATTTGCAGAGTCGTGAGATTAACCAGATCCACTTTTAATCGCGTGTCTCCAACCAGTAAAAGGTATTCCGCCTGATTTTCCTTCATCAATTCCAACGCATAGCGGAACCGAACGTAAGACCCCGTGGACACCAGGATAACATCGGATGATTTAAGGGGTGTGTGGATTACCAGAAAACTGCCAAACCAGGGAAGCCACAAGGTATGGGACAACACAACAAAAAGGTATATTATAAGAGAGTACCCGATCCTTTTAACCCAACGGGATTTCTTCAGAAAAAGGATGGTATTGTTGGAATATATCAAATTTTGCCTTTAGAAAAGTTTGATTTTGAATTTAGCATTTTGGAATGATACTATGTGACAATAATACCTGAAACCTCATGGACCGCATTGTAATAGATAATGGAAAACGAATTCACACATTTTAATGAAGAAGGCCGTGCTCGCATGGTCGATGTCAGCGAAAAAGGCATTACCGACCGAATCGCAACCGCCCAGGCCAAGGTGTTACTGCAACCCGCTACATTAAAGTTGATCAAGGAGGGCCAGATCAAAAAAGGCGATGTGTTTGCCGTGGCTCAGGTTGCGGGAATCTGTGGAGCGAAAAAAACCTGGGACATTATTCCCATGTGCCATCCACTCATGTTGGCGGGTATCGATATCAGTTTTACAGACAATCCGGTCCCGGACTCCGAATCAGGGTTATGCAGTATCGGAATTACCGCCTCCGTAAAGGTGACGGGTAAAACCGGCGTGGAAATGGAAGCTCTCACTGCGGTCAGTACCGCCGCCCTGACGATATACGATATGTGCAAGGCCGTGGACCGCGGTATGATAATCACCAACATCGGTTTAACCTATAAGGCCGGTGGAAAATCCGGAGTTTACTCCAGAGAATTGCCGGAAAACGGAAAATGATCACTGTAAAGTATTTTGCCAGTTTAAAGGAAATTGCCAAAAAGGAAGAAGACCAGTTTCAATTGGGTAATTCAGCTTCCTTCGAGCAATTGTGTCAAGCCATCAGTCAAACCTCGCCGACCCTTGGGGACATGGTGCGGGAGAAAAAAGTCATGGTTTCCGTCAATATGGATGTCGTCCAACCCGACACCATCATTCAGGACGGGGATGAAGTGGCTTTACTGCCCCCATTCTCAGGCGGCCTTGCATGAGAATACATTTATGAGCACCGCTACAGAATCCAAAGTAAGAATTCAACGGGAAGATTTCGTTGTAACCGATGAAATCGAGATGATGAAACGCGTGTCGCAGAATATTGGCGGCATTGTCACTTTCCTGGGAACAGGAAGGGAGCTGTCCAAAGGCGAAAACATCAGCAAGCTGGACTTCGAACACTATCCGCAAATGGCGGAAAAGAAACTGGAAGAATTGCGTGTGGAAGCTATTGAGCGTTTTAAAATTATAGACATGAGCATTGTCCACCGCATCGGCGAAATTGATATTGGTGAAAATATCGTATTGATTGTAGCCTGTGGAGAACACCGGGCAGAGGCATTCAAGGCCTGCGAATGGGCCATTGCGGAACTCAAACGCACCACGCCTATCTGGAAGCGAGAAACCACATCCAATGGCGATGTTTGGGTTTCGGCCACTCCCTGAAATTTCGAAGCATCCGTTTCTCTCAATTTTTGAGCGGTGGCTTTCTCCTCTGGGAACCCACCGCTCTTGCGGGATCCATCACCCATGCTTGACTTTGATCCCTCCTCAACCACAGTTATCACCGTAAATTCCCGCCTTTCTCGATGGCTGTTACTCAATTTCCATCAGACTCAAAAAGATCAGGGTAAGGTTATATGGGATACTCCTAAAGTAATCCCCTTGACCGCATGGCTGAATCAAGTTAGGAATGATTCCTGGCCCGAACGGCCCATTCTCTCGAAAGTGCAAGCGATCAAGCTTTGGGAGTCTATCATTCAGAAGGATCCCGAAACACCCCATCAGGAATGGTTGCGTTTGCGAGGAATTGCGGAGGAAGCCAGCAAGGCGTATAGCCTGATTCAAAATTATCGCATCCCGATAAACTTGTTGGACTCTCATTTTGCCAGCCTCGAAGTTTTGAGTTTTTTGCGCTGGACCCGGGTATATGAAGCTCAGCTGGAACTCCTGAATGCCTGTGCGCCAGAATGCTTGCTCGAATTGGTTCGGTCCGGAATAGAGGCCAAACGTGTTTCCATTCCCAAGGCTTTCGTTTTTGCCGGTTTTGATGAGATATTCCCTCAGTTGGAAGAACTCCTGAAAACCTTGAGTGGTCTGGGTTCTAAGGTAAGTTTCTATCCGGATAAACCGGAATTAAAATTTGAGCATCCGGATACTCTCACTTTTTCTGAAAACACTCATCTCTATTCTTTCCCGGACCCCCAACAAGAAGTCATTCAATGTGCCCGCTGGATCCGGAAAGTATTTCAACCTGGGAAAACGGTAGGTGTGGTGGTCAGTGATTTAAATCAGTATCTGGATATTATAATGAAGGAGTTTTCAGCAGAATTAAAACCCGATTCTGTTTTTCCCTGGTCCGGGCAAGATATGCCCTTCAACATTTCCCTAGGTACCTCCCTTGGACAACAACCGCTCGTTTCTACAGCTTTACAATTCTTAAAAGCAGACACCTCTCCGCTTCCACTGATCCTCCTGGGAAACATTTTTAATACCCCACTGATTCAAGAATCTCACAATGAGGAAACCGAACGTCTTAAAATTTTAAAGAGATTCAAACGGAACAAACAAATTCAGGTTTCCTGGCAAGAATTGTCTGGGAATATCTTAGAAACCCGTTGCCCACAATTATCCGGAATTTTTAATCATTGGAAACAATTCTGCCAAAACACGGATAAATCACTTCCCAGTGAATGGGCCCGAACCATTCACAACTTTTTGCGGGATATTGGCTGGCCCGGCAAAGATTGTCCTAACAGTGAGTCCCTTTACCAAATTCAAGAGAGTTTCAAAGAAAACCTCGATTCTCTTTCCTCCCTTGACCAAATTATGGGCAAACTATCGCGTAGTGAAGCAGTTCGAATTTTGGAACAATCTATAGAGGATACTGTGTTCCAAGTTAAAAGCCGGGAAACACCCATACAGGTCGTTGGTTTGCTGGAATCAGCAGGGATGGAGTTTGATCACCTTTGGGTGATGGGTTGCCATTCGGAAGCGCTTCCGGCAATTCCTTCTCCTTCACCCTTTATTCCTGTTGAAATGCAAAAGCGCTTCCAATTGCCGCACTCCAACAGCCATCGGGAGTTGCAATTTGCCGTTCAAATTGTGCATCGACTTACGAAAGCATCTCCTCAAATAATTTTCAGTTATCCCGAGCAGGACCAAACCACGGAACTTCAAGCCAGTTCATTACTTAAAAAGCTCAGCCCGGTGGACCTGAACAATCCCCTTTCACATCGGTTCCAGGACCAGTTTCCTCCGGAAAATTTGCTGATCGAACTTGAGGAATCAGGAACGATTCCTTTGGATGCCCATGTCCTTGAGAATCCTTTTCCAGGGGGATACTCCATTTTGAAAGATCAGTCCGATTGCCCTTTCAGAGCTTTCGCCAAGTATCGATTACGTGTCCCGGACCCCACAATACCCGAACTCGATTTTGAAAGCGCAGAAAGGGGGACACTGATTCATAAGATCATGGAATATTTTTGGGAACGCGTGAAAAGTAAATCAGGCCTGCTGGAACTAAAGAATTCTGGAAGGGTAAAGGAAACTGTTAAGTCCTGTATTGATCTAGCCCTTAAGGAGAATTCCTCCGGCATGCTTCCAAAACAGCCTGGTTTTATGGGTCTGGAGCGCTCCACTTTAATTACCCGAATCATGAATTGGCTGGATGTGGAAGAAAATCAACCAGACTTTACGGTGGTCCATATGGAAAAAAGGGAGATCCTTGAAATTGGAAATTTAAAGCTGGTAACCCGAGCGGACCGACTGGACCAAAGGGTCAACGGTGAATGGGTACTGATCGATTATAAAACCGGAAACATTCGGACTACTGACTGGTTTTCCGATCCTTTGCAGGAAACGCAACTTCCGCTTTATGCAATCAAGCTGAATCCTGTCGAGGTGGTAGTGGCCCTTCTCAACCAGGAAAAACTCGAATGGAAGAAAGTTTTTCACGCGGATATGAAATCGAAAAAAATGAAAGGTTCCCAGGAAAAGGAATTGGACTTTTCAAATACATTGGATTATTGGACTGTTCAATTAAATCAACTGGCAGATAATTTTGTCCGCGGAGAACTGAAAATCAATCCTTATAAACCGTACACCTGCAGATATTGCCATATCAAACCCTTGTGCCGGATCAACGAAATTGAACCGGAAATAGAAGACGAGGATCCCGAATCGTGACGAAACCCATTAAAGATGCTAAAGAGCGCGAAGAGGCGCTGGATCCCCGGCACTCCTATATTGTGCAGGCTCCTGCGGGATCAGGCAAAACGGAGCTATTGATCCAGAGATTTTTGCGTTTGTTATCCATGGTCGAGCAACCGGAACAAATTCTGGCCATGACTTTCACCCGAAAAGCGGCAGGTGAAATGAAGGCGCGTATTCAGGAAGCTTTACAATTGGCCAACTCAGGAATAGCTCCAGAACAGGACTACAAGCAGGTGACTTACCACTGGGCACGGGAAATATTGAAAAGGAATTCAGAGAAGTCCTGGCATCTCCTTGAAAATCCCAATCGTTTAAAAATCCAGACCATCGATTCCTTTTGCGCCTATTTGCTTGGCCGAATGCCTCTTCTGTCGCAAAGAGGGGGGGCTCTTTCTTTAAATGACAAACCATACAATCTCTATCGGGAATCGGCCCGGCGCTTATTGAAAGAAGTTGAATCTAGTTCCCCTGAAACTGAGGCCATCCGTTCCATTCTGCTTCATCTGGACAATGCGAAATCCTCTTTTCTTGAGAAATTGACCGCCTTGTTTGAAAAACGCGATCAATGGATGACTCCATTTTTTAATGATTTTGAGTTGTCGGAAGACACACGTACATTTTTTGAAAAGTCTTTAGAGGGGTTGGTTCTATCCAAACTTCAACTGGCCTCCGATTTGGTACCTGAAGAAGAGAAGCGACGGTTCATGGAAGTGCTACCCTATGCCGGAAGAAATGTTCCTGAAACCGATGAATTGGCCTGCCTGAGCGAAATGAAAGCTTTTCCAGAACCCCAGATTGCGTATTTAAATTACTGGCGCGCAATCGCCAACATCGCACTCAAGCAGGATGGAAATTTCAGAAGTACCGTCGATAAACGTAAGGGGTTTCCAGCTAAGTCGGCGGGTGGGAATCCAATCAAGAAGGAAGTCTTTTTAAGTATCCTTCACAACCTTTCAACCATTAGCGGCGTATCAGAAGTATTTTATTCATTAAGCATGGCCCCCGATCCACAATTTTCAGAATCCGAATGGACCGTTTTAAAATCGATGCTCTCGCTGATGCCCAAAATGGAAAGCATATTGCGCCAGGTGTTTCGGGAACGGGGTTGTACCGATTTTAGTGAACTGGCCATTTCTGCCAGATCCGCACTGGGAACCGAGGATAATCCCACCGACTTGATGCTGTATCTGGATTATAAAATCCAGCACATTTTAATCGACGAATTTCAGGACACCTCATTCAAGCAATGCCAACTCTTTCAACAATTGACCGAGGGCTGGTTGCCGGACGATGGCCGTACCCTTTTCATCGTTGGAGATCCGATGCAATCGATTTACAGATTCCGCGACGCTGAAGTGGGACTGTTTTTAAAAACCCGGGACATGGGACTAGGCAATATCCATCTCAAATTCCTTCAGTTAAAAACTAATTTCCGCTCGCAAGAGAAAATCGTCAATTGGGTAAACACATGTTTCCAATCCGTATTCCCGCAAAAAGAAGAACGGGATCTGGGTGCCATTACCTACTCGAATGCTGATTCCGCCCCTTCCCCCGGCTCATTGGAAGGTGTGCTTTATCATCCCGTACCAGAGGGCGATCATGATTGGGAAAGCAGAATTGTTTTGGAACAGATTATTAAAATCCGCAAAACGAATCCCCAAGATAGCATTGCCATTTTAGTCCGTTCCCGCAATCATCTTCAGGGCATTGTTCGTCAATTCAAGGAAAACAACATCGTTTTCAAAGCAGAAGAAATCGATCCGCTGGTTACGCGTCCGGAAATCATGGACCTCGTATCGTTTCTTCGGGCTTTTTTATCACGGGATGATCGAGTCGCGTGGCTTTCGATACTGCGCGCTCCCTGGTGCGGCCTCAGCCTGGAGGACCTTGCTAAACTGTGCGAAAACTCTGAAGACGCTTCAATCTGGTCGCTTTTAAATGACTCCCAACGAATTCAACAATTGAGTGAAGAAGGAAAAATCAAATGCAATCGAGTCGTTGAGATAATTGCAAAGGCCCAAACGGCCCTGTATCAAAGTCCATTAGACCAGGTTTTAAAAGGCTGTTGGCTTGCTCTAGGTGGGCCCGCCTGTATTGACCAGGCACAGCAGGGAGATGTGGATTTGTTTTTTGATCAGGTGGCCACCGTCGTTCGTGACGACGACCTGGAGGCTCTTTACCGCTTCGACCAAGTTCTTGATAAACTGTTCGCCAGCCCGACCGTATCCGACCCGAATCCCGTGCAAATCATGACCATGCACAAAGCCAAAGGTCTGGAGTTCGATCATGTATTTTTACCAGGATTGGGAAGAAAGCCGCGCGGGAATACAAAGCGCCTTGTGTATTGGACTCCTTTTGGAGAGACTCTGCTAATAGCGCCTATTCAGGAAACCGGATCATCAGAATCCAGAATTTACGATTTTCTCCAATTATTGGACAAAGAAAAAGAAGCCCACGAAATCGTACGCCTGTTATACGTTTCCACCACCCGTGCGAAAAAACAGCTTCACCTGTTGGGTGACCTCAAAGAAAAGGAAGGGAAAGCTCCACGACCCCAAAAAGGCACCTTACTGGAAAAGTTATGGCCGTCCATTGGAGAAACCTGGATAGACTACTATAGACAATTGGATATCCCGAAAACACCAAACATCCTCAAAAACAAATCAGTCCCGACTACCTTTCAACTTCCCGGCGGATTCGAATTGCCAGGATTCCTTTTGGACCTGACAGTAGATGATTCTATTGAATTGCAACTAAATGAGGAGTCAAAGCCAGAATTTATTTGGGCGGGCAATCAAGCACGATGCATTGGCAATGTCTTGCATCGATGGTTTTGCGACTATGCAGGTAAAGAATTGCCAGAACCAGAGAACCTGCCAAAAGATGAACTAAAGCAAGTTCTTTCATCAGCATTACTGAGCGAAGGCCTGCCAGAATCCCAACTTGTTCAATCTGTTAACAAATGTTTAAAAGCTATTCAAAACGCTTTAGAGGATGACACCGGACGATGGATCATGCAAACCCACAAGGACCATCGTTCTGAATATGCCTTGACCCGAATTCAAAACGGGCAGTTCAAGGAACGTGTTATAGACCGTACCTTCATTGATGAAAATAATGAGCGGTGGATCATCGACTTCAAAACCGGAGAACACCAGGGAGCGAATTTATCACACTTTTTTTCAGAAGAATCGGATCGCTACCGAAATCAATTAACGGCTTACAAAGAGCTTTTAAAATTGAAAGGCGAGACAAGGACAATCAGGCTGGCTTTGTATTACCCGATGCATCAAAAGCTGGTTGAGATACATTAACCCAACAAATCGGATTGCATTAAGATAGATCGGGTTGCAATTTTTTTGTTATAATTTACGGGAAATACGCAGGGGCGGGAGAAAAAGGAGGTTGGCATTTCTCCCGCCCGATCGGCACGCAGGTAGGAAATCACGTGCTTGTTTTAAATTCCAGGCTTTCGCCATCTTCATTCAAATCGACAGATATTGAATCACTATCTTTAATTTCCTCTTCCAGAATTTTCATGGACAGAGGATCCTGAATAAATTTCTGAATAACCCGTTTCAATGGCCTCGCTCCGAATACCGGATCAAAACCTTTTTGTGCAAGCAATTCTTTCGCTCCATCACTCAGGGCCAATGTCATTTTTCGTTCAGTCAGGCGGGAACGCAAATCAGCCAATTGAATGTCGACGATTTCCTTGATCCGTTCCTTTGGAAGGTTACGAAAGATCACAATATCGTCAATACGGTTGAGAAACTCGGGACGAAAATAATTCCTCAATTCTGCCCGAACACCCTCTTGCACTTTTTCGTATTCGCGCTCCCAGTTTAGAGAAGAGTTTTTATCATCAGGGTTCAGAATTCCCAATTGCATACCTGCATCCTGAATCAATTTACCGGCGATGTTGGAAGTCATTAAAATCAGGGAATTTTTAAAATCGACCGTTTTGCCCTGGCCATCCGTCAAGCGGCCATCATCTAGAATTTGCAGGAACAAATTAAATACGTCCGGATGGGCTTTTTCTATTTCATCGAACAGAACCACGGAATAGGGCTTTCTTCGAATTGATTCGGTGAGGTAACCGCCTTCCTCATGCCCGACATATCCTGGAGGCGAGCCGATCAAACGGGCCACACTGTGTTTTTCCATGTACTCGGACATATCGATTCGAATCATTGCCTGCGTATCATCGAATAAAAATTCGGCCAAGGTACGCGCCAATTGAGTTTTACCCACACCTGTGGGCCCTAAAAATAGAAAGGATCCAATGGGTCTATCAGGATCTTGCAACCCCGACCTGGCACGCCGAATGGCATTGGAAACCAACTGCACCGCCTCGTCCTGACCCACCACCTTTTCACGCAGGTGGTCTTCCATTTGAAGCAAACGGAGCTTATCCGATTGCAACATTTTGTCGACAGGAATACCGGTCCAGCGCGAAACAATAACTGCGATTTCATCTTCACCCACTTCTTCATCTAGAACCTTTTCACCCTTTTGCAATTCGGCCAATTTGCTTTGCAGGCCCTGCAGCTCATCATGCAAGCGGGGTAAGGTGCCGTACTTCAACTCGGCGGCTTGTTCCAATTGCCCTTCCCTCTCGGCTTTTTCGGACAAATTGCGGGTCTGTTCAATTTTTTCCTTTAATGAACGTTTCTCTTCGATGACCTTCTTTTCATTTTTCCATTGAGCGAGAAACGAATCGCAAACAGATTTCAAGGAATCGATTTCTTCCTCGATACGTTCCAATCGCTTTTTGGAATCTTCGTCGCTTTCTTTAAGCAACGCCTGTTTTTCAATTTCCAATTGAGTGATTTTACGTTGTTGCTTATCGATAGCCGCTGGCATGGAATCGATTTGCATTCGCAAACTGGAAGCGGCTTCGTCGATTAAGTCAATGGCCTTGTCCGGCAAAAAGCGGTCCCCAATGTAGCGGTGCGATAGCTTAGCCGCCGCGACAATCGCGGCATCCTGTATGCGAACGCCATGATGTAATTCATACTTCTCTTTCAAGCCACGTAAAATGGAAACCGTGTCTTCAACCAAAGGCTCGCCTACCTGAACCGGCTGGAATCTCCGTTCTAGCGCGCTGTCTTTTTCGATATATTTGCGGTATTCCGTTAACGTGGTCGCACCCACACAATGCAGTTCGCCTCGAGCCAACGCAGGTTTCAGCATGTTGGAAGCATCCATCGATCCTTCGGCTGCGCCCGCGCCAACCAGAGTATGCAATTCATCGATAAAGAGGATGATCTCCCCTTCGCTCTGATTGATTTCTTTAAGAACCGCTTTCAGGCGATCTTCAAATTCGCCCCGGTATTTCGTACCCGCCACCAGGGAAGCCAAATCAAGCGCAACAATCCTTTTTTCCTTTAGACCCTCGGGTACATCCTTATGGACCACCCTTTGGGCCAAACCTTCGACGATAGCAGTTTTACCCACTCCCGGTTCCCCGATGAGCACTGGATTATTTTTGGTGCGCCTGGAAAGCACCTGGATCACACGACGAATTTCTGAGTCACGTCCAATCACCGGATCCAGTTTGCCCGCTTGGGCTTTTTGGGTGAGATCGACACAATAACGTTGAAGCACCTGATATTTGTCTTCCGGATTCTGGTCTGTGATCCTCTGGTTTCCACGAATATCTCTCAAGGCCTTGAGGAGAATATCCCTTTTCAATCCCATGGAATTCAGCAGTTTTCCAGCTCCCGTTTTGGGAGAGTCTGAAACAGCCAGAAAAAAGTGCTCGGCGCTGATAAATTCATCCTTCATCGCTTGGGCTTCATCAAAGGATTTTTCCAGAACCGCTTTACAGTCGGTGGACAAATAGACCTGGTTGCCACCACTGACCTTGGGGAACTGCTCAATGCTCTGCTCCAAAGAATGAGCTAAACGTTGAGGTTCAATTCCGGTTTTTTTAAGGATAGGGACAAGGATGCCTTCCTGATCCTCGAGTAAGCTCAGAATCAGGTGTTCGCACTCCAATGCAGAATGCTTGCGCTTCTCACACATGGATTGTGCTTGCGACAAGGCCTCTTGTAATTTAATCGTCAACTTATCAAATCTCATAATTCAACCCTCCAAAAAACCAAATCTATTGGCTATAGGAGATAAATAAAATGAGATATTCGCCTTGTCAAGGTCCCTCAAAACTTTACCCGAGGGTCTTTTGGATAAAAAAGGTAGAAATCAGGCTTTTCACAAGCCCGAAAGAGGAAGGAAAATGAGTAATAGGCCAGGTTATTAGGAAGGGAATTTAAAGCAAACCTTTAACTTTGATACAGGGGGCAAAGGAAACCCTCACCCCGAAAAACTGGAAACCTGAAAAAAATTAAACACCCGGATGAAACTCACCGGCTTTTTTACTTAAGGCTTTTACCTTATTTGAAAGGCTACGGTTTTTCCATTGTAATTGAAACTGGTTCAAAAACCCAAAAAACCATGCCAGGAAAAACCCGGCGATCATGGAAGCGGCGATCACATTAAACAAAGGAGTTTCAAGACTCATAAGTTCAATTTTGGTATTATAATAATTTACCTTTACCGCATGCATGTTTTTTACAGAAAAAGAAGCGATCACCATTAAAACCGAAATAAACATAATAAATTTTGCGGCTGGCATTGCTCTTTTTGCAGCTTTTTTTTCTTCTTGCTCTAAGGTATCCATAGCTTCTTTTATTGGGAAAAATTAATAATAGTTTAGGGAAATTATTCGTTTTCCAAACCCACTAACGCTTCAATAACTTCTTCACCTTCATATTCAACTTCGACTACCGGTTCCTCAGGGACATCTTCTTTTGAAGTTTCATCTTCAGATTCTGAAGTTGAAGTTTCTACAGATTCAGAAACTTTAGCTGAAGACTCGGAATCTTCATCATCACCTTCCTCATCATTACCTTCTTCATCATCCTCAGCGGAAGCACTTTCCTCGTCTGACTCTGAATCATCATCGTCTGATTCTTCGCTATCATCGGCCTCTTCTGCATGAGCCTCTTCAGAATCCTCACCTTCATCATCTTCAGATTTGGCACTTTCATCTTCCTCTGAATCATCCTCCGAGTCTCCATCAGATTCGTCAGAAGCGGTTTCTTCAGACTCAGAAGTTTCCTCCTCGTCCTCATTACCCTCATCTTCATCTGACTCCTCAGCGCTTGCTTCTTCAGAATCTCCCTCTTCCTCTTCACCCTCGTCCTCAGATTCTTCATCATCTTCAGGTTCAGAAGAAGTTTCAGCGGCCTCTTCAGGTTCATCAGATTCGCCTTCATCACCATCATCTTCTGAATCCTCTGACTCAGCATCTTCATCAGGGTCTTCAGACTCTTCTGCCTCAGGTGCAGGCGCTTTTCCACTTAAAAGAGGTTCCAGTTTAGCTTCCACATCGGCAATGGCGGCATTGACCTCTTCAAATTTACTATCAAGGCCCGCCAGCTTGCCATCCATCTCGCCAATTTTAGTATCCACTTCAGCCTGTTTCGGGTCTGGCTCAGCGGCTTTGGCCTCCATTTCGCCTACCTTGGTGTTCAGGTCGATGACCTTGGCATCCAGATTTTTTATCATAAAAAAGGCGAATAGCAAGGCTATCACACCAGAACCTAAAGTCAAATAGGACAGAGCCTTGTTAAAAGTAAATTCTTCCTGGATAGGATCTATGGGTGGAAGAGGTTTGTCGTATTCATCCTTCAGATCGGTTTTATCATCATGGCTTCCTTGTTCGTAATACGAACTGGCGTCCTCTTTCTCTTCTCTTTTTATTTCTTCAAGCCATTCAGCTTTTGATTTCTTGTTCGCCGGCATAATTTCTCCAAGTAACCAATCAAAAAAACCAGATCGAAATTATATTTCCAGATCCAAAAACGTTTCCTAATTAAAAAAAATCCTATACAATTTATATAGGACCGTTATTTCAAAAGGATTTCTATTAATACAATCCTTTCTGAGACGGGACCTCAAAAAAGGATTAGAAAGGGTTGATCAAAACCCTTATTTTTTAGCCATTTTCACACAAAATTGAAACCCGGTTTTGGGTATCAAAAAACACTGAAAAAATGAAGATAGATATTACAAGCGGTTTTACACTTTTGTCAAGAAAAATCAAATTGTGCTTAATGTTATCAAGCTTTTTTATGTTGATGGGTTATGGGCCGGTAATTGCCGGTCCCGAACACCTTAAAAAAGGCCTGCTTATGGAAACCCAACAGTTAAAATCGTCCCTCAATTCTAATCTTGTTATTTTGGATACCCGGTCCAGTTGGCGCTTCTTCCTAGGCCACATTCCAGGGGCACTGAACCTTGAACACTGGAGCCATTTCACGGTTACGGTAAACGGTGTCAAAGGCCTGTTAAATGAAAGCAAACCATTCATTCTTAAGGAATTAAAGGCTCTTGGGATTGACCATTCCAAAACGATTGTCATCTATGGGGATTCCAAAGACAAATGGAGAACGGATGGCCGGTTTTTCTGGATGCTCGAACGTTTCGGGTTTAAAAACGTGGCCTTGTTAAACGGTGGATGGGATCAATGGATCGAGGATGGTGGACCTGTGGAAAGGGGCAAAAGCAATACTCCCAAGGCTTCCAATTTGAAACTTGAGGATATCCATTTTGATGATTCAACGGTAGCCGATCAACAATGGATTCAGACGCGGTTAAAGTCGCCTTCCCTGGTATTGATTGATAACCGGGAACTTAAAGAATTTCAAGGAGACACACCTTTTGGGTCGCCCCGGGGAGGCCGAATTCCCAGTGCTATCCATATTGACTGGAGAGATTTTTTTGATTCCCGCGGTAAAATGAAGAGTGAGCACATTTTATTAAATCTGTTAAAGGGACATAACATTTCAAAAGACAAAGAAATTGTAGTTTATTGCACGGGAGGTGTGCGGTCCGCAATGGCTTATTTTGTTTTGAGATTATTGGGTTTTAACGTTAGAAATTATGACGGGTCCTGGTGGGACTGGAGCCAAAATCAATCTTTGCCTTTGGAAATATAAATGGAAGGGTATGTAGCTGTCGCCAAAACAGAAGAAGTTCCGAAAGATGGGCGTAAACGTTTTGAAGTGGAAGGCAAACGAATCACTGTCTTTAATATCGATGACGAATATTTTGCTATCCTGGATACTTGCCCCCACAAAAAAACCGCCCCTTTATTAAGAGGCCGCCTGGATGGAACTGCAGTGCATTGTCCCAATCACGGATACCGCTTCGATTTAAAAACGGGGGAATGTAATGTCAGTCCAGATTTCAATACTTCCGTTTTTCCCGTAAAGGTAGATGGGGAAATTATATATTTGGGTATCCATCTGTAAACAGTAATTTTGATTTTCAGTTTTTAGCCATTTTAATCCATTTCCGACAGCGATTGGTTAAGAGGGATGAAATCAATATTAAATTCAAGTTGGCCCATTACAAATTTTGGGGATCCTGTAGAGTGGGCCTTCGGCCTTAATGTTCCCCCTTAATTTTTTCCCTCCAGGGGAGAGGGTGTATTTTTATCCATAACAGGGGTTTCATAAAAACTTACATCCCTTCTAATCAAAGTTGTTGAATCGACTAATGCGATCCTTCGTGGGAATGACTGGACCCTTCATTCTGTCCTCCATACCCACCTTGTGGCGGCATCATGCCGCCGCCTGAGCCTTCACCACCCCCCATAAACGGGGTCCGGGCTGGACGGCCTAAAGATTCCGAAGCATGTTTCAAAGCTTCATTGTAATCATTGAGCGCCGATTTAGCGTTTTTTATCGCCGCTTCCGTGTGCATTTTCATCTCTGCAGTAACATCTGGCATATTAAGGCTGAATTCCAAATGCTTGATCATTTCCTCCAAATGCAAATACCCCTCTTCCCCATGACCCAACCCAACACTGGCATGCGCTCCGGCCTGAGCCCAAACGGACTGCACGGATCCAAAAGTTATCAATGCAAATACAGCAACGATTAATTTCAATTTCTTGCAGTTCATATAAAGAACCTCCCCTATTCAAAAATGGAGTTAATTTAAAAGCAATCTTTTATGTATCAATATCCGCCAAACCCCTGCCCTTGTCAAGCTCGGCACAGGAATTTTAGAATCCGGGTCAAGTCTGGAATATTTCCTTTTTTAAAATGAATTGAAGCCCTATAATAAAATTTTATTTAACCTGCGTTTAAAAAGGACGTTTTCGAAATGACATTGCCCATTGTTTTGATTTTCACTCTCGGCACCATCCTTGAAATATTTTCCCTGAAACTATTGAGTGACGGAATCAGTATTGTGAACACTTTTTCCGAAATCATGCTTTCTTTTCTTATTGGAATCTTTGTCGGACGTAGCTGGGGAAATGAGTTTTATCAGAAGATACAATCTCACTTGAAATCCCAATCGATGCCTGAAGAAGAGATCATGCTGGGCGCCACCATGGCTTTTGCCAGCACCTTGCTGATCACTCCAGGTGTGATCACCGATATCATTGGCTTGTTGATTATTATTCCCATCACTCGATCCGTTGCCCAGGGGATCGCTGAAAGTGTAATGAAAAAACGCATCGCTCTCAGCCAACCATACTTTTTCTTTAAACCCTGAACCCAACCGCTGTCCCATGATTTTTGGACCCCCAGCCCGCAACTTGCGCGCAGAATTATTAGACATTGACGAGGCACCCTTTGAAGAGGTGAAACAAAGTCTCCAAGATGTCCGCAAGGTCAACCGGTACCTGAGCGGTTACCGGGTACTCACCGACCATGTGAAACCGTTTCTGGAAAACCACAAGGAATCGCGGCCTTTCACGATTCTGGATTTGGCAACGGGATCGGGGGATCAACCCATGGCTCTTGTAAAGTTAGCGCGGAAAATGCAAATTCCAGTTCGGGTCACCGGAATCGATATCAATCCAAAAATGCTGGCATACGCCCGGGAAGCCAACGCACGGTTTCCTGAAATACGATTCGTTCAGTGCGATATCCATTGTTTGCCTTTTAAGGAAAACGGTTTCGACCTGGTTGTAAACTCACTCTCTCTACACCACTTTTCTGAATCAGATGTGGTGCAGATCCTCAAAGCCATGAATTTTTCAGGAAGACTTGGGTTCATTGTAAATGACCTGCACCGAAGCCGGATAGCCCATGCCGTAATCTGGGTGCTAACACGCCTGCTCACCAAAAATCGCCTGACCCGATACGATGCGCCGGTATCGGTGATGAACGCGTTCACCCCGAAAGAGTTTAAGGGACTTGCAGAGCAGGCCGGGATTCAACAGTTTGAAATAATCCGGCATTTTCCTTATCGAATCGCGATCCTTTCCCACAAACCAAGCCCAGCATGAAATCTTACGATGCCATCGTCATTGGTGCCGGTCCCGCAGGAACTGCCACGGCCATTTTTTTGAAACAAAAAGGTCATCGGGTTCTTCTGCTGGACCAAGCCCGGTTTCCTCGCGATAAAGTGTGTGGCGAATTTATCAGTCCTGCCGCCGACCCTGTTTTAAAAGACCTCGGGGTCTGGTCGTCGATTTTGGATTCCAATCCGGTCCGGTTGAGTGGAGTCTATTTGTCCGCCTATAATAAGAGGGAGTTGGGGATCCCCTACCCCTCCGTGCCCGGTTCCTGGGAAAACGTTTCCAGTTTATCGCTTCCAAGAAAATGCCTGGATACCATTTTGGCCAGGCAAGTCACAGATTTGGGGATTGATTTTTTTCAAGGTTATAAAGTGGACGATCTGGTTTTTTCCAATGGCAACGTAACAGGTGTTAAAGGGTGGGATGATAATAAAACCAAATTCGAAACCCATGCCAAAGTGGTCATTGATGCCGGTGGCCGAAACAGTATTTCCTTGCGCCGATTAAACCTGATTAAAAAGACACGCAAATCACAAAAAATTGCTATGGCCGCTCACTGGAGCCATGTCCATCTTCCTAAAAATCTTTGTTACATGCACATCAGCCATCCAGGATACACAGGAATATCCCAGGTCGGCGAAGGATTGGCAAACATCGTGCTGGTGGTGGATTCCAAAGACATCGACAAGCAATCTGTTCCCGACTATTATCAATCCACCGTTCTGGGCAATTCTCTCAGAGCAGAACTATTGAAAACAGGATCCATGATGGAATCACCGCGTACCATTGCCTCACTGGGTTTTGAAGTGAAACCAGTACCGTGTGGCGGACTTGTTTTGGTGGGTGACGCAATGGGCTTTATCGATCCCTTTACCGGAGAAGGGATTTATTTAGCATTGAGGAGCGCTCAGTTAGCATCACAAACAGTTGACGAATCGATTAAAACCGGGAAACTGGATAAAACCGGTTTGGACTCTTATTTCCTAAAACGGGAAAATGAGTTTCGAAAAAAATTCCAGCTCAGCAAAATCCTGCAGGTTTTAATATATAATCCAGTCTTGTGCGATCATGTTTTGAGGGTATTGACCAAAAATCCATATCTGGCAAAGACACTTGTGGGTGTAATCGGAGACTATATTCCTGCCGATAGAGTGATTTCGTTTAAATTTTTATACAGTTTTCTAAAAAGTTTCCTGTTCAAACAACATAAGGAAGCCTGCTTGCCCCCAACTTCATTTAAGACAATCAGCTCAGGAAGGGACGCCCTTTAGCCTGTTTTAGGTAAAAGCGGATACATAATTAAAGGGAAATAAACTCTAAATTCTCATTGATTAAAAACTTCCCTTTGGTTCATCAGGTAATTTTTCAGGCGGTAATTTTAGTCCAGGCACCCGAAAATTCACTCATTTCCACCCATAAACCCATGAAATCGAAGGTTTTTTCACTTTTTTTGGCTTTAGTTTGTAAAATATATTGTTTGAATGAGGAATTGGGTTTATTGTGTCTGGAGCACGGGACCCACAAATCCCGCTTTTCCGGGTTTATAGCCCTTCAAGACGGTTCATTATTCTTTTTGAGTCGAACTTTCCAAATTGGATCCAAAATACAAATTACTCCAAATAACACAAACCTAGAGGCCGATTGACTATGAAGAAGATTAGAGTCGCCCTGATTGGCGTTGGCAACTGTGTGAGTTCCCTGGTTCAGGGGGTCTATTTTTATAAAGATAAAAATTCCCAGGATGGTACAGGCCTCATGCATTGGGACCTCGGAGGTTACAAACCCTTCGATATCGAGTTCTCTGCCGCCTTCGACATTGATCGTCGTAAAGTTGGCAAGGATCTGTCGAAAGCTATTTTTGAAGCTCCCAATTGCACAACCATTTTTTGTGACAAAATTCCGGATCAGGGTGTTCCTGTCAAAATGGGCAGAATTCTGGATGGGTATTCTGATCACATGCAAAATTACGAGGACTCTACTACTTTTTTGGTTTCGGATAAAAAAGAGGCCACTCAGGAAGAGGTGGTCAAGATTCTGAAAGAAACCAAAACCGAAATCATGTTGAACTTTCTCCCGGTTGGCAGTGAGAAGGCGGCAAAATTTTATGCGGAATGCGCCCTGGAGGCTAATGTCGCGCTCATCAACTGCATCCCGGTATTTATTGCCAGCGATCCCGAATGGGCGGACCGTTTTAAGGAGAAAAACCTGCCAATCATCGGAGACGATATAAAAGCCCAAATCGGCGCAACGATCACGCACCGGACTCTTACAGAGCTTTTCCTGAGGCGTGGCGTAAAAATCGAGAGAACGTATCAACTCAATACCGGCGGCAATACCGATTTTCTCAACATGCTGAACCGGGACCGGTTGAAGAGTAAAAAGATTTCCAAAACCGACGCCGTTCAATCCATTATGGACGACAGCCGCCTGGACGGAAAAAATATTCATATCGGCCCCAGCGACTACGTCCCCTGGCAAAAGGACAACAAGGTTTGCTTCATTCGCATGGAAGGAAAAACCTTTGGCGACATCCCCGTATCCCTGGAAATGAGATTATCCGTAGAAGATTCACCCAATTCCGCAGGTGTGGTGATTGACGCCATTCGTTGTTGTAAGGTGGCATTGATCCGCGGCCAGGGTGGACCCATCGACGGCCCCTCATCCTATTTCATGAAACACCCGCCCCGCCAGTTCCCGGATAGCGAAGCTTTCAAACTGACTGAAAAGTTTATCAATAAAGAGCAGGTAGAAAAATTGGTAGCAAAGCAAGTGGACGAAGTTTGGAGTGCCACATCTGATAGATAATCCCATTTTATCCAAATAATTTCGTACCGCCTTGATTACGGTGGAGTTATTTAGATATTAGCTTTCGATCTAATTGGCTTTGAACCCTCATATAAATTGATTTTTAAATTATTGTTTTTAAAAATCACTGAACCCATTCAGAAAATATTTATTTTTTAAATAGCCCGTTACAATAAACCAACACCCTCCCCCTGGGTTGAAGGACACCGATCCTGGGAACATGATAAAATGACCTCTCAAATCTTAGGTTATTATCTGGCGGAAAAAGAAACTCTCCTTAAGGAATTTGACAGCCTGTTGACTCTTGCCAAGGATTTCTTGATCAATCACTTCGGCCCGGAATTTGCTGGACAAATACAAATTGAAATCCGTCAGGAATATGAAAAACTCATACCTGAAATTCCTTATATTCAAGGGTTTCGAGGAAAGCCATTAAATATTTTTCTCCTTGTCACCGCCCAGGAACTTGCCGTATTTAAGGGTATGAATAAATTCGGTAAATCGGCCAAAGAGGTTTGGAAACTTTGCCACGAAATATTGCTTCTTAGATTGGCAAAGATTCCGAAATGGAAGATACGGTTATACAAATTCCTTCTATTTTCTCCTTTCTCCAGAATGGTTTTAAAAAAACGAGCGAAAAAAAATGAAAAAGCCATTCTGGGCGACTTTGAAATTGAATACCTCATAGGCCGAAAAGAAGACGATTTTGATTTTGGAGTCAATTATCTCCGATGCGGAAATCTCAACTTTGCTATCAAACATGGAGGAGAAGAATTTGCTCCTTATATCTGTATGTCAGACATTGCCTTGAGTAATATTTTCCAATGGGGACTTACCCGTACTCAAACACTTGCAGATGGCTGTCAACACTGTGATTTTCGATTTAAAAAGGGGGCGGAAACAAAAATCACTTCTAAAACTCTTGAGGTACAGGAAACCATCGACAATATTCGTAAAGAGAAAGATGGCTCCAATTAATGTGTCAAAGACCAATAAAGAGATCGCCTCTTGAGCAAGTTAAAATTAGTACACCTTTAACAAGCTGAAACCTGGATGCTGATGCAGGCAAACACTTTATCCAATAAACTCCAATAATTTTATATATCAATGAACACAAGGTTTGAAAATTGCGTACCAGGTTGGGCCCACCAGTTTATCCGAGAAAATTCTAGCTCAATTAATGCAATCGATAAAAAATTAGATTTCGTAATCCAATTGTCGGCATTGAATATTAAACACAATTCAGGAGGACCTTTTGGAGCTGCGATTTTTGAGATTCATTCGGGCACTCCCGTTTCCATTGGAGTGAACCTTGTAGAAAGTATCAAATGTTCACACGCACACGCTGAAATGGTGGCCATTGCTATTGCCCAAGAAAAACTTCAAACCTATGATTTGGGAGGGGAATCGATTTCGGATCACGAACTGGTGAGCAGTTGCGAACCCTGCGCCATGTGTTTTGGAGCCATTCTCTGGTCGGGCGTTAAACGGGTCATTTGTGGTGCCAAAGGAGAAGACGCGGAAAGGATCGGATTCGATGAAGGTCCCAAACCAAAGAACTGGGTTCACGAATTGGAAAAGAGAGGAATAAAGGTTATCCAGGAAGTCCGCAGAAACGAGGCGAAAAAAGTATTTCAGGATTATATAGTTGAAGGCAGAGTCATTTACAATGCCCGCCGTGAATGAGGCCATTTGCAACTCTTAAATCAAACAATCCCAGGAAATGGGTTAGCCCATAAACCAGCTAACCCATTATGTTTGGTACCCCCGATAGGATTCGAACCTACGACCTACAGATTAGGAATCTGCCGCTCTATCCTGCTGAGCTACGGGGGCTTGATTTTTTTCAGGAAGGGGTTATGGATTTAAAATACTGAAACAACCTTATCGCAATGGTGGGTTCTTTATCAAGAAGTTCATCTGTAATCCCATTTTCAAAAATATAAGAAAATCCCTCAAGTTTTGTATGATCCAGTGAGCTAAAGTTGGTGAATCCCATCGTCCAGTTGGAAAAACTTCTTTCGGAAATCTCTCCATCATAGATCAATTTGATAGACGAATGCCTATCGTCCCGGCAAATCTTTTCAAACAAGTTTAAAATTATCTGCGTGTCCCCTTCCAAAATTTGCATAAATTGTTTCGTTTTATCGTAATATAAAAGCATCCCGGTGACCCCTAGCTTTTCATTATTTATTCGCGAGGTCTCCAAAATAATGAAAATGTTCTCCTTACTCATCGGCCTAGAGGCTAAACTGCAATAGAAAAGTTCATGCATATCTCATCCGGGTCTGAATTTACAATCAAATGAGCCAAGGAACTTAACTTATCATAATTCTTGTTTTGCGGGAAGCGTATCCTATCCTTTGACTTGTCCGGGACACCATATTAATATAATGAAGCTTAAGAATTTCAGGAGGTTTTACCAGAATGATCAATGTACGTGCAAGTCAAATCTTTACCAATGAAATCGATGATGCGGTTACTGTCAAAAAGGCTTTGGACGCTGGCGGGCAATTCGAGGATTTGGTTCAAGAATACAGTATTTGTCCCACCAAGAAAATCAAAGGCGACTTGGGTTGGATGAATGAGGAAAACATAGGGTCTTTGCTCGGGGAACAGGTTACGGAAAAAGATAAAGGGCGTATATTGGGTCCGATCCATTCTCAATATGGCTACCATATTGTAAAAATCACGGATGTGAGGATCGATCACGCCGCAATTGTTTTTTCCGCTGAAACTTTGATGTCCGAACTCAACGAAAGGTTTCCCGACGCTCACAGTGTTCTGTTCAAGGAGTTTCATATAGGCCTTCCCGTTATGGGTTACGGTAAAACGGAAACCATTGCTTCGGTGTGCGAAACGCATGGCAAATCGGTCGAGGAGGTGTTATCCAAATTAAATGCGGAATTCGAAACCCACCAGGCTCCGTCTATCACACCTGAGGAGTTAAAAACGAAACGCGAGTCCAATAAAGATTTGGTGCTTCTGGATATCCGGGAACAATGGGAGCGGGATATTTCATATATCGAAGGATCCACCCTGCTCACTACGCAAAATAATGAGTCGCTATTAAACTCTTTAAACAAAGATGCGGAAATTATCGTTATCGATTGGAAAGGGGACCGCTTTCCAAGTTTCCAAAAATGGATGAGCCAAAAGGGTTTTTCAAACGTTAAGGGCATTGAGGGAGGTATCGACGCTTGGTGTGAACAAGTTGAAACCTGGCTATCGCGCTACGATATCGATGAAGACGATGGCTACCGTTATGAAGATATTTTATAGGGTGAGCCGGTTTCGTTTGATTTCTATCTACTCACTCTTTCTGTTGACGCCGCGCCAGGCATTTCGGGATATACATTGAAATGCCTGATTCCCCACTCCTGGCCATTAAAAACCTGCAAACCTTTTTTGATTCAGAAGAAGGCATCGTCAGGGCAGTTCGGGGAGTGAACCTTGTAATTCAAAAAGGTGAAATGCTTGCTGTTGTTGGTGAATCCGGTTGCGGCAAATCAGTTACAGCCCTGAGTGCCCTGCGCTTGATTCCCGTGCCGCCCGGCAGGTTTGAATCGGGGGAGATATTTTTTGAGGGGCGAGACCTGCTATCCGTTTCCGAAAAGGAAATGCGAAGGATCCGGGGAAACGATATCAGCATGATTTTCCAGGAACCGATGACCTCGCTCAACCCTATACTTTCTATTGGCGACCAAATTACCGAATCTATCCTGATCCACCAAAACAAAACGAAAAGAGAAGCCCACCAAATAGCTATAGAGGCATTAAAGGCGGTATCGATCCCTTCACCGGAACAACGCATGGACCAATATCCGCACGAGTTGTCAGGAGGTATGAAGCAACGTGTGATGATCGCCATGGCGCTATCATGTGAACCCGCCTTGTTGATTGCCGACGAACCGACCACCGCTTTGGATGTAACCATTCAGGCGCAAATTCTGGAGTTGTTAAATTCATTACGGGAAACCACTCAGACGGCCATTTTATTAATCACTCATAATCTGGGGATCGTAGCCGAATACGCCGATCGGGTGGCTGTGATGTATTCGGGCAAAGTGGTTGAGGAAGCCGATGTGGAAACTCTTTTTGATCACCCGTCGCACCCCTACACCCAGGGCCTGTTGAACTCCCTTCCGCAGGATGATTCAAACGCCCAATTGCAACCCGTAGCTGGTACCGTTCCCAACCCTGCTTATTTGCCCACTGGCTGTGCGTTTCATCCCCGTTGCGGTGAAGCCTTGCCTGTCTGTAAAAACGAAATCCCTCCAGATTTTGATCTGGGACGCAAGCACATCGTTGCTTGTTGGTTGTTCGACAAGAATCCGGAAAGCAGGATAACCAATGAGTAATCTGTTGCAGATACGTTCTCTTAAGAAATTTTTTCCCGTCAAAAAGGGCTTGTTTTCAGGTTCCAAAGATACGGTGAAGGCAGTAGATGATGTCTCCTTCGAAATCGGTCGAGGGGAAATTTATGGTTTGGTGGGTGAATCCGGTTGTGGGAAAACGACCGTCGGGCGAATGACTCTACGACTCCTGGAACCTTCATCCGGTCAGGTTTTTTTCGATGGAAAAGATATCTTTCAACTTCCGAAACAGGAGATGAATCGTTTGCGGCCGCGAATGCAAATCATCTTTCAGGATCCCTACAGTTCCCTGAACCCACGGTTCACCGTAGAGAGAATCATTGGAGAGGCTTTGAAGGTCCATAAACGCGTTACTGCGGATACTTTTTCGGGTAGGGTAAAAGAGCTTTTAGAGAAAGTCGGCTTGTCTCCCCGGTACAGCAAACGCTATCCCCATGAGTTTTCCGGCGGACAAAAACAGCGAATTGGAATTGCCCGGGCGCTGGCGCTTAACCCCGACTACATTGTTTGTGACGAACCTGTATCGGCACTGGATGTGTCGATTCAAGCGCAAATCATCAACCTGCTTCAATCCTTGCAACAGGATGAGGGGATTTCCATGTTATTCATCTCCCACGATTTGAATGTGGTGAAACATTTATCGCAACGAACCGGGGTGATGTACCTGGGAAAGATTGTCGAAAGTGCTCCCACGCATAAACTGAATACGAATCCAGCCCATCCTTACACCCAGGCTTTACTGGAAGCCAAACCGAAACTTGACCCCAAGCAAAGAGGAAAACGCAATCCATTGAAAGGAGATGTCCCCTCCCCAATGAATCCTCCAGCCGGTTGCCATTTCCATACGCGCTGTCCTCAGGTGATGGACCACTGTAAAACGCAAATCCCCGAAGAAACCAACCTGGGAGACGGTCACCGGGTTCATTGCCACCTTTACACATGAATTGTCTACAATCGGAATTATAGTTTCCTTTTTTCATCGATGAGTCATTAATGCTCGAAAGCCTTCAAGAAATTCTTCCGATAGTCATTCCTGTGTTTTTTCTGATCGGACTCGGCTACCTGTACAACACAATAAGCCGGGCCGACCTCGACAGTCTGGTGGGCGTGACCATGCGGGTATTAATTCCAGCATTCGCCTTCTACCATATCTACCAAATGAAGATCGACCTGCAATTGGCGAACGCGGTGTTTTTGTCGGCCTGGATCGTCATTCTGGGAGCGGGAATGTTTACTTATTTTTTGTTTCGCTTTTTACCAGGAGATCCTGGCGGCCTATATTTACCTGTCATGTTTATGAACAGTGTCAATTTACCCTTCCCTATCATACTTTCGGCCTATGGTGAGGAGGCGCTCCCCTTCGGGATCATGTTTTATCTTGCCAGCATTCTGGGAGTTTTTACCGTTGGGCTGGGACTGGTGTCCGGTAAAAATTCAATTCTAAAAATTTTTCAAGAGCCGGTTATTTATATGATCGGTTTATCTTTCTTTTTCAAACTGGGACCCGTTCCGGTTCCCACATGGTTTTTGTCTCCATTGGAACTGCTATCCCACGCCACCATTCCCATGGTGCTCTTGATACTGGGAATGCAACTGTCCCAGGTCAAACCGTCACAGTGGAGCTTGTCGCTGTTGGCCGCCTGTTGCCGGTTTGTATTTGGAGCCTTGCTTGGATATTTTTGTATTTGGCTATTCCATTTGGAAGGATTGCCCGCCAAAGTTGTTTTTCTGGAATCGATCATGCCCAGCGCAGTGATCACCTACCTCGTAGCAAAAAAATATGATGCCGACCCTTCCCTGGTTGCTTCTACAGTATTCCTGTCCACACTGATGAGTCTCGTGTTAATCCCCATTGCCCTTGTGGCCGTGGATTACCTGTTTTAATCGCCCCTTAAAAATTTTTCTTATTTGGGAATAAAATCAGACTAATACAGCACTAAACTTTAATAAATCAAAACCCCGATAAAACTGCTATAATTAACCAAGGAATCGTAGGCAAATTTTATCAATTGCCATAGGGATGCATGAATAACAAGGCTGATCCAACTTCCACGATATTCTTGGACAATCCATACCAGTCCTGGCAAATTCGCCTTAGCTATTTAAAATTAGCATCCAAAGAGAAACGGAACGAATAATGAAACAATTGTTCATTTTATTGATCCTATCGCTTACTTTTGTTTCCCCCCACCTGGTTGAGGCAGACCCTTTGTCCGCAAATATTATCAGGGCCCGTTTAGGCATAAAAGCTAAAGACTGGATAAAGCCGCGGGAACTGATTCAACCCGGAGAAAAACTGCAAATTTTTGTAACGCCGCTTTCAGATGTTTTTGTATATGTGATCCATTCCAATTATAAAACAGCGCAATTACTCAATTGGAAAAAGGTTCATGGGGGCCAATTACTGATTTTGCCCGAATCGACCGATTTTTATCAGATTGATGGTGAAGATAAAAAAGAAGAGGTGACGATTGTAGTGATCCCGAATTCTCATAGTAAACTGGATCAGACTTTCAGGAAAAAGATTGTCCACCATTCCCAATGGAAAGCACTTCAAAAAGAGCTCATCGAAGCGAGTAAAATCTCACTGGAAGAAACCTTCCCAAAATCACCCAGAATCGCCGGAGCTTTGCGAGGCCCTTCAAAGCAATTGGATCCTGGAAACTTACCTATCACTTCGGGTAAAACCATGGTTGTCAAACGGTACGAACTTAAAATAGACAATAGATCCTCGTATAAATAAGGATCGAGAACTGAACCTTGATCCCTTTTCCCATACAGTTTGATCAGTCCTCATTATCCAAAAACCATTTCTTTTTTTATTAAAACTATTCCAAACCGGCACGCTCAATTTTAAAATGTGACCTGGATCACAGACTTTCACTTTTTACCGATTTAAAATACCAGATTATTAACTCTCTCTATAAGGGCTAAACTTAGAGAGAATGCATATTTTCAGGTTTAAATTGAGTGAAATATAAAGGGCACCTCTAAAAATTCAGAAAATAGAGGGAATTAGGATTTTAAATTTAAAAAATGAGCAATAATTTTTTGTTTTCGATTTAAGCCGGATCTATGTTGTCCCGTTTTACCCCTTTTTTACTCGGGAGAGGGGTGATCCCGAGCCTTCCATCGCTTATGC
>JACAVV010000012.1:0-49999 GCA_024648695.1 Nitrospina sp.
TAAATTCAGGGGTAAAACGGGACAACATATACCCGGCATAAATCGAATACAAAAATTTATTACCTACTTTTTCAATCTTAAATTCTAAATTCCTCTAATTTCTCAATTTTTAGAGGTGCCCTTAATTATTTATAAAAAAAACTCTAATGAGCGCTAGCTTAATCTTTGAGGGTGTCTAACAAAAATTGCTAAAGAAGATTAATGATTTCTGGGATTTTCATTTTTTGGCAAAATACTTATATTAGAAGCATACAAGGATTGATGAAGCCATTGATTCAGGTAGCAAGAAAATTATTTTTAAAAAGAATTTAAGGAATTTATCATGAATGTTTCAGGCCGAATTTCAGAAATGGGACCAACAGTTTGGGTTTATGTTCTTTTAGCCTTTTATACGATATATTTCTGGTAAAAAAAGTAAAACCCAGAGTTTTCGATAAAGGCTATAAAAGCAATCTGATGAAAAGGGTTTTGTCATCCCCTTTAGATTTCTACTTGATTCTCCTAATTATGTAGAGTTGCCGTAAAGACAGCTAAAATCAAACCAGAAATACCAAGTCTTGACTCACTGCTACTGGAATTTTGAAGCCCTGAACACATTAAAGGGTTTATTGAAAATCCCGCCTTTTTAAGATTAATCCTCCACCATTTCCTTCTGAGTATTCCCCTCACCCCTGAAATTTCATCCAAGCTTCTAAAATAAATGTTCGACCTTGTTATAGTGCTAACCCAAAAAAACAAGCTATTAGTCCCCTAAAGCCCTTTCACAAAAACCTCATAAATCCTTGAAAATAAATCCTTTTATAAAACTGACTTGCGAACAAAGGGCTATTCAACCTAGCTAAACCTTTGAGGGAGCCTAACAAAAATTGTTAGAGAAATTTAATGGTTTTTGGGATTTTCATTTGTTCCCAACTTGATTATATTGGAAGCATAAGAGAATTGATGAAGCGAGCAATTTAGTTAAAAAGAAATCCGCTAATAAAAAAATTACGAGGTATTTAACATGAATTTTTCAAGCCGTATTTCAGAAATAGGATTAACCGTTTGGGTTTATGTTCTTTTAGCTTTTTATACGATTTATTTCTGGTAAAACAACCTCCTTGAGGTTGCGATAAAGCCGATATAACACATTGAAGTAAATGGCTTTAATACCCCACCCTCAGTTTCTACCCCACTCTCCCAATAAACAGGGTTGGAATAGAAACAGTTAAACTTGGTTCACAACGACCGTAATTCTTGGTGCCCTGAACACTAAAAGTGTTTTTTAAAGATCCCGCCTTATTTGATATATATTCTCAATAATTACATTCTGGATATTTCCCTCATCCCTTCCATCAAACAAAAAAAAGGTCAGCTCGAAAAGAGCTAACCCATAAAAAAATAAGGTATTAGAACCCGCTAATGTCCATTAATAATAAACCAACATTAAACACTGATAAATTTAGCTTTGTGTGAAGGAATCTCACATCCGGAAAAAGCTTAAACCTTCTCCAGGTTTCCATTTGTCATCGCCAATAAATTCTCCTAACGGGGAAGTTAATGGAAGCGAGAGGAGAAACAACGAGCAAACAGTTAGGGTTTTGACCACGTCAGCAATTCCCCCACCTGGGAAGGTGATGGGCCCACCAGGACTCGAACCTGGGACCATCCGGTTATGAGCCGGAGGCTCTACCAGCTGAGCTATAGGCCCTTTTTTTATCCCTCAATAAAACTTCGTAATTTTTTACTTCTACTTGGGTGGCGCAGTTTGCGAAGCGCTTTCGCCTCAATCTGCCTGATGCGTTCTCGTGTAACCGCAAAGTCCTGGCCCACTTCTTCCAATGTGTGCTCGGAATCCAGCCCAATACCAAAACGTTTGCGCAAAACTTTCTCTTCTCTGGACGCAAGAGTGCCAAGGACCTTTAAGGTTTGGTCTTTGAGATTTTTCTTGACCACAGCATCGATCGGAGACATGATTTTTTTATCTTCAATAAAGTCACCAAGGTGACTGTTTTCTTCTTCACCAATCGGTGTCTCCAGAGAAATGGGTTCTTTTGCAATTTTCAGGACCTTTCTCACCTTATCCACTGGCAAACTCATCTTTTCGGCGATTTCTTCCGGGGTGGGTTCACGTCCCAGTTCCTGCACCAAATGGCGCGAGACCCGAATGAGCTTGTTGATCGTTTCAATCATGTGCACGGGAATACGAATGGTTCGTGCTTGATCCGCAATCGCGCGGGTTATGGCCTGGCGTATCCACCATGTGGCGTACGTACTAAATTTGTAACCGCGCCGGTATTCGAATTTGTCCACGGCTTTCATAAGACCGATATTGCCTTCCTGAATCAAATCCAGAAACTGCAATCCCCGGTTGGTGTATTTTTTCGCAATACTGACCACCAGGCGAAGATTGGCTTCTGCCAGTTCCCGCTTGGCCGTTTTGTCTTTAACCCTCCCGCGGGCAATAGCACGAACGGTGGACAGGAGTGAATCTTTGCTAGCCCCGGTTTCTTTCTCAATTTTTTTAATTCTTCTTCTCCCAGCTTGAACAGACTTTAAATGTTGCTCGTACTGGACTTTGGTGACGACTTTATTGCTGGTCGGGATTTTTACACTTTTTTGCTTGACCCAGTTTTTGGCTAATTTTTTAATATCCGCCAAACTCATTTTGAGTTCCTTTTCGAGCATGCGTTCCTGCTTGCCCGCTTCACGGATTTCCGCCGCCACCTCGTAAATGTTTTCAATGATTCCGTCCATCACTTCCATGCTGAAATTAATGTCACACAAGCTGTCTTCCACCGCTTTTTGCTGTTTCGTCTGGTCTTTCGTGAGGCGGGTTTGCATTTTTTCAGACAAATTTGATGCGGAAAGTCTTTTTTCAAGGTTGACCAGTTTTTTAGTCTGGTTCCTGAAATTCTGAATGGCTTTCAGGACCCGCTTGGATTCGGTTTTTTCAGATTGTTCTTTTTTCTCATCCATTTCGGCTGTGGTGATGTAGTCAAAAACAGAACTTTCATTCCCTTTAATTTGTTCACCTATGTTTTCGATTTCCTGCAATGTGACGCAACAATTTGCTACAGCGGACAAAACTTCGTTCTGGCCATCCTCGATACGTTTAGCGATTTCAACTTCGCCTTCCCGGGTGAGCAGGGAAATTGTTCCCATTTCTCTTAAATACATGCGAACAGGGTCGTCGATGGATATATTGTCCGCTTTGGGTACAGCTAATTCTTCATCCTCACTACTGGAAGAATCATCTTTATCGTCACCCTCAATCCGGTTAATCGCAAGCTTTTCCCCTTTCATGGCGGTATCGACGATATCAATTTCGTTTTCCCCGAATAGATGCATCAGGTCGTCAATCTGCTCAGGGGCCACCACATCGGAAGGCAACACATCGTTAACTTCTTCATACGTCAGATACCCTTTTTCCTTACCCAGCGAAATAAGTTGATTTATTTCTGTTACATCTACGGACTTTTCTTGCATGAGCAATGTATCTCCTGGCAGTACTTAAAGGATGGGTAACCCCATCCTCAACTTTGATTATACGATGATTGTAATTCTCGAACCTTTGTATGCAATTCCCTTGTTCGACCAGCCATTCCGGCTTTTTGGGCTTTTAATAATTCCTGTTTCAGGGTGTTGATTTCCTGTTCTCCGTTTCTGCGCCTGATCCTGCGTATGCAATCTTTAAAGGCAAATTCCGGATTGTCAAATCCAATAGGAGACAATCCGATCCGGGTCAAGGTGTCACGGACTTCCATCGCATCGGTGAGATCCACCAATTTGTCTATAGAAACAGAACCTTGAGCCGAGATTTCCTTCAGAATTAAACCATATGTATCTTTTAATACCGGATTTTTAAATTCTTCAGGTTCCACCCTGTCTCCAGTTCCGGCCAATTCACTATGCGCAATTAATAAATTGAGCAGATAAAACTCTGGATCGTCGGAACTTACTGAAACTTCCAATCTATTCTCAGCTACCGAACTTTTTTGCTTGATAGCAGATTTTACTTCTTTAAGAAGAGAATCCGATTCCACATTGGCCTGTTCTGCCAAATAGCGAATAAACTCACTTCTCTCAATCTGGTTTTCAATTTTGGCAAGGTAGGGAACCACCCTGTTGATGATCTCGATTTTTCCCTGAATCGATTCCGTACTTCCTTGTTGGATCAATTTTTTGATAAAATATTCCATAAAAGGAACCGCTTGCTGAATCCCTCTGGAAAACACCTCGGATCCTTGCGCCTGAATATACGAATCGGGGTCCTGCCCTTCGGGTAATGCCAGCACGAAAACCTTGAATCCCTGGTCGTTTAGAACTTCATACGCCCGGTCGATAGCATTTTGGCCAGCCTTGTCGGAATCGAACACCAGCACGGCGTTACGTGTGAAATTTCTCAACAAAGCGGCATGTTGGGGTGTAAACGCTGTTCCCGAAGTCGCTACAATGTTGCATATTCCATTCTGAAACGCCTGGATTTGATCGAAATAGCCTTCAACCAGTATCACCCGGTCGTTTTTTCGAATGGCTTCTTTGGCCGCATTCAGCCCGAATAAATGGTCCCTTTTTTTATAAACCGGCGTTTCGGGGGAATTGAGATATTTAGGCTGACCTTCAAACAGGATTCTTCCAGCAAAGCCAATCACATTGCCTGAAGTATCGTGCAAAGGAATCATCAATCTTCCACGAAAGCGGTCGAAAAAATTGAGTTTTTCCGGTGGTTCTCCTTTTTGTACAATCAGTCCCGCTTTTACCAGTTGGGGCACAGAACATTCGGTTTTCTTTTGCAAATAATTTAATAAATCCTTCCAGTCCGGAGAAGACCATCCCAATTGAAACCGGGTCATGGTTTCTTCTCGAAGTCCCCTTTTGCCAACTATATAATCTTTGGCCGCCTTTCCACCCTCCGATTCGATAAGCAGGGATCTGAAATATTCCACCGCCAGTTTATTAAGCGAGAGCAGTTTTTCCCTTTCGCTAGCGGCTTGCTGGCTGACGGGGCTTTGATTTGAACCGGGAATGGCGACTCCAAATTTTTCGGCCAGGGTTTTGACCGCTTCGACAAAGGAAAGCTTTTCACTTTCCATCAAAAACTTAAAAACATTTCCTCCGGAAGAACAACCAAAACAAAAATAAATCTGCTTATCCGGGCTCACCGAAAAGGAAGGGGTCTTTTCGGAATGAAAAGGGCACAACCCCACCAGGTTTTTCCCTGTTTTTTTGAGAGTCACCGTTTCGGAAATGACTTCGACAATATCGGCCCTGGATCGAATATCGTTTATGATCTGTTCAGGGATGAGATGATTCAAAACGGCCCTTTTCAAAGCGGATGGTGTGAGAAGTTATTTACATTATCGTTTCGGAACAATTCTTCCAAAAATGAGACTTATAATTTCATCTAGGACCCTTTTAAAAGTTCTGAAACAATTCTCTTGATGGCATTTCCGTCAGCGCGCCCCTTAAATTCAGGAACCACAGTTTTCATTACCTTTCCCATATCTTTGGGGCCTTCCGCCTGTAGCTCTGAAATCACCTCTTTAATACGGGACGCCAAAGCCTCTTCAGAAACCTGTTCCGGAAGATAGGCTTTTAAAATCTCCAATTCACTACTTTCTTTTTCCTTAAGATCTTCCCGCCCTCCTTTTTCATAAAGGGCAATGGCTTCTTTTCTCTTTTTGATTTGGGTCGTAAAAAGAGACAGGATATCTTCGTCAGAAAGTTCTATCTTACGGTCTATTTCTTTATTTTTAATTTCTGAGTTGATTAAGCGAAGGGTGTTGAGTCTGGTGGAATCTTTACTTTTCATAGCTTCTTTTATATCGTTAAGAAGCTGTTGTTTTAAACTCATAGATATACTTTCACCACAAATATCGGAATATATATACTTCTCGCAATTTTGTCAATACTGCCAGGAAAGTTTGACTGATTATTTGAAGAATTTTTAATTTTCATTGATTATCCGCCTGATTTTGCAGAATAAAGTCGCAATAACAGCACTAAAATAACCAAGCCCAAACAACTTGCCAGAGGCTAAATACGCCATTTAGAGTCAGAGCTTTAATAAAGTTCTTATATCAATCCATTAGATGAAAATTTAAGGCATTTGATTTATTTTTAGAAGTTTTTCCAATTTTAATAAATCAAAAAGAATGTCGGAGGTTTTTTTGTAAAAAAAAAACTCCGGGGAGGATAGCCTCCCCGGAGTTATAGAAACGATAATCTTATTTACCACATTTTACTTTAACTTTGGTTGCACCAGGAGTGATATTGGTAATAGTTGCTTCAGCAACACCAAGTCCACTACCTGAAGCTACGAGACGCTCTTCTTTAGGAAAGTCAAATTTAACTGCATGACCAAAACCGGTTTGAAGGTTATAACGTCTTACTTCCTGAGCATAGGCTACTTCAACAGTAGTAACAGCGCCAGGACTCTTATTGATCAGGGAAAAATCTCCTGCGCATTTGGTGGACTGACCAGTCTTCAGCATAGTTGCTTCAACGGATGTAATGGCAAACAAACCAAACATCGCGATGACACCCAAGGCCAAAATAATGTTTCTTCTCATTGCATCTCCTCCTTGTAATGGGATGGTAATTAAAAATTAATATTTAATTTTTGCTAAATTATAAACCAAATTTCAAAGTTCTTATTCCAGAACTATAAAGAAACCACCTTTCAGTGTTTTCGAAAAATCAAACCAAAAGATAATATAAATAACAAGAAATCAAAATTTTGCAACAAAAATCGTCGCACCTTTCCTGTGCGATTAACAACTTTACCTCTACTTGGCCTCTCTGTCAAGCGGCGAAAACGATTGTTTTTGTACAAATTCCGATTTTCTCAGTACCAACTAATAACCTTTCCTTGTAAATTTAATGACCCTAAGTGTTTTTCTGACCACAATGGTCCGTTTCCGCAGAAAAAATATTGAACTATTTCTATAGACTCTAATTTCCCAAACCCAAAATCCTGCTCAAAATGTAAATATGGCACCTTTTACTGAAAACGTCAATAATTGAGCTCCAACTAATAAATCAAATAATCCTGACGCTTTTGTTTGAACAAATCCAGTTCCTCCTGCCACTCTTCATCCAATTCATTTCGAAAAAGATCCCGGTTGATCCAGTTTTCGCGAAACCATGTATTTCCATAGAGCAAATCGATTGCCAACCGGTCACTGACGAATTCATAGGGTTCCGTACGCCATTCGAAATGTTCAGGGTACATTCGGGCAATGGTATGGATTACAGCCAGTCCGGTCCAAACAGGCTGAAAGGTTGAACGGTCAGTTACATGAAGCTGAATTCCACCACATACCTTTTGAGCCCATTTCTGGAAAGTGGGTTTAAAAAAGTGGGGGCGAACAATAACGCCGGGTAGTTCTATGATATCCAATGCGTCTTTAAGTTTAAAGGGATCAATATAGGGAGCCCCCACCTGTTCAAATGGAAGTGTGGTACCGCGGCCTTCAGACAAGTGTGTCCCTTCCACAATACACATTCCGGGGTACACGCAGGCAGTTTCCACCCTGGGCATGTTCGGAGAAGGCGCGACCCAAATCAAGCCGGTATCCTCGAACCACATGTTTCGATCCCAGTTTTCAACGGGAATAAGGGTCAATTTGCAATCCAATCCAAATTGGTCCTGGAACATCAAGGCAAGTTCGCCTGCCGTCATTCCATGTCTGTTGGGTAAAGGGTATTGACCCACAAAAGAACGCCAGGGATCGCTCACCAGATTGCCTTCCACCTGAATTCCATTTATGGGATTGGGCCGATCACAAACCACCATCTCGACTCCTGTTTCTCCACAAATTTTCATGCAATTGGCCATGGTGTAGATAAAGGTGTAGTACCGCGCCCCTACATCCTGAATATCAAAAATCAGGCAGTCCAGATCTTCCAACAGCTGATTGGCCGGCAGGAGGGTGTTTTCGTGATCCCCGTAAAGGCTGATTATTTCCAGGCCGCTCAAGGGATCTTTTGTGTTTTGCACGTGGATCATATCCTGATCGACACCATACAAACCGTGCTCGGGACCAAACAGTTTTGCCAGTTCGAAATCCGGGTGGCGCAAAAAATGGTAAATGGAATGTCTGCCATCCCGGGCGAGACTGGTGTGGTTGACCACCAAACCGATTCTTTTACCTTTTATGTAGCGGGAAGGCTTGGAGAGTAGGTTATCGAGTCCGGTGACACAGGAAGGCATAGGCAAATCGGAGCAATCTAGTGCAATCAGATTGGAATTAAGGGAACTTGAAACCTTTTTGAATGACGATGATATTGGATTCTTTATCTACGAAAAACCTGCGTTTATCGTCTTCCAAATCGTAACCAATGGTGGTGCCGTCGGGAATGACAACGTCTTTGTCGATGATGGCCATATTGATCTTGCAATTTTTACCAACGTACACGCGGTCCATGACCAGCGAATTGATCACTGCGGCACCGCTATCGATAAACACTTCAGGCCCAATCACCGAATCCTGAACGATTCCGCCGCTGATCACACTGCCCTCGGAAACCAGACTATTGACCGCCTGACCCCGCCGACCATCTTCATTAAAAACGAACTTTGCCGGCGGCCTTCCGAAAGAGGTTGTCGTGAGGGGCCAGTTGCGATTGTAAAGATTGAATGTGGGCTTGATATTTCTTAATTCCATATTCGCTTCCCAAAAAGCGCGAATCGTTCCCACATCACGCCAATAGCCAATTTCAGCACCGGTCACCTCAGGAATTTTATTGGATCGAAAATCATAAGCAAACAATCGCGAGTCCCTATAAGCTTTCGGCAAAATGTCTTTGCCAAAATCATGCGTAGAATCCGGGTCTTCGCTATCCTGGTAAAGGGATCGAATCAGAAAATCAGAACTGAACACATAATTGCCCATAGAGACAAAAGCTTCATTGGGTCTGCCGGGAATAGATTTCGGATTGTCCGGCTTTTCCTGAAACCCAGTGATACGATTTTCGGCATCCACTTCCAGCACGCCGAACGATTTGGCTTCTGCAATGGGGACAGGGATCGAAGCGATGGTCACATCTGCATTGTTATTCATATGAAAATCGATCATCTGCCGAATATCCATCCGGTAAATATGGTCCGCTCCAAAAATAGCAACAAGGTCATAACCCCGGTCTTCAATTAAATTTATATTCTGGAAGATGGCGTCCGCCGTTCCCTGATACCATTCGCCACCGGTTCGTTTTTGGGCCGGAACGGGAAGAATGAAATGATCCCTTAACAAGGCACTGAATCGCCAGCCTTCCTGCAGGTGTTCGGTCAGGGATTGTGATTTAAACTGGGTGAGAATATAAATGGAAAATATCTTGGAGTTGACGAAATTGCTAAGTACAAAATCGATGAGCCGGTACTTCCCTCCAAAGGGAACGGCGGGTTTGGCGCGTTCTTTGGTGAGGGGATACAATCGACTTCCCTCCCCACCTGCCATGATCATTCCTAAGACTTCCATATTCTTTCCTGCGACAAGCTTTTTTCCTGAGGGTACCCCTCCCGGATGACACACAATCGCGGATTTTCAAAGGGGATCTATACGGCCTTCAAATTATCCTATTACGGCAACAATTGCAAAGTTAAATAATGGATAGAATTTCGTTTGAATTGATTGCAAGACTCGACCCGCTATCTGCGTCTGCGTTTTTTTCGTCGTTTTTTTTTGGTTTCTTTCGCGGTGGGGGCGTCTTTGGCATTAGTGAGTTCAGTAAATTTTTTGAAGTATTCGGGAAAGAGAGGAAAATTGGTTCGCCATTTCAGCGATATCAAATCCTCGTGCACAAATTTGTCCAGCACCCACTGACCCTTGAACCCTGCGGTAAGAATGATTTGATCAGTCAGAAAAATGGATTTCTCCACACCGAACTCCTGAAAATCATCGGCGCGGTATAGCGGGTCGCCTTTGGCCGTCTGGAAATCCATTCCTCCACCTGACCAAAATTTATAATAAAAGTCGATGTCCAGCAACCGCGCGAAAATTTTGCCGACGGTTCCGTCTTCTTTCGTTTCGGGCATTCCAAGTGGCTCATTTTTGACTTTCATGTAATGGAAATCCGCCCCCAACTCCTGAAAAAAACTCCAGCCGGAACTGATATCCGCCGGAGAAAACGCGTAGCCTCCTCCTATGGCATAGGTCAGATTGTTATCAACGCCCCCCCCCGAGTTGCGTTGCCCTCCTCTATGCACCCAATAGACCTGAACATCGGCCATGAATCCTGCGATTTTGAATTGTGTGAAGTTTCCTATCGAAAATTTTTCCTGGCGAGTGGACGTTTCAATTTCTTCCCAGTCGATCCATAAATCCTGCACCAGGAAATCCCGCTTGACCTGAAACTGGAAACCCTGCTCAATCGGATCATTAAATTGAAGAATATCGTTGTTGAACATTCCGTCCAGAAGCGGATGGTTTCGGTCGATGGTACCCGCAATAACACGCCAGCCGGGATGGAATTCATATAAAAAAGAAATCACCGGATCGACCTCATCCACTCTGTCGTCTTCTCCGAAAGGGATGTTCAGGAGCGCACCCAACTCAATGCTCATTCCACGTTTGATCCGGTACTTGAAATAGGGCTTGATGATATCGCCAATAAAGGTGCGTCCCTTGTTGATGGAGCTGATCCCGGTATGTTCGATGTTCTTGGCAAACGTCTCGTTCTGAATTCTAAACTCAAGCGACTTGGCCCCTGCAGATGTGCCTCCTAAAAGAAAAATAAGGAGAACTATTGAGGGGAAAATTCTAAAATGTAGTCTTGGCTTTTGCGAACTCAAGGGGGACCGAATCCTAATTAAAGTATGTTTACAGGCTTACAAAAAGGATGGATGAATATAGATCCGAGATTCCGCTTTTTCCAACTTTTCATTCTACAAGAAAAAACGAGCAGGGACTATAAGCTATTGATTTTTAACATATTATTAGGATGGGCCTTGAGTGTCAAGAGGTAACTATTTGATTTTTAATTAGATAGTGGGTTTTGGGTGTAAAGGTAAGAATTTTGGGTGATGTTTTCCAAATAAAAACCCTTGATCTCACCCAGGAAAAACTTAGAGATAAGATTGGGAATATATGAAAAGGAAATAAATACGCCAGAAAAAAGCCTTAATCACTCAGTAGTATTTTCCCCAATGGGGCAATTTCATCTTCCAGAGAAGAACCGATTCCTTTTAAAATAATTTCGATATTTCTGTTCCCGTGAATTAAAGTAGCAATGATAATTCCCTAATTCGTAGCCTTAAAAATCACAAAATGTTTTTCGGCGGGAGCCATCAAAGATGTGTGGACCGCTTTTTTCTTAATTTTCCTTTTTCTGGTTTGACGGCAATGGAATGGAACGCTTTATACAGATCAGTCAAATAACGCTGGGTTCGCTCCCTGCCGTGCATTTCGTTGGAAAAGGATTTTCAATATCCAATAAATCCCGAGCCGCACTCCGCGTCAAAAGAATTTAAACATGAAGGGTTATTTCCAGCTTCCCTTTTCTTTTTTCTCAAATAAATTTTTATCTTTTCCCCAGTCGCCAGTTGATTCAAAAATTCGGCCTTCGGCAATGCCCTCGAATCCTCAAGGATTGAGTCGAATATTTAAAAGGTTTCACTCTCCATGTCACGTCGGATCAGAGAGCGTATATAATCGCTTGGGGTTTCGTACAATCCCTTAGGGCCCACAACACGAGCTACATGAAGCGCCAAAGGCTCCGGTAAATGAGCGTTCACTCTGTTTGATACCATAAGTTTTTCCTTTTTAAATCTAGGTACATTCGATTGAATTGTATACATTGTCGTTATATATCAATTTTGTCGCCACCTCATAGACGTTGCCACCCGGCTTTTTAAGGTTTTGACCCTGCAAATTGTGGAGGGTTATAATGGTTAATTATATTCTGGAAAACCTGCGTTCTATTAAAACGTTTTTTAATGAACCCCAATCACTAAGGACTTTTGAATATGAAACAGCTCATAGGATTATTTTTTTCAAGTTTCATTCTTTTAAATGTTACGGTCAGCTTTGGCGAGGACAAACCTCAAGTCAGCCTGCGTGGACAAGCTTTGACTTTGCTGGGAACCCCTATTCATGTCGGGTTACCCTTACCCGATGTTTCGCTTTCTGACCGTTCTTTAAAAATGATTTCTATGGCCGCTTTTAAAGGAAAGGTGACCTTGATCAGCGTGGTGCCTTCGTTGGATACACCCACATGCGACAAACAAACGCATATTTTGAGTGAGGAAAACGGTGGCCTTGATCAATCGATGAACCTGGTTACTATCAGCCGGGACTTGCCCTTTGCACAAAAACGATTTGCGAAAAAAGCAAAGATGGGAAATATCCTGTTTTTATCGGATTATAGAGAGGGAAGGTTTGGAACGTCTACCGGATTAATGATCGATGAAAACCGTTTGCTGACTCGCGCTATTATCATCCTGGATAAGGAGGGAATCGTTCGCTATCTGGAAATCGTGCCTGAGTTGGCTAAACTCCCAAATATGCAGAAGGCCTTTGACTTTGCCAAATCCCTTTAACTTGAAAGAACGGCTTTAAAAGGATTTCATCTCCAGGGTTACTAGAAAGTACTTCTCATAAAACCGGCATTCTTTCTTCAGTTCAGATAATTTGGTGTAGCCCATTTTTTTCAAGGCCATCAAAATTTCTTTTCGATTGAGTTGATGGGTCCTGTCAAAACTTACGGAGTCTACTAAAAACAGGTTGTCCTCTTCCATTTCATGTGCCATTTGCATTTCTCTCCATTTGAAAACTATGGGAATGGAGGCCGATATTCATGCGCCTGAATTCTTGCTTGCAAATTCAAAAAAAGATGCCTTCAGCGAAGCGAATTTGAAGCTTTGATTCATTTATTATGAAATGCAAATGTTACGGTTTGAGGACAGCAAGGTTGCGCTTTTGCAAAAAATCTATTGAATAGAAAAATGGAAAAGGAAGGAAAAATGGACGGGGAGGCCAAAGCCTCCCCTTTTTTTCAGGTAAAGATTTTAACCAGGTGATCAAACTCATTGGAAGATTTACGAATCGTGTCTTCGTTACCTACAACACACACGGTCCCCGACTCTTTAATTTTTTCGAACAGGGGCGCATAGCCCTTCAAATCTTCCAAACGGGTGGATAACAGTTGATCGCGCCGTTTTTGTTTCATCTCCAAAGTGATGCCTGTTAAATACTCGACCATGGCGATGGATCCCTTACGGTCGGGAGTCAAGGGTGGATCCAAATGGCCAACGCTTCCGATGATGAATTTGGTCAATTGGTCCTGGGTTAAATCGAGGCTTGCGATAAACTCGGGAATTTCATCGTAGGCATTAAAGGTTTGCATCAAATTGGGATCGCGGTAAGACACCAGACCGAAATCTCCGCTATAGCGGTCGAAACTGCTGGAGCATCCGTAGGCGCCGCCTTGAACCCGCACGCGTTCCCAAAGGTAGCCTGTGCCCAGCACCGATTTCAAAACATCGAAATGTCCGTTGTACTCATATCCCAAATCGTACAGATTCACACCCTTTCCGACATACTGCACCTGGCTGGAAGTCAGAAAAGCCTCATTGGGAGACATGCCTTCGAATTCCAACGACACCGGGGTTTGCGGAGAATCACTCAATCCATCCATTAAAGAACCGGCGTGATTTTCAAATGCAGGAAAATCTTCCGCCTCTGAAGTGAAATTCATCAATACATTGTCACGGTTAAAAATATAACCCGCAACTTCGCTAAATGTTTCTGCCACCTCCTCCGGATGGCTTTCAGCCCTTTCAAGCAAACCTTCCAGAAACTTGTAATAGGCGATTCCATCCGTCAACTCATCATAGCGCCCCAGGCTGGAGTGGTAGGACTGCAAACGTGACAATACATACTGGTTGCCGTTGGGAATGATGGAGTCTTCCATATCCGACTTGGCACTTCGAATGATTTCCACCATCCGCCTGGTGTTGCTGAATTTCTGATCGTGAAAAAGTTCCTGGAAAATGTCGAACAACTCCGGCATTTTGTCGATGACAGATTTTCCGTTAAAAAACAGGTAAGAAATCAGGCGGTTGCGGTCGTTGATACCCACCGAAGTAAAATGGCGCATTCGAATGCCACCGGTATGTATACCGATGCGTTGCGACATCTCGACATACGAACGCTTTTTCGTCCCCATCCCGAGAACTAGTTTTCCTAATAGAGGAAGGTACTGAATTTTATCCTGCGGAACCGACTGGGTATTGAATCCAATCTGCGTATAGGCGATTTTGTTGGTGAACAGGTCATGAAACAAAATGGTTGGTGAAGATTCATTTTTCACTTCAACCGGAAAGGACTGACTCTTCCTCGAAATATCTTCCAAGGACAATTGCGGCAGAGACGCTAAAGCTTCAGGGGAATCGGGAGTCAACTGTTGTTCCTGAAGCCGTTTATTTTCCTCCACCAGTTTTTTCTGCTCATCCAACGGCAAGGTGGACTTCACTTTCTTTAATTTTTTCTTGAGCAGTGAATCCAGCTTTTTCCCAAGGCCCGGATTGGGGTTGGCCACCATGATTACCTGATGCTTGTTTTGAAGTAGGTATTTTCGAATCAGTTTTTCGAAGTAACCCTTGTGTGCACCTTCCTTTATACGGGCCAAAGATTCCTCGTAGCGCAAATGCATCAATGGTTCGGCATCATACAACCAGGATGAAAGGGCCTGAATGTTGTAAACGATTCCTTTTGGAAAACCGCCGTAATTGGATTCACGCAGTTTGAATTCCACAGAATTCACTGCCGACCGAATCATATCTTCATCAATGCCATTTTGGGCGAGATTTCGAAGGGTGGAAAAAATCAGATCGACCACTCTGGACTCGTTTTCGGGACGCGTCCCCTTCAATCCGACAGCGAACATGGTCTCCAGTCGATAATCGTCAAATCCACCACCGATCACCTCACTACCAAGTCCCGAGTCTATCAAGGCCTTACGCAAAGGCGACGCGGCTGTTCCAAGGAGCAGGTGACTCAAAATATGAAACGCCAAACAATGTTCCTGGTCGGTGGTTTTATCCAGCTTCATAGCCACGGCCACATAGGTTTTGTTCTCCAGCGACTCTTCCTTCGAAATCGGATAATACAGTTTTTTGCGCTTGGGCTTTTTAAACCGTTTTTGATATTCAATGGAAGAATTGATAGACGAACGGGAAAACTCGCTTAAATATTCTGAGTCCAGAAACTTGAGATAGTTTAGTGTGTCTCCATCGCCATAAATGAACAAGCGGCTGTTGGAAGGATGATAGAACTTTTGATGAAATCCCTTGAATTCCTCATAAGTCAAATCCGGAATTTCTTCGGGATCGCCTCCTGACTCATAACCATAAGTGGTGTCTGGAAACAGAGCGTGGGCCAGGTGGCGGTCCAGGAGATTTTCGGGACTGGAAAACACGCCTTTCATTTCGTTGTAAACCACTCCTTTGTAAATGATGTCATCATTTACAGTGTTGAGTTCGTAATGCCAGCCTTCCTGCATGAAAATGTCTTCGTTGATACGGGGATGAAACACGGCATCCAGATAGACATCCATCAAATTGTAAAAATCCTTTTCATTGCGACTTGCGACGGGGTACATGGTTTTGTCGGAAAAGGTCATCGCGTTTAAAAAGGTCTGCAAGCTTCCTTTGATCAACTCGACAAACGGTTCCTTAACCGGAAATTTTCGGGATCCGCACAACACACTATGTTCAAGGATATGAGCCACCCCGCGGTTGTTGGAGGGAGGGGTTCGAAACGTCGCGCTGAAGGTTTTATTATCGTCCGAGTTTTCCAGGATCAACAATTCGGCCCCCGATTTCTGATGCTCGAACATCAATGCCCTGGAATTAATTTCTATAATATCCTCGGCGCGGACCAATTGAAACCCGTGATACTCCTTGCCCGTTTCCAAACCCATAATTTATCCTTTCTTCAGCAGGTCCCTTGAAAAGCTCACCTTTCCATTCGCCTGGTTTATTTTCTTGTTTTTTTAATTTGCAGTCCGATTGGGCAGTGGTCAGATCCCATCACTTCTGGTGTGATGAAAGAGTCCTTGACCCTGTCCATAAACTCTTCATTCACGAAAAAATAGTCGATGCGCCAGCCCACGTTCCTTGCTCGCGCACCCGCTCTGTACGTCCACCAGGTGTACTGGTCCGGTTCCGGGTGGAAAGCGCGAAAGGTGTCTACATATCCATGCGACACCCACTTGTCTACCCACGCCCTTTCCTCAGGTAAAAATCCGGAGTTTTTTTCATTGGCTTTGGGGTTCTTCAAATCTATCGCCTTGTGCGCCGTGTTCACATCACCACAAATGATAAGGTTTTTACCCTGCTCGCGCAGGGATTGGCAGTGGTCCAAAAAAGCATCATAAAACTCCATCTTGAATTGCAACCGCTCGGGACCCGAGGTGCCGTTAGGAAAATAAACATTCAGCAAATCAAAATCCTTCCATTCCTGACGAATGATTCTGCCTTCTTCATCGAATTCGGGAATTCCCATTCCCATGTGAACATTGAGGGGTTTCTTTTTACTCCAGACACTCACTCCACTATACCCCTTTTTCCTGGCGGAATTCCAGACGGTATGGTATCCGTCGGGATCAGACACCAGAGGGTCCAGTTGATTCTTTTGTGCTTTGGTTTCCTGGAGGCAAAGGATATCCGGTGAAGCCTGTTCCAACCATTCGAAAAATCCTTTTTTCACCACGGCACGGATTCCATTCACATTCCAGCTGATGATTTTCATGAATTGAGAAAAACCTTTGGTATTTGGCTGAGAGAGAAGTGGGGCAAGATTAGAACAATAAAGTAAAAATCAGGTCCGTTCAAGTTGAGTTTGGCTGAAAACCTTCCTTTTCGGAATTTAAATCATGATAGAATCTGATGCGATTTCACCGTGTCTTCTACATATTCAATTCAACCCATCGTGCCTGCGAAATTGAAACAAAAACCCCAATTCTATATTTGGATTCTTTTTTTCGTATATGGATTCCTTTTAATTCCACTGGGGAACTACCATAGCCCTGAAACGGACCATATCGGGTTTTACAGTGTCGAAAAAATGGATTTCGGAGACGACCAGGGATATTACGCTTATTTGAGGTCCGGCTTCATCGATGGGGATTTCGATTTTATCAACGAAGACCATTTCTGGCATTTTGACCAGGTCATGGATACCGGTTACACAGCGAACTTCTGGTTTCTGGGACCTGGAATTATTTGGCTCCCCTTTTTTCTGTTGGGACATGGTATTGCCTGGGTGTACCAGGCCCTCGGGTATCCGGTTTCTCTGGACGGCTACAGTTTTCCCTACACCTCGTTGACGTTTCTGGGTTCGGCTCTGGAGGTATTTCTCGCCTTATTAATTTGCCACAAACTTCTTAATAAATATTATTCGGCTACCCTTTCCTGGTTCACCACCGTTTTTACTTTTTCTGCCACCTGCCTTCCCTACTTCAGTTTTATACGCAACCGCATGAGCCATTCCAGCGACTTGTTATTTTCTTTTTTGTTCCTGGGATTATTTTTTAAATTCCGGGAAAATAAAAATCAAGCTCTCCCTTATTTTATTCTCTGGGGAATTTGCGCAGGAATGCTGTTCAATTTTCGTTACAGCAATCTGGTCTATTTGATCTTTCCTCTAGGATTGCTGATTCAAGCGTATTATGAATCTTCCTCAATTTCTTTTTCGAAATTGAGGAATGTTCTATACGGAGCCACGGCCTTTATCATCACTACCCTTCCACAATGGTGCGCATGGCTTCAACTCAATGGGAAACCAGCGCCCAGCACCTCTGGTATGGCGGTTCAGTTGAGCCCAAGCTTCGAAAGCTTTTTTAATGCCGTCACCAGATTTTTTTTTAAAGCGGACTGGGGCCTACTCTGGAACGAGCCCATCTGGTTAATTGCGTTGGTGGGATGGATTCATATGCTGAAAAAAGACCGACTCACTAGCATACTTTGCCTTGCAGTTTTTTTTAGCGGATGCGTGGTCCCTCTAACACTAGGCAATGGTGCGGCTTTTGGCCAACGGTATTTAATAGCCTTGATGCCTCTTTTGGCTTTGGGATTGGCTCATTTCATGGAAGGTATTAAAACACCCCTGGGCAAGAAAGCAATCATAATTTCGGGCACACTCTTTTCGATCTGGATTTATTTTCTGACCATAAACTACAAAGTAACGCTTCAGCATGATGCCCAAAGTTTCCCTATTCAGTCAATTCGCAATCTACCATTCATTTTGGAAAATGGGTATTTATTCCGCCCCACAACTTATCTCAATTTATGGATGGACGATAAATGGCAGTTGCAGGATTTTCTCGACGCGTATTTCCTGATCATTTTTCCACTCCTTTTCCTGATACTTTCATGGTGTGCCTTGTGGGGATTCAATCGACTTAAAACTGTTCTCATATCTTCGGACAAAACAAACGCTTTTTTAACCCGGGGAGCCATAGGTATTCTGGCGACCCTGATTGGTCTGTCCATCTGGATCGTTACAGCCAATCCTCCTTTACCCAATGCCATTAAAAAGGAACGCTTTCAAATTGCCGCCGTTAGCGCCTTAGCGAAGGATAAAAACAAGAAAGGATTTACAAAATATCTGGAAAAATCATTGGCTCTAGGCGGACAAAATGAGAAGGATTATTTGCTTCAAGGGGATACACAGTTGATGAAAGGTTCTTTCAAGGAAGCAGAACCGTTTTACCAAAAAGCTGTGAGCCTGAACCCCCGTTCCACCGCCCTCCTGCAACTGGAACGAATTGACCGCATCACTCAAAAAACACCTTATATTCACCCCAGCCAAGTCAACCAGTTGAACGAACCTCACTGGAAAACTCAATTGTGGTCAGGCTTCTATTTCCTGGATGTAAAGATCGATCCCCATCAAGCAATTCCTTTTTTTCGGGAAAGCCTCAAGGCCAATCCGGGCCAAAAATATGCCGAGGGAATCAAGGCCTTGATCAATCAATATGAAAAACAATATGAGCGACTTCGTAAAATCGACAAGGACTTTAAAGACCTGCCGCAAGTGTATTGTTTAATTTTAAACACCTTTTTTAATTCCGTGCGTTTGAACCAAATGCCGGTAGGTAACATCTAAATCACGAATGCTTTATTCATTTTTTCCGGGAATATTTTGAGTGCATCCCTTATTAGAAGTGAAAGGATTAAAAGTCGGTTTCAGGTTTCAGAATGAAACCCGCCTGGCTGTCAAAGGAATAAGCTACCAAGTGTTTCCGGGGGAAACCCTGGCCATTGTTGGCGAATCCGGATGTGGCAAATCCCTGAGTGCTCTTTCCATTTTACGTCTGCTCCCCTATCCCCCTATTGAAGTGTTCGAAGGCACCATAAAATTCAAGTCTCTGGATATTTTGAAAATGCACAGGGATGCCTTGAATCAAATCCGGGGCAAGGCCATTTCAATGGTGTTTCAGGATCCAATGACATCATTGAATCCAACCTACACCATTGGGAACCAGATTGAGGAGTCTATCCTCCGGCACACAACGTTATTAAAAACGGAGGCGCGTAAAAAAGCCATTGATTTGCTGGAGCAGGTGGAAATTCCATCGGCGCAAGAAAAGTTGTATGCCTACCCGCACCAATTGAGCGGCGGCATGCGGCAGAGGGCACTCATCGCCATAGCCCTGTCCTGTGAGCCCGAGTTATTGATCGCGGACGAACCCACCACCGCTCTGGATGTTTTAATTCAAGCGCAAATTTTAGAACTTCTGCAAAAATTGAAAGACGACCGTAGCATGTCGATTCTGTTCATAACCCATGATTTGGGAGTGGTGTCGGAAATTGCACAAAGGGTGTTGGTGATGTATGCGGGAGAAATTGTCGAAATGGGCCCTGTCCAAAACCTTTTCAAGGAACCACTTCATCCTTACACTAAAGGTTTGATAAACTCCGTTCCCACCTTGAAGAACAGCACCCGGAGAAAATCCCGATTGAGCGAAATTCCGGGACAAGTTCCCGCTTTGGGAGATTCCCCTGGTGGATGTTCCTTTCATCCGCGTTGCCCGGAGGCTATCGACAAATGCAAGACGGATGCGCCACCGCTAAAGGAATATTCACCCGGGCACCAGGCTCGGTGTTGGCTTTATGAATAAGGGACACTAATTGGAAACCTGACATGGCAACAATTCAAAATCTCCTGGAAGTCAAAGACCTGACAAAAACCTTTCCCGCAAAAGAGGGATTTGGAACCTTCAAACAACGCGTCTACGCCTTAAATGGGGTTTCCTTTGTAATGAAAGAAGGCGAAACTCTCGGCCTCGTGGGCGAAAGCGGATCGGGCAAGTCCACGGTCGGGAGACTGATCCTTCGCCTATTGGAACCGGACTCGGGCCAGATTCAATTTGCAGGCAAAAACCTTTTACAAGTACCTCCCAATGAAATGCGTTCCCTCCGTAAGTCCATGCAGATTATTTTTCAGGACCCGTTCGCCTCGTTAAACCCTAAAAAAACCATCGAACAAATTTTGGAAGAACCCTTCATCATTCATAAAATCGGTGATAAAAAAGAACGCAAAGAGCGGGTGGCCACTCTCCTTCAAAAAGTTGGATTGCGACAGGAACACAGAACCCAATATCCTCATGAATTCAGTGGTGGACAGCGGCAGAGGATTGGCATCGCACGGGCCATTGCTTTAAACCCCAAATTCATCATTGCCGATGAACCGGTATCCGCTCTGGACGTTTCGGTGCGGGCACAGATATTAAATCTTTTGCAAGACCTGCAAAACGATTTGGGTATTTCCTTTTTGTTTATATCCCACGACATGAGTGTGGTCAGCCATTTTTGTGACCGGGTCGCTGTATTGTACCTTGGGAAAATAATAGAAATGGGTAACAGGCAAGCCATTTTTGAACGTCCTGCCCATCCATACACCGAAGCCCTTTTATCAGCAGTTCCTCAAATGTATGGCGAAACCAAAAAGAGGCGCATCCTGATCAAAGGTGATATTTCCAACCTGAGGGAAGCTCCCGGAACCTGTGTCTTCAAGAATCGCTGTCCCATCAAGGAACCTGTTTGCGATCAGGAAATGCCCGAACTTAAGGAAATCACACCTGGACATTTTGTAGCCTGTCACTTAAGATCCTGATGAACAAATCAATGAATTGAATTTAGAATCCCATGGAAATCGGAATCATTTCAGACACACACGGATTAGTACGGCCTCAAGTATATAAGGCGCTGGAAGGGGTAGACATGATCCTTCATGCCGGGGATATTGGCGGCATGGATGTGATTATCGAATTGGAAGCCATCGCTCCCGTAAAAGCGGTGCTTGGGAATAATGACTGGGATTTATCAGGCAGGTTTCAGGAAACTCTGGTTTTCGATATGGAAGACACGTCTTTCAAAATCCAGCATCAGGTCAATCCCCCCAAACCTTTAAGCAAACCCGTTCAAGAACAAATAACCGAGATTGTCATTTTCGGTCATTCCCACAAACCGCTGGATTTGCATATGAGCAAGACACTCTATTTTAATCCGGGAAGTTCAGGCCCACGCCGGTTCAAGCTACCCGTTACTTTAGGCAGAATGAAACTCGACCAACAAAGGGTCGAAAGAAAAATTATTCAGTTGGAAGCTTAAAGTTAATGAATTCGGGAACCTTCAGTTTAAATCCGGTTCCTCTTCCTGATGCTGATCCCCAGGCACAGACGAAGCGTGGTGGGAAACCATTTTCCAATCTTCGCCGACATTTTTGAACAGGTTGGTTGCGAATACGCGGGATGTCGACACTCCGTTTTCCGTAATGATGAAAAGATTCTCGTGGCAAGTCACCCAGGCGAGATCCTTTGAAGCGATAACGTTGGTGTCCGACAATTTGATTTCCAAATTATCAGTATTTTCAAAAATATCATTCCAGCTTCTTATAATACTATCCCAGCCATTCAAGGCTTGCCATCCAGGATGCACGCAAAGAACTGAATTATCGTTCCACCAGATTTCTCTCATCAGATCCAAATCCTGGCTGTTGAACGCTCTATAGAATGTCTGATTTGCTTGATAGACCGCATGTTGGTGAAGCATGTACCGCCCTTTTAAATTAAGGTTTAATTGAGTATAGCGATCACGACTGCTTCAGTAAAAACTCGACCGCATCAAAGGTTTCATCGGAACTCCAGTTTTTTGCTCCATCCACCCGGGCCACCACAACGCCTTTTTTATCGATAATGAACGTGGCAGGAATGGTGAAGGTCGGATACAAACGTTCTACCAATCCTTCTTTATCTAACAGGACGGGAAAAGACAACTGATACTCCTGGACAAATTGTTTCACGGTAGCGCTGTTGCCTTTATCCAGACTGACTGCCAGGACAGTCAGTCCCTGCGCACGGTACTTTCGGTACAACTCTTCTATGGACGGCATTTCGATCCGGCAGGGGCCACACCACGTAGCCCATAAATTGAGGATCACTACCTGCCCATTATAAGCGGACAGTTTCTCCCAATTGCCTTTCAGGTTCCTTAACGCAAAATCAGGAGCAACATAACCCGTATCCCCCTCACCCGAAGGTTTCTGCTCGGCTTCCGAACGCACCTGCTCTAAAGTAACCGGATCCTCATTATAATGCTCAACCAGAGTGACCACGGCGACAAGAAACAAAACGGTATACAGTAAGAGGTATTTTTTAATTGGAATAGAGCTTTTCTCTTTTAAGGCGGTCGATTTCATCTTTCATTTTTTCCAGGGCAATCCTTTGCTCCATCATCAGAAAGTACAGCAAAGTGAAAGCAAACAGGGAAATTCCCAAAGTGATGACCATTTCATTGGCCATACCCGTCCCAATCCCTTCCGACGTAATCATTTTGGGCTTGGGGTGAAACGTCCGCCACCAGAGCACGGAAAAGTGAATAATAGGTATATCCAGAAACCCGGCAATCCCGACCACAGCGGCATAACGGGCACGCATCGATCCCGCATCGGTACGCATGCGGAGCATCAAATAAGCAATATAGATGAGCCACAATACCAGCGTGGATGTCAAACGCGCATCCCACACCCACCAGGTGCCCCAGACCGGCTTCGCCCAAAGGGGCCCAGTGATCAAAACCAGGCTACAAAACACTACGCCGATTTCGGCAGATGCATGGGCATAAATGTCCCACTCCCGGTCCTTCTTCCATAAAAACAGGATACTGCAAACAAACACGATAAAAAACGCAAAGAAGGCCAACCAGGCGCAAGGAATGTGAAAATACATGATCCGCTGAATGATCCCTTCCGTTTTTTCCGTGGGCACATACATGAATATGGCACTGATCGCCGCGATAAACATGAGCACGGTGAACCATATCAATATGGGGGGACCTGATTCATTATCCTCGTTCATGACTCCGAATCCTTTGGTAAGGTTTCCTTAATCAACTGCAAATCCTGTTTCAATTGATTATTTTTTTTGATCAGCGTAAAAACGTAGAAAAAAATCGCTCCCCAGACAAACAGGTTCGCGGCAAACAAATACCCGAGGTGGTTCATTCACTCACTCCTCAAGAATATGGTCGATGGTTAACAATGACACTCCAATATATATAATATCGAAACAGGCTGTTGAGCCAATCCATTTCAACTGCGTCGCCAGGGCCTTGCCCGCAAGAATTTCTCCCGTCATACGAACGCACCCGATGACAACCGGGACAAGCAAAGGATACAGCAAAATAGGCAACATGATTTCGCGGGTCTTCAAATGCGAGGACAAGGAAGACAACAAGGTCCCCAATGCGCAAAACCCCAGCGTTCCCAAAAAAATCACGATCAGTAGCGGACCCAGATGCGACACTAAATCGACATTAAAAAATATCATGAACAAAGGCAGGATCATCGCTTCCATGAGGATCAGGAACACCATGTTGCTGATCATCTTGCCGAAATACAACGCAGTGCGGTCGGCAGGCGTCAGCATCAATCCCTGCAAACAGCCGTTTTCCTTTTCCAGCATGAACGAACGGTTCAAGCCTATGGTTCCTGCGAAAATAAACGCCACCCACAAAATTCCCGGCCCAACATCATAGGAATTCACAATGCTTAAATTGATCGAAAAGATAAATATGATGATAACAAGAAGTGCAAAAACAAACATGGTGCTGAACAACTCCCATGTCTTGAGTTCCGTCACACAATCTTTCCAGACAATCGCTTTAACGTGATTGAAGTATTCCCGCATTAAGCATCCATTGGATTATTTTTTCTGAGGATTCTTACTTATTGGATTCCACAGCATCAAAGTATTTTTGCAGAAACGAGGTCCGTTCCAGGTCTTGTCCCGATTCAAAACAAACAAATTTACCACGCACCTGGATCGCCACCTTATCGCACATTTCCAATCCACGGTCCAGATCATGCGTCGTCATGATGACCGTACGCCCCTCGGTATGCAATTGCGCCAATTGCTCCTTCAGGAGAATGGCCGCATGCTGATCCAAACCTGTGTAGGGCTCGTCTAGAAATAAAATGGACGGATTATGAATGATTGCGCGGGCGATGGTTAAGCGCTGGAGCATCCCTCTGGAAAAGGTGTGAACCCGGTCGTTCATCCGGCTTTTGAGTCCGACTTCCTCAATGACCTGTACAGACCGCTCCCTGGGTGATTCCAAGCTGTACATTTTAGCATAGAACAACATGTTTTCCAAAGGCGTCAGGTCTTCATACAAGCATGCAGAATGGGAGATAACACCAATTTCACTGCGCAGTGCCGGGTTACCCTCTACAATATCATAACCGGAAATCACTGCAGTTCCGGAACTGGGTTTGGTGAGCCCGGACAGTATTTTGAGCAATGTAGTTTTACCCGCCCCATTGGGACCAAACAGGGTCAAAAACTCCCCCCGCTTAAGCTGGAAGCTGATTCCACGCACTGCTTCCAATAGCCCGAAGGTCTTTCGGATGCCTTGAACATCAATAGCAATTTCGGTTTCCTGATCGGAGGGATTCGAAACCATCGAGGTATCTACCTGGAATAGAGGCGGCTCTTAAATCTGCCTGATGGAAGGGTTAGAATAAGAATCTGGATTTTGTCGACACAATGAAAGAACCATCAAGTGGAAACCTGTGCGGCGGATTTTTTGGTCTTTCTACCTAACTTCTCCAATCCGTCCATCCGCTCCAGAATACCCACAGCTTCGCGCTCCAGTTTGGCTCTCATTTCATCGTAATCGACTTGCGATAATTTATCTGTCTTGAAATCAAATTCCAGTTCCTTGATAGACAGGAGAACCTCTTCCTTACGCACTTGCAGGTGTTTGTATTCTTCCAGATTGGCATCTGGATCTGAAAACAGGCGTTTGCCGGAATATTTTCCGAACAGGGGCAATCCGACCAATATCAGGATCATTAATATGAACAGGAGTTCAATGAAGTGGACGAAATTCATTCCTAGGATTCTAACCGATCCAATTCATTTTTTAATCGATTTGAGTATCCGCCCAAAGAGTCTTCCTTAGAGATTTCAGAGGATTCAGAAGCAGGTTTCTCAGCAGTCGCCTCACCTTTAGGTTTTATCCAAACTTGAAGCAGTTTTCGGATTCCCAGTCCCCCTCCAAGAATCATCGCAAAAGGAGTAACCCAGGCCATCAGATTAAACCCTTCCTTGGTGGGTGCAGACAACACAGTTTCTCCATATTTATCAACAAAGGTTTGAATGATTTGCTCCTTGGTCAAACCCGATTCCAGTTGTTTCAGAATTTCGGTGCGTGTCTTTTCGGAGGTATCACAATTGCAATTGATCAAAACCTTACCGCATTTATCATCGCATTTGCACATCACCGCATTTTCAATATCGCCCAAAACCGTTGCAGACCAGGCTGGATTCGAAGCCAGGCACAAAGCGACAATAAAAATGCCTGCCAAAATGAATCTGAAATGTTTCATATTAACCTCATCATTCCTGAGCGGCGACAAAAATCGCTTGCTGTTTTTTCATCCGTTCCAATCGCCTTCTTTGTTCCTGGCGGTCCGGCCACATACAAATGATGGTGCCAAACGCCATGATCCATTGCCCATACCACAGCCAGGAAACCATGGGATTGACATGAATCTTAAAAGTGGCCGATTCGTCATCAGGATTGAAATCCGCTAAAATCACGTACAGGTCTTCTTTCCAGGTAGAAAGCAAACTCACTTCGGAAACCGGCTGATTCTGCTCTTTATAAAACTCCTTTTCAGGATGCGAAACCCAGATTTTTTTACCATTCTTTAGCACATCCAAAGTAGCAATCACACGGGTTTTGATATTGGACTGTTCCGTTACTCCCAATCCATTATAAAGCAGTTCAAAATCAGCAATTTCAATGGTCTCACCTTTTTGGATATGCTTTTGCGTTTCCACGCTGTAGGAAGAAGACCCGGCAATTCCTGCAAAAATCAACACCACGCCCAAATGGACGGTATATCCCCCATACCTTCTTTTATTGCGCCAGACCAAGGATCCCAGTTCCTGAATGAAGGTTCCGCCATGCAAGGACATACGGGCTTTGGATCCTTTATAAAACTCGATCACAATGGTTGTCACAACAAAAGCACAAAGCATGAAGGTGATGTAGGTATAAATTTCCGATTTGGAACTTAATGGAACCATTGGAAACAAGGCCACACCCGCAACCAGCATCACTGTCAAAGGCTTCAGGAAACTTTTTCTTAAATTGGAAAAGGTTGCCCGTCGCCAGGCGATGATCGGACCAATCCCAATCAGGGCCAATAAAGCCAGGCCAATAGGAACGTTGACTTGGTTGTAAAACGGCGGACCCACGGTGATCTTCACACCACGCACCGCCTCGGACAATATTGGGAACACCGTTCCCCAAAATGTCGCAAAACCGATTCCCAACAAAACCAGATTGTTGAACAAAAAACTGCTCTCGCGCGAAAGAAAGGAATCCAACTCGTTTTTGCCTTTCAATAAAGGCAAACGTTTTACGATTAAAAACACACAAAAGGCTACAATTACCACCAAAAATCCCAAAAAGATAAAGCCCAGCGTCGCCTCGTCAAAAGTGTGCACCGATTGGATTAATCCGCTTCGGGTGATGAACGTTCCGAAAATCGTCATCACAAAAGTCAGCAAAATCAGAGACATATTCCAAACCTTCATCATGTCCTTCTTTTCCTGAATCATGACCGAATGCAAATAAGCCGTCGCAACGATCAAAGGCATGAAGGCGGCATTTTCTACAGGATCCCAGGCCCAGTATCCACCCCAACCCAGTTCCACATAAGCCCATTGCGCACCAAACAAATTACCCATAGCCAGGAAAAACCAGGAGATCAAGGCCCACTTGCGAGTCAGGCGAATCCACCCATCATCCAGGTTTTTGGTAATCAAGGCGGCAATCGCAAATGCAAAAGGCACCGTGAATCCCACGTAACCAAAATAAAGCGTCGGCGGATGAATCACCATCCAGTAGTTTTGCAGAAGCGGATTCAATCCACGTCCATCTTCAGGTGGCAGGGGAATGCGTTCAAAAGGATTGGTCGAAAAGTTGAGGAGTCCCAGAAAAAACAGGGTCATGACCAACATGACCGTCATTGCATAAGGGACCAGCATCAGGTTCCGGGTGCGGTTCTGGTAATGGACCACTGCCATATAGCTGGTCAGGATAAGGGTCCAAAACAGGAGCGAGCCCTTTTGCCCGCCCCAAAACGAGGCAAACTTGTAGAAAAAGTTTTGTTGCGTATTCGAATAGGCCCAAACGTACTCCACGCTAAAGTCGTTGGTTAAAAAGGCTTTCCATAGACAAATGGAGGCCACCATCACAAAGCCCCAAACCAGAAGGGGTGTTTTGTCGGCACTCAAATACAAATCGATGCGGTTCCCGCGGGCGGCCATGATGTAACAAACACAGCCGTATAAAGTAGTTGCAAAGGCCAACTGAAGCGCAAATTCACCTAAATCATTCATATATAGAACCGGGTATCATGCGTTTAAAAAATGCAAACACAAAAAAACCTCGCAAACTGCCGGCAAGGTTTTCGATGATTGGATAAGAAGACCTTCCTCAATGGAATGATAGAAAGAGAATAAAAACTAACGTTTCATCTCTTAAGAAAATCAACCATTAAACAGAAAGACTCTACAAAAATTCTAGATTTTTGTTTTGGGAACCGAAGTGGTCGAGGCTCCCATACCTTCCTTGCTTTCCAGGTTCGGCATGGTGCCTGGATGGGTTTTTCCTGCCTCTTTCTCGGCTTCATACTTTGAAGGACAACTCGTCAATAAAGTATTAGCGTGGAACACATTATCTTTCGATAATTTGCCTTCTACCACAACCTCACCCCCCTCTTTAAACATGTCGGGAGTAATTCCTTTAAAAGCTACATTAATTTTGGATTTCTTTTCCTCTATCTTAAAAGCGACATCCAGATAATCGTTCGGATTGCGTTGTATGGAACCCGCCACCACGTTGCCTTTAACCTTCAAACTGTGACCGTGATGGGTGTCCAGACCCGCCGTTACCAACTCATCCACCGTCAAAAAATATTGCGCTGTATTACTCACACCGGATCCTATCAGGTAAGCAATGGCAACAATGATCAAAACACTACCAATCGCGAATTTGACCTTTTTCTGTTTCATACAATAAATACCTTTATTAATAAAGCATGCGTGCTGGAGCTTAATGGGGAAAACCTTCGATACTTAAATCTTATCATTCCCCCAAAACCCTGTCAAAAAAATTCCCACTCAAACCTTCTGGCAAAACCTTTCTTTCTACTTTAATAAACAAAACATTACTCATTTTTTAAGGATTCCCTACTTCTCATATCCATATTTTCGGCCAACTAAATAAGCCACGTAAAGCCAAACCCCCTTCTCAAAAAATGCTTAATAGAATGAAAAAGCAACAAGCATTGCATTGAAAAGCATCCAAAACCCCATTGTCCCACCTTACCCTTCCTTTTGGATCCAAAATACTCTTTGAAAATTAAAGTTTTATCACTGTTCCCAAGCCGGTTTTTCTCTATGAAAAAACATCCTTTTTTATTGACAGAATGTCCCAATGTGCTAGGATTGTGTACCAAAGTGTCATAAAGTGCCTCAATTTTTCGAACGAAGGTGGTTTCATTGGCAACCAAGCCCTTAAATGGATTTCTAGGAACACACGAGGTAACCCTTGACGAGAAGGGCCGAATCAACATCCCGGCCAAGTTCAAGGCCTACCTGGAAAAGGAAGACAGTTCAGCTCTGGTGCTGTGTGTTATGGAAAACTGTTTGACCGTGTTTCCTCAATCCCAATGGGTTATTAATGAAGAGAAAATGAACGAATTGTCCGATTTCGACCAAAAAGACCGCAATTTTCTCCGAAAATACTATTCTCGCGCCGCAGAATGTGAAATCAAGTCGGGAAAACTGCTCATTCCTGCAAAACAACGTGAAATGGCGGGACTGGAAAAAGAAATCGTGGTCGTGGGTATGTCAAAAACTTTTGAGATCTGGTCTCAAGCGAAATGGGACCAATTTGAAAACGAACAGTTTGGTATGAATTGATTTTATGTTCCCGAAAACTCCTGATTAAGGAGGGGGCGAGGCCCTCATGCTTACTTATCACAAACCCATATTAAAAGAGAAAGTCCTCTACTACCTGAACGTAGGGGAAAACGCCGTCATTGTAGATGGCACTTTGGGTGACGGAGGGCATTCGGAATGGATTCTTCAAAACTCATCGCCAAAATGCAGGCTCATCGGCATCGACCAGGACCCCGAGGCCTTGAACAGGGCCAGACAAAGGCTCCAATCGTATAAAAGGAGAATCTCATTTGTTCACGGTAATTTCAGTGAACTCAAACAAATTTTAGAAAAGAAAAACGTTCCGAAAATCGACGGTTTGCTGTTGGATCTCGGAGTTTCTTCGAATCAATTGGACTCGCCGTCCCGGGGGTTCAGCTTTCGGGCCGACGGTCCATTGGATATGCGAATGAACACAGAAGCGGACCACACCGCTAAAACGCTTCTGGAAACCTTATCTGACACGGAACTCCAGAACATCATTAAAAATTATGGAGAAGAACGCTTTCATAAAAGAATAGTCAAAGCGATACGTAAAGCGCAGCTGGAAGGTCCCATCACCACGACCCTTCACTTATCAAAAATTCTCACCCGAGTGATTCCGCAAAGATCCTCCCAAAACACCCATTCCTCAACCAGAACCTTCCAAGCGCTGCGCATCGCTGTAAACAACGAATTGGAAAATTTACAAAAAGCCCTTGATGATTCGGTGGATTGCCTCAATGCCTCGGGGCGCATGGTGGTCATTTCGTTCCATTCGATCGAAGACGGCATCGTTAAACGTTTTTTTCAACGGGAGGAGAAAGGGTGCCAGTGTCCTCCAAAGATTCCTGTTTGCATTTGTGGACGAAAACCCAAATTAAAAATTTTAACGCGTAAACCCATCAGGTCGGAACCGGAGGAACAAAAGGAAAACCCGCGGTCTACCAGTTCCCGTTTAAGAGCCGCAGAGAGAATTTATGTCTAATTCCAACTCTAAAAATAATAAACAAAAGCGCCCGGAAATCAGCGGCGATATAAGAATCGCGATATTCAGTTCCATTCTGCTTTTAATCGGTGCATTAGCTTGTGTTTGGCCCAATGTGACAATGGTGGAACTGGCCTACAAACACCAATCCCTGGATAAAGAAAATAAAAAGTTGATGAAAGAACGACGCTTGTTAAGAGTCGAGAAGGAAAGTCTGCAATCGCTGTTCAGAGTCAATGCGATTGCCAAAGAAAGCTTGAACCTGAAACCACCCAGAGAGGGTCAGGTTGTTACTGTATTTTTAAAACACTAAAAACCTTTAATTTCATTTAAGGACAGGAATCGGTCTGGCAATTTTATATTCAAGGATTCGATAACGTAAGAAATGTTCAAGTTTAAAAAACATTCGAATAGCGTGTTTCATAAGGGAGTCAAAACCAGATTGCTGTTTGTCTCTGTTTTGCTCACCTTGTTTGGAGCGGGGTTGATCATACGTCTGTTTTATCTTCAGGTGGTCAAACATGATTACTACGTAAACCTGTCCGAGGACCAGTACCTAAAAAAGATGCCTATGGACTTCGAACGGGGAGAAATCCTGGACCGCAATCAGAACGTTCTGGCCGCCAACATCGATATGAAATCCGTTTACGTGGAACCTCTAAAGTTGCTGGACCCCAAAAAATCGGCTCATGCGATTGCCTCCGTCCTGGGACTGGACAGCGACGAAGTTATCAGAAAAGTATCCTCGACCAACAGGAAAATCCTGATCCAGAGAAAGAGTCCACCCGCCAAAATGAACCAGCTCAAAGCATTGGGTTTACCCGGCGTTATTTTTGAAAAGGAACAAAAACGGTTTTACCCGAAAAGGGAACTTGCCTCCCAGGTCCTGGGTTTTGTAGGGACGGAAAACCAGGGTCTGGCCGGAGCCGAATACCATTATAGAAAATTATTGCGGGGAGAATCGTCTTCAACGCGGGTGGCCATAGATGGCGAAGGAAGGACAATCCGTATCCCATCCAGCATTTATGGGCAAACAGGAAAAATCCATGACGTCGTCCTGACTATCGACGAAGTGGTCCAGTTCATCGCCGAATACCATCTCAAAAAGCAAGTGGAAAAACACAAGGCGAGAAAAGGGATCGCTATTGTAATGGAGCCTCATACCGGGGAAATCTATGCAATGGCTTCAGTGCCCTTGTTTAACCCTAACAATTTCGGAAGAGATCCCAAACGCTGGATCAATCATGCCATAGCCAGTGCTTATGAACCCGGTTCCATATTCAAGCCCATTCTGGCCGCCGCGGCCTTGGACGCCCAAATTGTCGATACCCATACCCAGTTCGACTGTGAGAACGGCCGCTATAAAGTGGGAAGAAAAACCATTGGAGAGGCTTCCAATCACAAATTCGGATTGCTTACGGTAAAAGACATCATCGCCAAATCCAGCAATATTGGTTCTGTAAAAATTGCAGAAAAACTGGGATCCCGGACTTACCACGATTATATCCGGCGTTTTGGTTTTGGAAAAAAATCCGGGATCGATCTTTCCGGTGAAGCTCGCGGCAAGGTTCACCCTCTGGCGGTATGGAAAGAGCAATCTTTGGCTTCCGTATCTTTCGGACAGGAAATTTCCGTAACTCCACTGCAGATGATAACGGCGATTTCTGCCATAGCCAATGGCGGAAATTTGATGAAGCCGCAAATCACCAAAGCGCTGATACGTAACGACAAAATCGTAAAAACCTTCAAACCCGAAGCAATCCGACAGGTCATTTCCCAGGAAACCAGCCGGAAAATGATAGAAATCATGGAAGCTGTGATAACCGATGGTACCGCCGAAGAAGCCGCATTGAAAGGTTTTGAAGTCGCGGGAAAAACAGGCACTGCACAGATGACCAAAGAAGGCGTTCCTGGCTATATCAAAGACAGCTATTTGGCATCCTTTGTCGGGTTTGCGCCTTCAAAAGCGCCCAAACTGGCTATTTTGGTCATGATCGACACACCAACCGAAGGCGGGCATTACGGTGGGCAGGTGGCCGCTCCCGCATTCAGAGAGATTGCAAAAGAAACGTTACGATATATGAACGTAACTTCCAGCAAGGAACGCGTTTTTATTTTGGATCACGCGTGATGAGTCTCATGGAATCTTTAGAGTCTGCGACAATATTTTCAAAAGTTGATATGCCCATGACATCCAACACAACAAAACCATTGGCCTCTTTAATAAGAAACTGCGCTATCCGGAATCTCCTGGGAACGTTGAAAATGGATATTGAACAGGTAGTTTATGATTCCAGAAAAGTGAATCCCAACAGCTTGTTTGTTGCCATTCCCGGATTCAAACAAGATGGCACCCGTTTCATTCATGAAGCGTTAAAAAAGGGGGCAACAGCCATTGTGACGCAGGTTCCTCTGGACCAGATTTCAGGGCTTGGAATCAGTTCCAAAGGCACCACTTTTATTTGTGTGGAAAGAGCTCGCGAGGCTTTGGCTCATATCAGCAAGGAGTTCTATAACAATCCTTCCAGAAAATTGCAGGTAACTGGAATTACTGGAACCAATGGCAAAACGACAACCACTTATATTCTGGAAAACATATTCAGGCTTCATCAAACTCCAACGGGTGTGATCGGATCTATTAATTACCATTTCGGCGACAAGGAAATTCCTTCAAGCATGACCACTCCAGAGGCTCCGGACATCGATTGTATGTTGAATGAAATGCACGAACAGGGAATTGGGCATTGTTTTCTGGAAGTATCGTCGCATTCACTCGCTTTGCAAAGGGTTCAGGGTATTGAATTCGCCGTAGGCGTGTTTACCAATTTCAGTCAGGACCATCTGGATTTTCATGATTCGCTTGAGCATTACAAATCCACAAAATTAAGTTTTTTCAGCGACCACCAGATACAAAAACACGTGATGAATATTGACGATCCAGTTGGACAAATCATAACCCACTACAACGCCAAAGAGCGTTTGACCGTGGGAATCGACCAGCGCGCTGATGTCATGGCGGAAAATTATCAGACCCTTCCACAAGGAGTCCGGTTTCAATTAAAGACTCCGATGGGAAGCAGAGACATTGTCACATCGCTTCTGGGGATCCATAACGTTTACAACTTGATCACATCCGCCGCCGCCGCATTGATTCAGGGTATTCCACTGGACACGGTGGCTGAGGGGCTGGAAACCATGAAAAATGTTGCTGGAAGATTCGAATCCATTAACTGCGGACAAAATTTTCATGTTCTGGTGGATTACGCACACACAGACGACGCCTTAAAAAACGCACTGAATGCCGCCCGCAGTTTGAATCCACGCAATCTCATCGTGGTGTTCGGTTGCGGAGGCGACCGCGACAAGGGAAAACGCAAACTGATGGGCGCTACCGCTTTGGAGCTTGCCGATTACAGCATCATCACCTCAGACAATCCAAGGTCTGAAGATCCTGATCAAATCATAAGGGACATCTGGGAAGGCGTTCCGCTAACGAGCCAGATCAACAAAGATTATGAACTGGTCCCGGATCGTCAATCGGCCATCGAAAAAGCTATTAAGTTTGCCCAGGCTGGCGATTTGGTATTAATCGCCGGAAAAGGCCATGAGAATTACCAGATATTAAAAGACCAAACGATTCACTTTGACGACTGCGAGGTGGCTCGTTCAGCTTTAAAAATGAGATTGAGCCGTGATTGAATACAGTGCACAGGAAATCACAAAAGCCGTAAACGGCTTCCTCTTCAGAGGAAATAAAGAGGCCCGTTTTCGAGGCATCTCCATTGATTCCAGAAAGGTGGAATCCGGCCAGATGTTCGTTTGTATTCAAGGCGAAAAGTTTGACGGGCATGATTTTCTGAAAGATGTTTTATTGAAAAATCCCGCCGGCATCATTGTATCCAACAAAAATGCAGTGCCGCAGGCAATGGACAGCACGGACACTCCTTTCGTTATTGAAGTCGAAGATACCTTACGGGCCTTACAGGACTGCGCGCATTTTCACCGAATGAATCTACCCGTTCGGGTTATTGGCATCACTGGGAGCAATGGAAAGTCAACCACCAAGGAAATGATATCGGCGGTTCTCGAAACCCGATTCAATACGTTAAAGAATCAGGGCAATTTCAATAACCACATCGGTTTGCCATTGACTCTGTTCTCGTTAAACCAGGACCACGAAATAGCGGTCCTGGAAATGGGTATGAGCGATCTTGGCGAAATCAAACGTCTGGCAGAAATCGCCCGCCCGGAACTGGGAATCATCACGAATATCGGGCATGCTCATTTGGAAAGTTTAAAGACAATTCAAAATGTCCAGAAAGCCAAGGGGGAGCTGTTCGATGCGCTGGATGAAAATCATACGGCTTTGATCAATGTGGACGATCCCCTTGTTTTCGAGTTATCCAAAACCCTGCGGGCTCAGAAAATTACTTTCAGCATAGAAAATCCTGCGGACATAAAAGCCAGCGATATTCAGCAGAAAAACAATGCGGGATACGATTTCAAAGTTTCTTTGTTCAACGAGGAGATTCCCTTATTTGTCCCAGCCCTGGGCAAGTTCAATATCTATAACGCTCTGGGTGCGATTGCGGCAGGAAGGTATTTTGGCATCACTGCTGAAAACATGGTTCGTGGATTGGCGCAATGTCAAGGCCTGTCTCAACGCCTGGAAGTGTTGGATCATCCTTTGTTTAAAATCATCAACGACAGTTACAACGCCAACCCACAGTCTATGCAAGAAGCATTGAAGACCCTGTCGCAATTTCAGGCTTCCGGAAAGAAATACTTTATCGTCGGCGACATGCTTGAGTTGGGTGAAATATCTCAAAGCGCCCATCAGGAATTGGGCAGACAGATCGCTGAAGCAAACATTGACTTTCTCGTCACTCTGGGACCCTTGGCGCAACACATAAGTCGGGGCGCCCTGGATGCAGGTATGGACAAGAAACGGGTCGCAAGCTTGAAAACGCATGAAGACGTTATTCAGTACGTTCAAAAACAAGGTGTCTCCGGAGACTGCCTTTTAATAAAAGGTTCTCGCGGGTCGCGTATGGAAAAAATTATTGAAGGACTGTTCCGCAAGGAACCTCATTGAGCTAAATCATGATTTACGAATTGCTATTTCCATTAAGTTCCGAGTTTTCGATTTTGAACGTGTTTCGGTACATCACGTTTCGATCGGCTTATGCAGGCGTCACTGCACTGGTGATCGTACTCATTCTCGGACGACCCATGATCCGTGCCCTGCAAAAATTGCAGATAAAGGAAAAGATTAGAGAAGACGGTCCCCAGCAACATATGGTAAAATCGGGAACGCCTACTATGGGTGGTTTGTTTATTGTTTCAGCTTTCCTGTTATCCACCTTGTTCTGGGCGGACTTGTCCAACCGATACATCTGGCTCATCAGCTTCGTCGCTCTCGGTTTTGGTTTAATCGGGTTCTTCGACGACCTTTTAAAAATCAAACAAGGCGCAGGATTAAAAGCAAGGGAAAAAATCATCTACCAGTTGATTCTGGGTTTCGCCGTTGCCGCCTATCTCATTTATTTCGTTCCCAACCGCGCCGATTACGCAACGCTCCTGCACGTGCCTTTCTTTAAAGAATTCAAATTTGATTTAAGTTGGGGTTATTTGTTTTTCATGGTTTTCATCATCGTGGGAACTTCCAACGCTGTGAATTTGACCGACGGTCTGGACGGTCTGGCCATTGGGCCAGTAATCATCGCGACCCTGACCTATATGGGAATCGTTTATGTTTGTGGCCATTTCACATTTGCTGAGTACCTGCAAATCCAGCACATAAAAGATGCCGGAGAAATAGCCGTCCTGTGTTCTGCAATGGTTGGCGCCGGTTTGGGTTTCCTCTGGTTCAATGCCTATCCTGCACAGGTGTTTATGGGCGATGTGGGGGCGCTCTCTTTGGGAGCGACACTGGGAACTATTGCGGTGGTCTCAAAACACGAACTTTTGTTAATCCTGGTCGGCGGCATCTTTGTGATCGAAGCCCTGTCCGTCATCATTCAAGTGAGTTATTTCAAATGGACCGGCGGAAAACGGTTTTTCAAAATGGCTCCCCTGCATCACCACTTTGAACAATTGGGATGGGAAGAACCCAAAGTCATCGTCCGGTTCTGGATCATCGCGGTTGTGCTGGCGATGGTGGGCCTCAGTACACTTAAATTGAGGTAATGAAAATGAATCTAAAAGAAAAAAACGTTTTCATTATTGGAATAGGAAAAACGGGGATCGCCACCGCTAATTTTCTGGTGGACCAGGGTGCGAAGGTTACGATCTCAGACAATAAAAAAAGACACGAGTTGGAGCAACAGATTAAACAGTTGAAGCCTGGCATTCAGACGGTTTGTTCCTCCACCCATCCGTTTCCCAAAACAGAAATGGTGATCCCAAGCCCTGGAGTGGATTTGCAGAGAATGGGACTGAAACCTAACGGTTACTCTCATTTTGAAATTCTTGGTGAAATCGAGCTCGCTTACAGGTTTAACCGCACTCCTCTCATAGCAATTACGGGAACCAATGGAAAATCCACGACAACCAAACTGCTGGGAGATATTTTGAGTCAAGGCGGTAAGAAATGCCTTGCAGGCGGCAACATAGGGACTCCCTTTATTTCCTTGCTCAGTGAGGACCCACAGGATTTTCTGGTTTTGGAAATCAGCAGTTTTCAATTGGAATCCGTTCGTGAGTTTGCTCCACATATCGCCATTGTATTAAACATCACACCGGATCATCTGGATCGCCATGGGACTATGGACCGCTATTCGGCGATCAAGGAAAACATATGCGTGCATCAAACTGCAGACGATTTTCTTATTCTCAATTACGACGATTCCAGGGTTCGCCAGTTTGCCCAGGGCAAACGATCTCGGATTATTTATTTCAGCACCCAGATGGAACTGGAAGAAGGCGGCTTTATGCGCGATGGCAAACTGGTTATTCGATTACAAGGGAAAGAAAAGGAATTGTGCTATTTGAAAGAGGTCAGCACCGCATTGAGGTGGAACACAGAAAACATTCTGGCGGCCGTTTTAGGCGCGACCCTGGCCGGAATCAGTTCGGAGAATATTTGTAAAACGCTTGCCGGCTTTGAGGGACTGGAACACAGGATGGAATGGGTTCGCAGTTTGAATGGCATCGAATTTATAAACGATTCCAAAAGCACCAATGTCGGATCGATTACAAAATCCCTGAAAAGCTTGAATCAGCCCATCATCCTTATAGCTGGGGGTCAGGACAAAGGAAGCGATTTCAGCCCATTGAAGAACCTCTTCAAGGCAAAACTGAAGCACCTCATCATGTTGGGAGAATCGAGGCCGAAAATATTGCCCATTCTCAATGGTTCTTTCAGCTATGAGGAAGCGGAGTGTATGGAATCCGCTGTAACCAGGGCTTACGAAAAAGCCACCGCAGGAGATGTGATTTTACTTTCACCCGCTTGTGCCAGTTTTGACATGTTTCAAAATTATGAAGACCGGGGAAAACAATTTAAAACCATCGTGAACCATCTGGAATAAAAGTCGGTCCCATGGAAAAAAAAGAAAAATTGACCGTGCAAAACCCAAAACCCAAATCTACAGGATGCGACCCGGTCCTGTTCTGGGCCGTCACCATTTTGTTGATGACTGGACTGGTCATGGTGTTTAGTGCCAGCGGGGTATTTGCCATGGAAAAGTATGACGATCCCTATTATTTCTTGAAAAGGCAGTCTTTGTGGCTGGTGTTTGGAATGGTCGTCATGATGGTTGCTCAAAATATGGATTATAAAGTTTTGGAAAAGTTCACCTACCCTATCCTGCTCCTCACCTTTGTCTTATTAATCCTGGTGATATTGCCGGGCATCGGACAGGTATTTGGGGGGGCCAGGCGTTGGCTGGTGCTGGGTCCAATCCGTTTTCAACCTTCGGAGTTGGCTAAATTCACTTTGATCCTGTTCATCGCCAAGTCCCTCGTAAAACGCGCCGACCAGTTAAAAAACTTCACGTTCGGTTATCTGCCGAACCTTATCGTTCTGGGGGTCTTTTTCTTTTTGATTCTGTTTCAGCCCGATTTGGGAACCCCAGTCCTTATTGGTGCCGTGGTGTTTACCATGTTGTATGTAGGCGGGGTGAAAACCAGGTTTTTGACATACTCCGCATTGGCCATCATCCCTTTCCTGGGATACGCCATTTACTCATCAGGTTACCGCCTTCGACGAATCGAGGCATTTTTTGATCCCACGAAAGATCCGACCGATAGTGGATTTCAGGCGATCCAATCGTTTTATGCTTTTGGCCGCGGAGGGTATTGGGGAACGGGACTGGGTGACAGTAATCAGAAGTTATTTTTCTTACCGGAAGCTCACACCGATTTTATTTTTTCTGTGATCGGAGAAGAATTGGGATTTGCAGGGGCGGCTGTGACCGTCATCCTGTTTGCCATTTTGGTTTGGAGAGGATTTTTAATCGCCCTGAGCGTTAAAGACAGTTTTGGAACCCACTTGGCGGTGGGCCTGACATTGTTAATGGGATTGCAAGCATTCACCAACATGGGAGTGGCAGTTGGTCTGCTTCCAACGAAAGGCTTACCCTTGCCATTTATAAGCCTGGGGGGCTCCTCGTTACTTGTGTGCATGCTATCGATGGGAGTGCTATTGAATATTTCAAAACACGCGGCCCAACAGCGTTGATGCCTGTATGTCGAAACGGATCATCATCGCTGGAGGTGGAACGGGCGGCCATTTATTTCCAGGTATTGCATTGGCTAAAGCATTGAAAGAACAAAACCCGAATATAAAAATCGCTTTCATCGGAACCGAACGTGGTATCGAGTTTAAAGTTCTGCCGCGAGAAGGCTTTCCCCTAAAAACAATTTCTTCGTCAGGATTAGTTGGAAAAAGGGGCCTGCAAAAAGTCGTTTCCTGGATGAAGTTGCCACTGAGTGTGATTCAGTCATTGGGCCATTTACTGAGGTACCGGCCCCATTTGGTAGTTGGCGTGGGCGGCTATTCTTCGGGACCTGTGGGATTGTCTGCCTGGTTGCTGGGGATTCCTGTTTTGATTCACGAGCAAAATTCCGTTCCGGGCATGACCAATCAATGGATCGGTAAATTAGCGCGCAAAGTTGCGGTTTCCTTTGGGGAATCGAAAAAGTATTTCCCGGAGCATAAGGTTGAAGTCACCGGCAACATGATCCGCAAAGAATTCTGCGAATCGAAGATTGAGGAAAATACAAAGTCTGAAAAGTTTTCGATTCTGATCGTTGGCGGAAGCCAGGGCGCGCATTCTATTAATAACGCTGTGGTGGAAGCTCTAGATTTGCTGGACGATTATAAAGATCGCATCGAATGGATCCACCAAACCGGGGAAAAAGATGAGGAGCGAGTAAAAACGGCTTATTTGAACAAAGGAGTTCACGCCCAGGTGCAAAGTTTCTTTTTTGACATGGTCGACCAGGTAAAAAAGGCATCGCTCCTCATTTGTCGTTCCGGAGCCGGAACGTTGGCTGAAATTGCCGCCTGCGGAAAAGCTTCGATTCTCGTGCCGTTTCCTTACGCGGCCCATGACCATCAGGTCCATAACGCGAGGGCCGTTGAAACGGCGGGAGCCGCCAGGGTGGTTTTGGATCATGAACTTTCCGGATCGATATTGGCTGACCTTATAAAAGAAGCTATTAACGATCCGGAGTCGTTAAATACCATGGAAAGAGACAGTTTGGCTCTTGGAAAACGGGATGCGACTCAAAAAGTCATGGCAATGTGTATGGATTTGATAGGCCTTGGACAAAACCAAAGTGCCAATGGGGGAAGGTTAAACCGGAACAATGAATTGTTATGTTTTTAGGAAAAACCAAGCGTATTCATTTTATAGGAATCGGAGGATCCGGAATGAGCGGAATCGCTGAAGTGCTCATCAGCCAGGGTTATGAGGTATCGGGATCCGACCGCAACCGGTCTGCCGTAACCGAGCACCTGGAATCTCTCGGAGCCAGAGTCCATTTCGAGCATTCTGCAGAGAATGTAAAGAATGCGCAAGTGGTCGTGGTATCTAGCGCCATTAAAGGAACCAACCCGGAAGTGCAAGAGGCCCGGGAAAGAATGATTCCCGTAATTCCCAGAGCCGAGATGCTCGCAGAATTGATGCGGATGAAACACGGAATCGCCATTGCCGGAACGCACGGCAAAACCACCACCACATCACTGGTGGCCGCGGTACTTGCCGAGGGCTCTGTAGACCCTACGGTGGTGATTGGAGGGCGGCTCAAAAGCCTGGGGAGCCATGCCAAAATGGGTGAAAGTGAATTTCTTGTGGCCGAAGCTGATGAGAGCGACGGTTCTTTTTTAAAGTTGTCTCCAACTCTCGCAGTGGTGACCACTTTGGATGAAGAACATATGGATTTTTACAAGACCATGGAAAACATGAAAAAGGATTTTCTGGATTTCATCAACCGAATCCCTTTTTTCGGCGCCGCCATTCTGTGTCTGGACGATCCCAACATTCAGTCGCTCATTCCGGAAATCGAAAAGCGCTACGTGACCTTTGGTATGACGAGTCAGGCGGACTACACGGCAAAAAATATTTTGATCAAAGGGCTCGACACCGAATTCGATGTATACCACCAGGGCAAGCATCTGGGTAAAGTCAGCGGACGCATTCATGGTCGGCACAATGTAAGCAATACCCTGGCCGCTATCGCCGTGGGCATGGAACTTAATATGGATTTCGATAGCATCTGCGAAGGCTTGAAAAAGTTTTCCGGTGTTCAACGTCGATTCGAAGTGCTTCATGAATGTGAAGACCTGGTGGTTGTCGATGATTACGGCCATCATCCTGCAGAAATTCTGGCCACCCTGAATGCCGCTCGAGAGGTGTGGGTGAACCGCAGGATCGTGGTGGTGTTTCAGCCGCACAGATACAGCCGCACCCAATGGTTGTTTGAACAGTTTTGCACTTCATTCAACGAAGCCGATCATTTGGTGATTCATAAAGTTTACCCAGCCGGAGAAGACCCCATTGAAGGGGTCGATTCCGCAAGTCTGGCCGAAGGAATAAAGATCCGTGGCCACAAGAGTGTAGTTTTTATCGAGGAAAAAGAGGACATCATTGCCCACTTGCAGGAAACCCTGTCCGAGGGAGATGTGCTGATGACCTTAGGAGCGGGAGATATATGGGACGTGGGACGGGACCTGTTAGCCCACAGAGAATCCCAATTCTAGAACGTATCCAATGAAGGATGGACTTCACATGCAAACCGAAACCTGGAAAAAAAAGCTGATCCGTTACGCGCATACCGGCAAGGGAAGTGAACTCCCCTGGAAATCCAAACCGGGCCCTCAGAAACTGGTCCTGGGACACAAGATATTTTTGAGAAAAACCATGAATCCCTCTTTCGAATGGTTAGAAAAAATCAAAGGCGACATCCGTTACGACGAATTGCTTTCCCGGTTTACCTCCATCCGTATTGGCGGCCCCGCGGACATCATGATTTATCCAAAGGATATCGAAGACCTGCAAACGATATTCAAATACAAAAGCACCCTACCCCATTTGGTCCTTGGGGAAGGCAGTAATTTGCTGGTCAGTGACAGCGGGTTTCGAGGCCTGGTAGTTTGCCTGAAAAACGGGTTCAAGACGATTCATACTCCCCGGTTTTATAAAGATTCTGAAGGCAAAGACAAAGCGCTTCTTAAAGTAGAAGCCGGAGTAAAAATGTCGTACCTGGCGAAAACGGCCGCTCGCTATTCGCTTTCGGGAATTCAAAAACTGGTGGGCATTCCCGGTTCGCTGGGAGGTGCTCTTGTCATGAATGCCGGTGCCGAGGGAGCTGAAATCGGCCAGTTTATTAAGTCGGTCACCCGTGTAACCGAGACTGGAAACATTCAGACTTTAACCCGGGACCAATTGCAATTCGATTACAGAAAAACCCAGTTCCCGCCAGGTGGAGGCATCATTGTAAGCGCTGAACTGGAACTTGAAAAAGGAGATTCGCAATCGATTTTTGACGACATCACAAGCTTTCTGGGAAAACGTTCTAACAAACAACCGCTTTCATTACCTAATTCCGGTTCAGTTTTCAAAAACCCGCCAGGCGACACGGCTGGAAGGCTCATTGAGTCGCTTGGACTGAAAGGATTCACCGTGGGAGACGCCTCGATTTCAATCAAGCACGCCAATTTTATAGTGAACAAAGGTTCTGCAAGCGCAAAAGATGTCATTCAGATTATTGACCATGTACAAAAGACGGTTCTGGAAAAACACGGGATCGAATTGGAAACGGAAATCGTTCGGGTAGATATTTAATGCAACCTTACACCAGGTGTGACATTTCATTCACCGGACAAAGCGATCAGCAGGTCCGCCGTTACAAAGGGCCCCTCCTTCCTTTGTTCCCGGTCTTTTGGCCGAGACCGGGGGCGGACCTTTCTGTTTTATATTTTGAAGGGCCACCCTATGGAACGCTATAAAAACAAATCCGTGGCCGTTTTAATGGGAGGAATTTCTGAAGAGAGAGAGGTCTCATTGGTCACAGGAAACGCTATTTTGAAAGCCCTGATTTCCAAGGGTATCGATGCATTTCCTATTGATGTTAACAAATGGTTTTTAAAAGAGTCGCATAAATACGAAATCGACCTTGCTTTCATTGCTCTGCATGGAACCTATGGTGAAGATGGGACCATTCAGGGGATTCTGGAATACATGCAAATCCCCTACACCGGATCCGGTGTTCTGGGAAGCGCCATTGCGTACGATAAAGTGATAACTAAAGAACTTTTCAAATTTAACGGAATACCGACGGCCGATTATGAAGTCGTTTATTCAGAGGACCGGGACAGCTACAAATGTTCTTTCGATCTGCCTTTGGTCGTGAAACCTTCCAATCAAGGCTCCAGTATTGGCGTCAGCATCGTGAAGCAGTCAGCGGATTTCGAGCCCGCTCTCGACCTCGCGTTCAAATATTCCGGGGAAGTGATCGTAGAAAAATTTATTGAGGGCAAATTACTTGCCATCGGTATGGATGGGCCCACTCCACTTCCTATTGTTCACATCAATCCCAAATCCGGATTTTACGATTACGAGTCAAAATACACTCCCGGAAAAACGGAATATATTTGCCCGGCGGAACTAAGCGACCACGAGAAAGAGCAATGTGAAACAGTAAGCAAAAAAGTTTTTCGGGTTTTAAAAGGTCGGGGAGTGCCCCGAGTCGATGTCATCCTGGATGACGAGGGAACCCCTTATGTACTCGAAATGAACACCATTCCCGGAATGACAGCCACCAGTTTATTACCAATGGCTGCCCGGCAATCCGGTATCGAATTCGAAGATCTTGTCATCAGGATTCTCGACAACGCAACAAAAGATTACAAATAATAAGAAAAACAATGGATTTTGCAAGCTCACGAATACATAATAGCGATTGGAAAGGTCGCCGGATAATTCCCAGGAAAAAGCAAGGGAAAATCCAGTACCGTTCCACGTCCAACAAACGCCGAGGCATAAACAGTTCCGGCCGCTTTACCCGGGTGATCCGGTTTGCGGCGGATGTCATCGCCAAAGTTGCCTTGATGGCGGCGTTCTCCTATGTGGCCTACCACGGGTATTCGTTCTTGACCATGTCTCCTCAATTCAACATCAATAATGTATCTATCCAGGGTAATCAACGGCTCGACGAGCAGGAAGTTCTGGAATGGGCAGGCCCTGTTCAAAAGGAAAACATTTTCAGGATAGATATGGCGGCATTGGCGGACCGGCTCATCAAACATCCCTGGATCTTCAGTGCATCCATTGAAAGGACTTTACCGGACAAACTCAGGATAAGCATTCGCGAACGAACGCCCTACGCAAAAATCAAACTGGACCGGACCTATATTCTGGATAATCACGGGGTCATTCTCACCTCTTCGGAACTGCCGGGAGCAGACCTTCCCCTGATTATCGGAATGGCATCCAAAAGTGTAGAGCCCGGCGACAACATTCTGAACGACACGATCATTCAAGGCTTGCATTCAATGTATTATTTGAATCGGATGAGTTTCTTTCAGGATGACCCCATAGACACCTTTCAGATCATGGAATACAACCGTGTCGCATTTACCACGCGAAACCTGGGAATGCGAATTTATTTTGATCTGGAAACCTTATCGGAAAGCTTTCAGAATTTTCTTGTGTTCCTGGATGTCCAGCAAGAAAGCGTCGCGGATATCGAATCCATCGATTTGTCGTTTAAAGACCGTATCGTCGTGAAAAGCTTAGAAACCCTAACGGAGCCGGCAAGCTCCAACGTGTTATGACCAAGGAGTGGGTACATGTCGAAAAAAAATGATCTCATTGTAGGACTGGACATTGGGACCACCAAGATCTGTTGCATCATTGGTGAGGTCACTCCGTCTGGAGAGATTGATATTATTGGGCTCGGCCAACACCCCTCCCGGGGATTACGCAAGGGCGTGGTGGTCAATATCGATAGTACAGTAGAATCGATTAAAAGTGCCGTAGAGGAAGCGGAACTGATGGCTGGATGCGAAATCGATTCGGTATTCGTGGGAATCGCCGGGGGCCATATTGCCAGTTTGAACAGTCATGGAATCATCGCCGTAAAAAGCAAGGAGATCACACAACAGGATATTGACCGGGTGATTGATGCCGCTAAGGCTATCGCCATTCCCTTGGACCGCGAAGTCCTGCACGTCATTCCCCAGGAGTACATCGTTGATAATCAGGATGGGATCAAAACGCCGCTCGGAATGGCCGGGGTCCGCTTGGAAGCAAAAGTCCACATTGTGACTGCCGCTGTGACCTCTGCACAGAATATTGTCAAATGCGTCAACAAAGCCGGTTTGGGAGTTCAGGACATCGTCCTGGAACAGTTGGCCTCCTGTGAAGCCGTATTGACACCGGACGAAAAGGAGTTGGGTGTCGGGCTCATCGATATCGGCGGCGGCACTTCGGACCTGGCAATTTTTTATCAGGGTTCCATCAAGCAAACATCGGTGTTAACCATCGCGGGCAACCAGATGACCAACGACATCGCCATTGGACTCCGAACGCCAAATTCTGAAGCCGAGAAGCTTAAAATTGATTATGGGTGTGCGTATTCGTCAATGGTTGATGAAAACGAGAATATCGAAGTTTGTACGGTTGGTGGACGGGACCCGCGTAAAGTGTCGCGGTCCATTTTGAGCGAAATCATTGAAGCCCGTACCCGGGAAATGTTTGAAATGCTGGACAATGAAATCAAGATTTCCGGCTTTCAAAACCTCACCTCTTCCGGAATCGTCATCACCGGAGGCGCTTCCTGTTTGGAAGGCATCGGTGAACTGGCGGAGGAAGTGTTTCAGGTACCTGTGCGCATTGGATTGCCCACTGGTCTCGGGGGCCTCATCGACGTAGTGAATAACCCCAAATATGCGACCAGTACCGGGCTCATTCTCTATGGTGAAAAAAGTTTCAAAACCGGTAAAACCCGCGAGCTCCAGGGGCGCAACCTGTTCGAGAAAATTTTTAGCCGGATGAAGGACTGGGTCGATGAATTTTTTTAATCTAAAATATGGGAGCGATTTCCCAGTGAATGGCAACACCTCAAGAAAGACAATTTACGGTTTACACGCAACCTGCGGCGGAACCGTGCATTCCCCCCTGATTCTTATCAAAAAGAATCTAAGGCCATATCTTCAGGAAGATTCTAAATAGGAGGAACGTAAAATGGGTTTGATCGAGTTTGAACAAGATAATGAATACACGGCCTGTATCAAGGTGATCGGCATTGGCGGCGGCGGAACCAATGCAGTGAACTCTATGGTCCGTTCTAACGTGCGCGGTGTTGAATTCATCGTCGCAAATACCGACATTCAATCTCTCGACGCTTCCAATTGCCCTTTTAAAATCCAGGTGGGCTCCAATCTGACCAAAGGACTGGGTGCGGGATCCAATCCCGAAATAGGAAAACAAGGTGCCGAGGAAAGCGAAGAACAAATCCGCGGAATGCTGGAAGGCGCGGATATGGTGTTCATCACCGCCGGCATGGGTGGTGGGACCGGTACAGGTGGAGCACCCATCATCGCACGCATAGCAAAAGAAGTAGGAGCTTTGACCGTGGGTGTGGTGACCCGACCGTTTGCTTTTGAAGGCAAAAAACGCCAGCACCAGGCCGAAGCGGGTATTCAGGATTTAAAGAATGCTGTCGACACACTCATCGTAATCCCAAATCAGAAATTGTTGAGTTTGATCAGCACTCAGACTTCTTTCACCGGCGCATTCGAAATGGTCGATGAAGTATTGCAACAAGCCGTTTGCAGTATTTCGGACCTGATTGTGATTCCGGGTTTGATCAATCTTGACTTTGCTGATGTCAAAGCCATCATGTCCAATATGGGCAAAGCTCTGATGGGAAGCGGTGTGGCCTCGGGCGACAATCGCGCCGTGGAAGCGGCACAAAAAGCGATTTCCAGTCCGCTTCTCGACGAAGCCTCGGTCGATGGCGCACAGGGAGTTTTGATCAACATCACCGGTGGCGAAGACTTAACCCTGCATGAAGTCAATGAAGCATCGACTCTGATTCAGGAAAGCGCTCATGACGATGCGCATATTATATTTGGAGCCGTGATCGATCCCCATATCTCGGGAGAAATGCGGGTAACGGTGATTGCCACCGGATTCGATAAAGCCAAACCCACAAACGAGATTTTAAACCCCAAACCCGAACAGACGGTTTTGAGGAAGGTCGTAGACAACGAGAAAAAAGCTACTGAATCATCGGAAGCCAAATCTGAAGAAGAAACCAAGATTCCTACGTTTCAACGAATCAAAAAATTGGCCAACTCGATCAAGGCAGAAACGCAGGAAGATTACTTTACACCCAACGGCGCGCCTAATCTGGACATTCCCACGTTCTTGAGAAAGCACGCCGATTAACCCCTCCCCCTTCCGAATTTAGAATCCTGCCAAAAAACCGCTCCCTTCCCCGGGGGGCGGTTTTTTTTGCCTAAAGGTTTCAGTTTTTCAGGAAACCGTTTTTTGAAAACGTTAAGCCCTATTGAAAACGCCGGACAAGCATAAGGTGACAAAGCGGTAGGGAAAAAAACAGCATTGTGCTTTTTAAGAACCGCCAAGTCGATATAATCTTTGGCCTGAGCTCATTTTTGAAAACTTTAAGAAATGTTACTTGGTGAGACGTTTGATCAACTGGTCCCAGTTGGTTTCTTCAATCTCTTTGTCGGTGATGGGGCCCATCGTGTCATATTTAGCGGTTTCCTGAAAGTTCACCGCCAAATCATTCTGGAGGGAGTCTTCGTCCTCTTCATCAAGATCCTCCCCTAACAGTTCCAAGGCTTCTTCATCTGTTAAGGTTTCTTCAAGTTCAGGATTATCGGGTGGAGAGTCGTTTTGCATTTGCTTCATTGCCTCAAACGCCTGGTTGAAGTTTTGCACGATCGTTTTTCCAAACGTTTCAACCCCCTTATTCATAGCCTTTAAATATTCACGGTATAAATCGTAGTGCAAAAACCGGTATCGGCTGATTTGATTGGCTTTTAAATAATCTTCTGAAGCCAGTTTGTATTTTCCCTGCAAAACAAAAAGGCGTCCACGGTATACCCTTGCCAGGAAATGATTGGGACGCAGACTCAAAACCATATTCAGATTCAGGATCACCCCGGGAATATTGGAGGATTTCAGATTATCCAGGGCCTGAGTGAAATACTTTTTGACTTCCGGGTTAGAGTTTTCCAAAGTCCGGAAAAATGGCTCCAAAAACGGGAAAAGCAATTCACCAATTTTAAATTGGACCCAATTGATCCAATGGCTTAATTCTTTCAAACCGATTCCTTCCATGGAAAATAAAATCCCTGAGCAGGAAAATCTAAAAAAACAGAAATGTTATGGGCTTATAATCAAATTGTAACGAATAAAAAAAAGACCGTCAAATTTTATCCGGAACTTTACTCAATTGAATTTTCAAAAAACAAATCCGCTTTTAAAAATTACAATTTGATATCAGGTAAAATTTCATTGAAATTCATTGAACCTTTTTAATAGAAAACAGATCCAATACTCCCAATGAAAAATTGTTTTACAAATTTCAAAGTCAAATAGAAGCCTTAAAAATTAATCCATTTTTTCAAACCATTACAACTTGTAATACATTATTTTTCTTGACCTTACCCGTTTTTTATAATAATTTTAATATATGCGTTGCTCTAAATGCAGTTACATAAGTTTCAAGCCAACCAAAAAATGCGTCAGTTGCGGAGCAGACCTCAAAAGCATGGCTCCATCCGGTTCCAGTGCGTCAGGGGGTTCGATTGATTTACTGGCAATAGACTCTACCGATACGGCTGTATTAGACCCTACAGAAGCCACCGAAGAAGCGGTTCTGGATTTTGAGGGAGCGGGCGATTCTGATTTTGGTTTTGATTCTGGCGGTAGTCAGTTGGACTTTGATCAGGATGTTGGAGTGGATCCATCCTCGGATTCTTTGGATTTTCTTGAAAGCGAAAGCTCTCTCGGAACCAATGGTGAAGAATTCGAGTTGGACTTGTCTGACGCTGATGAGTTCATTGAATTGAATCCGGTATCACCTTCTGCAATGGATTCCTCTGATGACGATTCCCTGGAATTTGATTTTGAATCTTCCGATAGTGACAGCACAATGCCGGCCTTGGGCGTTGGAGTGGCTGCCACTGCCGCGGCGGCGACTATTGCAGGAATGGACTCTCAAGAGGACGAACCCCTGGAGTTTGATTTTGAACAGGAGTCTCTGGATAGCTCGGTTGCAGAACTTGATCTCGATATACCAGAAGAACAAAGCAATGAAATCGAACTGGATCTGGATTCAGGATCGGATGATGAACTTTCGTTTGACTTTGAATCTGATTCAAGTGAGGGCGAACAGGAAATCAGTCTTGACCTGAATGAAGGCGACGTTGAGGATTCCGACCTTCAAATAGAAGATCTCGCCGAGGTGAGCCTGGATGAGGATAACTTCGAATTAAATATTGATGAACCCACCTCCGAAGTTGACCTGGAGTTGGACGAAAATGAAATCAGCCTGGATCTGGATGAACCTTCAACCGAAGAAACTCCGGTCCAGGTAACCTCCGGAATTTCCTTGGACGAGGCTACTGAAACCAGTCTGGAATTGGATGAAGAATTATCCGCTGAACTGGATATTGAGTTGGATGACGCACTGGATGTGGAATCCCCTGGTGATACCGAGGCGGACCTTCAATTGGATATTAACGAGATGTCCGATCCTGAAATCTCTTTAGAGGATTCGAGTTTGGATATGGATGTGGATTTGGATTCTGAAACTTCAGATGCGCCCCCTTCCCTTTCACTGACCGATTTGGAGGCTGACAACAGTTTGGGTATTGATACCGACGAAGAACTAAATTTAGCATTTGACGCTGATGAACATAGTGATGACTCATCTTCTTTATCTCTCGCAGATTTGGAAGCTAATGAAGGTGGCGGCATTGGATCCGACTCGGATGAAGAACTGAATTTAGCCTTTGATGCAAATGAAGAGGGCTAT
>JACAVV010000012.1:50099-133505 GCA_024648695.1 Nitrospina sp.
GATTTGGAAGCTAATGAAGGTGGCGGCATTGGATCCGACTCGGATGAAGAACTGAATTTAGCCTTTGATGCAAATGAAGAGGGCTATGAAACGCCTTCTCTTTCTCTGGAAGACCTTGAAAACGAGGATAATGAAATTGGCCTGGATCTGGACTCTGGACAAGATGATATTAGTTTGGATCTGGATGACGATTTAAATCTGGACAGTTCGGACCTTGGTTTAGATGGGCTCCAGGACGATGACTTGGGACTAGACTCAGGAGATTTCCAAAATCTCGGTGATGATAACGAAATTAGCCTGGATCTTGATGATGATTTGGGACTCGACCTTGAAGATTCCGATGTCTCCATTGATCTGGACAGTTCGGATTCCGATATTTCGCTGGATCTTGATGACATCAAACTTGAGATGGAAGATCCTGACGAGCCAAAATCATAAGCACACCTTCCTTATACCCCCCACCTGTCTCTTTTTAGCAGAAATATAGAGTTTTTCTTATTTTCCTGTTAAGAATTTGCTAAAATACCCTCCCGCTCAACCAAAAAATAATTACTATCACTTCGATTTGCGACACCCGATCAAAAGCTTTGAAAAGCCACTTCAAATTCAATTATGATATTCACTTGCAGTTTCTTGAGTGCACCCTGATCCTTCTTCGGGCCGCTTCTTTGACTGTTCATGGTCGAGTAAGAGATTTTCTTTATGAATCTTGAAATAGCTAGTGTATTGCGCAGGTTTTTCGCGCTCTTTATAGATATTTTAATTTTAGAAACCCTTGGAGCACTTATTACCATCCCATTACAAAACAAACTGATGCTGGAACCCGATGAAATTTTTCAGCAATTATTAGGAGGATTGGAAGACTCCAATAAATTATTAAGCTTTTTTTTGTTATACTCTACGGTCTTGATGTTACTGTGGGGATTTTATTTTGTAATTTTCAGCGCATATTCGGGTCAGACACCAGGGAAAAAAGTTTTGGGACTCAAGATTGTCCAATCCAACGGAGAAGCTTTGAATGGCTCCATAGCAGTCAATCGATTTTTCAGCTTCACCCTTTCGGCCTCCTGTTTGTTTTTGGGATTTCTCTGGGCATTATTTAGTAAAAACAGGCAAACCTGGCACGATAAGTTGTCGGGCACTGTTGTCATAAAAGATCATTCATAAACTACATTTTTAATTTTTTTATAGGAAGCAAACGATGAAAAAAAGATATTTATTAGCGCCGGGTCCTACGCCCGTTCCAGAACATGTCGCATTGGCCATGGCGACGCCCATGATTCATCACAGAACCCCGCAGTTCAGCAAGATTTTCGCTGAAGCCGCGCAATTGGCAAAGTACATGTTTCAAACGGAACAGGATGTCCTCATCCTGGCTTCGACGGGTACCGGAGCGATGGAAAGCTGTGTCACGAATTTGTTTTCTCCGGGTGACAAGTTACTGGTCATCAACGGCGGAAAATTCGGTGAACGTTGGGGAAAGATTGGCGAAACCTATGGAATGGAAATTGTTTGGCACAATGTCGACTGGGGACAGGCCGCAGATCCGAAAAAGATTAAGGAAATTCTGGATGGCGATCCGGACATCCGGGCTGTAATGGTACAAGCTTGCGAAACCTCGACCACGGTTGCACACCCTATTGAAGAGTTGGCGAAACTGACTCGCGACCGCGATAACTGTTTACTGGTGGTGGATGGTATTACCGGAGTGGGTGTTTTCGAATTGCCTATGGACAAATGGGGCATTGATGCCCTGGTTACAGGTTCACAAAAGGCCCTGGCCTTACCTCCCGGTTTGGCTATGGTGGCCTTGAGTGAAAAAGCATGGGCCCGTGCCGACGAATCGAAATGTCCGAAGTTTTATTTCGACTTAAAGAAAGAACGTAAAAACCTTGCCAACGATACCTCCGCTTACACTCCCGCAGTTTCTTTAGTGACGGGTTTGCTGGAAGTGTTGAAAGGGTTCAAGGAAGAAGGCATTGAAAATGTTCACAAACGGCACAATCGTCTAGCCCGTGCCACTCGCGCAGGAGGCAAAGCCCTGGGACTGCAAATGATCGCTCCGGATTCGCCTGCGGACAGCACCACCGGTTTTTTCGTTCCGGAAGGAATTGACGGTGCAAAATTTGTAAAAACCCTGCGGGACGAATTTGGTGTCACTATGGCTGGCGGACAGGATCAGTGGAAAGGAAAAATTTTCCGGGTCGCGCATCTCGGTTATTTCGACACCTTCGATATCATCCTCGCCATGTCCGCTGTCGAAATGGCTTTGAAAAAGTTTGGGCACAACGTCCAGTTGGGTAAGGGCGTTGCCGCCGCCCAGGAAATTTTACTGGAAGCCTATTAAGCTATATTGTGGGTCAAACTTTTTTATCAATAAACTTTTAAACAATTTATGCTGAGATCCCTGAATCCAATCACGGGTTTCAGCTTTGGAGTGTGGGAATGAAAATTCTTGTAAGTGATAACTTATCCCCGGTCGGGGTGGAAATACTTAAAAAGGAAAGCGGTATTGATGTCGATGTTAAAACAGGAATGTCCGAGGAAGAACTGATCCAGACTATTCCGGAATACGATGGACTCATCGTTCGAAGCGCCACAAAAGTTAGAGCCGATATCATAGAAGCGGCGACAAATTTGAAAGTCATCGGCCGTGCTGGAATCGGTGTCGATAACATCGATTTGGAAGCGGCGGGCAAAAAAGGAATCATCGTTATGAATGCGCCCGATGGAAATGTCATTACCACCGGAGAACACGCTATGGCGCTAATGATGTCCATGTCGCGCAATATTCCGGGAGCCAATCAGTCGGTAAAGAATAAGACCTGGTCACCCAAAACATTCATGGGAGTTGAACTGTTCAATAAAACTCTTGGAATCATTGGCCTCGGACGAATCGGTTCGGTCGTTGCCGAGCGCGCCAAAGGATTTCAAATGAAAATCGTTGTCTACGACCCCTATGTTTCCGATGAGCATGCCAAAAACCTTGGTGTCGAACGGGTGGAATTGAAGGAACTTTTGGGAAGGGCCGATTATATTTCCCTTCACACGCCAAAAATGGATGGCAAAGCCCTGATTGGCAAGGAAGAATTCGCGGTCATGAAAAAAGGTGTTCGCATTATCAACTGCGCCCGGGGGGGGTTGATTGATGAAGATGCGTTAGTTGAGGCAATTAAAGATAAAACCGTTGCCCAGGCGGCTTTGGATGTTTATGCTACGGAACCGGTTCCCACCGACAGCCCTCTGCTTGAATTGGATGAAGTGATTTGTACACCGCACCTTGGAGCTTCCACTGAAGAAGCCCAGGAAAAAGTTGCGGTTGCGGTTTGCGACCAGATGATTGATTTTCTGAAATATGGCTCCATTCGAAATGCCGTCAACATGCCGTCTATCGATGCGGAATTGCTGAAGCAACTCAAACCCCTGCTGGAGCTGGGGGAAAATATGGGGAAACTCCTGTCCCAATTGATTGATGATCCTATAAAAAAGGTCAATATTCAATATAATGGAGAGGTTGCCGATTTGGATGTAAAGGCGGTGAGTATTTCTATTCTAAAGGGCTTGTTCGCACGAACCATTGAAGGCATCAATATGGTCAATGCGCCCTATATTGCCAAAGAAAGGGATATCCCGGTCCAGGAGACGAAAACCACAGAGGTGGAGGATTACACCAGTACCGTTCGGGTCCATGTAACCACTCAAAGTGGAGAGCAGGATATCACGGGATCCATTTTTGGAAAGCAGGACGCCCGAATCGTCAAGATAAACGAGTATGCTTTCGAGGCGGTGTTCTCCAAATACATGCTGGTTTTAACCAACACCGATTTGCCTGGGGTTATAGGCAACCTGGGAAATATACTTGGAAAGAACAACATCAACATTGCCGGTTTCCATTTGGGCCGATTGAGTGAGAAAGGCAAGGCAGTGGCCGTTGTCAACATCGACTCGCAACCCAATAGTGAAACCCTGCGGGAATTGCGGGACACCCCCAACATTCTCAGCGTCCACTCTGTAATTCTGTAAAAAAAATCCCCTCTCCTGCATGGGAGAGGGGATTTTTTCATTCTGTTTTTCAAACCCAAATCAAGTGGTTTTTTCCTCTGCCTTCTCCTCGGGTTTTTCATACTTTTCACCAAACACCATGGCGATGATCTCATTGATCACCTCAACGCCTAAAATATTATAAACCGTATTGGCCGATTTAAAATGTGGGCTGGTGAACAGACTCAACACTTTTTTACTGGTGTAGCCCAGCATCATGAACTCATGAGCATAGTTTTCGGCCACCAGCCGCAAGGTTTTTTCATCTGCATCTTCATCCCCGGTGGGAGGTCCGGCGTTGGGATCCACATCTTCCTTGATTTCATAAACATAAATCAAATGCCAGCCAAACTCGGTTTTAACGGGTCCAACCACTTCCCCTTCTTCAGCGGTGAATGCGGCCACCTCAAAAGGCCGGACCATGGCTCCTTTACCGAACCAACCCAGGTCACCACCGCGTTTTTTCGAAGGGCATTCACTGTATTCTTCTGCCTTTTGGCTAAAATCAGCCCCATCTTCAATTTCCTGTTTAATTTGCTCAGCGAGTTCCTTGGTTCCAACCAGAATATGTCTGGCTTGAACTTTTTTAACTTTTCTATCTGATGGCATGATACTTTCTCACCGGTTAATTAGCACTACATTCATAAAGTATATTAAAGGACAGACCCAATGAGGCTCTGGTTATATTAGTTAGATGGTAAAAATCGGAAAAAGGCCTATCAATTTAACATTTTTTTGGACTTTTTCACCTTTTTCCCGGCAGGAGTCTCTACCTCCGTTTCTACTTCCAGTTTGGGTGTTTTATCCAGCAAATCCTTACCCAGTTTTTTCACATCTTTATAGCGCGTTTTCAGGACCTGATTCAAATTGGGGATAAATTTGTTCAGAGAGATCATCATATCGCTTTCCTTTTCCCCCAACTTTTCATCAATTTTGGCCCGTTTCGCTTCATCAAAATGATAGGTGTAATTAAACAACGGGGCCTGTTCTTCTGCTTTTGAATCGTACTTATAAAAGGAAATTTGCAAACTTTTGTTATTCACACGAGGATCCAATTCATAAGAATCTTCAATAAAGTATTTTTGATCCTCAAACTGGAAGTCTAACAGTTTGCTGTCCCTGGGAAACATTTCCATATAGTTGATGAAGCGTCCCGACTCAAACGAAAGATACGACTTGGGATTTTTCTGGCCGTAAGCCTTTGCTTCCAGGGCACGTTGTTTGATCAGAATCAACAACTCCTCCTGCATATCCGTCACAAAGGACTTAACAACCGCCGTATCCGTTTCACTGAAGGGTTCCGTGTTCGGCAAGGCACTGAAGGTTTTGTTGAAATTGAACATGAAAGACAAGCGCTTGTTTTTTTCCGAATCGTACAAGGATAAAATCGCATTTTCACCTTCATGGAACGGATTCGTAAAGTAGAAATCCTCCAGGCGATAAGTGTGCTCGTAATCATCTTCTTCAAAGCGAAAGGTCATGATCGACCGTTGGCTCTCTTGTGGATTAATTTCTTTATAGGGTTCGATGACTGACCTCCTTTTCCTGTATCATAATTTGTGTTTGCAGGCGGATCACTTGGGGTTGATATCTCTTACAGCTCGAATCGAGTCTTTACTGATATCTTCACGGTTATTGACGTTTTCATGGCCGTATCGATAATAAAAAATGGCGGCGCCGTTATTAGGTCGAAGCGAATTAGTCCATGTGGTGTGTGCTCCTCCAGGAGAAAACGCCGAATCGATGTAGATTTCAAATCGGTCCATATCCCTGATGAATGAGTCCTCCAAAAAAAGGCTTTCCGCTTCTTTGAGCACGGGCATCCGCCAATCGTCATACCCTGCAAACTTTTTTTTGTTCAAATCTTTAATATAGTCCAGGGAATCATACCAATTCGTCCATTTACTTAAATCCTGAAAAGCATCTGTTTGCTTCCACATCAAATTGGTTTCCAGGTCAGTGACCGTACCATCGCCATTGTCCTTGAATCGTTTTTTCTTTTCCAACGTTACTTCTCCAAATATTTTCCAAATTTAATTCATGAAGGTTGTCTTTAAAAAAAATCAAACCTCGTTTTCAATATCCCTTACGAAACGTGTTGCCCCGCGGGACACACGATAAATATCGTCGTACATCGTTGAACCTTTCCTGTAGCTGAAGCGAATAGCCTGAATCTTGTTTCTGACATCGCTTGTCCAGCACAAGAATCCAAATCCGGGAGGAAACACCGGAGGGATCGACGCATTTTGGCCCATATGGTCTTTATTGGAATACGTCTTCTGAAAAAGACTTTTAGCTTCTTCAGAAGTCGGCATTCGCCAATTTTTAAAACCACCGAAGAGCTTTTTATTCAATTGCACAGCGTAGTCTCTGGTTTGAGTCCAACTCATCCAGGTTTTGGACATTTGCCAGGAATCTTCCTTGGACCAAATCAATTTCCGCCTGGTATCAATAATGGTATCTCCATTATCCACAAAGCGGGAAGAATCGGTTGATGTTGAATTTGCGTCGTTCACAGAATTTTTTTTGGTTAGGGTGGTTAAGAATATTTATCAAATAAAAATAATCCAAGTTCAGGTAGGACTTCGGCCGCATTTATTCCCCTCACCTTAATCCTATCCCTACGAGGGAGAAGGCGATTGCTATCCCAAATTGAGCCTAAATAGTTTTTTTCCTAATTCCCGGAGCCGCCTCAGGCGTCACCTGACTCTGCAGGCTTGACCTCCCTGACGGCGCGGACGCCGTGGCTTCTCAAACCTTTCTTATGCCATTTATAATCTCCATTATAAAATTGGAAACGGACCGCAAGGGACTTATCATTTTTATTGAGTGTCTTGGTCCAGCATGTCGCTCCAGACCCCGGAGGAAACCCGGCAACCAGATATACCGTATCCCCATAAGCATCCGTGACGGGATTTGCAGGGTCACATATAGATTGAGCCTCTTTACGCGTTGGCATTCTCCAATCATCGTAACCTGCTAACAAGGATTTATTCAGTTCAAGGCAATACACCTTGGCCTCTTCCCAGGTCACCCATTTATCCATATCGAGAAAAGAATCATTTTTGTTCCACATCAAGCCCGTCTCGTTATCTGTCAAGGTACCGTCCCCATTATCCACAAACCGGAGTTTTTCTCTTTCAATATCCTGAGCCGTTTTGATATTTCGAACCGGCCGAACCCCGCTTGGGAACCCGTCATTTTCCTTAGCTAACCAATACTCATAATCGGATCTAAAATCATACCCCATAGCCGCTTTGGCGCCACGCGTTTCCGTCGTCCAGGTAGTGTACCCACAACCCGAAGGAAAGATAGGGTCCAGATGAATTTCACAGCCTTCGCGGTCGATATTACTCACTTCAAGATCAAACAAACTTTTGGCGTCGTTTCCATTGGGTATCCTCCAATTGCTGTAGCCACCGAACTTTTGCTTATTCAATTCCTGGACATATTCATTCGCCTGGTGCCAACTGACCAAATGCCCCAGATTCAACCAGGAGTCGTTTTTCATCCACATTAAATTGCTCAGATGATCCGTGATGGTTCCATCATTATGATCTTCGAATCGATATTTAGTGGAAATTTTTTCCATGTTCACACCATTCCTATCTTCTTCGTTTTTTCATCTTATCCTGGGAGTGAGGATCTTTTCTGCATAAGCGAACCGCACCAAACGTATATTCATCTGCGTTGGCCAGTTGGCCTGTAGAAAAATCGAACCGTGGTCTCCGTGTAGAAGTATCACCTGCCAGCCAGATGGTTTTAAAACCGCCTTCGGGGAAGGTTTTATCAATGTGTAATAGGGTTCCCGATTTTCCAGGGTTTTCAAAGGATTCATCGAACAGGGTTTGTGCTTCTTCCGTGGTCGCCAGACGCCAGTCGTTGAAACCGCCAATTGATCGGATATTCTTTTTATCGGCGTATTCTCTGGATTCGTGCCAATTAAAAAACTTGCCTTTATCCTGCCAGGAATCCTTTTTCATCCAATAAATCTGGGTCACCTTATCGAAAACCACAAAAGGCCCCTTTTCAACAAACCGCTTGTCTTCTTGTTTCTCAGGAACTTGTGAAACTTCATTCATAAAATCAACCTTTTATTTTAAGGGCCGGCGATAAGCCAATCCCCATTGACCTCGATGGAATGCCTGCAAAGAATTGACCGTCAATCTCCTGTATACCCGATTTCCACATTGCCTTTTTCAACATCGACAATAATAGGCACCATATGCTGGCCATTCGAGTACTCCAACATCGTCTCAAGTGCTTTCGGATCTTTATCGACATTGACGTAAAGAAATGATTTACATTGCTTCTTAAAATCGGCTCTGGCTTTTTGGGTGTGGGGGCAATCGTCTTTGCCAAAAATCATGTAATGGCTCATATATTATCTCCAATTCAAAAACTGTAGCCTAAGGTTACTATCAACCATCAAACTTTTTGGATTCCTTTCTCCATTCAGGTTCCCACTCTTCCTTAATCTCATCCCGAACCAGGCGTACATGAGAGTATTCATTATCCTTATGTTCCCAGACATCATTTCCAGTGACATAACTGAACTTCATAGCGTATTGCTGATAATCCGGTTTTTCCTCATAAGTCCAGGTATTGTGACCACCGCCGGATTCGAACAAAGGATCAATATGCAATTCTGCGCCATCCTTATCGGTATTGGTTTTGTGAAAAGAGAACATGGTTTTAGCATCCTCAAATCCCGGCAAACGCCAATCATCGAACCCCGCGTATTTGCGATCATTTAATTCTTCACAAAAATCCAATGCTTCGAACCAATTGATTCCATAATTGAATTCTTTATAAGAGTCGGTTTTCATCCACATGATATTGTGCATGGAATCACTGATGGTTCCATCTCCATTATCGATGTATTGCGGAACATCGGGTTCGGCGACCTCATCTTCCTCCTCCTCTTCGCCCCAGTCGTCGTCACCGATCCATTCATCGATATCATAAATATCGTCTTCCTCATCATACGAATCATCCAGGTCTTCCCGAGCAAGGGATTCCAACTCTTCTTCAGATTCAGATTCTTTTTTCAGTTCCTCATCCGACATAATCGGCTCCTGCAAAAAAGCGTTATATAAAGTTATCTTTTGGGTCGTATCGAATTATAAATCGCGCACCAACCGAACCGACGTTCCGGTCGTTGACACTTGCTGATCGACACAAATTTCTTTTCCCGAAGGGTAATAACATTTCCAGGCATAAGAATCATAACGGGTTTCCGAGGTCCACAAACTCCATTCCCCACCCGGTTGGTAATTAGCCACATTGCGTTTGGGTTTTGGAGGAAGCCTCAAAAACATTTCCCCGTAAATCTGTTTATGGCCCAGCAAATCGCGCAGTTCACTTTTGGTTGGCAAGCGCCAATCGTCAAACCCCAGATACTTTTGTTCATTACAAGCTTTGGCGTATGCCACCGCTTCATCCCAATTCAACCACTTTCCCAGCTCCTGACGGGAATCTTTTTGTGCCCACATCAAATCGTTTTCAATATCGGTGATGGTACCATCATCGTTTTCTTTAAAATTCTCGTCTGAAGCCACCTTGATTCCTTTTAGAAAGTGTTGACCATTTACAATAAACATGAAACCCAAAAAAATGATCTTAAAAAATCAATGGATTCCTTTTTAGAGTTTCATTAGGGTGATGGATTTTCACAAAACCCCGTCAAATAAAAAGCTGGCCCAAAAAATAAAAACACCCTAATCCCATTCTCATTCAATTATTACATTTTAATGGCAAATGAGACGTGAATTGAGAGTGTTTCGTACCACCCAATTAAAATAATCTAATTAATTTTCTATCAATCTTATGCTTTCATAATGGCAGTAACCCGAACCAAATTCGGCTGTGGGATCTCGCAACTAAAAAGCATTTTTTAAGATACGTTTAATTGTAAGCATTTCCTAAAGCCTACCACCCAAGGACCCAATTTTCAAGGTTTTTCAAAGCCAATCGGACTTAATATGAAAACCTTCCCAACCCAATTCAACAAAAGGCAAATCGATCCGGATTCCTTTTAAAATTACATTCTATCGCCATGATCCCGGTTTACTGGCGGCCACCTTGGTCGGAGGCACTTTTTTGGGCAAATCTTTAGTTTCACCATCACTCCGAACCAAACGAACACTGGTATTCATGGTATTATCAACTTCCTGATGCCCACCCGTTCCGCTATTGTAAGAAAACACATACGCTGTGATTTTACCTCGAGTATTACTCGTCCAGGTATCAAATCCGCCCCCCTCTGGAAAAACGGGATTCAAATGAATATCCATGTCATACTTATCCTTGATCATGGATTCTGGTTCATACAAAGTCAATGCCTCCTGTTTGGTTGGCAAACGCCAATCCGAATAGCCAGCAAACTTTTCGTTATTTTTTTTATCTATATATTTTTGAACTGTAATCCTCTGGGAGGAATAGAACGCAACAAATTGATTTAAATCCTGAAAGGAATCGTTTTTGATCCACAAGAGGTTGGTTTGTGTATCTTTGATGGTCCCATCACCCATATCAATAAATCGTTGATCATTATCCATACTGAAAACCTCAAATAATCCTTGTTCGATATTTTTGGATGCATAAAATGAAAAGTTGCTTCAAAAAATATCAATTCGCTCACCCACAAAAAAGTCAAAAAAAAAGCTGGAAGGCCTGAGCCCTCCAGCTTTTTTGATCAGGTAAAGTCTTATCGACCCAATTCGCCTGAATGGCCTAATACAGAACCGATTCCTCTTTCATGACCGAGCTCCATTCCATAACCAGGCTCGATGTAGGTACCAGGAACAACGTGGTCCAAGTGGTAATTGGACTGATACGTTTTTCCAGAACCGGGATCGATTTTCCAGTCATGGCGGTCAAAACGCTGACGTTGACAGTTAACAGAAACCTGTCCAGGACCTGCGTTTTTAAAAGTGGTTTTTTTGGCCATTGCATTGGTTTCATAACCCCCCGGAGGAATAGCTACTTTATAAACTTTTCCCCAAGAGTAGGCATGTGGGCCAATGTCAAATTCCAAAGTGGTCTCATCAGTTTCGCTGACGTTATAAGCGATCCAAGAGGCATTTTCACAAACTGAACTTTCACCAGCTTTCAAAACACTAACGTTAGCACTGGCTACAGAAACGAATGCCACAACCGCAAATACCGCCACCAAACTTACAACGGCTTTTCTCAACATAGTCTCCCCCTTTCAGATTGGACATTGAGATGTGATACTTATAAAAACCTAAATTAATACTACCGAACTTCTAAATAAATATATTCAAAAGTTTTTTTAATAACACTATTAAACATTATAAGAGCTTTGCTAAAGCCCGAAATAAGATATGAACGGTCCGAACTTATCAAAACGCCCCATATAAGTCAAGAGTATTTTAATTTGATTTTGATCGAATTAATAACTCTTTATAATCCAATGGTTTTTATCTCTTTTTTGGAGCTTCGACTTTTGTTTTTTTTGCTTTCCTTCAAACTCTGAATTTCAAAGAGGTCAAACTAACGAGACTTTTGGAATTTCTAAGGAGTTTTTCACCCGCTTCTGAAATATCATTCACCACCAATTGCATACTCCTCAAATTCTTTAAATGCTGGGAGTTAGCCAAATAACCGGCGCCATCATCGCCTATATGGTTGGAACGCAAATTCAGTGTTCGCAAATTCTCAAAAACAGGGGATTCCGCTATTGCTTTAGCACCCTCATCCCCAATATCGTTTTGGGACAAGTCCATGGCCCGTACGGTGCGCAAGGATTCTTCCTTGGCCAAGGCACGAGCGCCCACCTCTCTGATAAATTTCGCCTTGAGATTCAAAATTTGCCCATCCGGACTCAATCCTACTCGGATCAACTCCTTAATATCTGCCATAATAACCTCAATTTCGCTTTATTCAACTAATAAATTTAACTGCATTTTGGCTGAAACAAAGAAAGCTGCTTCACAAGATCAGCCCAGACCCGGTATGTCCTTGGCTTCAAAACCATATTCATCGTAACTTTTCCAACCTTCAGCCAACATTTTTTTCCCCAATTTCAACATTAACTGCGCGGCAGAATGATTGGGGTCAATCTCCAGCGTCTTTTTCAAATATTTTAAAGCCGTTTGGGCATCTTTAATTTCACTACCATATTTTTCAACCTGACGCGCCTTGTCCAGCAAATCGGAGGCCCATTTGTAATAAATGTTACCTATTTGAAGCGGAGCATTCTTAGAAACGTATTCGACAATCTCTTCATCCGCTTTCAATTTTGGAAGCTCCCTGATTGCAGACTCATAATCCTCTAAAGGCACTTTATAATCATCATCATCAACCTGGGTTATGGTCGCTTTATCTTTATGGGCCGCCAACAGGCCGACAGAACTTTTAACTACATTAGAGGAAATTCCCTGAATCAATTGATGGTACCTTAACTCTCCAAGGCCAAAGTGGATGATGGAAGCATATTCGCCATCCACATCATACTGAAGCGCATTTTCATATTCCATCTTGGCCGCTTCCAGATCGCCAATTTCCGAAAGCGCTTCTCCCAGGTTGTAATAATGGATACAGTTTTCAGGATCCTCTTCAATCTGAGCCCGAAACACCTCGATCTGGGCCTCAATATCGAACTCCTCCTCTTCCTCCTCCTCATCTTCATATCCTTCAAGCTCTGCATCTTCACCTTCAGGACCGGTTTCGTTGGAGGTTTCGCCTTCCGCAGTTTCCTGCTCCTGAGAAGCTTCGTTTTCCTCTTCACCGGAATCGGATTGAAGATCTGAATCCTGTTCGTTTTCTGCCATAATGATTGTTCTTGATTTATGAGTTATTGTTACTTAAGAAGTTTAATATGATTGCTGATACGACCCATCTCGACCCGCGTGCCGGTTCATTCCGCATTTCTCACAGGACGAATCGCAGATAAAGACAGGGTCGTTCCGCCTTTGGTACTGGGATACGCTCTCCCGCGAATAAAGTTAAACGTCCAGGCCAGGGTTTCATTAAAATTTTCGCTCGACCAGATACAACAATGCGGATCCACGAAAATGGGATCCATATGAATCAGGTTCGCGGTCCAGTAATATTTCCATTGAATGGATTTGTTTTTGTCAAACAAGGTTGCCAACTCTTTACGTGTGGGCATACGCCAATCCCCATAACCTGCGAACTTTTCCTGGTTCAGTTTTTCAACGTATTCTTTCGAACTCTGCCAATTCAACCATTTTTTTAAAGCCTGGTAGGAATCTTTGATCGTCCACATCAAACCTTCTTTCCTGTCTGTGACCGTTCCATCCTTATTATCCTGCCAACGGGAGGTATCCGACTGCGTTTGTTCAATGGGAATTTCCAGGTCCTCGGATTCGTTTCCCGGAACAAGAACATCCTCCGCGAATACGGGGGATCCGACGCATACGATCCACACACCAAAAAACACCGCCACCAGAAAAATATTCCGTCGAACATTTTTGAGCCATTGTAATCGAGGGATCACTATTCCTTACCTTTCTAAAATACCCGCCCTACTCTTCAACGGGAGCCCAATCAGGTTCCCAGGAAAGGCAAATGCCTGATGGATTCTTTAACTGCCCAGGCTCCCTGCCAATGCTTCCCCACCGCATCATGAATTCCATATTCGGATCCAGCTTTTGCAAACGATTGTTTAAAGTGTCGACTACAAAAATGAAACCATAGGGATCCATTGCCAGGTCCATAGGACAATTAAACTGCCCGTCCCGTTTGCCCGGCTCACCAAATGTAGATTCAAAGTTGCCTTCGATATCGAACACCTGCAACCGATTCTGGCTTTTTTCAGCAGTGATGATTTTTTCTTCAGGGCTTACAACCAATCCGTTAGGAAAATTCAACCGTCCTTCTTCAAATCCGTATTCGCCAAACTTCGATACAAACTGACCGTCTTCGTTAAACACCTGAATCCGCTGGTTGTCCCGGTCGGCAACAAAAATATTGCCCTCCTTATCCAGAGCAACCCCTGCAGGAAACTTCATAAATCCATCAAAGTCACCCGCAAAACCGAATCCCATGAGAAAATCACCCTCATCGTCGAATCGTTTCATACAGTGATTGGACGTATCAGCCACCAACAAGGAGCCGCCGGTGGGATCCCAGGCCAGGCTTTCCGGCCAATAAAATTTTTCCTGTCCCCATCCTTCGGAGCCAAACTGAAATATAAAGTTTCCATCCGGATCAAACTTTTGAATCCGATGGCACCCGGTATCGGCTACCCAGATACATCCCTCGGTATCCACAGCCACTCCCATAGGCGTTTTGAATTCGCCTCCCGAGTAAGGAGGTCGGGTGGACCGTGAAGGTTTCCCGAATTGCATGAGCAAATTACCGTTACCGTCAAATTTCTGAATCCGGTCATTACCGGTATCAGCCACCCAGACGAACAATTTGGAATGATCGACCTGGGGTATTTCCGGAAGTTCTTCGGGTAGTGTTTCCGATGAACTGATTTCAATTGTGCCCGTACTTTCTTCGGTAAGGGGTGGCGCTTCTTCTTTTTGTTCTTCCATGGGTTTTCCTTATTTCAAAATCAGCAAGCGGCGGTTATCTATCCCGGGACTCAGCCACCGATTGACAGGTATCCTGGGTTTTCGGCCTTATCAGTTTTCAGAAGTACAGCCTGAACAGGCTTGAGTTTGGATCACCTGGAACGGCTAAGGGAGGGAAAATACCAGGCAAAAGAAAAACGCCTGCTAATAGACCCACAAGCGTTCTGAATCTGCTAAAGGTGCCGGGTCAAATTCTGGATTCAACCCAACACCTTACAAGTTTCAATTAACCATCAATCCTTTAACATCAAGAATCTGATATTCAAAATCACAAGCTTTTTGCAATTCCACAAGCCTTTCGTTCCAATGGGTCTGAAAGTTGTTCAAATTCTCCATATTGGGTTTTTTCTTCATCAATCCAACTTCCCGGTATAAAGGCTTCACAAGATTCTTATGGATTTGCTGAACCACATTGCGGAGATGAACGATACAATCTTTCGTCACCAGTTCACGTGTCACACCGTCTACCTTTTCCAGCAGACGCAAAAACTTCTGGATCGTGGTCAGGTGACTAAGGTAAGCTTCCGCCAGCTTATGGTCGTATTTCAAACCGCAGTCAATGTAACCGGGCATCAGAAACATTCCAACATTATGGTCGAATTTAACAGCAAGAGTGATCAATTTTTGCAGGTAATCAACCTCTCTTAAATCCTCCTCTTCCTCCTCACCTTCTTCCAATTCCTTGGCGGCTTTTTCTTTTTCCTTTTGCAGTTCTCTTTTTATTTTTTCCAATTCATTAAGATCGGAAAGAGGGTCATCTCCCATGGTGCTTTGAGCATCTGCCGAAGTTTGCTGATTTTCCTCGTCTTTATTGGCATCTGTATCTTGTTCGCTCAATGGACTGTCTCCTTAAAAACTTCAAAAATTAATATAATTATCGAACGGATCGAATGGCAGGGTTGTGAATAAGTATATTATCAACCCAAATTAGTGTCAAGTTAGACCGCGGGTGCCTCGTCCTGATAAATTATCGAAGAGATTATGGACTTCTTATATCACGAAAACGGGTTAAAAGGCAGATCCATTCACCGGCTTTTCCATTTTTTTATAGAATCCCCCCAAGTAAAATCATAGAATGAAATTGATAATCTCTTTATTCATACACCTTCAGCTTTCGCGAGTCACCTGTGAAATCCGCCCTGATTTTTCCGCCGCAATGGTTTCCCAGTCAGCCTTATCTGGCCACACCCACTTTGAAGGGTTATTTGCAAGCCCACGGCCACGAGGTCACGCAATTCGATTTTAATATCGATAGCTACGATTATTTTCTCTCGAAACCCTATTTGGAACACTGCATTGAGACCATCCGTACGCGCCTGAATCAACCGGCCTATTCTGTGGAAGAAAAGGAAATCAAACAGGTCTACAGGCAGATTTTATCGGATTCGGATTATCTGGAAAGCATCCTGGAAGAAATTGAAGAAGCCAAATCCGTCCTCCGCAACGAAGATCTGTTCTTCCAGTTTGGTTTATATAAAGAAGCGTTCACCACCCTCAAGGTGGCGATGAAACTCATTTCTTTTGCTCACCATCCGTCGCGCCTGGATCTGGAATCGTTCTACATGGCAGGGGCGCCGGAAGACAGCTTAATGGGGATTTTATCGGCAACCCAAGACGAAACGGGAAATCCGTACCTGCCTTTTTTCAGGGACCGTTTATTGCCGCAAACCGATTGGCAACAGTTTGGCCTTCTGGGCATCTCGATTATTCATATCGGACAGGTGATTCCTGGCTTAACTCTTGCGCGTTTGCTTCGCGACCAGTTTCCGGATTTGCATATCGTCATCGGTGGAAGTGTTTTCACTCGGCATGTGGACATCCTGCACAACAAGCAGTTGCTGTTTGAGAAAATTTTTCACAGCATTGTTGTATTCGAAGGAGAGCATCCATTGGAACGGCTAATCGATGCTGTCAAGGAAGGTAAACCTTTATCAATGGTTCCCAACCTGGTTCATTTACAGGAAAACCAGGTGGTGCAAAACGAATCAGCCAAGTCATTGCCCTATGAACAGTTGCATCGTCCGGATTTCGACGATCTTGATTTAACAAAATATTTCATGCCCTTTCCGGTCCTTCCTTATATGTCCAGCCGGGGTTGCTACTGGGGAAAATGTACTTTTTGCACGCACAGCCATATTTACGATTCGTATTATCGCAAGGAAAATGAAACACGGGTCGCGGAAGAAATTGATTACCTGGGTAAACGCTACCACACCAAATATTTCACTTTTTCCGACGAAGCGATTTCTCCAAACGCCTTTAGCCGCATGTCCTCCGCCATCTTGTCCAAATCGGTGGACATGAAGGCTTTAGGGATGATCAAGTTCGAATCGGGAAGCATTGAAAGTCCCGAACTGTTTGAGGAAATGTATCAAGCCGGATTCATCATGCTGTTTTTCGGATTGGAAAGCGCAAATGACCGCGTGCTTTCGATAATCGACAAAGGATGTGATCAGGCAACGGAACGCCTGGTATTGGAACATAGTTCGAAGGCGGGAATCTGGAACCATCTCTATCTGTTTTTTGGCTTTCCTACTGAAGAACGGGAGGAAGCGGAAGACACGATCCAGTTCGTGCGCGACCTTGGGGAAATTGGCCGGGGCGAGGTCCATTCTGTCGGGCAATCCACTTTTACCCTGGAAAAGGACTCAGCCATTTTTCACGATCCCAGGAAATTCAAAATCGACAAGATTCACCAATCCCAGGAGCGGGACATGGCCATTATGTTTGAGTTCGATACCCAGGCGGGCATGCCGCGGGAAGAGATTATGGAGGTGTACGAAAACTTTAATGAAGTGATAGACAAAAATTTTCCTTCGGCCCGAATCTGGAAATTTCTTTCACGCGAACACTTTTTGTTGTACCTGGACCGCTTTGGCCGGGACGAAATTCAGAAAATGGCCCAATCCCCTGAATTGGTGGCGGATGGAGAGGTTTAAATTTTAGTAAAATCATTAGAATTTGACAGCGATTTTTTAATCCCTTAGAATCAGAATTAAACGAATAAATATTCCAAACCTTTTAATTATAAAAGGTTGACTGATTTGGATGGATATTTATCCAACTCGATATTGAAAAAATAATGTTAATCCACATTATATTTAGAGGAGTGCACATCCATGGGTGAAGGCGGCAACGAACCTGGCTTGATTAAAATGAAAATCCATCCGGAAATTCTGGAGGAACTCGGTGTCCGCGATCCCGAAGAGGTCAAGCGGGAACAAACCATTATGAAAATGGTTCGCCAACTCAAGAAGGAATTGAAAAACGACCCGGACAACCCGGACAAACTAATCGAATTGGCAACCCTTTATGTAGATGGCGGAAATTACGAAACCGCCATCAAGACACTCAAGGGTGTGATCAGTAACCATCCCAACATTGCTAAGGCCTACAAGGTTTTGGGAGCCGCCTATTGTTTGTTCAAGCACGAAGACGAAGCGATTCGCGAATTGAACCGTGCCGCGGAACTGGATCCGGAGGATGCGGAAAACTTTTTTAATTTGGGTGGCGTCTATTTGCTGAGGGACATGTATGGCGGTGCGGCGGATTGCTTTGAGAAGGTGATTGAACTGGATCCCACCGATGCCGTTGCTTACGCCAATCTGGCGGCCGCATACGATATGCAAAAAATGTATACTGAAGAAATTCGCATCCTCAAAAAAGTGTTGATGTTCAATCCAGAAGATAAGGAGTTAAGAAGCGCCTTATCGACCGCGTATTTTAACGATGGGGATTTCGAAAGCGCTCTCAACGCTGCCCTTTGTGTTGTGGAACTGGATGATAAGGATCCTCAAGCCTACTGTAACCTGGGGAGCTGTTTCGGCGCACGCACGATGACCGAAGACGCTATCAATGCCTTTAAAAAATCCATTGAACTGGATCCGGAATTTTCCTTGCCGCACACCAACCTGGGTAGCATTTACGCTTCCATGGGAAGAGTGGAAGCCGCGATTAAAGAGTTCCGGCTGGCCACTTCTCTCAACAGTAGCGATGCCCTGGCCTGGCTCAACCTGTTCAATTGCCTGAAAGAACTTGGCAATATGGAAGAGGCGCAAGAGGCTTACAAGAAATATGAAGCGATCATGGCCGGTCCCAGACAGGCGGACACGGTGGACATGGCAGGAATACCTGGAGGTGTTTCCACGTCTGGAGATACAGTTTCCTGATTTTCAGACACTGACCCCATTCCATGTCCCAGCCCCCCCCGCATTTGCTCCCCCTTGGGGACTACAAACCGTCTGACCAATGGGCCACCCACGTCAATGCGATTTTTTACGGGATACAAGGTCCAGGCATTCACAACCATTTCCAGACGTATGTGAGCCTGGACCATCGCTTGGCCCACGCGCTTGCGGACGAATACTTTCAAAATTTCGGAGAAGATCCCGGCACCACTCGTTTTATTCATGAATGGGGTGTGGGTAACGGCAATCTGGCCGCCTGCTTTCTCTCCCGGCTGAAAGAAATCGATACGGAAAATCGTGTCTACCCCAACATACGCTATCTCCTTTGCGATTATTCTGAAGAAATACTAAAAGGCGTCCGCAACAATCCGCGCCTGCAAGCGCATCAAGGTACCTTTTCCACCGTGCGCGTGGATGCGGAATCCTTGAACTGCTTCAAGCCTGGACGGGCACACAAAATTATTTCCAACGAGATATGGGATGACCTGGCAACCAAGGTCCTGCTAAAACATGATGGGCTTTTGTTTGAGGAGTATCTGCAACCCTATCTGGATCCAGCCCTCATTCCAATGCCTGAAGAGGAGTTCCTGGCTCATTTCAATGACCGGGACCTTGAGGTATTAAAATCCTGTCCCCCCTTTTTGCAGGCTATTCACTGGGAACGAGACTACCAAAAGGTGGACATCTCGGATTGGCCCTTTTCAGATACTCTCGAAGCCCATTTGAAGGGTATCGAAGAAGGCATACCCACCCCTGTCAACACCGGCGCGTTTGAAACCTTGAAACGGGCCAAAATTCAGCTCGCAGAAGATAATCTGGGTTACACGGGATTCGATTACGGCATGTTTTCATTCAGGGAATTGAATGCCCACGGCCGGCCTTATTTCAACCTGTACGGCGGCCAATACACCTTCATGGTCAATTTTGAATTGTTGGAAGCAGTGGGCAAGTCGCTTGGATTTCAAAATATCGAAAAGCAACTGCAACACGATTATGTGGGCAGGCATCTGGAAGACAAGGTGGTCAGTGTTCTGGAGTTGGTGCAATCGCACCCGCAGGCTCCGGAAATGCCTCCCTGGGATCAAGACGTTTTAATGCTTCGAACCCTGCATGCCTTGAACAACCAATATAAAAATCCATACCCACACAAAATGGAATACCCCATGATGGAGGGCACACCCAAAAAGCAACGCAAGCTGATCAAGCAATTGCAAAAAACACTAAGCGCCACCGGTGTGCCGGATACTGTCGCTTATGTTACCTGGTCCGAAGTGATTTCCAGTTCTAAAAAACTCAGGCAATTGGGCTACCGTGAAAAGGATTTGCAAAACGCCCTTAGCTTCCCCAACCAGCCCATCGCATTTTCCCGCATCCAGTTTAAATAATCCTCACCTTTTACCGCCTGGGGAGAAGCCGAGATTAGATAGCCCGAGTTATGGATAAGAAGGGGGAAACCCAAAAAGTCGTTTTAATTGGTCAAAGAATTTATTGAGGCCTCTAAATTGTTGGCCTTCGGCCTCATTTATCCACCTCACCTTATTCCTCTCCTTCCAGGGGAGAGGGGGCTTCTTATCCACAACTTTGGTTAGATAGAATCACATCCTGAAAGTAAGCATTGAACCAAGGTAGGTGATGTCTTTTCCGGGTGAGGTGTCTTTGATGAACTGACCGGCGTCGAAATAGACGAATGTTGCTTTGATGTCCAGGTAACGGTTAAAAATGTATTTGATCTCCAACTCCGGCTGAGTGCCTACATAACGGGCGCGACTCGGTCCGCTTCTATTCAAAAGCCCGCTCCCTATAGAATAAATGCCGTCTTCCAAACTGTCGCGCCAGATGAATTGACTGCTGGCTGTTAGCGTCCAGTGTTTTCCCATTTTCAGGTTGATTCTGGGGTGAAGGTCGCGCTGGTTGATCAAACCGGATGCGGCGAGCTGGCTGATGTGCTTCCCCTTTGGGAAAAAGGGATTGAAGGAATTCAGTTCGTTGTCATTGGGGTCATCATCTCCACTATACAAGTCTGCGCGCAAACTCAGTCGCAGTGAGACCGCGGGACTGAATCGAAATGTGTAGCCGGTATCAGAGGCCAGTGCGTAGGCGTGGATGTCTCCGTTCCCGAAGTCTCCGAACTGGTAGAGAAGCTCAAAGTTGTAATCCAGTTGGGAGATTTTTCCAAAGAGACGCGTGCCCAGGGTATGGCGAACCTCGTCGGCTGTGCCCTGGTTGAACGTCGCGTCGTTGCGGTGGTGGCCAAGGTAATACAGGTCGATGGAACCCGGTAGGTTCGCAGGCAGGGTATGCACTCCGTACAAGCCCCAAAGGGTCTGGTCGTCGCTGGATTCGTCGTCGAAGTATCCTCGCTTTAAGTTGACGGGTCGGGCGCCGAACACGCGGGCATCCCACCCGCCAGCGCGGAGGATTCCGGTCACGGCATCATGACTCAGGCGCATGTTGGGTCGCTCACGGTAGTTTAGAAACCGGCGCGATCCGAAAATAATTTCCTGCCGCCCGAATCGAACGGTTAACGATTTTTCTTTTTTCACGCCCAACACCTGCCAGTCGGAAAACGCTTGATGCAGGTCAAACCGGTCCTCATCCACCCCACGCGGTCCGCCGGAGCGGCCCGCTTCAATGCCACTCATGAACTGTACAAAAATCCGAAAGCGTTCCCCGGCATGGAAATCGCTGTGAAGTAGCCACCTCTGCAAATAGTAACCATCGTTGTCCTGAGGCCCGCGTCCCCAATTATTATTATCTATGAATTCGTAATGCTGGCGGGTTTCGGCGCCGAAGGAAAAAAAGGTGTCGCCACGTTTATTGAGAGGAATGTATTTAAGAGCATCGAACCATTCCGTCCGCTTCTTGGGATCTTTTAGAAAAGAATAATTTTCTTTGTAGCGCGATGCATTGAACGCGGGCCTATTATAATCTGGAGATTCATCTGCCTGGGCTTTTGCGCACGGAGTTAAAAGTAGTGCCGCTAGAACAAAAAACCAAAGTCTAAAATTCATTTTCTTTGACATAAAATCCTTCTAAAAATTATCATTGATCTGATGAATTATAGATAACGATTACCCTGTAGATCACAGAGTCTTCTCCCCCTTAACAATAATCTTGGATCAAAGGGAAATAATTTTCAACTTTTCTAAATATAAAAACCAGGTTTATTTCCAGCGCAGAGTAGAGGGCCTTATCGGAATCCAATACTACCAAAAGTTTTTAATTTTTTAGCCTCTGTACGTTCCTGTACTATTTTCTAAGCCTTTAAAGATCAATTTCATAGCGAATATGTTAAAAACGTTCAGGACCAGTGAATGAACGGAACCCAATAGACTCCTCAAATCTATCGATCTGAAAATAAAAATCGTGAAATGATAGTATAAGGATTGAGGGTCCATCTCAGAATAATATAAGAAATATTGTTACGGTTGAAAATCCCTAAAACCATTAATAATAATTATTTACTAACGTTAGGAGGGTTAGGAAACAGCCGAAAATCAGTAAATCGTGGAGCGGCCCAAAGCTAGGATATCAAAACAAATGATGTGCTATAAGCTAAGCTTGATCGGGTTCTTTCATCCACCCTTTGAACCATTATTTTTTGGAGAACGTGGAATGAACACCTTCCCACTGGAAAAATTCAATCGCGGTTTTTCTATTATTTCCTTAGCCGTGAACCCAGTCATATGCTCTGAGGCACGATTAAGGAAGGTTGCCCTTTCTTCAGCATCGAGACCGTAGATTCCCTACCCGGCCGATTCCAGAATCAGCTTATTTAGGTATAAAACCTCTTTTAATTGCTGTGGAAAAGACTCTGATTGAGAGTTGCTTTTTGAATCCGGTTTCATGGCTCTAGCGTGTTACTATTCAACATCAGAATCAACGAAAATTCGTTAATCCGCTATCCAGTCTATCTAAATTTCGTTATTAGCGAAAAATCGCATTAAACTATTGCCTCCACAGAACCCAAAACTCCTTAATTTTAAATAGCTTAACCCATACTCTAAACTTTGGCACGAATTCTGCTCTACCCAGAATGAGTACAAACTATAGCGGTGCGATCAATATTATTGACCACCCTTTTTTAACAATACTAAATGAAGGAGAAACAAAATGGCACTTCCCAATCCAGGCATGCTGGTAGAAGCAGACAATACGGCCTTAGTCGTCACCGACCCGCAAAATGATTTTTTGAGTCCCCAAGGCGTGACTTGGGGAGTGGTGGGCGAGAGCGTTGAGGAAAACCACACAGTCAACAATATTGAAGCTCTTTTTAGGGCCGCAAAGGAAAACAACCTTCCCATTTTCATCTCACCTCATTACTACTACCCCACCGATCACGGCTGGAAATTCGAGGGAGCCCTTGAGAAACTGATGCATAGTATAAATATGTTTGACCGTAAAGGTCCTTTGAACCTTGAAGGTTTCAAAGGCTCAGGTCCCGATTGGTTAGAGCGTTACAAACCCTATATCGAAAGCGAAAATACCATAGTGGTGAATCCGCATAAGGTGTATGGACCAGAGACAAACGACCTCGTCCTGCAATTGCGAAAACGGGGAATCGACAAAGTCATTCTTGGGGGAATGTCGGCCAACCTCTGTGTCGAAAGCCACTTGAGGGAATTGCTGGAGCAGGGCTTTGAAGTTGCTGTGGTTAAGGATGCAACTGCCGCGGCAAAGGTTCCGGAGGGTAATGGATATGATGCGGCCGTAACCAATTATCGTTTTCTAGCCAATACCGTTTGGTCCACTGAAGAGGCTGTGGCTTTAATTTCACAAGGGGAAACCAGAGCTACAGTATCTTAAAAAACAACTGTTAATTGCCGGAGGAATTCGTTCCACCACAAACTTAAGAGAGAAAAATCAAATAAATACAGAAAAGTTTGAAGGCATCTCTTGCGCCTGTGCCGAATTATTTGGGGAGGACACCTCTGAATACGTATTAATCAAGGATAACTCCGTCCCAATAACCACAGGTCTTCCCAGTCTCAGTAATCTTCAAGACCAGAGAGTCAATTTCCTCATATTTTAACATGTCAAGAGTCCCCCCACTTTATTGAGGGGGGCTTTGATAATATATATCCGAAAGGAGTTCAGTCATGGCAAAGCATTTTATGGAGTTCGCGCTCAACGACAGCGTTCGAAAAGTTTAGAAACAGTACGGCCCCGCGCGTCAAACCAAAATATGGAGAACCAATAATGAATACTGAAACAGAATCAAAAAATTTGCTAAGTACTTTTCAACTGGGGGATCTTGAACTGAAAAACAGGGTGGTTTTGGCACCTATGACGAGAGCCCGTTCGGGAAAGGAGCGAATGGCGAATGATTTAATGGAAGAATATTATGCTCAAAGATCAACTGCAGGGCTCCTTATTACCGAGGCTACTGTAATTTCTAAACAGGGAATCGGCTGGATCAATTCCCCAGGAATTTATAGGGAGGACCAGAGTAAGGCTTGGAAAAAAGTTACTCAGGCCGTTCATGACCGTGAGTCAATAATTTTTTTACAATTGTGGCATACAGGTCGAGCCTCGCACAGTTCTTTCCATGATGGAGAACTGCCTGTTGCTCCTTCAGCGATAAAATTGAACGGAGAATACATACATACTCCACAGGGGAAGAAGGATCTCGAAATCCCTCGTGCACTCGATACAAGTGAAATACCCGCGATTGTTGAAGACTACAAAAAAGGAGCAAGAAGGGCTAAGGACGCGGGTTTTGATGGGGTAGAAATCCATAGCGCAAATGGATACCTCATAGATCAATTTCTGCAATCTAAAACTAATAAACGAACAGACAGTTATGGTGGAAGTTTAGAGAATCGTTGTCGATTTCTGTTTGAAATAGTGAAGGCAGTAACAGAAATCTGGCCAGCAAACAGGGTCGGAGTCCGAATCAGCCCCAATGGAAATTATAACGATATGGGTTCTGAAGATTATCGGGAAACATTCACCTATTTAGCCAGCCGACTGGACAAAATTGGATTGGCCTACCTTCATGTTATGGACGGGATTGCATTTGGTTTTCATGAACTTGGGGAACCAATGACGTTAAACGAATTTAGAGAAGTTTTTTCGGGACCAATTATAGGAAACTGTGGTTACACTCAGGAGACGGCAGAAATAGCTGTTAAAGAAAATAAAGCTGATTTGATAGCCTTTGGCCGTCCGTTTATCAGTAATCCCGATCTTGTAGATCGATTCAGAAACGGTTGGCCTCTAGCCCAGGATGCTGATATTAGCTTGTGGTTTTCTTTTGAAAAGGAAGGTTACACCGATTTTAAATTTTATAATAATGGGTCGTAAGAACTGGTAATTGTTGATTCATTACAAAGGACCTATGAGAGCGAGTTAATCCTCCTCCAGCTCCACCAACTCAGGCCAGGGTCTAAGGGAATCACCCCGCAATCCATTATTATTTTTTTAAAATCAAATTATGATACAAAAAAATAAACGAATATTTAGTTAAAAAACTTATATAAACAACAGGAACCGGTTAACCCATTCTCCTTCAAAGCCTCGGTCCATCTACACTTTTGTGGTAAAACCGACAAAGCAGTACCCATTACTATCTGAAATTATTAAAGTTTTTGTTCTTTGGCATTCCCGGTTTTCCACCCAAAAAACTATTTTTTTTCTGGAAATCAGAAGGTCAAAAAATCAATTATTTCAAAAGACTAATTGAAAACCTGTGTCGGGTTTCCCCTAAATGCGTAGTTTTCTCCAAGGATGAAAACTTTAAAGAAACCAATTCTCTTATTAGAGGGGAAGATTGGGCCTTTGCCTGAGATTACACTTGGGGAGTTTGTTTCACAGACAACTCTTGATTATCCATTATTCCGATGATTAGTTTTATCCACCTACTGTACCAATATCAACAGGTTTCACTCAATCGTCGTCGATGCATTCCCAGGTGGTGTCAGAGGTCCATTCTATCTTGATATAATCCGGCAAACGGGTGTCTTTATCGAGGGTCGCCAAATCTATCTGGTCGCATGTCAGGTTTATTGCACCACTAAAGTCTGTTCCGCACAAATAGGCGTCAGTGAATTCTGCGCCTTCCAGGTCGGTATTGGATAAATTGGCTTCGCTCATGATGGCTCCTGTGAAATCCACATCGCATAACTTGGCGCCCTGAAAATTGGTGCGCAGGAGATACGCACTTGAAAAATCCGCGCCACGGAAATCGCCTTTACTGAGATCCGCTCGCATCAGTTTGGCATTACACAGATCGATTCCCGCCGAGTCGGCTTTATTGGTTTCGACTTTATGTTTCAATTCCATCCATTCTGGTAGCATAATACACAATTCTCACAATCTGTTTTCAGAGTTAGCGGGTAGAGGTCGCATCATTTTTCGTTATGCTTTTCCATCTCTCTCAACAGCTCATTGACCGTGTTTACTGAGGTTATATTTTTAAAGGGAGACACCATGCCGACAAAGCTTGCACTGAGTGGTTCGCCACTTTCGCTCAGGATAATCATGCTGTTGACGTATTTTTCCTTGAACCAGGGAAGTGCCTTGCTATGAATGGGAGTGTTGAACTTCTCCACTTCAACATCCAGGGCGAACTTCCTTTTCAGAAAATCGCGCAATTCTTCGAGTTCCTCTTCATTCAAAAAATTGTTCGCCCGGCGTTGTAACCATCCCCGATCTTCTCCCGACTCCACCAGTTCGGAATAATCCGCTATCATATGGTGGCAGGGAATGAGGGGCTCATCCCGGAAATAGCAAACCCAATCAATACGAATATCTTTTTCTTCCAACTCCCCCATCAAGCGGGTCGCGGCAATTATGGAGTAGGGTCTATAAAGAACCATGAACGACAGGGTTTCCTTTTCCTGGCTTTTCCCTGAAACGGGACCTTCATTATCAAAAATTTAATAGCCTTTATTTTATCACAACCCGTTGTTACCGGAGGCATTCAAATCTGATTTTCGGGGAACAGGGCATGGCCTTCTCCCCTCCCCAAACAAGCTTATCGGAAAAAAAGGGAAGCGATATGCCATAAAAAGGAGGATCCGATCACGGCCAATCCGGCCAGGATGAGGATCAAATTGATTCTTGCTTTTTTGCGCTCTTCTTCGGTTAATTCTGGTTGAGGTTCTTCCATGACACTGTCTTTTAAATAAGTTTAATCTCCCGATTCCACAGGTTGCCACCGCTTGAAACATCATTGGGTTACGCCTTGGAAACGGATTGTGCCACTGATTTTACAAAAAATGCAACTAAATGAAATCTAAAATTTCAGTGCCTTGCTGAAACGCCAGGCACAGCCATCAGCGTACCGTTTAATGAGAATCAAAGATTGCCTGATCACTTCAATTTACATGTTTTCTGAGCTTGGGATTGATAGCTTCTCTTAAGCCTTCACCAAACAGGTTGAAGGCCAGCACCACAAATAAAATGGTGAAGCCAGGAATGAATGTCAGCCAGGGGGCATCAAAAATGAAAGTTTTTCCATCGGCAAGAATATTGCCCCAAGTGGCATCTGGAGGTTGAACACCCAGTCCCAGGTAACTCAAGCTCGACTCCGTCAATATAGCAGTCGCCACACCCAGGGTGGCGGATACCAGAACCGGCGCGATGGCGTTGGGGACCATATGAATAAAAATGATCCTCCATTCAGGAATGCTTTGCGAGCGTGCCGCAATCACATAGTCCTGTTCGCGGATAGACAGGAATTCAGCGCGAACAAACAGGGCGGTGCTCATCCAGCTGGTGAGGCCAATCACGATCATGATGTTATAGATGCTGGGCGGAAGTAATGCCACCACGGCCAGGATTAAAAAGAAGGTGGGAATACACAACATGATATTGATGATCCCGGTAATCAGGGTATCTACCGTAAGAAACCAGATTTTCACTCGGCCATAAAATCCTGCCAGTCCTCCCATGAAGATTCCGACGGTCACAGAAATACCCACCGCAACAAAACCGATCGTCAGCGAAACAAAAGTACCTTCCAGCATTCGGGCGAACACGTCGCGTCCCAACTCATCAGTTCCCAGCAGGTAAATACCAAAAAGAGGAGCATCCTCATCGGGAATAATACCCGGATCAAAGGAAGAAAACGGCGCCTTGAATTTTTGCGACAAACGAACCGCTTCAGGGTCAAACAGCACCACCCACTCTGTGAAAACTTTACCCAGCAAGGCCAGGAGAAAGAAAGCTCCAAGAAACACAAAACTGTACAGGGCGGATTTTTTGCGCTTGAACAAAATCCAATGTTCTTCGAATAAACCTACCGGTGGCGGCAGTTCATCATGATTTTCATTTGTTTGTAACGTTTGCGTTTCCATTTCCACTCAAAGTTTGATTCTGGGGTCCACCACCGCGTACAGGATTTCAGACACCAAGGTGCCCGTCAAAACCAGAACAGCGGCAAAGAAGTTTAATGTTAAAGTGACCGGAAAATCACGCGCCATAATTGCATCATATCCCAGGCGTCCGATGCCGGGCCAGTTGAACACGGTTTCAAAGATAACCGATCCCCCTATCAACCCCGGAATCATCAGGCCAAACATAGTGATAAAGGGTAGCAACGCGTTGCGCAGGCCGTGCTTGTAAATCACCGCATCCTCAGGGAGCCCTTTGGCGCGGGCGGTACGAATGTAGTCCTGATGCAAAACTTCCAGCATCGAGGACTTTACAAAACGTGATAACCAGGCTACCCCTGCTAATGCGGCCATCAATCCGGGGATGGTGAGGTGCCAGATGCGGTCCATCGACTGAAACAGCCAGGAAGAATCTTCCAGCCCGAAGGTTCGAATTCCGGTTGCAGGCACGTTGAACGTTTTCACCATAAAAATGATGACGATATAAGATAGAAAAAACCCTGGAATGGAAATAAGGGCATAGGACAAAAAAGTGCTGGTATGATCAAACACAGATCCTCTGCGCAATGCCGCCTGGACCCCCACAGGAAAAGCGAGGCACCAGGTGATGAATGTACTGATCAGAAACAACGGCAGGGAATTCAAAAACCGGTCCCAGATTTTCTGAAACACCGGTTGATTGTCCTTGAAGGAACGGAGCTCTCCGGTCGCCAAATCGCGAATCCAGTACAGGTATTGCGCATACAAGGGATCATCCAGATGAAAGGCGTCGCGTAAACGTTGGATATCTTCCGGCTTCATTCTCGGATTAGAAGGGTCGACGAGGCTGGGTTCACCAGGGGCAATGTGAACGATGGAATGACAAAGGATAGACACAAAAAACAACAAAACCAACCGTGCACCGATTTTCTTGAGAATGAATTCTTTCATCAGGTAATGTTTGGAAAACCTTTAACTATTTGTATGGAAAGCTCTTCGTGAGACCACATTGCTTTTGCCTTTTTACCGGGATTTCTTTTATACTCATTTTATGGATATTATACAAGTCAGTCATCATCTGGATCAATTACTGGATATACACGCTATTCAAGACTCGGGTAATGCCATGAATGGCCTGCAAGTCCAAAACACCGGAGAAATTCGCAAAGTGGGCCTCGCTGTAGATGTCTGTTTCAAAACCCTGCAAATGGCCAAAGAAGAGGGATGCGATATGTTGTTCGTCCATCATGGATTGTTTTGGAGTGGACTGCAAGCGATTCGAGGTAGCTATTTTGAAAAGCTGTCGTTAATGATCCGCGAAAACATCGGACTCTATTCTGCACATATCCCTCTGGATATTCACCCAGTGCTCGGAAATAATAAAGCCTTGGCAGACCTCATCGGACTGGAACGCTTACAACCTTTTGGAGAGTATAAAGGTCAGAAAATTGGGCTCAAGGGCACACTTGTCTCTCAATCGGCGGAGAAGTTGGGAAAAATGCTGGAGCAACAGTTAGGCTCACCCGTCAAGGTGATAGGAAAGGGTCTTGTGCAAATGGTAGGCTTGGTCACAGGGGGAGCAGGTGATATGTTACGCGACGCCATTGCAGAAGGTCTGGACTGCTATATAACGGGAGAAGCCTCAGCCCATCATTTTCATGAGGCGGAGGAAGGAAATTGCGTTTTGATATTGGCGGGGCATTACGCCACAGAAACTGGTGGCGTTAAGGCGGTCGGTAGCCACCTGGAACAAACGTTTGGGTTGGAAACTATTTATCTGGACTACCCGACCGGTATGTAGGTTTTCATTTAGCGTCGCCTGGGATCTTCTTTTCTGATTTTTACAGGAATCGCCTGTTTTTCCGGACGAAAAATAAATCCTAAAATCATTAACAGAGCCATACCTATTCCAAATTCCATCACAGAGTCGATAGTCATTGTATCTCCCTTTTTAGAAAGTAAATCGATATTTTTCAAATAGTTCGAATGTTACTGTCGTCTCGCCTTCCTTGGACACCTGCTCTTCGATCCGCTTAATCGCCATATTGCGAACAAAAGGAATAGGAATCCTCATAACTTTTTTAGCCGCTTCTTCTGTCCAATTCAAGGAAAAATCGGGGACTTCATCCTTTTGTTGCTCATTTTCTACATCCCGCTGCTCATCCTCGGCAGTCACTTCCATGCCCATGGCTTTCTTTGCTGAGGCGGGCATGATGTTTGTGAACACTTCATCGATGATTCCGGCCGTCACCATTTTATCGCCTTGTTCGCGAGCTCTCGCTTCAATGGTTTGCTTCGCCATACCCCGAACAAAGGGCGGTACTTTTTCCATTTTTGCCAAAGCTTCCTTGTTCCAGGGCATGCCCATCGTCGGGGCGACGTCCATGTAATTCTTGAATTTTCCGATAATATCTTCTTTTTTTTCAGTACGTTGCGCAAGGAAATCCTCGATCTCTTCAATCACTTCAACCTTGCGGGGACTCTCCGACATTTTCTTTTTCGCTTCATCGAAAGCCCCCATCGATAGCTCTTCAAAGCCAAACTGCTTGACCCTTTTAGACACGAGCATCATGGATTCATTACGGATTTCGGTGAGGAATTCTGAAGTCACCAACTTGTAACCCCGTTTCACACAGCGTTGCACCATCAGTTTTCGAATTCCGGGGCGCACGAATTCCGGAGCATGCTTGACCCGCTCCCAAGCTTCAGGATCCCAACTCACTCCATTTTCCACCGCGTAAGGATGGTCTATTTCTTTTCCATTGATATCTTGACCGGCACTAATCATTTTTCTTTTCCAAATAAAATAATCAAATATTTATACTAGAATTATACTAAAAATGCCTCACCTTTTTCAAATTAACTTGATCCTGACGACAATGTCAATTAATTTGGAAACTTTTCGAAATACAGGGATTGTTGAAAACTTTAACTTTTGTACGATTTTTCAATGCTCCCGGAACAAGGAACAAAATTCATGAAGCGAACACCTGTTATTTATTTTTTATTTTTTCTATCCGGAATCACCGCCCTGATTTACGAAATCATCTGGACACGCATGTTGACCCTTGTTTTCGGTCATACGGTGTATTCGGTTTCTATTGTATTGGCCGCGTTCATGGCGGGTTTGGGATTTGGGAGTTACCTTTGGGGCCATTTGATTGATAACGCTTCGTCTTCCCAGGGGGAAAATTCTTCTGAAAGCGCACCCCAATCGCTATTGATTTACGGCTCGATTGAAATTGTTATCGGTGTTTGCGGGGCTGTGTTTTCCTTGTTATTCGCCAATTTTTCCAGCATCTATTCTTTGCTCCATTTGGCTTTGCCGGACTCGCAATTAGTGTTTAACGGAATCAAGGCGATTCTGGCTTTTGGCCTGATGTTCATTCCCACGACATTGATGGGCGCGACGTTACCGGTTATCAGCAAATATTATGTTACCCAGGACAAGGATCTTGAAAACCAGGTGGGTAGCCTTTATTTCCTGAACACATTGGGTGCCGCTGTGGGTTGTCTGACAACCGGATTCGTTTTGATTGAGGCAATCGGAGTCCTGCAAACAGCCTGGTTTGCCGCCATTTTGAATCTTTTCATTGGGATCGGTGCCATCCGAACCTATCAGGAGACCCATCCCGGAAAAGCGCAATGGTTTTACATCCCCAAAATCAAAATCCCCAAATTCGAACTCCATCGCGATGAATCGTTTTGGGTCCTTGCCAGTTTTGTATGCGGGTTCACAGCATTGGCTTATGAAGTATTATGGTCGCGTCTGCTGGTATTCAGTATCTCCAGCACGGTGTATTCTTTTAGCATGATGCTGGCCGTCTTCCTGTTAGGGATTGCACTAGGAAGTTTGATCGCGGTCCCCTTGATGCGATGGGTCAAGGATTTGCGATCCCTGTTGGTATGGGTCCAGATCGGTATCGGGTTTTATATTATCGTTTCGTTATACTCTATGGAATCGCTGTTGTCTCCACCCTGGAACAGCTACAACCTGCAAAACCCGGCACGTGCTTTTGGAATTTACTTTAAAGATTCTCTCATGCTGATGCTGATTCCCACCATCCTGTTAGGAATCAATTTCCCCGTGCTCATAAAAAACGCCGCCGGACACTTTGACCGCATTGGAAGAGGAACCGGAAAGGTTTATGGAAGCAATACACTTGGCGCCATTTTGGGGTCTCTGGTAGCCGGCTTCCTGCTTCTCCCATTGATCGGGGTGTGCTGGAGTTTATTGCTGGTTGCCACTCTAAACTTTGCACTGGGCGGAGTGCTACTCTTTCAAAGCAACCAATTCAACCCATCCCTGCGTAAAATGCTCGCCGGTGCCCTGGGAATTGTGATCATCGCAATCAATATCGGTGTTCCCAAGGATTTGCTGAATCCGTTTTTCATGCGCGACAGTTCAGGCAAACGAAGCCTTAAAAAACTGCTCTTTTTCGAAGAGGGGATCACTGACACCGTGGCAATTTTCGAGGACAATTACGGAATTCTGGATCCCAGCGCCAAGCGCCTCATAACCAACGGGGTATCGATGTCCGCTTCCAACCTGGTGGCCTCACGCTACATGAAACTGTTCGCCCATGTCCCCATCATGTTGTCGGATCAACCGGACGAAGTATTGGTGATTTGTTTTGGTACAGGCCAAACGACAGGAGCCGCGGGGATTCAACCACGGGTGAAATCTGTGGACAGCCTGGAGTTATCGCCGAGCGTTATCAATGGTGCCGGGGTGTTCAAAAATGAAAACCATGACGTGGTCAATCTGGAAAAAGTCCATATCGTTTTGCAGGACGGAAGGAACCACTTGCTCACCACCTCGAAACAATATGATGTGATCACCGGTGAACCGCCGCCTCCAAGAACCGCGTTCACGGTCAACCTCTACACCCGCGATTTTTATCGCCAGGTGCACAACCGGCTCAAACCCGGCGGTAAATTCGTGCAATGGATTCCTTTGCACAGCCAGAGCCTGGAGGAGGTGGAAATGCACCTAAAAACATTTCTGGCCGAATTTCCCCATGCTTTGGGTTGGATGTCGGTGGCGAATGAAGTTCTGCTCCTGGGCTCCGATCAACCCATCGAACTGGATTTTAAAAAATTGAAGAAGCAGTTTGAGGACCCTGTAGTGCGCAAGGCTATGGCAGATATCCACATAAATTCACCGCATGCCTTTCTGGCCAACCTGTGGTACTTGGAGGACCAGATCACCGCTTTCGCCGCAGGGGCGAAAGAGATCACCGATAACCGGCCCTACATCGAATTCTATTTGAACTTTCCAGATGTGATCAATTCTTCGGATATGGAACAACTGGTTCTTAGCCGCGCCTCCTTTGATGCGATCACCAAAAGGGTCACCAATCTATCGGGAGAAGACAAAAAACGGTTCAAGGCCCATTATGAGGCTATGGACAAATATCAAAAAGGTGTTTTGTACAACAACCGGCACCAGCTTCTGGATGCCATTTCGATGGTGGAAGACAACAACCTGTTCCGCTACCATTTGCAAGCTGAAACAGGGCAAATTCATCGGCTTGAAGAGCAGTTGAAACAAGATCCCAACAACCCAGACCTGATGCTCAATCTGGGCCATGCCAATTTTCAGATTGGCAACCACGAAAAAAGCATGGAACTGTTGCAAAAGGTCCTGGAGAAAAATCCTAAGCAGAGTTACGCCAACCTCTACATGGCATTCAATTTAATGGAAGTGGACCGGACGGCGGAAGCCAAACCCTATTTCGAAGCGGCGGTAAAAGTAGACCCCAGCCAGTTGCGCACCGTCATGCAGGAGATGGCCCTCATCGACCTGTTGAAAGAGTTGTCCCAAAAACCGGACAGTCTCAGTTTGATCAATTCTGCGGCACAGTTTTATAATGTAAAAAACCAGTTCAACAAATCCCTGGAATATTCCATGAAAGCTTTCCAAAAAGACCCCGTTAATTTAAGGGCTTTGCAAAGCATCGTGTTCAGTTACCGGGGATTGGGCAACATTCGCGAAGTGTTTGATTACGGCCGAAGATACGACTTGCTCAACCCCGATGACATTCATATTTCGTACATATTGGGGGAGGCCTATATGAAATCCCTTCGCTTCAAAAAAGCCATTCCCTTCTTTGAAAAAGTGATCAAGGCAGACGACTCTTATCGCAATGCACAAAAACTCTTGGAGGTTTGTAAAGAAAAAGCCAAAGCACTAAAGGCAAAAGCCTGATCTTGGCCCGCTGTCAGTTTTCATGAAGTGTTTGGGGGTTAACAGTAAATATGTGAACTTCCCTGGAATCAGGAAACTCTTTAATGATTTTGACCATGGTGTCAATATTTTCTTTAAACGCCTGGACCAAATCGCCGTCAAAATGGACCCATGAAAGTTTTTCGATTTCTGCCAGGGCATCATTAATATCCCAGGCTTGCTTATAAGGACGTTCGCTGGTAAGCGCATCAAAAACATCGCACAAGGCAACAATCCGTCCTTCAAGAGGAATGTCTTTACCCTTTTTTTTGTAAGGGTAGCCTGAACCATCCCAACGCTCATGGTGGTTCAGCGCGATGGACTCGGCCATCTGCATCAATCGTGAATTGCTTCCCGATAAGATTTGCGCCCCAATCAGAGCATGAGTTTTCATAATATCCCACTCTTCGCCATCCAATCGGGCGGGCTTCAGTAGAATGCGGTCGGGAATTCCAATTTTTCCAACATCGTGCATGGGACTCGCGTTTAATAGCAGATGGCAGTCCTTTTCGTCCAGACCAATTATTTTGGCAAGCTCCGCACATAAATGGCCCATTCGAATCACGTGCATTCCCGTCTCATTATCCCGGTATTCCGCGGCCCTTCCCAGGCGATGGACGATTTCCATTCTAGTGTCTTCCAACTCCCGGGTTCGTTCCTGGATTCCTTCTTCCAGGGTTTGGTTTTGGTCGCGAATATGGTTATGAAGCATTTTCCCTTCCAGCAAATTGCGAATACGGGTCACTCCTTCGGACACATCAAAGGGTTTCGGTAAAAAGTCCTTGGCTCCGGCTTTCAGGGCTTTTAAACGAATTCCATATTCCCGTTGTCCAGTCAAAATAATAACTGGCAAAAAATCATCCTTTATTTTAGTTTGGAGTTGCTCCAATATGTCGAAGCCATTGCAATTTGGCATTTTTAAATCCAGAAGAAGTAAATCCGGTTCATCCTCTTCAAAAAATTCCTTCACTTTCTGGCTATCGGTCAGATAAAAAACATTTTTAAACCCGCTTCCTTTCAAAAGGCGGGTAAAAATTTCTGCATTTCTTATATCGTCATCAACGATCAAAATTTTTGCTTCAAAAACACTATCCGTGATCATCATAATGACTCCCAGGCCCCCTATTTGGTGATGGGCAAAAACAAAATATTACATAGAAATTCTATTTCCAGTTTAAAAGCAAAAAATTACCTTGTCAATTTAAAATACCAAGGATAACTACCTCAAAACTGGCAAATTTTGGAGAATATGATTGAAACTTCGATCAAAAACAACACTAAATAATTGAAAATTATAGTTTTAGAATTTTTTTCAATTTCCCGGCAACTTGTACTATTAATTGCAGAATCTTATTCTTGAAATAGGCTTTTTTATCGAATAGGCGGTCGTGGGTTTCAAATAGTAATTTTGGAATGTCAAGTTTTTCCGGGCATCGAGGCAGGCAGTCACCGCATTCCGTACATTTGAAAGCAAAATTTCCCGGAAACCAATGCCCCTGCCCTTCGAGCATGTTGTAACGAAACCGGCCGTATTCGGACATATCGTACGCTTCCAGCAAATTGCGAAACCGCAAGATTTCCGGGATGAGAATGTTTTCCGGGCAAGGCAAACATTCATCGCACAATGTGCATCGGTCTGCCAACGCCGAAAGGGGTGCATCCATTCCTGATTTCAATTCCTGAAAGGTCTCACTTTGATAAGATTCTCCGTTCAGAATCTTAAAGTTTTGCGCAAAGTGTTCCACTTCATGAATTCCCATACTCAAGGTGTGAATTCGAGGATGGCTTAGGCAAAAGCGGCCATTAAACTGAATGGCCGTTAAAGGGTCCGCCAGGGATCTGACTTTCTCGGAAGGACTCCACAACATACCGCCCTTTTCGTTCGGGGAAATGATGAACACACCCATGTCTTTTTTTTCGGCCAGTTCAATGGCAGGACGATTCCTTTGAAAGAAATAATAGTAGTGCAAATTGATAAAACTGAACAAATCGGTTTCCATCGCTTTTAAAATAACATTCAAGGGACCGTGAGTGGAAAATCCTATATGACGAATGATTCCCTCCTCCTTCATCCGATGCAAAGTTTCCACTGGACCTCCAGGAGCTGTAGACGCGGCCAGCCGTTCTTCATTATTAATTCCATGCCAACCATAAAGATCCAAATAATCCAGACGCAAAGCTGTCAATTGTTCTTCCACCAGTTTGCGAGTTTCATCGGCCGTCATGGGAGCGCCTTTGGTCATCATCTTGTAAGAGCTTCGCGGCACGTTGAGTTCTTCAAGCACTTTTCCATAAAGATGCTCGCTTTTCATATAACCATGAGCCGTTTCTATATGATTGATTCCAAGGTCCAAAGCCAAACGGGTGATCTCCATACAATTCTCAATAGACTCTTTTGGCAACCGGTTCCGTGGCGGGGTCCATCCCCGCTTAAACCGCATGCCCCCCAATGTTATCACCGAAAGGGATTCCCCGGTTTTTCCAAAACGCCGGTATTCCATTGCAGGAAGATTTTTTAATTCTGTTATCATTTCATGAACTCAATTCAGGTTTGATTGTGTTAGGCTCTGGTATTTTTTAGCAAATATTGTTTCATGCTAAAAAACAGGTTCAGCGGTGTCAATCCCTTTGCGGATTTAATATCAATCAATTGCAATTCATTTCGGGAGTATTTTTGATGCGTTTGTTCGCAGAACGCCCCTTCCTGAGTTCGTTTCTGCTCCTTTTTCTAGGCCTGGGAGTGCGAGCGGTTTACCTGTGGCAGTTCCAGTCCAACCCCCTTTTTGACTACGTTCCAACGCAAGCCGACCACTATAATTTCGACAGGGCGGCGATCAGTTTTACTGAAGGCGACTGGTTAGTCAATGCTCCCAACAACAGTTACGCTCCCTTGTACAAGTATTTTTTGGGAATTTTATACTGGATTTTCGGAAGGGATTTTTTCTGGGTTTATGGCGTTCAATTTTTAATGGGAGCCCTGGCGGGGGTGATCCTTTTCTGGATCGGCAGGGAATGCTTTGGTGTCCTTGCAGGACTAGGAGCTTATTTTCTTTGGACATTTTTTACAACGGAGATCATATACGAAGGAATCATTCTCCGTGCCGCCTTTATCGCTTTTTGGGGAATCGTTGCCTTTTATTTCCTGGTCCGATTAAAGTCCCGGCCGGGCAAGGGACTGCTAATCGTCTCGGCACTCTCTGTTTCATTGTTCATTCAAGGCCGACCCAATACCATTCTCTGCCTGCCCATCGTTTACTGGTACCTTCATCAATACATCATTCCGGTATTTCAAAAGGAATCGCGCCGTCGATTCTGGTGGATTTTCAACGGCGTTTTATTTGGTTCCTTCATTCCTTTACTGATTCAATGCTACCTGGTACATGGCAAATTTGTTTTTTTCGATGCCAGTGGACCCCATACCTTCATGTCCGGAAACCTCATTCAATACTCCGGGGTCGGATTCGAACACGAACTGGTGGAAGGCTTCCGAAAAGATGACCGTCTCGGTTACCTTTCGAACATCAAGTACCTGGTCCAGCATATCTGGGAATTCCCCTGGGAATTTATAAAACTCTATTTTCGGAAAGTTTATTTTTTCCTCAACGATTTTGAAGCGCCGACCAACATTTCAGTCTACATTTACCGGGAATATTCGGGAGTTTTAAAGGGATTGATCAACCATTTCTCCTTCATTTCTGCTTTCGGTCTAGCAGGAATGCTTATAGCTTTCAGAAAAAAACAGGAAGCATTTTTGCTTTACGGATTCACAATCAGCCTCACGATTTCTGTAGTGCTTTTTCTCAATGAATCGCGTTACCGGATTCCGGTAGTGCCCTGGTTTGCCTTGTGGGGAGGCTATGCCATCAGCCAGATAATACAAACCTTGAAAGCAGGTAAAACCAAGTCTTTTGCAGGAACCCTGGGAGTCGTGGCCTTACTGATATATTGTTTCGCAGAACCGCAGGGCATGGTTCGCGTCCGGGCCAATGATTATGGCACGCTGGGCGCCGCGTTTCTGGAACGGGGAAATTCGGTCAAAGCTTTGGAAAGTTTGCAAAAGGCCGTAGTCATTCAACCGGAAAACCCACACACGCATCTCAACCTTGGGACCTTGCATGCCCAAAAAGGCCAATGGAAGGAAGCAGGCAATGAGTATCTGCTGGCGGTGAAATTAGCTCCAGATTTATGGGAAGCTCAATTCAACCTGGGAATGCTCTATTCCAAAGTCGGAAACCATGCCGAGGCCAAACAGGCTTTTCAAAAGGCCCTGAAAGAAAATCCCAAAGACCCCAAATTGTGGAATCTATTGGCGATGGCCGAAGCCAGATTGAATCGCCCGCAAGAGGCCATACGTCTTCTGGAAAAATCCCGGGCTCTGGACCCCAATCATTCCCAGACCTACTTCCTGCTTGGAATCCAATACAGGCAAATGAATCAGTTGTCCAGGGCCAAAATTTTTTTAAAAAAAGCAATTTCCCTCAACCCCAGGTCCGCCCAGGCGTATAATAATCTGGGGGTCACCTATCAAAAGTTGAATCAACTCGAAGAAGCCAGACAAGCCTATGAACAAGCGGTGGCCCTTAAACCCGACTTTGAACCTTATTCCAAAAACCTGGAAGCAGTGAACTCGGTTTTAAGTTCGTCCCGTGCACCATGAATGATCGGATTTAAAATGTTACTGAATTATTGTATTATTCAATGACCGTTTATTTAGTTGACAGTTCGTGCCAATCTAAGTAGGATTTTTTATAAAGACCGATCCAATTTCGCGTAATAATTGAATAATCATCCTAAGCCCATGACAGAAAATCAGGAAATCCTTTATACCTTGTATAAAGGATCGGTGGAGTATTCCGGCCGCGTGTTTAATCATGGACAATGGACATTAAACAATCAGGTGCGGATAGACGCCAATATCATTGGGAAGAGTCACCACATTCAAATTCGCGGCGATGAAGAAAGTTTTACCGAATTCATCGCGTATCCGGAAAGCAGGCTACCGTCCAATCCTATGGACCAAATCCCTTTAAGGGTCGGGGATAGCCATGTCCGCGAATTTTGTAATGCCTCCATCATGTATTGGGTGAACTTAAAAGTCATTGACCATTTGCTCGCGGATATGGATGCATTTGCCAAATATGTAGGTGAGGGCCAATCTTCTGAATCACTGACTCATGGTTTTGGATCGCACGAGGCGTTTACGGGTATACTGATCAATTCAAAAACGAATCATTTTTACAGTATCCACACCTATCCCGAGCACAGTTTTTCTGTCTTGAGCAAAACTCATATATTTTGTCCGGACTAGGGAGCGACTATGTTCAAAAGAATTTATGATATTGCCCGTGCCAATTTTGAAGACCTGCTTTTGAAAAACAAAGACGCTGGTTCTACCTTTACGGACCCTGTCGACCCATTGAATGATACATACTATGAGCCACATAGCAGTTCGTCAACACCACCCAAAGCCGATCCGCTGGCACAATATTACGCCAATCTGGAGTTGAGTCCGGGAGCCGACAGAAAAGCCGTCAAGTCTGCCTGGCGAAGGCTGATGAAAAAGTATCACCCCGATTTGCATTCCCAGGATCCCGCAAAAAAAGAGGTTGCCGAAGAGCTGACACAAAAATTGACGGAAGCGTATCAAATACTGGATAAAGAACTTTCCAAATCTGGATAAAAAGGAGGAAGGATGTCACACTTTGAAAAGGTGAAAAACTACATTTTGGAAATGGGGTTCACCCTGGATGTCGAAAATCAGGAAGAAGAACTTGTAATGATCAGCGATGAAGAACGGGGCATCAAAAATCTGGTGATCGATTGCGAAGACCCTATCCTTATCCTGGAACAAGTCATTCTGTCCATGGAAAACGGCCCGGCGGAAGCTTACAAAAAGCTGATGCAATTCAACCGCACTCTGGTCCATGGAGCCTTCGCTCTGACAGATGACGGCAAAACCGTCATTTGGAGGGACACTTTGCAGTTGGAAAACCTGGACCATAACGAACTGGAAGGCAGTATTGATGCCCTCAGTTTGGCCATGGCTGAGTATGTGGATGACCTGATCGCATTGTCAAAATAAACCTGGAACCCTAATTTAAAGGAGCAATCTCATGGCTGGAATTTTTTCCCGAATGTTTCGAGTGGGCCAGGCAGAGGCCCATTCCATTGTCGATAAATTTGAAGACCCTATTAAAATGACCGAACAAGGGATCCGCGATCTAAAAAAGGATTTGGCGGAATCCATGAAAAGCTTGGCGCAGGTCAAGGGAATAACGATTCGCATGCGTAATGAATCGGAAAATCACAAAAAAGCCGCCGCTGATTATGAAACCAAGGCAATGGCCTTATTACAAAAAGCACAGTCTGGAGCGATGGATATGGCCGATGCAGAACGTTTGGCCACCGAAGCCCTGTCGCGAAAAGAAGATTCCGGGAAAAATGCTGTTCGCGTTTCCCAGGAACTGGTGGCGCAGGAAAACATGGCCAATCAGCTACAAAAGAACGTCGATAAGCTACGAACCACCATCAACCGCTATGAAACCGACCTCGTGACACTCCGTGCACGGGCCAAAACCGCCGCGGCTACTAAAAAACTTAATGCCCAAATTGCCAATGTCGATTCTGGCGGCACCATGGCCATGCTGGAAAAAATGAAATCCAAAGTGGAAGAAGACGAATCTCTGGCCGCCGCCTACGGGGACATGGCGAATGCCAATACCACCATCGATGACCAGATTAATGACGCTTTGAATTCCGGAGAGGCCTTACCTGCCGCATCTGACAATCTGGCCGCTTTAAAAGCCAAAATGGGATTGACTTGATCATGATCTGGAATTTTTTCAAAAAAGATAATGAAGAAGAAGACGATACCAATATCGATGATCTGGTTCTGTCCAAACTGAAACCAGGCTACCTTGTCGATTATGATATGAAGACCTTCAAGGTCATGAAACGCAATCTCTATGTTTGGGAAGGCGGTGAACGGACCGATGAATGGGAGTTGAAACAAGGCGAGAAATCCTTCTTCCTGGAGCGGGAGGAGGATGATGGTGAGGTGGAATGGACCTTAAGCACCAAACATGAACTTGACGTTCTCGAAGGGGATATCGCCAATCATATAATCGAGCACGAAGATCCCCCGGAAGAAGTGGTGATGGATGGGAAAACCTACTATTTTGAGGAAGACGATATTGGTGAGTATTATGAGGGTGCCAGCAATTACCCCAAAGAGTTTGTTGCCTGGGATTACTATGATGAGGAAGACCAAACCTTCCTTTCCATTGAGCAATGGGGAGAAACCAAGTTTGATCTGACGTTGGGATTTCCGGTTGAAGAGTACCAGTTCAGCAATATTCTTCCCGGTACCTTGTAATCGTCGCCTTACAGGGTTAAAAGTAAAAAAGCAGGGTCCCTCCCTTCGGAGGCCCTGCTTTTTTTATTGATTTGGGCATTCGCCAAAAAAAAGTTTTTTTTAATTCGTCAAGGGCGGAATCCACAAAGGAAAACGGCCTACACCCACCCGATCATTATTCGCGCCTACCGGAGAGTTATTGCTTGGATCAAAAACTGTGATTCCATAATACTTGTCTTCAAAGTCGAGTTCATGATAGACGATCTTGCTATCCCGCCAATCCGGAACCACGTGAGACGTCACCCCCTCTTTGGTCACCTGAGTCAGGGTGGATCCGTCAATATCTATGATGTACAGATTTTGCGTTTGGCTGAACTTGGGAGCTTTGACCGAGTTTCGATAATTCGGGTTCTCGATGGTAAATAATACCTGGGTCTTGTCGGGAGAGGGCGTGGGATCCCGTGCACCTACCACAGTGTCCGTGAAGTCAGCTGGAATTGATCCGCCATCATAAACCAGCCGGTTGTTACTTCCATCGGTATTCATCACTCTCAGCGTTAAAAAGGATAAGGATTTATCCGGATCCACATCGACATTAAGATAGGCCAATAAAGTGCCGTCTTGTGAAATCCCCACATCCACAACGCCAAATCTGGCATGCGTCAAAAACGACAACTCGGTTCCATCTGATTTAATCTTTGCCACCTGGGCACCGCCTCCAAACTGCTCTCTCTTGATTGTTTCCGTAGAAAAATAGAGGAAGCCGTCAGGATCCCAAACAATGCCTCCGTTTCCTGAAGAGAAAAAGTCGGGTACCAATTGCGCCTTGGTATTATTGACCAGGTCAAAAATTAAAATCTTGGAAACTACACTGTCCCGTGTATCCCGATAGGTCGCCGCAATTTTTTTATGATCAAAAGAAACTGCCGTATGCTCATAAATACGTGCTTCTCCATCGGTGACCTGAGTCAGGTTTCCACCGTCCTCATCCATGACAAAAATTTCATAATCGCCATCCCCCAACGGCGAGTTTCCAGAATCGCTTGGGAAAGAAGTGAACACGATCCTGGAGGTAGAAGGAATTCCGGTAAAGTCGGCGTGAAAATTAGCAGACTCCGAAACCCCAATCTGGGGCGGAGAGAATTGAGCAAAAACAATCCCCGGTAAGAATAGTGAATATGACAATATCAGGAACTTCAATGAAGAAAGAAAATTGGGGACTTTGGAGTTCCAGTTTTTTGGAAACGTCAAAATCAACGGCATCATACGGTTTCCTTTCAATTTGAATTAATGTAAAACAAGACTTAAATTATATTTACTTCTTGATTCATTGTAAATAGAGAATATGCATTTTATTCAGGAAAATTTTCGTATATGCAATTTACACAATAAGATTTAGAAAAGCTTTTCCAGGAAATTTATTTCGCACAAAACCTGCCAAGGAAACCTATCATTAAATTTTGGCCCATCCAAATTAGAATTTATGGGAAAACAACGAGGTCCTTTTCGTCAAAAAACGGGCTTAAATCAACCCGTTTAGAGGTATGCTTTATAATATTTAAATCCATCTGTCCCCAGGTCTCTAAAATCACCCCTATTTTAAAAGGTTAATTAGGAGGCCATTACCCAACGCCTACAAAGCATTATTTTTTTTAAACCGTCAATATCCAATAAAATACCCCAAATGGGGTATTCCAATTTGTGGTTGAGGTCTTTATAATTTTTATACATTGCTTGATCACCTAGTTCTTATTTAAAAATACTTCTAATTCAATTTTCAAGGGGGCTGTTAATGAAAAAAATTGTTTACTATATAGCTTTTGGATCTGTTCTATTGATTGCCAACCAGGCTTTTGCGGCTGGCAACACAAGCTCTATGAATCAATCCGGTTCCAATAATACAGGAATGATCGTTCAGGAAGGTGATAACAACAACGCAGAATCTATGACGGTTGGTGATGACAATATGGTGGATATTAATCAAAACGGGAACACAAATAACGCCAATGTCGACCAGACCAACAACAACAATTCTGCCACCGTTGTTCAGGAAGGTGACGATAACGACGATGTCCTTGTTCAAGATGGTGACGATAACGATTATGTCGGCAACCAGTTTGGTACCTCTAACGCCTCTTGGGGATTTCAAGATGGTGACGGGAATACCTATTACGTCAACCAGACTGGAAACGACAATATAGCCAACATTAATCAGATTGGAACCAATAACCATTCCATCTCCACACAAGATGGAGACATGAACAATGTTGATGTTCTTCAGGATGGGGATATGCATGATTCCGAGATTGAACAGTTCGGAAACATGAACGCCGCTACGGTAGAACAGTATGGCAATTTAAACGAATCCATGATTTACCAAACCGGCAACGAGGATACCAGTAACGTTTTTCAAAGCGGAACGGGTCACTCTTCTATGGTTTCCCAGCAGTAAAACAATAAGATCAGGTAAATTTAGGGGGATAGCCAATTAGGCTATCCCCCTTTTTTTGCCTGAAATCCAACCATTCCCTCCTGGTTCAGTCATCAAGAAATACCCAGAGACATTTTAATTTTTAAAAATGTTTAATTAAGCGGATAAATAATTAGAATTTTACGCTACAGTTCGGCAAAGTTATATATTGGGAGAGTTTTAACTAAAGTCAGTCAGGTGCAAACCCGTATTAATGACTGGGTCCTGTACTCGGAGATTTGCTCTGCCAAATGCGAGTTCGAGTGGGTGGACTTAAACAAAATCATTCAGCAAGTCATTGAAGACTTACAGGATTCCATCGAAAAAAAATCTGCCCATATCGAATGCCATACCCTGCCTGTCATAAAAGGAGACCCCACCCTCTTGTATCATTTGTTTTCTAATTTAATTGATAACGGTCTAAAGTTTGGCAAACCTGGGGAATTCTCCGAGGTGATCCTGGACACTCTTTCGAAAAAAGGCGGGTATTGGAAAACTTCGGTGGCGGATCGGGGTATCGGACTCGAAAGCAAGTTCATTCCTAAAGTTTTTGCCCCCCTGTTTCGGTTGCATTCCGGTTCGGAGTTTCAAGGAAACGGATTCAGCCTTGCGCTTTGCAAAAAAATAATGACCCACCACGGGGGACAAATTACTATAGATAGCCTGGTAAACAATGGGACGATGGTTATTCTCACCTTTCCCGAGAATCCCCTCGCCGGGCAATAAATCCGGAATTGGGTTAAATAAACTAGCCCTTTAACGAGGACTGGCGGCTATGTTCCCTCCATCAATGGTCAGTATACTTCCTGTGGTTTTTTCAGCCAAAGCAAGATGAAGAAAACCTTCGGCAACATCCGTATCATAAACTTCCTGATTCAAAAGGTTGTTTTTGAAATAATCATCAGGTCGCAATCCGCGCGCCGCGGCCCGTTTTTCTATCACCTCTTCCGTAAATAATCCGGTTCGAATCCGGTCGGCGTTGATGGCATTGGAACGAATCCCCTCGCTCCCATAATCCAGGGCGTATTGCTTGGTTAACGCGACCAACGAGGCTTTGGGTAGCGCATAGGGACCAAAATCCTTTCCCGGATTGAAAGCGGCTTTCGACGCATTGAACAACAACACTCCGGGACTCTGTTGCTTCAGAAACAAATCCACTGATCGGGACGCCAGTTCCTGATGGGCGAAGAAATTCAGATCGAAGCTTTTCCTGAGCATATCTGGAGCGATGTCCCCTATCCTGCCCTGCACTGCATTTCCGGCATTGGATATCAGGATATCCAATCCTCCAAATTCAGAAACCAGTTGCCGGAATGACTCTTCGATAGATTTAGGGTTCGAGACATCCACCACTTTACAACTGACTTTGGTCTTGTGTTTTTTCTGAATGGATTCCCTGGCCGTTTCCAATCTATCGGCATCGATGTCCACCAGAAAAAGATTCGCGCCATTCTGGGCAAACAGGTGAGCGGTGGCCAATCCGATACCCGACGCGGCTCCTGTGATATAAACCACTTTGCCCTGCAATTTGGGAGGAGTGCTTTTTCCTAATTTGGCTTGCTCCAGCGACCAGTACTCCATATCGAACAAATCAAAATCTCCCAACGGTTTAAACTCGCCTATACTGAAACTTTTATGAATAGTATCCAGTGTATGCTCATAAATGTCTGCCGAGATTCGAGTTTCTTTTGCCGTCTTCCCGATCGTCAATAAACCCAATCCAGCCACCAACACAACTCTTGGCAAGCGGTCCAGTTCTTTGCGTTCAATTCCCTTAGACTCAACATTATTTTTAAAATACTGATGATAGGAATCCATGAATGCTCCCAGGGCCGACTCTACCTCTTCACGCAGGCGTTCCGGATCATTCAGATTCTGCGGGTTCACCAACAGGGGTTTCTGTTTGGTCCGTATTACGTGATCCGGGGTAGCAGTACCCACCTGCGACCAGATCGCGCATTCCCGGCTCGAAGCAAATTCTTTGGCCATTTTATTGGGACGATGGTGGACCAACCAGGACTGGCCCGACTCCTTTTCATACAAGCCTCTGAGGATAGGCGACAACTTACAAAGGATCTCCTCCTCGCTCATAGACGGAACTTTGCTTTGAGGTGTCAGAGGTTTCAATTGATGTTTCGCAATATATTCCTCCGCTTTCGCCACCGCTTCAATATGATAGTCGTAACTCTCTTTGGCGGTTTCCCCGAACGTGAACAAACCGTGGTTTATCAGGACCAGGCCTTTCACCTTCGGATTCTTTTCATAAGCTTCGGCGGCGGCTTTCGCTAAGGCAAAACCAGGCATGATGTAGGAAACGATTCCGAGAAAATCACCGAAAATTTCTTTGCACAATTCTGCGGCATTGGGTTGGTTGGCCAGAACCAGAATTGCATCCGCATGGGAATGGTCGACAAATTTGTGAGGCAAATAAGCGTGCAACAGGGTTTCTACTGACGGGTTGGGTGATTTGGAATCGAGCAAATTGATCCTTTGTTCATTGACCATATCCTCATCACTCAAGCTCGGCAATTCCCTGAGCTTCAATAAATTATCCAGCTTCACACCGGGAAGACCGGGCGGTTCAATGGTGTCCAGATCCCATCCGCTTCCCTTGACGAAAAGCAGGCGAACCTCCTCGCCTACACGGTTATTAGCCGTGGATTTTACAGAAGTATTACCTCCGCCGTGCAGGACAAGCGCAGGATCCTGGCCAATCAAACGGGAGGTATAAACTCTTAAAGCAAGGTCTTCCGAAACATCACTATATTTATCGATAGCCGCTTGAGCATCGGCATCACTCCATCTGTTTTGCATAGTATTTTTTTACCAATTGGGGTTAATTATTAAAATTCAGGAAAGGGAATATTATAACCTAATAAAACGTGGCTTAAGGGAAGGAATTTTACAACTGCTCGGTGTAGCGCGCCACTTTTGTAACCACTTCCAGGAACCGGCCATAAAAAGCTTCGGCTTCTTCTGGAGACAAAACCTCTTGCGACTTTTTCAACTCCAAAGATTCATTCAATACAGAGGTATCCAAACCGATCAATTCTCCTGCTCTGCCGATCACCTCTTCCCTGGACGGCACCGTGTTTTCTGTCAAAGACAAAATCATTCTCAGCGTTGCCAAAAATTGGCCGGTGGAACGTGTGGCCTTTGCTATCAAGCCATTACCTGCGCTAGTCAGATAATGGCGTCTTAAACGCATCAACAGGTTTAAGGTTTCCTGCTGGCATCGCAACCGCAGAAACTGTTTATCTACCTCCAGGTGCTCCAGCACGTCCTGACCGACTAACACCTGATAGGATTCCTGCATGCTCAAAAACTTAATAGGAAACACCTGAGTGGACGACTCGATCCCCGGCAAAGTCATGAATAATGGAGAAATCCCATAACGTCTGGATAATACCACAGGATCAAGAACCTTCTTCAAGGAAGACAGGTTGACATTTTCTAATACAATGAGCAGATTGATATCGCTCTTTCCAGGCTGAAAATCCGAACGCGCTCCGCTCCCGTAAAGAATAACCGACTGCAAATTATCACCCAGCAGACTGCCAAGTTGTTCGGAAAATTCTTTAATCGAGGCTTGATGTTCACCTGGCAACTTTGTTTTCGATAAGTCTATTGACGCTTGCATAGGGGATCCTGAATTATCATATACTACGTGGAAGTGGAAAGAGAGGTTTGCGAATCTTTTAACGCTCCCCCGTCTTTGGATGATGGCGATTGCCAGCACCCAGGGTCTTTCTGAAACGGATCGCCCGTCATGGCATAGGAAAGGCATTTCAATCCGCCCCGGCATAATTTATCGTAAAAACAACCCTGGCACCCGTCGCTGGTGCGGGTCCGGTCCCTCAACTGTAAAAACTCCTCGCTGGTTTGATACAGCTTCGAAAGAGGTGTTTGCAAAACATTTCCAACTACAATGGGCATACGACGGCAGGGAAGTAAGTCCCCATTGGGCTGAATTGTGATCAAGCTGTCCCCGGCCGCACACTGGTAGGGTTTGCCATGCCCCACAAGAAATTGTAAAGCGCGGTGCATGGCAACTTGAGTTTTATTGAACCAGGCATTTTCGGATTCGTGCCGGGCTGATTCCATAACTTCAAAGTATTCCCGGGTCTCTTGAGGGTTTAAAGGTTCGGTTCCCGCATCGTGTCCGGATCCATTCGGAATGAAGCGGTCCGACCATATTTTAGACACTTTCAATTTGCGCCCAATGCGCGCGACCTTGGGAAATTCACGGAAATTACCGCGATGGGCTGTAAAAGAAATCATGGTTGGAATCCCGACTCGAACCAGGGCTTTCAGAGCGGATACGGTTTGATCGAAGTCTCCCTCCCCTCGAATGGAATCATGAACCTCTTTATCCCCTTCCATACTCACTTGAATGAAAGAAGGGTTCAGCGTTTTTAACCGTTGCGCCATCTTCATATCGATGAAACTGCCATTGGTTAAAATCGCAAAACTGAATTGGTCCCGATTCTCCGCGAAAACTTCTAACAACCTCATAAAATCTTTATGAACGAAAGGTTCTCCACCGGTAATCGTGATGTGTCCTTTTAGCCCCCGCTTGTCATTTTGGATTCTCCAATCTGCCAGCAGGGTTTTGAATTGGTCCAGAATCTGTATCAAACCTTTAAAATTCAGTTCCTCTCCGCCATAGACTTCCTGATAACAGTGATTACAACGCAGGTTGCACCGTTCCGTGATGTGCCATTGAAACAGCAAACTTCCGGGAATGTAAGGACCGCCGCCACAAACCTCTTCAGAAATAAAGTTATTTTCGGTCAAAGGCATCATCCGCCGCACCCTCCACATCCACCGCCACAACCGCCCCCGCCGCAACCACTTCCACTGCACCCTCCTCCCCCGCCACAGCCGCCGCAACCACCTCCCCAATAGTTGCTCTTGGAAAAAGCCTGATTGTAAGAGGAATAAAAAAGAGTGTTGGCTAAAAAGGCGGTTCCAAAAATGGCTACCGGCAATGCGGGATTAATTCCATCCGGCACTTTTCCAGTCTTCATTGAATTTTGTAACCATTCAAAATGCGATTGCAAGGCATCCAGATATTTCTTCCCAAGATTGGAAACTTTTTGATTCGGTTTAATGACAACAAAACAAAAAATCACGGCAAGAATTAACAACACGACCAGAAAAAAAATAGGCCGGTCGTTGGAAATTCCCAGCAGAATTTTACTCACTCCCAATAAAAGGATCGCACCAAGGATAATCCAGGCCACTTTCCAGGCATGCGATTTTTGATCACGATCACGTATCAGATGAGATTTTTCCAAACGCGCATAATAAGGGTCCAGGATCTCATTGGCCTTGTTCATGAATCGTTTGTCTTTGAACAGGTCGGAGGTTTTGCGAAAAGACTTGAAAAAGTCCAGAACCAATATTTCCAACTGGCCGGAAACGTTTTGGCTAGAATGGGTGGCTTGCATTTCGGTACTTCTACCAGTATTTCGGCTTTCTAAGTGGTCATTAGACCAAAGGCTGAAAACGACGGTGCGAATAGCCGATTCGGTACCGCGCATGGTGGCGATGGCAAGTGGATCAAACTCAGTCAAACTCGGCACGCGAAAACGCATCGTATCGTCGGAAGACCAAAACCGGCCTATGAAAAAAAGTACCAGCGTCGCTACGGTAAAGACGACCAGAAAGGTCGGCCCTGGAACCGATTCTATGAAATCAATCATACCGTTATTCCGTAATCTGAAGAGTATTGTTAATGAAATACCACAATCATTCCCACCAGTCAATATTAACAATAACTGTTTGAGAAATAGTTTTACTTTAACCCAAACCCCTGAAAATTCTGGTTCCGGGGAGTTTTTGTTGAAATCTGGAATATCTATGGTACCCTTCCACCCGATGCTAGCCAAAGTTCACATTACTTTAAAAAACGGGGTCCTGGATCCTCAGGGCAAAGCGATTCATTCTGCCTTGAACCAATTAGGCTTTGAGGGAGTCTCCAACGTCAATTTGGGGAAATACCTGGAGATCACCCTGGATACCATGCCCGAGATGGAGGCCAAAAAAAAGGTCCGGGAGATGTGCGAAAAACTTCTGGCAAACACCGTCATCGAGTCCTATCAAATCACTCTGGTACCCTGACCCCAACCCGTTTTCCCAGGAATAATTGAATGAATTGTGGTGTCGTAGTTTTTCCAGGATCTAATTGCGATCACGATGTCTACCATATTTTAAAGCATGTCTTTGGCCTGGAAACGAAATGGGTTTGGCATAAAGACCGGTCGCTGAAAGGATTCGATCTGGTGGTTCTCCCCGGGGGGTTTTCCTACGGCGATTATTTGCGGGCGGGTGCCATTGCGCGTTTTTCTCCCATTATGGATGCGGTAATCAATTACGCTGAAGGCGGTGGACGCTTGCTGGGAATTTGTAACGGGTTTCAGGTCCTGGTCGAATCCGGGTTGCTTCCAGGGGCATTAATGAGAAACCGCTCGCAAAAGTTCATATGCAAACCCGTTCACCTGCGATTGGAAAACCATGACACTCCATTCACACTCGGAACCCAGTCAGGAGCGATCCTGAAAATCCCTGTCGCTCACGCAGAAGGCAACTACTTCGCAGACCCGGAAACTTTGAAAACCATGAACGAGCAGGGTCAAATCGTGTTTCGCTACTGCAATCCGGAAGGAACGGTTTCAGAAGAATCCAATCCTAACGGTTCTTCGGAGAACATTGCCGGAATTGCAAACACCCGTAAAAATGTCCTTGGCATGATGCCGCACCCGGAACGCTGTGCCGACCCCTTGTGGCGGGACCGCGATGGACAAGTTATCTTCAAGTCGCTGATCAAGTCATATTACTCCTGAACCTTTGACACTATGGCCCATTTCAACTCAACCGAAATCACCCCAGAAATTGTAGCCGGCCACGGATTGAGTCCGGAAGAATACCAGCACATTTTAAAGCTTTTGGGCCGAACTCCCAATATCACGGAACTTGGGATATTCAGTGTGATGTGGAGCGAACATTGCAGTTACAAAAGTTCGCGCCGGTTTCTCAAAACCCTGCCGACAGAAGGTCCGCGCGTGATTCAGGGACCTGGTGAAAACGCAGGTGTCGTAGATATCGGAGATGGCTTTGCGGCGGTGTTTAAAATTGAAAGCCACAACCACCCCTCCTTCATCGAACCGCGGCAAGGAGCGGCCACAGGAGTGGGAGGCATTTTACGCGATATCTTCACTATGGGTGCGCGTCCAATCGCTTTACTGGATTCTCTGAGATTCGGCGAAATCGATCATCCCAAAACCCCGTTTCTTCTGGAGGGGGTGGTGGACGGCATTTCCTTTTATGGCAACTGCATCGGCGTGCCCACGGTTGGCGGCGAAGTTTATTTCGATGCCTGCTACAACGGCAACATTCTGGTGAACGTTTTTTGTCTAGGCCTGGTTAAATCGGACAAGGTGTTTTTGGGACAGGCGGCTGGACCCGGCAACGCGGTGATTTATGTCGGTTCAAAAACCGGCCGCGATGGTATTCACGGCGCCAGTTTGCTGGCGTCCTCCGAATTCGACGACACCACCGAAGAAAAACGGCCTACGGTCCAGGTGGGGGATCCCTTTACGGAAAAACTTCTATTAGAAGCAATGCTGGAAGCGATGAAGCAATCATGGATCGTTGGCATTCAGGACATGGGTGCGGCGGGTTTGACCTCCTCTTCCTTTGAAATGGCGGGGCGGTCCGGCACGGGCATCCATTTGGACTTATCCAAAGTACCCCTGCGTGAAGAAGGCATGACGCCATACGAAATTCTTCTGTCGGAATCGCAGGAGCGCATGCTTCTGGTGGTTCAACAAGGATTTGAACAGGCCGCCATCGATCTGTTCCAAAAATGGGACCTTGATACTGCTGTGGTCGGCAGGGTCATCGATGAGCCCATAGTCGAAATCGAATTTGAAGGGGAAAACGCGGTCCGACTTCCGGTCCATCTTGTGGTCGATTCCTTTCCAAAGAAAGACAAACCCACACAAAAACCGGCGTACCTGGAAAAGGTCAACCAGCTCAATTTAACCCAATGCGCCCTGCCAGAGTCCTTTGGAGACGCTTTGAAGAAACTGGTAGCCAGCCCCAATATAGCCAGCAAACGTTTCATTTACGAACAATATGACCATATGGTGCGCCTGAACACGTTGGTTTTGCCGGGATCCGACGCTTCTGTCCTGCGGGTACCTGACACGGAAAAAGCCCTGGCCATTTCAGCCGACTGCAATAGCCGTTATTGTTACCTGGACCCTTTTCAGGGAGCACAAATTGCCGTGGCAGAAGGTTGCAGAAATGTCGTTTGTAGTGGCGCTCAGCCCATCGGTGTGACCAACTGCTTAAATTTTGGTAGTCCAGACAAGCCGGAAATTCTTTGGCAATTCGAGCAGGCCGTCGCTGGTATGGGAGACGCTTGTCGATTTTTCGAAATACCTGTGGTCAGTGGTAACGTAAGTTTTTATAATGAAACTAAAGGCGAAGCTATTTTTCCGACACCTACTATTTCTGTCGTGGGGTTACTGGACGATCAAAAACGCTTTTGCACGCAAGCGTTCAAGCAATCTGGAGACAGGATTGCAGTTTTGGGTTCCACCCTTGAGGAGTTGGGAGGCAGTGAATATTTAAACACCCTGTTGGGCCTCTGCGAAGGACCAATTCCGCAACTGAATTTAAAGGCAGAGAAAAAAGTCCAATCGCTTTGCCTGGAACTCATTCGCAAAGGTTTGCTTTCATCCACCCACGATTGCTCGGAAGGTGGATTGGCCGTGGCCCTGACTGAATCATGTATTACCGGAGACGGGTTACCCATAGGTGCCCGGGTAGACCTCGATTCCACAATTCGTCCGGATGCTTTGTTGTTTGGAGAGTCGCAGTCAAGAATCGTCATCTCATTTAATAAAGAACATTTAGCAAGCATACAATCTTTGGCAAAAGAATACGGTGTCCCCATTTCCGTCGTGGGTGAAACCGGCGGGAATTCACTTTGCATTTCTATTCAGGGACAAGAATGTTTACAAGAAGAGATCCATCAACTGAAACAACTCTACGAGGAATCACTAAAGCCTGATGGACGATAAATTTCATGATGAGTGTGGTGTCGTCGGCGTATTCGGTCATCCCGAAGCGGCCAACCTGGTGTACCTTGGCCTGTATGCCTTGCAACATCGGGGACAGGAAAGCGCCGGAATCGTTTCCAACGAAAACGGGATCATGCACCACGAGATTGGAATGGGCCTGGTTGCGGATGTGTTCAACACAGAGCGCCTGGGCCGATTGAAAGGTTTGTCGGCGATCGGACACAACCGCTACTCAACTGAGGGAATAAGTGAAATTAAAAACGCCCAGCCCTGCCTTTCCCAATATTCCGGCGGTTCCCTGGCTTTAGCCCATAATGGCAATTTGGTCAATGCCAAAGAAATTCGTGACGAACTGGTTTCGGCGGGATCGATTTTTCAATCGACGAACGACAGCGAAGTCATTGTCCACCTTATCGCGCAATCCAAAAAAGTAAATTTTCTGGACCGGGTAACGGATGCCTTATCTCAAATCCAGGGTGCGTTTTCGCTGGTGTTGATGCGGAACGATTCCTTGTATGCCGTGCGTGATCCTTACGGGTTTCGGCCCCTGTGTCTTGGCAAACTGGATGGTGCCTACGTGGTCGCTTCGGAATCCTGTGTCATGGACCTGATTGAAGCGGAATACCTGCGGGAAATAGAACCGGGCGAGTTGCTTGAAATCGATGATAAAGGTATTCGCTCCTATTTTCCTTTTGAGAAAAAGCCTCCGAAATTCTGCGTATTTGAACACATTTATTTCGCCCGTCCCGACAGCTATCAATTTGGGGGAGACGTATATAGCATCCGCAAGCAAATGGGCAAATGCCTGGCGCAAGAGTCCCCGGTCGATGCCGACCTGGTCGTGCCGGTACCCGATTCGGGAGTGCTGTCCGCCATCGGCTATTCAGAGGAGTCCGGGATTCCCTTTGAAATGGGACTGATCCGCAACCATTACGTCGGGCGCACATTTATTGAACCACAATCACAGATTCGTCATTTCGGCGTGAAGATAAAACTGAACGCGGTCCGCAAAGTGATCGAAGGCAAGCGCGTGGTGATCATCGACGATTCCATCGTACGCGGAACCACCTCCAGAAAAATCGTCAAAATGTTGCGTGAGGTCGGTGCTCTGGAAGTGCATGTCCGGATCAGTTCGCCCCCTACACAGCATCCCTGTTTTTATGGCATCGATACACCGACCAAAGAAGAGTTGATCGCTTCCAAGAAAACCCTGGAAGACACGCGAAAATACATCACCGCCGACACCCTCCATTACCTGACTCTCGACAAAATGATGGAAGTTTACAAAGAGCGTAAGGACCATTTCTGCAAAGCCTGTTTTGATGGAAACTATCCGGTCACCTTTCAAGACGAAGACGAAAAGCAAATGGACCTGTTCGCCGCAAAAGAGGAATAATACAGGCAACGCTTGCCTGTTTTCATCCCTCCAAAGATAATCCACCAAATTTTTTTTCTTTAGCTCAACTCGTTTTGGTGTTTGATTCTAAAAAACTATTAATTGTTTTTTCCAGAATCGGACTAACAAGAGATTTGGCTTTCATCATGGCCCACATGTCCGAATTAATTCCCGGCAGTTCTCCCAGCTTATATACTTTTTTTGAAGAAATAGACTCATGGACTGTATTTTGTGGAAGGATAGCAACGCAAAAATTTTTCTCCACTGCCAATCGAAGCAAAATCACATCATCCGCTTCGCCTATGATTTGCGGCACGATTTGATTTCTTTCCAGATAATCATCGATTTCCAATCTCAGGTTACTGTGCTCGGTCAACCGGATCATAGGTTGTCCTGAGAGGGATTGAGGAAACCCTTTTTTTAGTTTGATAAAATCCTTCCCACCAACGGCGACAATTTTCCTGGGTTTCAATTTGAGGCTTTTTATTTTTCCTTTTTTAACGAGAGCCGGCCGATCACTCAGGATAATATCGAGATTATTGTTTTCGAGAAAATAGATGAAATTATCAAGGGATCCTTCCGATACTTTAATGAGGATGGAGCGGTCCCTTAAAAGCGGCAAAATAAAATCATGAATGTGGCTTTTGGAAAGTGATGGCAGAACCCCGATTCGAACCAGGGTTTGTTTATTAGGGCTGGATTGCTTGACTGCCTTGACCATCTCTTCACTTTGAGAAAAAATCCGGTTTGAATAATCGAAAACCATGTGCCCAATATCGTTCAAAACTAACTGACGCGTCTTCCTGTCAAAAAGCTTTTTCCCAAAAAACTCCTCCAAAAACCTCAATTGCCCGCTAAGCCCGGAAGCAGTCAGATGAAGTTTTTTGCTGGCCTTCTTGATAGATCCTTCCTTGGCAATAATCCAGAAATAATAAAGCTGATTAAAATTTAGGCGTGCCACACTATCCTCCGCATCTTATGCCTTTGCAATCTGAAGCATAAATTTATAGTTCCATTTTATTTAATGTTAAACCCAAATAATATCAAGTTTAAATGATACTCAAGTTTCTTTAGACTGTATATCAAATTAGAGTTGCATGATTAATAAAGATTTAGCTAAGGAACTCGTTTGCTTTTAACCTTATTAAACGAAATAACCTCAAAGGGAACCTTTCTTGAAAAGGATTCCAGGATGTCGGCTGTAAAAAATGCCCTGGATCCAGATCAATTCGAATCGGAATTAACGTCATTAGCGGCAGAAACCACAATAATCCTGGCCAAACAAATTATCGATGTGCGCCCGGAAAATCCAGAAACCCTTGAAAACGATTTGAGAGATTTTTTTCCTTTGGGTTACCTGACTGGATTTATTTTGCAAATTTTAAACTGGTCGGAGATTAAAGGAACCAAAGAAAGAACAGCCTTTTTAGAACTATCCAGTCAATTTATTTTTGGTAAAACCGCCGAGGATGTATCCCATAGGATTTTTGATCAATTAGTATCTCAAGAAAAACCTTTTCAAAAGGGAATCGAATCAGGAGGGATGGAAGCCCAAAATTTTCTTGACTCAAACGAAGAACCCAGGGGATTGAAAAACTACCTTGTCACCAAGATTTAACAATCCGATTAAACAAAAACCGGCTAAATGATAGTTCCGCGTTATATCAGTAAAAGCATCTGGTTGTTAATGTTTCTTTGGGTGTTTGTGCAAGAGGCAAATGCACTTTGTGTAAAAGCCCCAAAGGCAAACCTTCGTAGCGGACCGGGCACCAAATATCAAAAGCTGTGGCAAGTCTTTAAGTACATGCCCTTCAAGCGATTAAAGCGAAAGGGAAACTGGATACAAGTCAAGGATGTCGATGGGGACCGATACTGGATTTACAAGGGGTTGGTAACCAGTTCTTACAAATGTGCAGTGGTAAAAAAGGAAAAGGTCAATTTGCGCAAGGGTCCCGGCACTAATTATAAGGTGGTCTCCTGGAGCCCCGTATCAAAATATTTTTCAATGAAGGTAGTGAGAACAAAAGGAAACTGGGTCAAGATCGTAGATTCGGTTGGGGATAAAGCCTGGGTTTATCGGCCCCTGATATGGATTCAATGATTTCCTCAAACCACCCTTTCCGGATTTAAACCCTGTTTCATTTTTTGAGAAAGGCGGTTTTAATGTTTAAAACTTTAAACAAAGGCTTCTTAATATTGTTTCTATCATTATTTACATTTTTGATAGTAGAAGAAGATTCCTGGGCCAGAAAGAAAAAACCCAACAACTATAAGACTAAATATGTAGGAGCGGTAAAATGTAATGGGAGTTGTCACGATCCCTATTACCTAGCCTGGAAAAATTCTCCTCATGGCGGAACCTATAACCTATTAAAACCCGGAGTCCGGGAAGAAGCCAAAAAACGGGTCAAGCTGGATCCGCAAAAGGACTACACGACCTCTCCCCAGTGTTTGCGCTGTCATACCACGGGTTATCGACAAAAAGGCGGGTTCAAACCGGCCAACTCCAAAAAGCCATCCAAGATCGATCCCGAGGAGCCGAATAAGGAGCAGGTAGGATGTGAAATGTGCCATTCCGTTGCGGGTGGTTCCGAAATGCGTAAGGTGATGAAAAACACCAAAGGAGATTTTTCCAAAGCGGATTCTGAAAAATATGGCCAGCGTTGGGATTATGCCAATGTTTGTACCCGTTGTCACACGCATAAAAACACGCCGTTTCAACCTTCCGTTCACGACAAATACAAGTTTAATTTTGAGGAACGCAAGAAAAAGGTCCACCAAATCGATAAATACTGGTCAGAGGATAACCAGGACCAGAAACTCGAAAATAAAGACAAGCGTGCCAAGGAGGTAGCTCAGTCTGAAAAAACTCCTTTGGTGATCGAACATTGGAAAGTGAAGCAAAAGAAAAAAGGGCCCAAGCTTTACTTTAAAAGAAGCTCAAAACCCTTTAACAAAGTACGTTACAAGGAACGGAAAAAATTCAAAAAAGAGCATGGAAAAAAATATAAAAAATCCAAGGAATGGAAACAGTTTCTTGCTGAAAGGGAGTGGTTTAACTATAAGAAAGAATAACTCTCCGCAAAGGTTTTAACTGTTTTCTTCAAAAAGGATTTTATTTATAAGGACCACCTGTTTGGTGGTCCTTTTTTGTTTGATTAAACGAAACGTCAAGCCTGACTTAAAAAAAGCTACGGGAGATTTCCACAATCATCAATTTAGCCAGAAACCACAAAGCCAATCCCACAGCCAATCCGGTTTGAATGGCCATCGCCATTAATGGCTGCTTGCTTTTTTTAGCATTCCAAAGCATTGCCCCACCCCAAACACCAAAGCAAAAACTAAGAACGACTGGCAGTAAAAGGACCGGAGCGGCGGCCCATTGCCCCCAACCCTCGAATGAATTGACGTAAATCCTTAAAACAACAAATAACCCCAGGGGCAAGAGGCATAGGTATTTAAAAACTCTCCGTCCCCCTTTGTCCTTCATACCGATATCACTTTCGCGCCAATGGCCTCATAATCTTCTAAAGCATGCTGATGGCAGGAGAGGATAATCACCTGACGGCTTTTAGCAAAGTCCGCTAAAACTTGCAGAGTTTTTTCGCGACGCTCATCATCAAAATTAACGAACAAGTCATCCATAATTACGGGAAGGGGCTCACTGCTTTTTTCATATTCCTCAATGAATCCCAAACGCATGGCAAGATAAAGTTGCTCGCGGGTTCCTCGGCTCAACTGAGTGGATGTTTTGGATAAGCCGCTTCCGGTTTCAAAGGCAAAAATATCATCTGAATCAAAAAGCTTTTGCAACCGTTCATACTTTCCGCCTGTGATGCTCGAAAATACCTTTTCCGCCGAGCGGATCACTCCCGGTTGCCGCTCTTCTTCATATTTGCGCTTGGCTTTTTGCAATTGGTACAACGCGATTTGAGTGACCGCCCATTCTTTCGACACGAATTGTAAATCCTGCTTGCAGGATTCCAATTGCATTCGTTTCGATGCCAGGTCGTCGCTGGTCGCGAGACGGTGGATTTTGTTTTGAAGTTCCCCGATCTGCCGGTTGATCGTATCTCTTTCCTCCTGCAACAAATCCAGGCTTTCTTTCAATTGCTTCAGTTCCTGCTTGCATTGCTCGGGAGTGGTTGCTTTCAGATCTTTTATAAAGGTATCAAAACCCGCATCGCTTCCCACCCGGGATTGGATGTGGGTGTTTTGGTCTTCGATGTATTCTTTCAGTTTTTGCCTTTCCTCCCAAATAGGAAACTTGCGTTCGAAGTCCACCTCGTCCTTCAAACCAAGGTCCTGCAACCATTGCTTTTGCTGATCTCGTTGAGATTTCAACTCCTTATTCAGTTGATCCAAGCGACTCTTCAATTCCTGCAAACGTTTTTGAAGCAGTTTATCTTGCTCAAAACTTTTTTGAGATTCCCTGAATGCAATCTCAATTACCCTGATTGTTTTCAGCAAATCATTTGGCAAGCTTGAAAGATTCAGTACCCTAAAAACATTTTCCACAACATTGTTGATTTCGTCCAGCCAAAGCCTCATTTCGTTCCGGCGTTTTTCCTTAAGGTTTTTATCAGCAACGAGAGATTGCAAGGCCATAAAATCAGTTACAAATTCGCGGCATTGCCTGGGAGTCAGGATCCGTGGAATGCCCTTTTTTCGGATCCAGTCTTCCCAATCGGCATGAACCTTTTCCTGCTCTTGAACGCACCGCTCCAGTTGTGCTTTTAAATGCTTTTCCAAAGCGTCCGGTTCGCCATCGGCTTTATGGCGAAAAAAAAGCAGGGACACCAACCCCAGAAAAATCAGGCTTCCCGCCAAGCCCATCAGAAGGGGATTGACAAATTCCCAACCCAGTCCAATCCCTGCCAGCCCCAACAGAGTAAGGACAGAAATCATCCAAACGGGTACGGTCGGCTTTCCAGCAACATTTCTTGCCCATTGCTCGCGGTAATCATCCAGGCGTGCTTTGGACAGAGTCTGGTTTTCACGGGCTCGGCCCTGAATCTCTTCGGCGCTTTCAATTGCCGCCTTGTCTGCAGAGGAAAGATTTATAGAATCGATGCCTGCATCACCCTCTTCCAATCCTAATAGTGAGGCTTTCAATTGGACCTCTTCCTTGACCCTCAATATCTCATCATTTAACGCATCGCGTTCATTAAGGACCGTTTGAATTTGTCCCTCCTGATGGAACAAGTTTTCAACACAAGCTTCCAGATCAAGCAAATCGGCGTTCCAGTGCAGGTTCTCCATATCAACCTCAACCTGCCGGAGGTTCTTCTCTTCTTCCCGAATTTGTTTGTTCAATCGGTCCAGTTCGATTTTAAATCGAGTGGAGGTTTCCGAATCCTTTGCAGAAAACTCGGGAACGGTATCGAGTGATGCCAGCCGGGACTCCGCATCAACCCGATTCAGGTAATTGGGAAACAAATCATGACGCATATCCCAAAGGGCTTTTTCGTTTTCCAGGCCCTTACAGGTTTCGTTCATAACATTCAAGGTTTCCTTCAGCCTGTTTTTTTCATCATGATAGGAATCGAACAACAATATCTCGTCCTGCAAATCGCCGATTTCTTTTTCCAGGGACTGAATTTCGGACAATAGCACGGCGGCCTTTTGTGCGCTTCTACCCCTGGGCAGGAACAAAGATTCCCCCAGCTTGCGAAATTTCGACTCCACCCCTGCAAGCGACACCGAACCCAGGCCCAACCCCGCCCCATACACGCGGTTGGTGGTTTCTTCATCATTCAGCGAGTTGATGTCTTGCAGTTCGTCGAGGGTGACAGCGAAGATATTCTCAAATATTGTTTTGGAGGCGAAACCCAAAAAAGGATCCAGGGATTTTTCACGTTTGGCTGAATCATTTTCATTCAAAGGAGTGATGGTAAGAGCCCCCCCTTTGGCTCCGTCTTTTCGGTGGACAGACAGCAATTCGCCATTCCTCAATTGACAGATCAAACTGCCGCGACACACACCGCCAATACGGGGGTCGTACAGATTGTATTTGGAGCTTGATCGCTTGTTAGGAAAGCCAAACAGGATTCTGCGAATGAATTCCAACAAAGTGGTTTTGCCGGATTCGTTGGGACCGTACAACACGTTGACGCCAGTGGTTAACCCAGAGACCGTTTTACCATCGAGTGTTCCAAAGGCTTCTATTTGTAACTCTTTTAAGCGCACGAGAATTAAAGAAACTTTAAGGTGAGTCCTGTTCCAGCAGATGGTCCAGGGTTAAGTCGCGGGCCTTTGCCACAAGGTCGCGCAGGTCTTCCTTTGAAAGAGACGATACATACTCCTTGCCGCGCCAATCCTGAAACATTGACCGGAGGGGACTTTCCAGTTCCTCCAACCGCTCCGGGGTTTCAAGTTCATCATAGACACTCAATACATCTGCTGTGAAATCGTGACCTTGTTTCAGGGATTCCAGGTCATGTGGTCCAGCGGTTTCATCCAGGAGTAGTATCCATACCTTGATAGAGTCCGCTTTCAACCGACCTTCCAGTTCAGAATTTAAGTCATGCAGATTGTTTCCTTTTTGCAATTCGGCATGAACAGAGGTTCGCCCCATTAAAGTCAACTCGATAACAGCCGACCGGTTTTCCGCTACTGCCAGTAAATCCATCACCTTGTTCTGGCATTCCTGAACCACCTCTTCGATAGTGTTCACGCTGGCAATATCCAGTTGCTCCCGAAAATAGCGCAAGGAATCCGTTGCCTCAAACTGTATTTCCGGGGCCTGGTTTGCCTTTAACGTGACCAGGCAACACCCCTTCTCACCGGTCTCTCGACGATTCTTCGCCTGCGTGTTGCCGGAATAAACGATCGCGGGATTGCGATCTCGAAGGATCTTGTGCCGATGGATATGGCCGAGCGCCCAATAATCCATTCCCTGCCCACATAGGTCTGCCAAATCGCACGGCGCGTAATTATCGTGTTCCGGTTCGTTACCAACCTGGCAATGCAACACCGAAACGCCGAATTCAGGATAATCATTTTTTGGAAACCGCACAGCCAGGTTTTCCCGGACCTCTCTAGTGGGAAAACTTATGCCATAAATTCGGGCCAGGGTCTTTCCATTTTTCTTTACCGAAATAGATTCTACATCAGGCCCGAACAGATGCACCCCTTCGGGCCATTGGATGGAGTGCGACCAGGTATCTGCCGGATCGTGGTTGCCCAAAGCGATGAAAGCCGGAATACCGGCGGAGGAAAGTTTTGCCAGGGAATCGCGAAACTTGAACTGGGCGTGCAGACTTTTTTCAGCCCCATCAAACACGTCTCCTGCCACTATCACCGCGTCCACTTTTTCCCTGAGAGCCAGGGCGACCACGTTTTCGAAGGCTTGTTGGGTAGATTGACGCAGGCATCCTCCCAGTTCGGGGTCTTTGAGCGACAGACCGACAAACGGACTGTCTATGTGTAAATCCGAGCAGTGAATGAATCGAAAACTATTCAAGAATCGACCCTCAAGAAAGTTTTAGAGAACGGCTTGTCTCATTTGCTGAGAATCTGGAGAATTTGTGGTCCCCATTTGGCCCAATCCAAACGCTCTTCGGAAATGTACACCAGGCGATCTGAGGCCAACAATTCAATCTTGTTTTTGGGTTTTAAAATGAGTTCGTTTTCCGCTTGCCGTTTGATTCCAACCAAAGTTGCGGGGATATCCAATTGCAAAATGGCAATTTTTAACTGGCCCAGAGTCATTGGCACAGATTTTGGGTTCCATTCCCGAACCAGGGATCGGCTGATATAAAACTGAGTCCCCCCGGAATTGGAAGTCAATTCACTATACACTTTAAAAATTCCCTGGCTTTCCAGTTCCTGAACCAGTAGCCCCATCTGTAAATCGGTGGCACTGATTCCGCCATCAATGTGAAACAGGTTCAGGTTGTTCATAGTTTCTGAGCGTGTGCAGGAAATAACTGTGATTACCCTATTCCAGTTCCTTTCAATAAGGGCCGCGGTTAAGGTATTTGTGTCGTCAACTCCCGGATCCAAATTTGATGCCAGGAGAAGACAGGCTTTTGCATGGGGAAGGTTAGCACGCTCCAAAGTTTCTAAAGCCGAAGGCAGTCCCATGATGAAACCGTCAATAGCGTCCGCAATCTGGTTCGGTATCTCGCGGTCGTTATTGGGTAGATGCTGAGTGACGATCACCCGGGGCAGGTCTCTAAAATCCGGGCTGAAATCCAGTTCATGCAACAATTCCCTGATTTCTTCGTAGGAGGGGACGTTGACGATGACCAGATGCCCCTCCCCATTGAAGGTTCCTTCCCCTTTCATTTTCCTTAGCCTCCTTTGCATGGCTTTTTCGACGATAATACCGGTGAACACACCGAAGCACCCGATTCCAAACATGGAAGTCATCACGGTGACCAGGCGGCCCTGGAACGAATGTGCCGAAAAGTCGCCGTATCCTATGGTTGTCAGGGTGATGTAGGCCGTCCAGAGTCCATCCCAAAACGTAGCCCCCTCCTCGAACAAGGCGAAGACCATCGCGAAGACGAGGATCATACTGACGAGCATGGTTAACAATACAAGAATATAGCGCCATTCGGGTTTAAGAATGGTTCGCCAGAACCGTTTTAAGAATTTGTATGGAAGTACCATTGTCGATTTTCCGAGAGCGTTCGCTTTTTCCGGAATATATCATCGTTTGTTTTGAGAGGAAAATCAATAAGCTTTCCAACGCTTCTCCCTCCAGGAGACTATTGACAGTTTCGTTCAAGTCCTATAGGGTATAAAAGATAGATTTTTTCAAAAATATCATTTGATTATTTATGGCCTGTCGTACTTCATTTAAAATTGCCTTGATCATCGTCTTGCTTCCGGTAGCTTTAACCTTTTCCGGTTGTAGCAACGTGACCAACCCCCTTACCGAACTCAAGCAAAGTCTGGCCAATGAAAAGGAGTTTTCCATCATATTAAGCGACATGATGGAAGAAGGTAACTTCTTTAAATCCTACTACCATCAGTATCAGGTAGACATTGGAGAGAATTCTTCCATCAAACCCTTTGTTGAGGTGAGCAAGGATTATTACCAAAGGCACATTCCATATCTGGGAATGGTTCTTCTCTCTAAAGGGGAAGACGGAAAGATCAAGAACACGCCGATGCCAAACGGTTATCAATATGTTGGTAATCCCAAGTACGGTCATTGGAGAAACGATAGTTCCGGCAGTTTCTGGGAGTTCTACGGACAGTATATGTTGTTGTCCCAGGTAATGAACTGGGGGGGGTACGGCTTACGCCGCAACGATTACAATACTTTTGTTTCCTATAACACTTCGGGTCGGCCTTACTACGGGCCCAGCAATCAGTATGGGACGAATGGAACAGTCACGCAAAAACAAAGACCGGCTTTTTACAACCGTAAAAAAAGCAAAATGAGTAGCTCCAAAAGCCGGTTTGCCCAAAAAGTGGATTCCAAGCGGGGCCGAAGCAAAAACACTTTCAGGAGCCGGGGTAGCCGGTTTGGTAAATAGCCATGTGGGTTGATCAATTCATTTCCGCCATTGTGTACCTGGTTGCCTGTCTGATCATTTTCTTATGGGGTCACCTGGTTTTTTCCTGGTTTCGAAAGAACTACGATTTTCGCAACGAATTGGTGGAAAAAGATAATGCGGCTTTTGCGCTTACCTTATGCGGGTATTACATCGGGCTGATTTTTTCCATTGGTGGTGTCATCAACGGGCCGTCTGCAGGCATCTGGCAGGATTTGCTGGATGTTTTACTGTATGGTTTTCTGGCAATCGTCCTGCTCAATTTGTCCGCACTGATTAACGACAAACTGATCCTTTCCAAATTTAATATCGAAAAAGAAATTATTGAAGACCAGAACTGCGGCACAGGTGTCATCGAGTTCGCCGTTTTCGTCGCTTCCGGATTGAATATCTACGGCGCTGTTTTCGGCCAGGGTGGTGGCGTGGTCACCGCGATTGCCTTTTGGGCTCTGGGTCAGACGGTTTTGGTTTTGATCGGCCATTACTATAATTTGATCACACATTATGATATCCACGAGCATATCGAAAAAGACAACGTTGCCGTAGGTGTCGGCTTCGCAGGTGCTTTGATTGCCATAGGCAACTTGTTAAGAACCGCTTCAGCTCAGGATTTTCATTCCTGGGAAGAAAACCTGATGATCTTCGGCGGGTTTATGGCCATCGGTCTTCTTCTGTTACCTGTTGCACGATTGGCCACCGATAAGATTTTACTCCCTGGGCGCAGTTTAGCCGACGAACTGGTTAATCAGGAAAAACCCAATATAGGCGCCGCATATCTGGAAGCAGGATCTTATATAGGAAGTTCCTTTCTGCTTACCTGGTGCGTTTAGCCCGCTTTTATCCCAACCTGATCCTGCATGGAAAAAACCGGGACCCCCTCCCCTGAAACTTCCCGATTCGGACTCAGTCTCGCTTTAAAATTTTGTTTGTTCGCCACCGGATGCGCGGCGGTGGTCACCGAATACACTCTCGCCACATTAGCCAGCTACATGCTGGGCGACGCTATTTTTCAGTGGACGGCGGTGATTTCCCTGATGTTGTTTTCCATGGGCCTCGGAAGCCGAAAAAGCCGCCAATTGACCGGTCATTTGCTGGACCGCTACGTCATGACCGAGGTCGGCCTTTCACTTTTATGTGCGTTCTCGGCCATTTTTTGTTACGGCATTTCCGCATTCACTCCCAATTCGCATCTGGTGATTTACGGTGCGTCCTGCCTGATCGGATTTTTGATCGGACTCGAGATACCCTTGATCACCCGCATTAACGATGATTTCGAACCCCTAAGGGTTAACATTTCATCGGTGATGGAATACGATTTCTACGGCGCCCTCGCAGGAGGGGCCTTGTTCGCATTCGTCTTGCTCCCTTTCCTCGGTTTAACCTACACACCCATTTTTCTGGGCACGGTCAATTTGCTGGTTGTCGGATTGCTTATCTGGAAGTTTGCCCATTTAATGAATTGGCCCCGCGGACAACGAACAGGCTTTGCCGTCACTCTGGGATTGCTTTTGATCGCGGGCTACATTGCCAAACCTGTCGTGTTGTTTGGCGAACAGGCCAAATACAAGGATAAAGTCATATACGAAGAACAAACCCGGTTTCAGAAAATAGTCATCACACAATGGAAAGACCATTATTGGTTGTTTTTAAATGGGAGCACCCAGTTCAGCACCTACGACGAAGAGCTTTACCACGAACCGCTGATCCATCCTGTTCTGGGAATCTTGAAGGAACGCAAAAACATTCTGGTCCTGGGCGGAGGTGACGGTCTGGCGGCACGCGAAATCCTCAAGTATCCCGATGTGGAAACCATCACTCTCGTGGACCTGGATCCTAAAATGACTCACCTCGCGAAAACGCATCCGGTGCTATTGAAAGCCAATGAAGGGTCTTTCAACCATCCCAGGGTAAGCATCATCAATCAGGATGCCTACCGTTTTATTCGTGGTTCTGACGCCATGTATGATGCCGTGATCGTCGACCTTCCCGACCCGAAAACGGTGTCGCTGTCGTTGTTGTACTCTGTCGGATTTTATAAAATGCTGGCCAAACATTTGAAGCCGTTCGGAGCGGTCGTTACACAAAGCACCAGTCCGCTATACTCACCGGACGCATTTGTTTGTATCAAGAAAAGTTTACAGGAGGCCGGGTTTTCGGTGGTTCCTTTTCAGAATTCTATTCCTACTTTGGGCCGGTGGGGTTGGAATCTTGGAGTGAAAAAATCAGCCATGTCTCAGGAAGTATTAAAGAAGCAATTGATGAATCTCGATTTTTCATCCCTTTCCACCCGGTTTTTGAATCAAGACGCTATGATTTCCATGGTCCATTTTGGAAAAGGGCTTTTTGAACGCGAAGAAAATCTGGAGATCAATACGGAACTCAATCCGGTATTATTGAAATATTACCGAAAAGGGGCATGGGATTATTATTAGTAGAATTTCAATCTGTGAATAAGCCGAAAACACTATTTAAATGATCTACCTTAACGAAGTGTCCAAACAATTTGGACCCAAAATTCTGTTTAACAAAATAAGCTTTCACCTGCGTCCAAAAGAGCGCGTCGGATTAATAGGTGCTAACGGTACGGGCAAGACCACTCTCCTACGGATCATATGTAATGATGAGCCCTATGATTCCGGATCCATAACCATTCGTAAAAACGCGAAAGTGGCTCGTCTGGCACAGGAACTGGAGACCAATGACCGGTCCATCCTGCATCGTGTAGTGTGGGGAGACGGCGTGTTTGCCGATATTCGCAAAAACCTTGATAGACTCGAACAGGATTCCAAACTCCATGAAGAAGAACCCGAAGAATGGAGCCGCCAGTATGGAAACTGGCAACACAAGCTGGAACAATTGAACGGGTATGACCGGGAAATACGGGCAAAATCCATCCTCTCGGGCCTGGGTTTTCATGACCACCATATGGAGGAACCTTTATCCAAATTCAGTGGCGGCTGGCGAATGCGGGTGGAACTGGCAAAGCTCTTGCTGGAAGATCCGGACGTGTTGTTACTCGATGAACCCACCAATCACCTTGATTTAAAATCGGTGGTTTGGCTGGAAGGGTTTTTGAAAAACTTTCAGGGTTCCCTGTTGCTCATTTCCCATGACCGCAGTTTCCTTAACGGACTGGTGCACCGTATCGCAGAACTGGACCGCGGGACTTTAAACGAATATAAAGGCGATTACGAATCCTACGAAATCCTAAAGAAGGAACGCGAAGCTCTATTGGAAGCGGCCGCCTCCAACCAGCAAAGACGAATCGCAGAAGTCGAGCGGTTCATCGAACGGTTTCGGGCAAAGAACACCAAAGCCACGCAGGTACAAAGCCGAATTAAAATGCTCAACAAGATGGAACGCATCGAAACCACCAGCCAGGCGAAAACGGTTGGCTTTCGTTTTCCACAGCCCGCACGGTGTGGCCGGGTGGTTCTTGAGTTAAAAAATATAAATAAATCTTACGGTGATCTCAAAGTTTATCAAAACTTCTCAGCCCAACTGGAGCGCGGATTCAAAGTAGCCCTCGTCGGCGAAAACGGCGCAGGCAAATCCACCTTATTAAAACTGATGGCGGAGGTCTTACCCATTGATTCCGGCGAGCTGGTTCCAGGCCATAATGTTACTCGGGCCTACTACGCACAACATCATTCTGAATCGCTGGACCCGGACCGCTCTGTACTGGATACCATGGAAGGCGTTGCGGGGCATCTCACTCTGACCCAAAAACGCAATATCCTCGGATCGTTTCTGTTTTCCGGTGACGATGTAGAGAAGAAGGTCGGTGTCCTTTCAGGAGGCGAACGGTCCAGGCTCTCCCTGGCCAAGATGCTGGTTTCTCCCTCCTCACTTCTTTTGCTGGACGAACCGACGAACCATCTCGACATCAAATCCTGCGAGGTCTTGGCCGCCGCATTGGCAGATTATGAAGGCACCCTGGTCACCATTTCGCATGACCGGTTTTTTCTGGATGGAATCATCAACCGCGTATGGGAAATCGATTCGGGTAACTTAAAGGAGTATGTCGGTAACTACAGCGATTACGAATGGGCAAAAGCCAGGGAAGCGGAGGCACTTGAAGCAACCGCCAACACAAGCGAAAAGAAAAAAGAGTCTTCGGAAAAAAGTGATAAGGATCGCAAACGCGAGGAAGCGGAATTACGTAATCGAAAATATAAAAAATTAAAACCGCTTCAAACCGAACTCGTTTCGCTGGAAAACAAACTCGAACAGGTGATGGAAGAAAAGCAAAAAGTGGAGTTGATTTTAGCCGATCAGGAGATTTATCAGGCGGACAACAAGCAGAAATTACAGGAAACCCTGGAACAACAAAGATCCCTTAGCCGCGAAGAACAAACGTTAATGGAACAGTGGGAAGTGGTGCATACCGCCATAGAAGATGCTCAAAACGCCGTGCAGTGACTCACCCGGACCCCCTGAAGGAACCATTTGGGGAAAACTTTGTAAGGTTTCTCTCCAACATTATACACACCTTATCGCTTGCCTTCTTATAACCTAAGACGGTTGTTGAACCTTCCTTGCGCCTCTGATAGGATAAAATCATGACACAAACAAACACACTCGCAAAAAGCCGGTCCGGTTCCGAAGGAATTCCGCATGTGCCCATGTCCGGACTGGAAACGCTCTGGATGCAAATCGGCGGGACCTTATGCAACCTCACTTGCAACCACTGCTTTATCAGTTGCAGTCCGCACAACCACAACCATGAGCAAATGAGTCTGGACCAGGTCAAAAAGTATCTGGCAGAATCAAAAGAGTTGGGAGTAAAAGACTACTACATCACCGGAGGCGAGGTATTTTTGCATCCGGAGATTTTTGAGATCATAGAAACCATTTTGCAGTATGGTCCTTTGAACATGCTGACCAATGGGACTCTGATCCGCGAAGACAAAGCGGAGAAGCTGAGAGAGATTCAGAATCGAGTGGATTTCCCCATGACTCTTCGTGTCAGCATGGAACATTTCGATGAAACAAAAAACGATGCCGTACGCGGCCCCAACGCTTTCCGTTTGGCGCTTGGGGGCATACGGAACCTTGCACAACAAGGATTCAGTCCCATTCTGACCATCACACGCAGTTGGGAGGAAGATAAGGACAGTGAAATGGAATCGCAATTCCTGCAGTTTTTGCAGGAAAACGAAGTGCCCACTCCCAGAATTAAAATACTGCCCGGATTCCTGCTTGGTCAATTGGCTGAGAACCAGCGTGCCTATCAGAAAGAAGAACGGGTCACGGACAAATGCTTCGAAAACTTTGACATTACCAGCTTGCAATGTGCCTCTTCCCGAATGGCGACGGGTAAGGGCGTTTACGTTTGTCCGATTTTGGTGGACCATAACTTTGCCAAAATGGGAAATACCATTACAGAAACCTTGCGCCCCTTTCCTTTAGCACATTCCGCCTGTTATACCTGCCGGGTAACGGGAATGACCTGTAAAAATGAATGAACCCGCTTTTAAAAAGTATTCTCCTGGACACAAAATTTTGACGATTTCGATTCAAATAATGGAATTGCGACGGAATACCGCTTGCGCCGAACCGCGTGTATTTAAAGATCCAATGAAGAAAGGGAATGTTTTATGGCACTGATGCATTCGACCATGTCCCCGCTGGGAAGCTCTGCAAAGGCCTTTGAGCTTACGGGAACCGATGGACGGCAGTATTCTTTAGAAAGTTTTGCCGAGCGGGAAGCACTGGTCATTATTTTTATGTGCAACCATTGTCCTTATGTGAAAGCCGTACTCGACCGCTTGATCACGTTGCAAAACGATTATAAAGACCGCAATGTGCAACTGGTTGGAATCAATTCCAACGACACCGTAAAGTATCCCGACGACTCAATGGAAAATATGGCTAATCTGGTAATAGAAAAGAACATACCCTTTCCCTATCTCCTGGATGAAACACAGGCAGTAGCAAAAAGCTACGACGCTGTATGCACTCCGGACTTCTTTGTCTATGGCAACCAAAGGACCTTGCTGTACCGTGGAAGAATGGACGACAATTGGCAGGAACCGGATAAAATCACGAAAAACGATTTGCGCCTGGCACTCGACCAGATTCTGGAAGGGAAAGAAGTCACAGGTGAGCAGGTTCCATCCATGGGATGTTCCATAAAATGGAAATGAACCTGCGGGAGAATGAAGGGAAGGAGTAATATTAAAATCCCCCTCCCAGTCCTCTCCCGCGGTGGCGAGAGGGGGTACTTTTAAAAAAATATCATTCTCGAAGTTTAATTATTCACAATTAAATAAATTGTAGGAGTTTATGAGTTCTCAAAGAAGATTGCTAGTGATCGTTGGTGCGATAATTATTATTGGCTCCATGTTTGCCGACCAGATCATCGCCTTTTATATCGATATCCTTTGGTTCGAAGTCCATGACGTGGCCTCTGTTTTATGGACCATTCTTTCTGCACAATTGGGATTGGGCATTTTCTCAGGCGGTCTGTTTTTTCTAATCACTTACGGGTCCCTGAAATCCATTTATCAAAAAACCCAGCATCTTCCTGTCGTCCTCACCGACCAAATGCGCCGGGAAGTCCCTCTGCTCGATATGCTTGCCAGCAATCTGAAACCCCTGGTGGGACTGGTTCCTCTGGGGCTTGCCTTGATGACAGGGCTTGTGGTCAGCCAGGAATGGGAAACTATCATGCAGTATCTCAACAAGGTGCCCTTTGGACAATCGGACCCCATCTTCGGAAAGGACTACTCCTTTTACCTGTTTACCCTGCCCATGTTGACCCTTGTCAAAGGCTTGATTTGGGAAGGATTGGTTGTGATTACTCTGGGATCCGGATTGATTTATTTTTTCAAACGGTCCATTTATCTTAGCCCCACAGGGTTTGTCTTTATGACAGAAGCCCGTCGCACACTTTCCTTATTAATAGCCTTTGGTTTTTTACTGCTAAGCTTCGAATTTTATATGGACCGTTTCGAACTGCTGATTGAGGGAGGATCAGGAGTTGTTGCCGGAATCGGCTATGCAGACGACAATGGCCGCTTGCCCGTTTTAACCTTTTTAGTGGGGTTATCTTTGGTCGGCTCCATCATGAGCTTCCTCAATATTTTCAAGCCGGGTTTTAGAAAAGTCCTGCTGGCAGGTGTTGGATTGGGCATCGTCTATATCGGGGGGAATTTTTATCCTGCGATCCTGCAAAAATTTGTGGTGACCCCTAACGAGCTTCAGAAAGAAATACCTTATATTGAACACACCATCCATGGGACACGACTGGCCTATGGCCTGGATCAGGTCGAAACCAACGAACTGACCGGATCCAATACACTCACTGCTGATGCGATCAAGGAAAACCACCTCACCATTCAAAACGTACGTTTGTGGGATCAGGGCCCTTTGCTGGATACCCTTGGGCAGATTCAGGAAATTCGAACTTACTACCAGTTTAATTCTGTGGATAATGATCGCTATACCATTGGCGGCACTTATCGGCAAACACTCCTTGCACCTCGCGAACTGCTTTCGACCAGCTTGCCAAATCGGACATGGATCAACGAGCACCTTACGTTCACCCACGGCTATGGGGTGACACTCAGTCCCGTAAATATGATCACTCCTGAAGGCTTGCCGGTATTGTTCATTAAGGACATTCCTCCCCAGTCCTCGGTGGACCTTACCGTCGACAGGCCAGAAATTTATTTCGGTGAATTGCCTAATGACCATGTGTTCGTGAACACGGGCACCAAGGAATTCGATTATCCTGAAGGGGAGAAGAACGTCTATAAAAACTATGAGGGCAGTGGTGGCATTTCCATTGGATCATTCCTCAACAAGGTTTTATTGGCGGCACGTTTCAAAACAATGAAGATTTTATTTTCACAGGATATCGGCAGTGACAGCCGAGTGTTGATGTACCGGAACATTGAGGAACGGGTGAAAAAAATCGCGCCTTTCCTTAAGCTGGATCGTGACCCGTACCTCGTGATAAGCGAAGGCCGGTTGGTCTGGTTGTACGATGCCTATACCGTCAATGAGAACTTCCCTTATTCCCAAATGATACCCGGCTTTGGCAATTACATCCGCAACTCGGTGAAGGTGACGATTGATGCCTATGAAGGATCCGTTAAATTTTTCGTTTCCGATCCCAATGACCCTATCATTCAAACCTATCGGCATATTTTCCCTGATTTGTTTCAGGATTTGGATCAAATGCCAAAAGATTTAATGAAACACATTCGGTATCCCTCCGATCTGTTCACCATTCAAACTCACATCTATGCCACATACCATATGAACACCCCGCAGGTGTTTTACAACAAAGAAGACCAATGGGAAATTCCCCGTATCGACAACAAGCGGATGGAACCTTACTACACCATCATGAAACTGCCTCAAAAATCAAGGGAAGAGTATATTTTGATGCTCCCTTTCACACCCAGAGGAAAGAGTAACCTTTCAGCCTGGATGGTGGCGCGAAGTGACGGAGAGCATTACGGCAAACTTGTCGTTTACACCTTTCCTAAGCAAAAGCTGATTTATGGTCCCAGCCAGATCGTCGCCCGCATCAATCAGGAAGCGGAAATTTCGCGTCAAATTTCTTTATGGGACCAACGTGGCTCGCAGGTAATCCAAGGCAACCTTCTGGTGATTCCCATTGAGGAATCCTTGATATACGTACGCCCACTCTACCTGAAGGCAGATGAAGGCAAGATTCCTGAATTGAAGCGAGTCATTGTAGGCTACGAAGATCAGATTTCCATGGAGCGTACTCTGGACGAAGCCTTGCAAAAAATATTTACCGGTTTGTCTATCGATTCCAACGGAGAAGGCAAGACTGCTGATCGCGATAGAATGGTATCGGCGTCTTTAAAGCACGAAACGGCGACAGGCCAAGTGTTGTTACAACGATCAGATTACCTGCGCATCAAGGATCAATTTAAAAAAGCGCTTGAAGCCCAAAAACGCATGAACGAAATGCTTGCAGAAAATCAACGGGAATTGGAAGCATTAGGTCAGACTCTGGACCGGGCGAACCCGGTGGCTCCCCCACCCCCCCCTGCTGAAGAAACGGTGAGCCCTTGACCATTAGACTACTCGGGAGATGTTATGATCACATCATTGATTTATCCATTGAAAACTTTTAAAGGGATTTCGAAAAATATTCAAGAAAAGGATTTTCCCCATAGGAATTTAAGGATAAGCAACCCTCTAAAAAGCCTTTGCTCTATTAGTTTTGCATTATTTATATTATGGGGCACAGTCTTATTGCCTAAATATGTTTTTGCTACCCCTGCAAGTGCGGACACCTTCAACCAATTGGTCTTGTTAAAGTCCGGGTTGGAATCCCGATATGGCATAAAACGTCTGGAATGTTTTCCCTTTCAAAAAAACATTGGGGACGACGCCAACCAGATCCAGCTAATCGACCATTGCCTGTCCGGCGCAGAAACCCTGAAAGCGTCTCTGGACAGCCTGGGAAGCACGCCAATCCAAACAGTTGGAGTCAGCCATCGTTTTTTACGAACAGGCGGATTCCATACCATCCTGATCCCCTGGAACACCACCCAGGAAGCATTGACTGAATTTTTAAATGCCGGAATTTCTGTAAGCGAACAAGAGAAATTCCTGAATCAGATACGCGCGGTAAAATCCGAAATATTATCAAGAATCGGCCAACGCGGCTTGTTTTGCACGCAACGTATATCTAATAAGGACTGCATGAAAGGCTACCGCGCAATAGTAGGTGCTTTAAAAGGGATGCCCCCTCAAAAAGTATCCTGGCGGGAAATCAACGTTTCCTCAGCAGGTGATATTTCTGAAGACCCCTGGAAACTATCCCTGGCTTTTGATGCCACAAGCGATGAAATCAAACAAGCCCTGTTTCGTTCCGGCCCCTATGAAGTGTGGGAAGCGCGTCGCAAAATGTATGAAAAAATTAAGGAAGAATACGCCCCCACCTATAAAAGCAATTTGCAACTATCCAACTTTTTTTGCACACCCGAATTGAGTGTCGAGCAATGCCTGAAGGCCGCTAAAACCTTGCATAAGGCCAGCGAATCCGGAATACTGCAGAATAAACATTGGGGAGAAGTTTGGGTCAATTCAACCAATAATCTGCTCGTGAACGATTTCGATTCTCAAGTCCGTTTTGATTTGGAAACCGAACAAATGATCGAGTTTTTCTCCCGGAAACCAGGGAAAGATGCTATCGAGAAAAATACGGTACTTGCAGAAAAGCTGGAGGAAGGAACCAAAAATAATTCCTCGCGCTTGCGGGTTGTATGCGATCCGGTAGATTTATCAGCACACTTATGTGTTCAGGGATTTCAAACTTTCAGGAAGTTTCTAAAAGAAAACAGGAAATATGTTGTGTCTTCGCCCTGGACCGAACTGATGTTTATAGACGGAAACCAGCTAAAGCGGGTGAATTTTGCGCTCAATTCCAACGTGAGGCACAATTACATCTATATGAGCGCTGATACAGGTTATGAAAGCTTAAAAGCCCATATGATGAAATTCAAGTCCAAACACTAGAACCTTAAAGAGTTACGGTTCAGATGCGAAAACAATTAAACCAAAGTATGCGAATGCCGCATTTCCTGTGGGATCAGGTGATGCCGAGTTGTGTACTCTGGCCGTGTGAGAACGAATTGTTTGGCGATCATTTCATGGGTGTTGATGACGATTGGGGCGACCAGGTTAGCCGTCATATCTGTCACCTCTTCGGGAATAGTGACGATCACCCGCACCTTGAAATCATCGTTAAAATTGAGAAGAATTTTCTTTTTTTCTTCTTCAGTCAGGGTCAGTCGGTAATCAGGAACGTATAAAAACGGGTCCGTGACCACAAAAGCCAGATCGGGAATTTCAAGAGAGTGCATCCATTCCAGAGGGCTTTCCATCTTTTGGCTAAGGGGTAACAGCCCAAAGCGTTTTTCGTTGTCGAAACCATACAGTCCGCTGGGAAAATGGATGATATCGTCTTCATGCAATTCAAAAGATTTGAGTCGGCTTGATGGATAAATCATTTTTTCACGTTATTTTTAACCAGTTGAGTGACTTTCCCCAGATCGAACTCGGTGCTTGATGCGGCGCACTGGTTTTCCTGTTTGATCTTAAGGAATACTTCTTCTCTGTAAACCTTCGTTTCCTTGGGAGCATCGATACCCAAGCGAATGTTTTTGCCTTTAATGTCGATCACGGTGATTTTGACATCTTCATTAATTTTGATGCTTTCACCGATTTTTCGGGTTAGGACGAGCATAATTTCGATCCATTAATTTTATTATCGAAGTTTTCATCAAAACACTTAAGGAAAAATTATACCAAATCTGATAATTAAAGATACAGTTTGTTTAAAAAAGGCGTGGGATACTGATTGACAGTCATTTAAGAATATGGTACTTATCCCATCTTCACGTGTAAACGTAGAAATGCCGGGGTAGCTCAGTCGGTAGAGCAGAGGACTGAAAATCCTCGTGTCGGCGGTTCGATTCCGTCCCCCGGCACCACCTGGCGGTGGGGCCAAATGGCTGAACGTTTTCCCGCGACCAGCCTTCCTTTTGGGCGGTTCCAAAAGTTTTGGTTCGAACATTCTTCGCTTAACTGCACCATTTTTAAATCCAATAAAATCCATTGAAGTCCTTGAGCCCTGGTAAAACAGGGCTTTTTTATTTACTTTTTAGTTCTAAGAGGGGGTTGTATGATTTATTAAATCTTAAAATTTTTGAATTACCTCCGCACTAAAAAATAAGTTATCCGCTGAATGCATTCTTCCCATTCAACCGTAAAAAACGCTAAACCCAAAACGAAATTGCATAAATTGTTTGATGAACTTGAGCTGTTCCAGCTTGTAAATCCTATTGGACGCAAAGGGTGACGTATTAAGCTCAGATTAGACAATAATAAAAATTTATGTCTTTGATCGCTTACCTCCAGTGTCAGCCTTCGCAATGCTCGAAACCGCAGGTTAATGCAGGAATGGACGGATTATCTGGATAAACTCAAAGCAACTTTAGATTAATTAAATCTTTAAGGAATTACCTACAATAACTTAAATAAAGGTGAGTACCCCCGGGTGAGCCCCCCAAGTGGCTACCAAAAGGTATGAAACCTCCCTACGATAGCGATATCAATTTGATAATCATTCGTTAAATATCGAAAAAAGGGGAAGCGCTGACGCTTCCCCTTCTCCTGTTGCAGGTTGGTCATTTCCCCCCGGAAACAATCCAACCTTATGGGAGGGTGGAGTCCACCGTCTGGCCATCATCCACGGCGGTGGATTTTCTGCTATGTGGAACAGTCAGTGATACGGAACCATTGCAAGTCTCATTACCGCTGTCTTCTGCCGTGAAACTCACTTGATACACCCGGCCATTTCCCTTGCCGGAACGCTCGGAGCGAATCAATACAGTGTCCTGACCATCCAGGTTCGCTTTTACGGTGGCATCGGGGCTCGAATCGCCATCTCCCAGGTCATTGACTTCTTCATCCTGCGTTACCGCGCCCACGGTGATGGAAATGGGATCGCCATTGGGATCGGACACACCTTCCACTGCAACCTCTTTCATCTTGTGATTTGGCGGCCATAGCTTGTCCACGCTGGCAACTGCCAAGTCACAATTTGGCGGGTCGTTCAGGTTACGAACGTGGACCTTTACAGTATCGGGCCCAGAGTCAAGCGGGTTGGCTTCGAAATCGTCGGTAACAATCAGTTGAAACACGATATCTTCGCCACCAGCTCCAACATCCGGAGCATTGAACGTTGGCGTGGCAGAGCTTGCGTCATCCAGAGCCACAGTAGGACCTGAGACCTGACTCCAGTCATGTTCCAGGCCATCACCATCCGGATCGGAGCTTCCCGTTCCGTTCAACGCAACCAAACTTCCTTCGTCCACGTTTTGATCGGATCCGGCTTCCGCTGTAGGAGCGTTGTTCGCTCCCACGGTGACTTGCACCGTATCGTCTTCCGCTGAATCGTTCCCCGCGGAAAGCTCGCTAACCAAATCCCCGTCGCTAACCTGCAACTGGAAGATGAAGGTGCCTCCGCCCAAAGGCGCGGTGAAAGTTGGATTGGATACAGTATTACCTGAAAGGGTGACTGGGTTACCACCGGTTTGTCCCCATTGATAGGTGATATCGTCCCCATCTGGATCAAAGCTAAAACTTCCATTCAAATGAGCGGTCGCACCTTCGCGAACACTGGAGTTGTCTCCGGCGTCAGCCACCGGGGCTTGATTGACGTGCAGAACGGTGATGTCTACGGTGTCCTCGTCACTATAAGTTTCATCAGCACTGACGATCAGTCCGAAAGTCAGGGTCTGGCTTCCGTCTTCTGCTGAAACAACCGGTGCGGTGAAGGTAGGCGTTGCAGAAGTGGGATCGTCCAGAACCACGGTAGGGCCTGCGGTTTGGGACCAGTCATAGCCTTCTACACTACCCGCAGGGAATGAACTACCTGTTCCATCCAAAGTGATTAGGGTGTTCTCATCCACCGTCTGGTCTGACCCGGCATTCGATACTGGCACACAAGTGATGCTGTAAAAGGTATCTCCGATCTCCGCGCCACCCTCGGGATCGATTGCACAGGGGGATAGGACATCGAACCAAAAATTATTTGGAGCAGACGCGTCGAAATCAGTCACACGATAAGATAGCCCGGGAACCACAGTTAACTGGAGAGGTCCAGAACTGCCGGAATTTATTGGGCTTGATACATGGAACTCTAATCGCCAAATACTATCATCATCGGGGGCAACTGAAATACCTGTGTTCAAAAAGCGAATGGAGTTGCCGTCAAGGATAAACCTACCATCCAAATCAATTAAACCACTACTTGGCCACGTTTCGAAATTTCCATTTGCATCCAATGCATAGCCAATTCGGTTTCCACCCAATCTTAACTCATATCGTAGCCCGGGCACTAAAACATGCCCTGTTAATGGCCCTGAAAAATATTGGCCTAGTGTTTGCTGACTCAAATCGAGTCGGTAGCCACCTGCAAAATCTCCAGGCTCGAAGTTAACCGTCACATTCTTTAATTTTAATGTGGCCGGGCTGGCCGTGTTGTCGAATTCTAATGAATTGGAGGAGTCCAAAACTGGGTTACTATTGGCCCGTGAATGCAAATCAAGGGTTCCGTCACCGTTTACATGAAACAAGACTTGTGCCGCAGCATCGAGCGAAGCCAACTTCATGGAATAATCCAACCCTGGAATTAGAACCACATCGTTTATTCCAGAAATGGGAGAGTCGGTCCCTGCGATTTTAAGTAATCGCATTTGATAATGACCCAGATACAGTTGTGGGTCGATGCGAATCGTGACATTCTTCATCTTGAGCGTGGTGCCATTGAATATAAAAACATCTGAACTGTCGTCGATACTCGATGGGCCTACTTGCCCGCTAGCATCGACATTAAAAAATCTGCCAGCATTATTTCCTGAGCCTGCTTGCCAAAAACGATATTCACTGGCGGGAACAAGAGTTAGGCTCTCTGGAATGTCGAACCAGATGTTGGAGGCCCACGGAATGTTTATCGGGCCGGGAAATTGATCCGGGTCGAAATCAATGGTTAAGTTCTTTAACTTTAAAGTGCTGGTTCCATCAAATATAACTGAATCACGAGAATCGTTCGCCGGATCATGGGAGACTATTCCATTGGAGTCAACAATGAAATAATGACTGGTTACATATGCGATTCTGAAACGATAAGACCCGGGTAATAAATCATAAACTTGTACTCCTTTCTCACCTCCTCGCCCAGCTGACCCCTCAAGACTGAATGTTCCCAAATAGCCATCCGGATCGATGGTGATAGGAAAAGTGGTTTGCGCTTGGCCTGGTGTAGTAAACAATAGAAATAAAAATAGAGGCCCCAGGGACCTTAAAATTTTATTTTTGAATAGCATGATTTCCCTCCTCATTATTAATGATTGGAACCCGGCTTCATCGGCGAGATTGCGTATTCCTCGTCGAAGCGGATGCCGATTCCCTGGTCCTCGGCCCGAATCACAAAGCCTGAGAGACAAATACGGGCCGCGTCTCCTTGTACTTTTTTCAAGCGATCCAGCGGCAAGACCATTTCCAGGTCGACTAGCGTATTCATAGGAAGAAGTGGATCCGTCCGGATAAACGTTCCGGAAGAACTAATGTCGCGGGTGCGGCCATATTGCCTGGATTGTGAAGGTTCCTCTTGCACAAAAACGTCCAATCGTACTTTCAAATCCATGAAGAACCGTTCGGTCTTTCTTTTCTCAATTCCCATAGAGGCGTTTTTCCCTCCTTCGGTTTTTTTTAAATAATTTCGCGGGATCACGATTAACGCGCCCGATAAATGTAGCGCGCCTACTGTGATAGCGGTATCGGGAAAAAGTACCAGTTTTGGCGAAAAATCGGATTTTCCACCCATTTCTAATACTCTAGTACCAGGAAGGGCTACGCCTGGAGGAAGCGTGCGGCCCAGGCGACGCCTGGGAGAGGCTTGCGGCTGTGCTCGTGCGCCGCGGACCGCTATATAAAATGTCACCTTGGGCCAGCACAAGCTTTTTGGTCAAGATTCAATCAGGAAGGGTGGCCTTCGGCCTTCTTTCTCCTCCTCATCTTGGTCTGTCACTTTATGATTGCTCCCTCCGGGGATGAGGAGGTACTGCTTGGAAGCACCCATTGGGTGCTAGGCTACGCCTGGTTAAGGCGGGCCATGAGTTGGGCACGGGTTTGGACTTTAAGTTTTTTGTGGATACTTCGGAGGTGGTTTTTTACAGTGGACACACTGATGAAGAGGTGAGAAGCGATTTCCCGGTTATCCATGCCTTTCTTTACTAAGGCGCAAACTTGAGTTTCCCGGTTGGTCAGTTTCGTTTTTTGAATTTGATCGTTCATTGAAGATCAAAGGTTTTTGGAAGCCCATAGCACCGCCTGCAGGCGATTATTGACCTCCAGCTTCTGAAACAGGTTGTAGGTATGGGTTTTGACGGTGTGGTAGCTGAGGCCCAACTTTTCGGCAATCTCATCGTTGCTGAGACCATGGGACATCTCCACGAGGATCTCCTTTTCGCGAGGGGTGAGGGTGGGAATATCGGCGCTGTCGGGTTCAGACCATTGAGGACCTTTAAAGATCCATCCCTCCAGAATGGATCGTGGAAACCACAGTTTGCCTTCGAGGATCCCCTGCACGCCACGGGCTATATTCGCTGTCGTTGCTGTATCATAAAATACCCCACGGAGTCCGTCATTGGCGTCCCGAGGCCGTAAAGGGTAGCTTGGGGACACATTGAATAAAGCAAAAGGGAATTCGTTGGGCGGTTCCTCCATTACCTTCCAGGGTTCGTTGCCATCCCGGGAACAAGTATTTTGGCAATCGAACAGGACCAAAGACAGTGAATGGGATGAGGAACTGCCGGGTTCAGACGGCATCGTTTGCTCGATAAAAACTATCTGCCCAATTCCCGCTTCATTTTCCAAAGCCTGGACCAATAGAGTATTTTGGATATTACGAGCCCCGGAAATTCCTAATGGCTTTTTCTTCCCACCCATAGCGAACGCCTTAATAAAGGTGCTTCCCGATTCCCTGACAAAAATATTTTGAAATTCCATAACAAAAACCCTGCTTTTCGTTAAGGAATTATGTCTGGAGTGGAAGCGTTTTAGAATAGCACGCTCGGACTATTTTTTGGATTATCCTGGGTTGAGGAGGCAGATGCGGGGGAAATGCGCGCATCCAGGTGGATTGTTGCGCGACGTCAGCACGCCCGCCCTCCGCGCAGGAAGTCAATCCGGTTGATGGAGGCGGGCTACAAGTTGGGCGCGAGTATTGACATCCAGCTTATCGTGGATACTGCGCAAGTGGTTTTTTACAGTGTTTAAACTGATGAAAAGACGGTCAGCGATTTCCTGGTTGGCGATGCCGTCTTTAACCAAATAGCATACTTCTATCTCGCGGCCGGTCAAACCCTCTTTTTGTAACAAGAAATTCAATCTGGAATAGGGTTCGTTTGCCGGTTTCAATCTCAACATCCAGCAGGAATGTTCCCCTACACTATCATCAAGACGAGTGAAATTTAGTCGAAAAAGCCCCTGTGGAAGATTGTAAAATGGCATTTCCATTTTGGGGTTTTTCACATCGAAGGGTGGACTCATTTGGGCCAGTTCGCATTGAAAAATATTGCATAATTCCGAGGGAAGTATTTGTCCAGGTTGTAAATGGAACAAATCATCGAATGCTTGATTGCAGAACAAAATCCTGGCATCCACTCTAATCATGGCAAAAGGCACTGGCAAATCGTCGAGGGCCTTTGCTGAAAATGATTTGTATTGAGCTAGTTCCTCGGTTAAAGCAACCGTTTTAATGATTTGCTGAAGGTGGGGAATCATGAGTTCCATCATTCGTATTTCGCGCATGGTGAACAGTTTTTCGTTGGGAATTCGCCGGTGGATGCCGATGCCTATCGAAAATTCCGGCTGGTTGAACGAAATAATGGCCGATTTAGTCCTGTCAAAGTAAGAAAAATCAGACCGCTTGTACTTGGGGTGATCTTTGAAAAACTGTTGAACTCCCTGTTCTTGCTCTTCCCGGCTGACATCGACGTCATTTGCGAGGGTCGTCCGGCTACATGTCAACATTTTTTGACTAAGAGGATCATAGGGGATCCATTCGGGAAAAAGTTTGCCTTCCGATTCGGTAAACCCGAGCGATTCGATCATTTGTGATTTCGAAAGATCGGGATCCGTCCAACACAAGACCCCTGCCTGCCCCTCAAACAGAGGAACTAAACGGGTTTCGAATGCTTCCTTCAAATCATTTCTGTTCTGGCAATTATTGAAATACTTGATCGTTTCAAGAATATCCAGATAATCTTTTTCTTGGAGTGAAACAAAAGAAGAGTTTTCCATGGGAACCATAGTAACCTGAAAATTACAAACGTAAATACCCTTAAAACCAGTCAAGCCAATAAATCTCACCCTATTTATACTGACGCCGAAGGTGGGTTCACGACTCGTTCCGCGGAAACAGGAAACGGCTACCTCGAGGGTTAAAAGTAACGGAGAGCAAAATCCGGGTGCCAGTTCCCAGCGTTACTTTCGAAAACGAGGGTTTTCCTTATCCACCGTCAAACGAGGACGAAGGTGCCACCTCTCCGGTCTCCTTTTTTAAGCCGGGTATTTCATCCCGGAAACAGGTTATTAATAAGCAAAATACTCTAGGGTATAATTTTTCCTGCGAGCTGATTATAAGAAACGATTCCATAATCTGCGGAGTCAAAGCTTCGTCCGGAGTTGTCTCCCATGACCAGGAAATTATTTTCCGGAACCCGGTTTCCGTATCGCTTCAGTTGCAGGCTTAACACACGGGACCCGGAAGACTTCCCGGAAATGGTTCTGGGTTTTTCCCCATTGACCGACAGGCGACCGGAAGCTATCTCTACGAGATCTCCAGGAACGGCGAGAACACGCTTGACCATCATCCGGTTGCGCGACTGGAATTTGATGGCTACCAGATCGCCTTTTTGAGGGGAATGAGATTGGTAATAATTTGCATCAAGCTGAATTTCATCTCCCGTCTTTAGAGTGGGGTGCATTGAGGAACCGTTCACGACCAAACTACGATGAGCTTGGTCTGGGGCTGAGCCCATTACCGATCGATCCATTCCCCCATGACTTGCACCGCTTTCCAAAATTTTGATGTGGCTTTGAGAAATATCCTCGCTCCAAACAGCCATCACGTTGAACCCTTCGAGAAGTTCATCTATCGCAGTGGGCCAATCCTTTCCGTGAATAGACACTGAAATTGGATTCCGGGCCATCGCCTCGGGAACCTGAAAAACGATTCCCGAGGTTTTGGTGATAGTCCGGAGGATTTCTTCCAGGGACCGATCTTTGAATTCCAACCTCACCCCATCAGAGCGTTCCTCAGCAACATTCTTCGAAGAAGGAATTTCTGCATAGGTCTGAAGGGTGAAATTCAATAAGACAATGAATATCAAAAATATTTTATTCATAAGCTCATCAAGTCCCGAAATCAAAAGGTAACAAACAAATTAAAATCCAATATTTCCTCCTCCGTCTAATGCTCCTGTAGGAAGGCTACCGGTAAAATCGCTTGGTGTACTTGTCGACCGGTTGTTAGAATAATAAGGGTGCCTCTAAAAATAGGGCAAAAAGTTATTGAATGAATTAAAATACGTATGTTAAGCGTTTTACAGCATTCCCCCCTGTTTGAAAGGAACCCTGCCATGTCCCAACCTGGATTTTTTGATCT
>JACAVV010000013.1 GCA_024648695.1 Nitrospina sp.
CGTTTCCAAATCCACTTTTTATTTGCATCTTAAAGAGTGTGAGTTTAGGTTTAATCATAGAGATCAAGATCTCTATAAATTGCTACTAAAAATCATCAAAAAACGACCTCTTAACTAGTCTTGTACCGAAAATAATTTTGAGGGACCATTCTCCCACCCCGGCTTGAATGCTCTTTCAAGAAATGCTAAGGTTTGGCAACTATTAAAACTGGATTTCATGGAAACATATACGTCCCTCATTGAAGATACCAGAGACTTTGTAAAGAAAGAACTGGAAAACGACGCTTCCGGTCACGATTGGTGGCATATTTTCAGAGTGTGCAACACGGCCAAAACCATAGCCCAGTCCGAGAGCGCGGATCTGACAGTGGTTGAACTGGCCGCGCTTTTGCACGATATCGGCGACTGGAAATTCCATAACGGGGATGAAAGTGTGGGTCCCGCAAAAGCCTCCAAATGGCTGGTTGAAAACGATGTTCCTGACGCCATTATTTGCGCCGTTTGCGACATCATTAAAACCCTGTCCTTTAAAGGAGCCAACGTCGCCACACCCATGTCGACCCTGGAAGGCAAGGTCGTGCAGGATGCCGACCGTCTGGATGCCATTGGCGCTATGGGAATCGCCCGTGCTTTTGCTTACGGGGGACACCACAACCGGTTGATTTACCATCCCGATCAGCCACCCGAACTGCACGATTCGTTTGAAAAGTATAAAAGCAACAAGGGGCATTCGATCAATCATTTTTACGAAAAGCTCCTTCTACTGAAGGATCGTATGAATACAACCACCGGTAAGGCCATGGCGGAAGAACGCCACCAGTTCATGGAGCAGTATTTAAACCAGTTTTTTAAGGAATGGGATGGACACTGAAGAGCTGTTAAAAAGGTCGGCGGAACTGATATCAGAAGCGGGCCGGATTTTGTTCCTTACCAGTGCAGGAATGAGCGCCGACTCCAACATTCCCACGTTTCGGGACAAAGACGGTTATTGGCGGAACTTTCCTCCATTCAAGGAAAAAGGTTTGGAAGCGCAGGATCTGGCAAGTCCCTGGGCCTTTCGCAACGAACTCCCCCATGCCTGGGCGTTTTACGAGTGGCGAAGAAGGAATGCACACGAAAACCAGCCGCACGAGGGTTATCATATTCTCAACCGGTGGATTGCGGAATTTGCACAGGAGGGGTTTATACATACCACCAATACTGATGGCTTTCACCTTCTCTCAGGTTGCAACCCGGACAGCGTGAAGGAAGTCCACGGATCCATGTGGCGTTTGCAATGCCTGGATGCATGCTGTTACGAGTTTTGGGACGATACCACGGTTCCCCTTTGCGAACTGAACCACGACACCATGATGGCTTCGGATTATCCTTTGTGTCCGCATTGCGGAAGCATTGCCCGTCCCCACATCCTGATGTTCGGAGACGGGGAATATGTGGGGCACTCCGAACAAGACCGTAACTTCAAACGGTTCCTGCAATTTCCCATTGATCTTGCAATCCTTGTGGGAAGTTCCGGGATGGTACCCACCAATGATTACATCGCCCTGCAGTTAAAGCAATCCGGCACCCAACTGATAAACATCAATCCTGACCCCTCGACTAATTCCATCGCCAGTGCGGAATTGTTTTTACCTTTAAAAAGCCTGGAAGCTTTTCAAACTTTGGATAATTTAATAGGTTAACCTCCGGTCGTAAGGGTAAGGAATCAGATAGTTTTAACCCTTTCTCCGGGAGGGAGCGGTTTAGATTTTCTGTTTCCCAAACTCAAAGGCATTGATCCATAACCGGGGTTGGGTAAAAGACCTCCATTGAGTTGAAAGATATTAAACGCAACCTTACCCCTTTCAGGAAACATGATTGCAGGTGAGGCTTCAAATATAGTAAGCTTAAATAAAATATTTTGGTAGTATCAGGATTTCGAAGGCTCCTAAAAATAATAATTTTCACTTAAAACCTGGATAATACAATTAAGGAGAAAAATATGCCATCGGCCTTGCTCGCTTTGTTATTACTTATTTTCATTCCCAGTGGAGCGTTCGCTGAATGTTCTCAATCCGAAATTTGCCAAATGCTGGGCAAGCTCAATCATTTTGCCATTCTGGACAAGTGTCCCAATGCAGGCCCCAAATTAGTGGAGTGTAAAAAAGTTTCCGTAAAAAAACTGGAAGAATTAGCCACACCCAACTTTGTTGATAATAAAGATGGAACGATTACCGATACGGCCAATAAACTGCTTTGGATCAAAAAAGGCATTTTGAACAAAGTTTCCCTGAAAGATGCTAAAAAGTATGCCGAAACTGCTACCGTCGCGGGTAAATCCGGATGGCGTCTGCCCAAACTGGCAGAGTTGAAGACATTGGTTTATGATAAACGCGTTCTGAATGCCAGTGGAAAAAAGTCCTGGATCAATCCCCTTTTTGATGATGGAGTGGGACATTATTACTGGACTTCCACAACCTGTGCGGACATCACTGAAATTGAAGACCGGTATCAGAAAAAAATATGCCAGCAGGGGGATGCCGGAGCCTGGCTGGTTCATTTCAACATCAATGCCATTTTCTGGCACCACACCAAAGCGGAAAATTACCATATCTGGCTCGTCCAAAACCTGGAATGATCCTGTTACAGATTTATAACGGAGTTGGGTCCAGATCAAGGGACTCGGCTCCGTTATTTTTTTAGGCTTCATCTTTTCACCAAAACTCTACCAGGATAAATCAGTCTTTTTAATATCCTTCCAGTCATTATTATAAGAATGTGAAGTTCAAACGAAACTATTACCACGGTTTGAACATCCTTATTCTTATATATCATCTGCCTGAATACAGGTTTACTTTCCGGACATTGGGAAAACACCTTCCACCTTATGAATGCTCTTGACGAACTGAATATTGTGAATAAATTCTCCGAATTGGGAGAAGACTTCTTTCAAAGAAAGAATCCTGACACCGCTACCGAACCCTATTTAGTCAGTTTCAATCCGGAAGGAGCACGTTTACTGGATTTGTCCCCGGAGCAGGCGGAATCAAAGGATTTCATTGAAACTTTTGCCGGAAACCAGATTCCCGCGAAATCCGATCCCCTGGCGATGGTGTATTCCGGCTATCAGTTTGGGGTTTATAATCCCCAACTGGGAGATGGACGAGGCATCCTGTTAGGTGAAGTGATTAACGAGGCCGGGCAAAGCTGGGACCTTTACCTTAAGGGAGCGGGTCCTACACGGTTTGCCCGCGGATTCGATGGCCGTGCGACTTTGCGTTCATCCATCAGGGAATACCTGTGTGGGGAAGCGATGTATGGCCTGGGAATACCTACCACCCGGTCGTTGGCTATCGTGGGTATAAGAGATTTAATTTACCGCGAAATGCCGGAGCTGGCGGCAGTGTTGGTGCGATTGTCTCCGTCCCATATACGTTTTGGAAGCTTTGAATACTTCTATCATACCCAACGCCCTCATAAAGTGACGGCGCTGATGGATTTTGTGATTCAGCAGTATTTTCCTGATTTTATCCATGAGACGGATAAATACCGTTTAACATTCAGGGAAATCATCGATTGCACAGCCCGGACCATCTCACAATGGCAGGCGGTGGGTTTTGGTCATGGGGTGATGAACACTGATAATATGTCCATTCTTGGCCTAACCTTTGATTACGGCCCCTTTGGGTTCATGGATATATATAATCCGCAATTCATTCCCAATCATTCAGACACCCATGGTCGCTATTCGTTTTTCAGGCAGGCTGAAATCGCTTACTGGAACCTCAGCAAACTGGGTGTGACCTTAAGGCATTTGATCGCTCCAGAGGACATTAATAGCGATCTTGATGAATTTCAACCGCGCTTCAATCAATATTACCGCCTCCTGATGGCTGAAAAAATGGGTCTCGCTATCACCGACGAAGAGTTTCGCGAACTGGTGCGAAACATGTTCAATCTGCTTTTTTCCGCGAAACTGGATTACAGTAATTTTATGAGGAATCTGTCTGATTTTCCTTCAAAAGATTCCGGAAGTTTTTCAGCGGGAGAGGTTTCTTCGAGCGACTGGGCTCCCTGGTTCAAACATTACAGGAAGTTGATTAACCGGGAAGAACCGGACGATGAAGAACGAAAACAACGTATGGATAATGCCAATCCAAAGTTTATTTTAAGAAACTACCTTGCCCAGAGGGCTATCGATAAAGCCCTCAAGGAATCTGATTTTAGCGAGATCGAACGGCTGAGAATTCTGCTACAAAATCCTTTCAAGGACCAACTTGACCTGTTTGAAAAACATGGCATCGATCCCGAGTTTTATTCTGCCGACACCCCGGAATCCTTGACCGGGATACAGGTAAGCTGTTCAGCCTGAATTCAGTATAAAATTTTCAGCAATTTGTTTAACCCGGGGGCTTCAATCACCCTCCGAACTAAAAATTCACTCCATTTAAAGGAATCCTGATATGATCGTTATGGAAGGAGAAATCACAGAAGTCTCTTGTCCCCCGAATAAAGCCGACCAGTACCGCAACCTGACCATTTGGCTTCCGGAAACTGAGGATCACATAGAATTCACCGTGTTTTTGACTCAATTTAAGGAAGCGGGTATGAAGGAAGGTGATAAAATAAAGCTACAAATCGATAAGGCTTTTGATATCGACGAATTTGCACAAAACCTGTTCCAGGGACGCTAGACCGGTCACCCGACAATAAAACTCCAAAATGGATTTGAAGCGCATAGGAGAATTTGGCCTCATTGACCGTTTGACAAAACGGAACGGCTTCCCCAATTCGAAACTGGACATTGGAATTGGCGACGATTGCGCTGTTTTCAAACCATCGCCAGGTAAAAGGCAGGTCGTCACTACCGATGCCTTGATTGAACATATTCATTTTAATTTATCCACCATCACCCCCTACCAGTTGGGGTGGAAGTCCCTCGCAGTCAATCTCAGTGATATTGCCGCCATGGGGGGAGTGCCCCGATTCGCATTTTTGTCCCTGGGCATCCCGACGCATTGTGACGTAACGTTTCTGGACTCGTTTTCAAAAGGGTTTCATGATTTGGCAGGGAAATATGAGGTGGAACTGGCAGGAGGCGATACCACCCGGTCCTTAAACGATTTATTCATCAATGTGACGCTCATTGGCGAGGTCTCCTCCAAAAAGTTTTTTTGCCGAAAGGGGGCGCAAGAAGATGACGCCCTTTTCGTCAGCGGGGACCTTGGCGACTCTGCCCTGGGTTTGGAATTATTGCAAACTCCCGGCAAATCCTGGATCGCGAGTAAAACGGCCAGAGCCCAATTGATTCGAAAGCACACTCAACCCGAACCCAGGGTCAATCTGGCCCGGGAATTGGTCTCCTGTAACGTAAAAATTACATCCATGATTGATATCAGTGACGGCCTGGCGCAAGATTTGGGCCATATCTGCAAAGCCAATTCTCTGGGCGCCCAACTGTGGGAACAAGAGTTGCCTTCTTCACCTGCACTCCGTAAAGTATGCAGATCCAATAATTTGAACCCAATGAGTTACATTTTGGGGGGAGGAGAAGATTATGAATTGCTATTTACAAGCCCTTCCAAAGATGCTAAAAAAGTATTAAGACATTTCCAAAAAGCTGAGGTTTCGGTTTCACAAATAGGGGTTATGTTGGCTTCGCCGAAAAAGCTGACCCTGGTCGGGGAAAATGACCGCGAAGTGAATATCAATTCCATAAAGGGTTTTGACCATTTTAAATAAGATCCATTCATTTCTCCTTCTAGGAATGAACTTTTAATTATGAATAAAGTCGTGAAACTGGTCCCAGCATTCTCGGGGGTTACTTAAATACCTTGGACGAGTCATTTTTACCCCGTCTGATCATATTATTTGTCTTGTTGGTTTTATCCGCTTTTTTTGCGGCCTGCGAAGCGGCCTTTTTCTCTTTGAGCTCAATTCAGCTCAACTCCTTAAAAGAGTCTCAGGGGCGTCGCGGTTTACTGGTGAATGATCTTTTAGCGCACCCCAAAGACCTCCTGATTACAATTTATATTGGCAACGAGGTGGTCAATGTCGCTGTGGCGGCGGTAACAACCTCCATTGCATTAAAGATTTTTGGAAACTCCGGGGTTGCTATTGCCATCGGCCTGGGAACTTTTTTGATCCTGTTATTTGGCGAAATTGTGCCAAAGACATTGGCCTTGAAGTTTTCCGAGTCCTACGCCCTGTCCTCTGCCTTTCCGCTCCACATTTTTTCCAGAGTGGTCCAGCCCATCCAAAGGTTGTTCAGTCGCATTGCCGGCTCTCTTATTACCCTATTGGGAATCAACACTACGGCTCCCATCAAATATGGCATGACGGAACAGGAGTTCCGCACCCTTGTAGAACTTGGCGAGGGTGAAGGGGTGTTACATGCAGAAGAGCGTGAAATGATCCATAATGTCATCGAATTCGGAGACACTACGGCGGGTGAAATCATGACTCCTAAAATTGACATGTTTACCATTTCTGCCGAGGAAGAAATGGAAGAAATTTTGCCACAGATAATGAAGAATTTTTACTCCCGCGTCCCCGTAATCGACCAGGATGGAGAATCCATTGCCGGAATTTTGTACACCAAGGATCTGAACCGCCACAAGAACCTGCCCAGGGAAAAGTTTAAATTAAAAAGTATATTGCACCCTGCCCTCTTCATTCCAGAGTCCAAAAAAATCAAAGAACTTCTGGATGAATTCAAAAAACAAAAGAAGCATTTAGCCATTGTTTTGGATGAATATGGAAGCGTTTCCGGTCTGGTCACTCTCGAAGATATCGTCGAAGAGCTGGTTGGGGAAATTGACAGCGAAATGCGAATGGAGTCAGATAACATCACTCAAGTTAACAGCACCACCTATAACCTCTCATCAAAATGCAGTCTTTCGGAGTTCAACAGCCAATTCAGTTCGGAGTTGCCAGAAAAGGATTTTGATACGGTAGGCGGCTTTGTGTTCGACCTGTTTGGAAGGGTTCCCCGGTTTGGCGAAACGGCAACTCATGGAAATTTTAAATTCCAGATCCAAAAAATGAAAGGGCCGCGTATCATGGCCGTGCAATTATCGTTGCTGAACCATGAGGCTCCGTCGGAAGTACCAAAACCTAACGAAGAGGTTCCAAGCTGATGGATCTTGGTTCCACATTGCTTTGGGTGGGTATTTGTATTTTATTTGAAGCATTTTTCTCCGGCACCGAGCTTGCCGTCATTTCACTCAACCGGGTGAACATTCAAAAAAAAGCCGATGAGGGCAATACCTCCGCTCAAAAAGTCCAGGAACTTTTAAAAAATCCGGAACGGATTTTTTCCACAACCTCTCTTGGAACCAATCTTGCCGTCGTTACCAGCACTTCATTATTTGCGGCGTTCATGGTGAATCAGTTCGCTGAAAAAGGGGATATGTACGCCACCCTGATTTTATCGCCGATCATTCTTTTCGGAGGAGAAATTGTCCCCAAATTGATTGTAAGCAACCGGGCCAATTCCACAATCCTGGTCTTAGTTCACCCGCTAAATTTCTTCTGTAAAATTTTTACTCCGGTGTTAAAAGTTTTTGGATTTTTCACCGAATTGCTCCTGAAACCTTTCAAGGGTCTGACAGAGTACAAAAACCCCCTGTTCAGCAGAGACCAGATTCAACAGGTGGTGGGACCCGGTTCCCAATCTACTGATCTGGGAGTGGTCGAACGCAAGATCATTCATAAAATTTTCAATTTTGGTGAAATCACCGTCGAGCAATGCATGGTGCCCCTGGTCCAGGTGGTGGCCATCAAAGACACAGCCACTCTCGAAGAATCACATGAACTGGCCAACTCTTCCGAGTATTCCCGGCTCCCGGTTTTCCATGAACGTATGTTCAATATGACCGGTATATTGAACACCTTCGATTTAATCAACCTTCCGATCGATAACACACCCATCACCAACCTCATTCGACCGGCCTATTACGTCCCTCCCAACAAAAAGATTGACGGCCTGCTAAAGGGCCTTCAAAAAAGGGGACTGCACATGGCAATTGTCGTGGATGAGTATGGGGGATGTATCGGCATTATCACCATTGAGGATGTGCTTGAGGAAATCGTTGGAGAAATTGAAGACGAGTTTGATAAACCTGAGAAACTCTATAAACCTTACTCTGATGGGGGCTATTTGATTGATGGGGAAATGGGGATTGATTCGATCAATGAGGATCTGGGATTAAATCTTCCCAAGGGAGACTACGAAACGTTAGGGGGCTTGATCATTGAAAAGCTGGAAAAAATTCCCTCCCCCGGTGAACAGGTAACGGTGGAAGGCTATCGGCTCACTGTAAAAGATACAAGTAAGCGAAAAATCAACTCCATCATTGTTCGCGAAATAAAAAACAATGGTAACCAGGACGCCGGGTAATCAGCAATCTGGATAATACCCTACAACCCCCGTTTTTTTTCCAGTTCGCGATAAGCCGATTGAATTTCCAAAAATTTCACGTGGGCCTGTTCAGCAAGATCCGCTCCCAAATGGGAAACGGTGTCCGGATGATATTCTCTTGCCAATTGGCGGTAGGCCTTACGTATTTCCGTATCAGAGGCCGATGAAGTCAGGCCCAGGACACTATAGGGCGTTTTCAGGAGGAACAAACCGTATTTGTCGCGTATTCGGTTATGATCATCATAAGAAACCCCCAGCGCATCGGACAACGTTTTCAGGTCTTTTTGCAAATCTTCATTTAAGCGGGTTTCTGATGTTCCTACCAGTGCAACCTGGTAAGCAAGCCCCAATAACAGGATGAGGTACAAATTTCCACTGGCTTGGCGATATTGGGTTACCAGGGGCTCAATTGCCGGATTCACTCTTTGTGTTTCGCGAATAATAGTTGAAATTTGTTGGGAGCCATCTTCCTTCACTCCAAGGTTTTTCTCCAGGAATCGAAAAATGATATTCGATTCCAGGGACGTCACCCCCCCTTTAGATTTAGCGATTCGGCTTAATAAAGCAACCAGCGAAAATACAAACATAGGCCTGTTTTTCAGTCCCGGAAGATTTTTATTGAATACCTTTGCCCATTTTTTGGACGCAAAATGTTCAATCGCTCCACCTACAATGGCTCCTAAGGGACCTCCCCGAAGGAAACCCAAACCTGCTCCAACCCACCAGGACATTTAACCAGACCACCTTCTTAAATAAGATTCGTTCACAAGCTGACAGACCATCCTTCCCTTCCCTGGACTCAATGTGGACACAGCCTTTTCAAGATGGTATTCTGCCGCCGTCTTTAACATTTTTCCAATAAAAAGTTTCCCGGTAAAATTTCCAGAAAAAATTAACCTTTATCTTGATTATTTTGAGGGTATCCATTCATGGTCAAACATATAGTGATGTTCAAATTGAAAGAAAAAACTCCCGAAAACATGGAAAAAGCAATTCGGGCATTGAAAAGCCTTGAGGGCAATATAGAAACCCTGCGCTTTATGGAAGTGGGAATTGATTATAAAGGATCTGAAAGAAGTTTTGATATCGTTTTAACCACCCACTTCGACAATAAAGAGGGGTTAGAGGTCTACGCGAAACACCCCAATCACCTCCCGGTTGTGGCTATTTTGAAAGAATTGTACACCAGTTCCGTGGTAGTGGATTATGAAATAAATTGAAAAATAAACCTATCGGCACTAAGAAATCCACTTATAAGAACTTGGATTGTTAGTCCTTTGGAGTTTCATTCTTTTCCTTTAAACAAATAAAACTTGCACTTTTTGTCATCAAGTGTTAATGTTCCCCGAAATTTTTTGAATAGACACTTTTTTTATCTTATCTAATTTAATATAAATAATATTTAGTATTTTCAACATTTTAGACACCTTTAATACAGCAAATCATATATTTAATGCAGATTCCTGGGGTCCAGGAATTGCGTTTTAGGCCATTGGTTGGGGTTTAACTTTATACCTCAAACATTGGGAGATTTTTAGAATTCAGTTAAAGCAATCCTAAAGAATTCTAAAAAATCAGGAGAACAGAGGGTGACCAAAAAAAAAGTTTCATCAAAAAAGAAGGCCAAAGCTTCCAAATCTGCCCCCAAAAAGATTCAATCGGTTAGCAAACCAAAGGCCAAAAAAGCCACTCCCAAAAAACCGGCCACAAAAAAATCCGCTTCCAAAGTCAAGTCGGTAAAAAAGGTATCTGCAAAACCGGCACGACCCAAAGCCAAGACGACTAAAAAGGTTACTGCCAAAAAAGCGGTTAAAGCGAAGGCAAAAAAAGCCGCACCCTCTAAAAAGAAAGTTGTTTCAAAAACCAAAAAGACCGCACCAAAAACCAAACAAAAAGCAGTAAAGAAAAAAGCGGTCAAGGCAAAGGTTAAAACAACAAAAACCACGGTCAAAAGCAAAAAGAAAACGGTTCCTGCCAAATCGGTCAAAAAACAAGTTAAACCGGCCGTAAAATCAACAAAGCCTCAAAAAAAAATGGACCCGGCAATCGAGAAGATACGGAACAAACTGCTCAATAGCCGCCGGGAGCTTTTTGAAATGCTGGCTTCGTCCCAGGAAATGGAACGCAGTTTGAGCGAATTGAACTTTTCAAATGAAATTGATCTGGCCTCCAGTCTGGAGGGGCGGGAAATGGTGTTTCAATTGGCAAGCCGCGACCGCAATGAGTTGCGTTTGATCGACGAAGCTCTATTTCGAATCTCCAACGAAACTTACGGAATTTGCGAAAGCTGTGGAAAAAATATTTCTGCTAAACGACTGCAAATCATGCCCCTGACCCCCTATTGTATCGAATGCCAGGAGTCCATGGAACATTCCTGACCCAGGGTTCAGGAACTCCCATGACATTTTTTATATTTCTTGCCGCTTCCACAAGGGCAGGGATCATTTCTTCCCACTTTCTTTTCTTCGCGTCTAACGGTAGCCGGTTTGGAGCTTTCTCCTGATTCTCCCCGATGTTCGATAAATTGTGGTTGGCTAGGAACGGTTTCCTCCACTTGAGCCAACTCCCGCTCTACCTTGATTCTGAAAATAAATTCGGTGGTTTCCTCGCGAATACGGTGGGTCATCTGCTGAAACATTTCGAACCCTTCCTTCTTGTATTCAGTGAGAGGATTCTTTTGAGCATAACCACGGAGTCCAATTCCCTCCTTGAGGTGGTCCATAGCCAGGAGATGGTCTTTCCATAAATTGTCCAAAACCTGCAACAGGATCATCTTACCTACACCCTGAAACGTTTCGCTACCAATCTCGGCTTCTTTTTCGTTCAAAATGCGCTCGATTTCATCCAAAATGGTGTCGTGCAACTGATCGCGGTTACAATGTTCCAGTTCCAATGGTGCTTTATCATTGACCACCAATTCCTTGTCATCAACCTTTTGGATACGAATGCCCGAAAACTGCCTTTCCAGAAAATCATTCAGCTCATCGATGTCCCATTCCTCGGGATAAACTTTTTCGTGGCACACATCATGTAACTTTTCTCCAAGCACCTCATCGGCCATTTCCAACAGCATGTCCTTCTGGTTTTCACCGGATAAAATTTCCCGGCGCATGGCGTAGATCACCTCGCGCTGGCGGTTCATGACGTCATCAAACTCCAGAAGGTGTTTACGAATATCGAAATGATGGGCCTCGACTTTGGATTGCGCATTGGCTACTGCCTTTGAAACCATGTTATGTTCGATTGGCTGGCCTTCATCCATGCCCAATCGGGCCATCAACCCGGATATCTTGTCGGAACCGAAAATCCGGAGTAAATCGTCTTCCAGAGACAGGAAGAAGCGGGACGATCCTGGATCACCCTGCCGTCCGGAACGACCACGCAACTGATTGTCGATGCGCCTTGATTCATGACGCTCGGTTCCTAGAATATGCAATCCACCCAAATCTGGAACCCCCTCTCCCAACACGATATCGGTACCGCGGCCGGCCATATTGGTCGCAATGGTCACTGCACCTTTTTGGCCCGCCTGGGCAATGATCTCAGCTTCTTTTTCATGATGTTTGGCGTTGAGGACATTGTGTTTGATTCCGAATTTTTTTAAATGCCGGCTCAACTTTTCAGAAGTTTCAATAGAAATGGTGCCCACCAGTATCGGTTGCCCTGTCGCATGAATCTCCCGGATCTCTTCCATAACAGCATCGAACTTTTCTTTCTCCGTTCGGTATATGACATCCGGAAAATCCTCACGAATCATATTCATATTGGTGGGAACCACGACCACTTCCAGGCCATAGGTGGATTGAAACTCCGCCGCTTCTGTGTCGGCGGTACCTGTCATCCCTCCCAGCTTGTTATACATTCGAAAATAGTTCTGGAAAGTGATGCTGGCCAGGGTCTGGTTTTCGTTTTCAATGGTTACACCTTCTTTTGCCTCAAGCGCCTGATGCAAGCCATCACTGTAGCGCCTGCCGGTCATCATCCTTCCTGTAAACTCATCGATGATAACCACCTGCCCATCCTTGACCACATAGTCCACCTCGTTTTTCTTCATCATGTGCGCCATCAGGGCCTGGTTGACATGATGAAGGATTTCAATATTGGATGGATCATACAAATTTTCCACATTCAGCAAACTCTCTACCTTGGCCACTCCTTCATCAGTAAGCACCACGGTTTTTGCTTTTTCATCCATCAGGCAATGCTCTTTTTTGTTGAGTTTGGGAATGATGGCGTTGACCGTATAATATTTATCTGTCGACTCCTCGGCAGGACCGGAAATGATCAAAGGCGTACGTGCTTCGTCGATCAGAATGCTGTCAACCTCATCCACAATCGCAAAGTTCAATTCGCGTTGAACAAATTGCTCTTGCGAAAACTTCATATTGTCGCGAAGGTAATCAAAACCAAACTCGTTGTTGGTTCCATATGTCACATCGCAGGCATAGGCTTCCTTTCTCTCCTCTTCAGTCATATCGTGGTAAATATTACCCACCGTTAAGCCCAAAAACTTATAGATCGTTCCCATCCAATCCGCATCACGTCGCGCAAGGTATTCATTAACCGTGACGACATGGACTCCCTTTCCGGAAATCGCGTTCAAATACACAGGGAGAGTCGCCATCAGGGTTTTACCTTCACCGGTTTTCATTTCTGCGATTTTGCCTTCATGTAAAACCACTCCACCTATCAACTGAACGTCGAAATGTCGCATCTTAAGCGTTCTGACACTGGCTTCGCGAACGGTTGCAAAAGCCATAGGTAAAAGTTCATCCAAAGAAGTCCCATTTTTAAAGGATTCCTTAAATTCCGCGGTCTTGGCCTGCAATTGCTCATCGCTCAAGTCTTTAACGGATGCTTCCAATTCGTTGACCTGGTCCACATATTCCTGAATGCGTTTTAATTCCCGGTCATTGCGGGTGCCAAAAAATTTTTTAACGATTCCAAACATAGCCAACCTATGGTTTGATCATTTCAATGATTATTTCGAGTTTCCCATTTTACCAATTCGCTTATTCTTCAATGACCAAAATACGTAAGGTCTCAGCAAGGCAAAAGGCACACTCATTCTCAATTGGGATTATTTTATTCCCCCGTTTCACCGGGATTACAATGCATTAAATAATTGTACAGAGCCACTCCAGTTGCCTGAAGTTAATGAAGTCCTGGAGTATAAAAGGGATAGGTAGATTACCAGTGAAATTCCATCCAAACAAACAAAAAGCCTTTGATTATTTATCCCCCAAACAAAGGCGTCCGGCCCTGCATTCAGGGCCGGAATTTTGGTAAATAATTAAAGGCGTTTTTTATTCAAACAAGTTTCCTGGCTTTCCCCAAGTGTTGATTTATCCGAACAGGATACACGGGAAGGAATCAGGTTTCCACATTAAAATAGAAGCCTGAAAACTGGATCAATCCTCCAGGATATAGTTTTTCGGGTTGACCGGGATTCCATTGACCAAAACCTCATAATGGAGGTGAGGTCCCGTACTTCTACCGGTGCTTCCTACATAAGCCACCACCTGACCACGTTTTACACGATCCCCAACTTTTACCGCATGCTTGGAATTGTGACCGTAGCGGGTGACAATATTATAACCATGATCGATTTCAACCAGGTTTCCATATCCATAATCCTTTCCTGCCAATTTAACCACACCATTAGCTGTGGCTCGAACCGGAGTGCCCGACCGTGCCGCAATGTCCCATCCTTCATGGCGTTCCTTCATACCTGTGAAGGGCGACTTGCGATAGCCAAATTTTGACGTGACCCATCCTTTAGTTGGCCAAATCGAAGGCGTTGAGGATAAAAAGGATTCCTGATTCTTAAAAAACTCATCCAGTTCCTGAAAACTGATAAGTTGCATTTGGGCCTGATTGTCCAAATTTCCCAAATCACCGTTCAAACGATCCAGAATGGACCGTGTCCCTGCATCCATTGATGTAGAAAAACTTTGAGAAGAAAGGCCGTATGGCCCGCCAAGCCCAAGGCTCTTTTCCATGGATTTGGGAGAATTTTCCAAGGCTGTAATAACCCGTAGCTTCTTTTCAAACCGCTCCAGCCGGGCCATTTCAGTTTCAAAATTCTTGATTCGGTGCGAAAACTTCTCTAATTGAACTTTCTGGATCTTGGATTCCCGCTTAATCTTACTAAGTTCCGCTTGGCCATCCAATAAATGAAAATATTGGTTCGAAAAATAGTAAGAGGATCCGCCCAAACCGGCCAAGAGCAAAATAAGGCCCAAAACGGCGACCTTGACTAACCATTTGGATAAACGGATGTTTTTCGGAGATCCTGAACCTGGAAAAACCACCATTGTGTAATATTTCTTTTGCACAACCCCTCCTAGGATGATTAAATCCAATAGTCATTCACAGGAAAATCCTATCTCCTAAGCTACTATTTTGTCAAGAGTTATTTCTATTTGTCACACTCGTGTCACAATGTATTACGTTAAAACCCAGGCCTAAAAATTACGTAAACTTTCAGTTTATTTCATTGAACGCCTTTCATCCTCTCTCTCGCCTGGATATGCTGAGGATTGATTTCCAGCACTTTCCGGTAATATTCATTGGCTTTGGCCTGATCCCCCTGCTCTTCATGCAGGATGGCTAAACTGAACAGTCCGGAGACTTCGCCGCTTTGATTGTTGATTTTTTGGTAGATTTCAACGAGTCGTTCCCAATTTTCAATGGTTTCCTGCAATTTGCCCTGACTATAAAGCCGAAAGCTTTCCTGTCTCAAACTCCGGGCCAAAGCGTTGCCATAGCCTTTCGCTTGCCTGACCTTTCCGTTTTTAAGGGAATCTTCAAACTCCTGTTGAAATTTAAGAGCTTCTCCCATTTCGCGGTAAACTATTTTCAAATTCTCATAGTAAAAGGTTCCGGCAGGATCCATCTCAATGGCTTGTTTGATTTTGCTCACCGCTTCTGAGTAATCTTTGTGATGAGACAACACCGCCCCCAAGTTGTTCAAGGCCAGAGCGTTTTTGGGGTCTGCTACAATCGCCTTTTTAAAGTATTCTTTGGCGGGTTCATACATCTTGCTTAAATAAAAACAATAACCTAATGCATATAAGGCGCTGGAAGAGTCCGGATGGGCAATTAGATAATTTTCAATAAAAGCCTCCGCCCCGGCCAAAAACTCCATTCCATAATAGGATTTCACCAGACCACGAAACACCATTCCCTTGTCGTTTCCCTGATTAATCAACCGGGTGTAGGACTCGGCGGCTTTCTTATATGATTTTTGAAAGAGATGAAAATCCGCCATTTGCCGGTCGGACATGGCAGGAAAGCCCTGGTGCGCACCAAAATCCTGCGCCACGCCCATAGACGCCACCAGAAAAAAAACCACACAAAATGCTAAAGCGGTCCCGATCCTTTTAAACGCGGGATGTGACACCACATTATTTTTCATTGTTGGATACCTGAATTGAGAACTGCTAAAAGGGAACATCTCCCGAAGGGGCTTCATTAGGAACACCACCGGGCAAGGCTTCGTCTGAATGGTTGGTAAACCGGGTGAACTCGTGAATAAAGGTTAGCTTGACGTCGCCAATGGGACCATTACGCTGTTTTCGAATCAACAATTCCGCAACACCGGGTTCGGCGGTTTCCGGGTTGTACACTTCATCGCGGTAGATAAAAGCCACCACATCGGCATCCTGCTCAATCGCGCCCGATTCACGCAAATCGGATAACAGCGGCCTTTTGTCGGTCCGGCTTTCAACACCTCGGCTAAGTTGGGACAGAGCCATAACGGGCACATTGATTTCTTTCGCCAGAGCTTTCAAGGATCTTGAAATTTCCGAGATTTCCAATTGCCGGCTCTCGGTTTTACCCCTGGCGTGCATGAGTTGCAAATAATCAATAATCACCAAACCGATATCATGTTCCGCCTTCAATCTTCGCGTTCGCGCCCGGACATCCAGGGCCGTAAGCGCAGGTGAATCATCGATAAAAATAGGCGCTTCGGAAATCCGGCCCGCCGCCGTGGTCAAGCGCGGCCAATCTTCTTTGGACAGGTAACCGGTACGCAACTTGGTAGAATTTACCTTCGCTTCGGCACACAGCATTCGCAAAGCCAGTTGTTCCTTTGCCATTTCCAGACTGAATACCGCCGTCGCCACTTTTCTTTGCATGGCGGCAAACCGGGCGATATCGAGCGCAAAACTGGTTTTCCCCATACTTGGGCGCGCGGCCAAAATAATAAGGTCGGAAGGTTGAAATCCGGAGGTCATATGGTCAAGGTCGGTGAATCCGGTTTCGACTCCGGTGATCATCCCCGGCTTTTCAAATAACTCCTCTATATATTGAAAGCTCTTTTTTACAATTTCGTTGATTGGAAAATAACTGCGCCGGGTGCGCTTTTCAGAAATCTCAAATATCGCCTGCTCGGCCTGATCCAGAATAGTCTCTACATCCTCAAAAGCTTCATAGCTTTGCGTGACGATTTCGGTAGCGGTGGCGATTAAATCCCGCAGAACCTTTTTTTCGCGAACGATTTTGGAGTGATGGCTAACGGCCTCAGCGGTGGGAACTTTTTCTTCCAGTTCCAGCAGGTATTCCATGCCGCCGCAAGCTTCCAGGCTATCTTTTTTTTGCAGGCGGTCAGTGAGAGTAAGAACGTCAACGGTTTCGTTGACTTCGAACATATCCGCCATGGCAGAATAAATTCTCTGGTGGGTTGAGGAATAGAAATCATCCGGGCTCAGGATTTCCAGCGACCGTGCAAAGGCCTGATTGGATTTCAGACAAGCTCCCAGCACACACTGCTCCGCTTCCTTTTGGTGGGGAGGAAGCTTTTTTAGAGATAAGTCTGAAAGGACATCGGACATACCAGACCCTTGCCTGCTAGCGGATTTTTATTGGACGGGTTCCTGAGATAATAGATTCAGGACCGTGAACCACCCTTTCAGATTAAAGGGTGGGGGTTGCTGACAATTCAATCGAATCAAAAACCCTATTTGGATTCTTCTGCGCTCTCGGCGGTTTCCGCAGGAGCTTCAGCTTCTTCCGCAGGAGCTTCCGGCTCGGCTTCTTTTTCAACCGTCACCTTAACTTCTGCAACCACTTGGGCGTGAAGCTTAATTGGGACCAGATGATCCCCCAGGGTTTTAATGGGTTCACTCAATTGAATTTTGCGTTTATCAATTTCCACGCCCTGCTTTTTCAGTAATTCGGCAATTTCCTGTGAGGTTACCGAACCATACAACTTTCCGGTCTCGCCGACCTTTTTGGTCACCGCACAAGAAGCTTGTTTTATTTTACCAGCAATTTCTTCAGCGCCAGCGATTACTTTCTTTAATTTTCGCTGAACCACCGCTTTTTGATGGTTGAAGGCTTTTACATTTTTAGGGTTGGCCAGGAGAGCCTTGCCTTGAGGAAGCAGGTAGTTGCGGGCATAACCGTCTTTCACAACCACTTCATCTCCTACCGAGCCCAGGTTATCGACATCTTCTTTTAATAATAAACGCATGGATGAATGCACTCCTAAATTGTAATTGTAAATTCTATTCTTCGGATACTTCGTCCGGAACCACTTTTAATTTCCTGATATCCAGCCATAAGTCAAACAAGCCCAAACCGACAAACATGCCAATCAGGATCGGTTGCGAAAACCCCAAACCCAGCAACAGGATTCTAAAAATAATGGGAACGTTTTTTCTTTCCATATAATGCAGGGCAATGGCCAATCCCTGGATCATGTAGAGAACGACCATCACGATAAAAACGTTCATTCCCAGAATTTTCGGAGTCCCCTGGGTCGCAAACGAAAGCAACGAAGATATGATAAAGAGCCAGATAAGGTTATCGGGCATGGACCAACGGGTAAACTTACCGAAAGTATAACCGGCCTCCCCAAACATCCGGGTCCACGCCAGACGCACAAAGGTGTAATTGAGCAAAGCCACGATCAAGGAACCCATAACAATAAATGCCGGGAATGCAGAAGCAAATGAGGATGAAGTTTGGTCCATGAAAGTATTCATGGCCTGTATATCCTCGGCACTGGTTCCAGCTCCCTCCAGGCTCTTGATCGATTCCCCGATCTGTTCCTTTATTTGATTTTCAAAAAACTCTACAGGTGAGCCGTCCTCACCTGAAAGGGTTGTCAGCACCAGCACAATGGATAACAGTGCCGACCCGATCCCACTTAACAGGACCGATCTTTCAATACTCCAATGAAGCCTGATTGTCTCCGCCATCAGAAACACCAGAACTCCATATTCGACCAAAAACACCCAAGCCTGATTCATTCCCATTAAAGTGGAAAGTACAATAAACACAAGCCCAATACCGATAAGGCCGATTTGCTTTCCATTTTGCAGGTAAATAAAAATCAACGGCGTCGGCGCAAGCACCCCCAGCATCAAACCAAGCGGAGGAAACAACATTATGGCCGCCACCAGAATAAAAACAAAGGCCAGAGGAAAAACCAAAGGCGCTAATGGATTTTTGCCAGACAATTTAATGTTCTACAGAAAACGGTAGCAAGGCAATGTTTCTGGCCCGCTTGATGGCGGTGGTCAATTGCCTTTGGTGTTTGGAACAGTTTCCGGAAATACGAGAAGGAACGATCTTCCCGCGCTCGGAAATGAGCGGTTTTAAAGTTTTTACATCATAAAACAAAATTCGTTCGACCTTGTCCGCACAAAACCGGCAGATTTTTTGTGAAAAAAATGAACGCTTTTTAAATCCTGTCATTGCATCCTCAAATGAGTATTTTCGTTAATTATCAAACGCCCCCAACAACAAACCGGGCGCACCTGATTTCATTCTAAAAAGGTATATCGTCATCCTGGGAAGAAGCGCTTTGGCCCTGACCCTGACTTTGATTTTGACTGTAAGATGAGTCGCCTGAAGTTGGCCTGGAATCGGCCCGTCCCAGAAACTGGACGTTTTCCGCCACCACTTCGAGCTTGTTTCTTTTTTGCCCGTCGCTGGTTTCCCAGGAATTCAGACGCAAGCGGCCTTCAATAAAGGCACCGCTACCTTTACTCAAATACTGGGCACAGTTTTCTCCCTGTTTGCCCCATACGGTGATATCGACAAAGCAAACTTCTTCCTTCATCTCATCCCCTTGCTTGTATTTGCGATTGACTGCCAACCCGAAACTGGCCAACGCCGCTCCTCCCGGGGTGTAACGCAATTCGGGATCCCGTGTCAGGTTTCCCATAAGCATCACTTTATTAACAGAAGGCATTGTCAGGAATCTCCATCCGATTCAGCAACTGCGGTTTTTTCAGCTTTAGGCGCACTTTCCTTAGCCGCTTCAGGCTCCTTTTTCTCGGCTTTATCTTTATTGTCTTCGGACGATTCACCTTCTGCCACTTCTTCCAGGGAACCTTTGCCCAAAGCCCAATCCAGTTCATCCTGCTCCAGGCGAATGACCAAAAACTTAATCAGCAAATCATAAAGCTTGAATTCATTTTCCAGCTCGGTGATTTTTGCGCCATCACAGGAATGATAAATATTCAGATAGTACCCGAACCGGTTCTTTTTGACCCGGTAAGCGAGGCGTTTTTTGCCCCACTTTTCTGTTTTTATGATTTCACCGCCAAATTTGGAGATAAAGGAACCGATTTTTTCGATGGCTTGGTCGACTTGGGGTTCGTCTAAATCGGGCTTAAGAATAACGACGCTTTGATAGGTACGCAATAGTGCCTCCTCCTGAGTTTAATAGCCCTGACCAAATGCCAGGGCGAGGGGTTGAAGTATTTATGTTATATTGTCGGTGATTTTTACATAGGATGCGTTTTTAAGCAAGCGAAATCACATCCATTGACTGCCTGCAACGGAACCCGGCCCGTGAAATTTTCCTTTTCTGAAATAGCTTCCCCCTGGCAACACTCACTTTATGTTTTCAGCATAATCATTCTCCTGACCCCGGTTTGGGGATGCGATTTCAAATTGCCGGAACGTCCGCCGGATTTGTTTTACAAATCCAATGAAATCAGGGTGGGACTGGGACCGGAGTTTTTGTTTTCGCAGGACTTTAATAACGACGGTGAACTGGACATCGCTTCAGTCAACAGCAAGGATCACAGCCTTGACATTATTTTGGGGAAAGGGGACGGCACATTCCGCTTTCCACAAACCTATAGAGTGTTTTCCGAACCCACTGCCCTGAGTTCGGGAGATTTCAACAACGATTCTTATCAGGACCTGGTCCTAAATTCGCGGGGAGAAAACTGTTTAACCCTGCTACTTGGGACCGCCAATGGCAAATTCCTGCCCGCCCAGCGAATTCCTACCGGGAAAGTGCCTTTATGGGTGATTGTGCAGGACTTCGATTCGGACGGGAACCTCGATCTTGCGGTTACCTTGACTTTCGACAAAATGGAAATCAAGATGGGCACCGGATCGGGCACTTTTAAAAAAGGAGATACCTATTATACCGGGTCGAGATCCCTCTCCGGAGTTGCCAGTGATTTTAATGGGGACGGTGTAAGCGATATCGCATTGGCAGTCAGCAGTGCCAATTCCAGTTCCATCCGGATATATACGGGAAACGGCGACGGCACTTTTCAGCAAACCCTTCGCTTTGCCCGAGGGCTGGTTCCCCTGGCATTAATCAAAAGAGACATGAATGACGACGGGCTGGAAGATTTGATAACCGCCACAGGAGGCGGGGATAATTTGTTCCTGTTTTATTCCAACGGCGACGGGACGTTTAAAGAAAAAATAACCTTTGCCGCCGGGGGAGGACCTACGGCCCTGGTCGCCGGCCATTTTAACGAAGACCGTTTTCTGGATGTCGCTGTTGCCAATTCGCGAAGCAGTAATTTTTCTGTAGTGATGAGAAGACCAGACGGCAGATTTAAATTCCCCACCCGGGATTACGTTACAGGGGGAACCCCTTTGGCGATCACCAGCGGGGATTACAATGGCGATAAAATGACAGATATAGCCGTTGTCAGCAACGCCACAAGGATTTTGGAAGTTTATTTACAAAAGCGCTTGCTGAAATAAGTGGGTATCAACTGAGCATTTGTGGAAATTTGCCCAACTTTTTCCACTTGTTGAAATAATAATCAATTCGTCCATCTTTTGTTGGATAGATCTTTTTGTATTGCTCCGACCCATCCGGTTGGCTTTCAACAATAACTATCCTTTTATCTAGCACTTTTGTGGATTTAGCTACATAGAGAAAGGTATAAGGTTGATCTCGCGCTATCAGGCGATGGAGTTTCCGGGCCAGGCGAATTTGTACATTCCTGTCATATTCCTTACGGATTCTGAGAATCAAAGCATCCGCTTCCGGGTTTTTATAACCGACAAAATTCAATTGTTGCGGTCCCGTTTGGCTGGAGTGCCATAGCTGGAACAAATCCGGATCGTATCCCATACTCCAACCCAGCACCAGAGCATCGAATTTGGCTTTATTGACAAAGTCCGTTAAAAACACCGCCCATTCAAAAAATTGCGTGTTGCACTTGATTCCTATTTTGCGCCAACTGTTCTGAGCAATTGCCAATATGTTTTTCCGCACCGCATTGCCGCTATTGGTGATCAAGTTGAATTCGAATACCTTCCCATCTTTCTCCAGAAACCCGTCAGCATTTTTTTTCCACCCCACCTCTTCCAGAATTTTTAACGCTCCCTTAGGATCGTAGGGAATCGGCGCCACATCCGGGTCGTACCAATCAGATACCTTTGGATAAGGCCCGTTGACTCTCTCGCCTTCCCCATAAAGGACAAATTTGATGATTTTTTCGGTATCAATGGCCATTCCCAGAGCTTTGCGCACCCTGCGATCTGCAAACAAAGGATTGCGCAGGTTATACCCTATATAGGAATAAAACGATCCGATACTGGAAAAATGCTGGTACGCCTCATCCTGTTTAAAACGTGCGATCTGGTGAGGCATAGCCTGATAATTGTCAACCGCTCCGGTATAAAACTCCATTTCCTGAGTGAGAGGATCCGGGATGATGCGCATGACAAACTCTTTGTACTCCGGAGGAGAATCCCAATAATTCCCGTTGGAAACCAGACGAATATAGACATCGCTTTTCCACTCAGCAAATTTAAAGGGTCCGGTACCAATGGGATGGCGATTGAAATCGCTTTCACGCATAGAGGGGGTAGTGTCCAAAGGCAAACCAGGTTCGGGAGCAACACCGGGGTCAAATAAATGTTCGGGCAAAATACCCATCATCCAGGCATTGATTGCTGGAGAAAATAATCTCTTGTAGGTGAACCGGATGCGATACGGACTTAGGGCAACGGCAGATTTTACTGGCTCATAATCTGATGTCCTGGGAGAAGCGTTCTTTGGGTTCATGATCGCCCTGTAGGTAAACAGTACGTCGCCAGAATCAAATTCATGCCCATCGTGAAACAGGACCCCTTTCCTTAAATGAAATTCAATGACCGGATTGTGTTCGAGAATCGGGATCCATTCTGCCAGTTTAGGTTTCAGGATAATTCTATCTTCCGCCGTATCTGTTTGAATGTAAGTTTCGCGATGAAAATTTTCTTCATAATTTTTTCCAATCAAATCCAAAACGGGTTTAAAAAAATCCTGGTCGATTTTTTTGAGAGTAAACTTGATTCTGGGTGGCATGGACACGGTATATTTGATTTCACGCACCTGGCCGGTTTCCTCTTTTTTTTTGTCTTTTCTGGATATTTTGGGAGGGGTGAATAACCTTTTAAAAGTTTGGGCCGGAACCAGTTCCCAGGATTTTATATTGCCCATCCACTTCTCGTTTTCGGCCAGGGACTTTTTCAAAAACGCCAACCACTCTTCAGGAGTATCTAAAACCGTTTCGTGAAGAGTTATCCCGAGATTCAGGGTTAAATACGCTTCCTCGTACTGAATCCAGCTCTCAGCAAGGCGGGGACGGAAATTCAGTTGGTCATCGTAATCAATGAGCCCGTCGAAAACCAGGTCGTTGATAACCGAACTTGAAGAGTCCGCACTTAAAATCGAATTCAGGATCTGGGCATCTCCTCCAGAACTTTGTATATAACGAATGAGTCTTTGCGGATTTCCTTTGGCCTGGTTCTCGTAAGTAGGCACCCAAAAAAAAGATTGAAAAAGAAAACCTGTAAGTACTAACGGGGCAAAAATCAGGATGCGTTTGGTCCACATTTTAGTTATACCGGGTTCGAGTGTTTTTGCGGTTCAACCAATTCTTTATTTTACTTTCTCGCTCCGTCTCAACATAATGTAAAATCAAACGCTTTTCCACAATTAAAGATTCAAATTTTTTCTTGACTTAAAACCGTTTTACTTTTATTAAGTAGAGACCTCCTGAAGTGATATTTGCGATCCTTCAGGATAAAAATTCGATAACTCCAAGGCATGACCAAAGATTTGAATATTGTATTTTTTTTAAAACATTAATTACTTTCTAGTGAGGAATTTTTATGGCTACCATTATTACGGAAGAATGTATTAACTGTGGTGTTTGTGAACCGGAATGTCCAAACGGTGCTATCGACGATGGTACCAAAACCGATGCTGATATTTATGTAATTGATCCTGAGTTATGTACCGAGTGTGTTGGTTTCCATGGCGAGGAAGCCTGCCAGGAAGTATGTCCTGTTGACTGCTGTATTCCGGACGAAGACATTCAGGAAACGGAAGAAGATTTGCTGGAAAGAGCCAAGAAACTGCATCCCGATCAGACGTTCCCAGGTTTGGATGAATTGACCAATGAGACTTCTCCGTTCAGGAATCCTGATAGAAAGAACGCAAACCTTTAATTTCTTTTGAATTAAACGGTTTCTATTTTGGGGATTTGTGTTATGATGTTTTTTCTTCACTGAAAACATCCGTCCTCAAGATCGTTTGTTTTTTCTATTTCATTTATTATTTCAGGGTTCGATACCTTCAGATAATCTGAAGTTTGAGCAGAAGTATCAATTCTTCCGATAATATTGCGGGGTGGAGCAGTCCGGTAGCTCGTTGGGCTCATAACCCAAAGGTCGTAGGTTCAAATCCTGCCCCCGCTACCAAAAAATTAAGGGGTTGGCCTTTAAAAGGTTAACCCTTTTTTTTCGACCGTTTTTAGTCTTTGAGTAAAATATTCTCCAGACCATGCGATTTCATAAGCCTTATCCCTTAAGAACCCGCGCTGGTTTCCCCAAGTCATACCGTTTAATATTTCTGTATTGGATGGCGGTAACTTGCATGGCCTGCTCTGCGCCAAAACTCATTCCCCCGGACAACAAAAGTGTCGATGAACTGCGTAGCGACTACCGGTACTGCAAAGAAGAAGCAGATAAATGGGCTTCCACCAAGGGAGGCTTCAGCGGTTTCCTCAATTCCACCCAGAACAGAAACTACTATCAGGTCTGTATGATTGGTCGCGGGTGGACGCCGGATTAACCAGATTCCTCGAGCCTGGGAGTTTTTATTTGGGTTTTAGAAAAAATATAGTGGTATCCTTAAACCCGGTTTTGTAGAAACTTTTCAGGTGTAAAACCTTTTATTGACAAGGGGTTCGAACACCCGCTTCCCTGAAAACTTTAAAATTTCCCTGCCCGTGCACGATTACAGTCTTTTCCAGGATTTGACCATTTTATTATTGGTCTCCCTACCCATCAACCTGCTGTTTCATAGAATCCAGTTACCCTCCACAATGGGCTTTTTGGTGGCGGGCATTTTAATTGGCCCTAATGGGCTTTCCTGGATTGGGCATCCCGATTCGGTAAATAACCTGGCGGAAATCGGAGTGGTGCTTTTGTTGTTTGTGATTGGTTTGGAGTTTTCACTTTCGAAAGTTTTAAAAAGCCTGGCCGGGGTGGCTGGTAGCGGGAGCATCCAGATACTGTTAACCTCTGCCGTGGTGTTTTTAATCTGCCGCGAGGCTTCATTTCCGACCCACCAGAGCTTGTTTATCGGCCTGTTAATCGCTTTCAGCAGTACTGCGATTGTTATCAAGATGCTAACAGATTCCGCGGAACTGGACACCATGCACGGCCGTTTGAGTATCGGCATTTTGTTGTTCCAGGATATTTGCGTGGTCCCGACGATGGCGATCATTCCTTTGTTGGCCCAGGCAGACCAGTCGGGTTGGGGAGATCTGGTTCTTGCTCTCCTGAAAGCTTTAGCGGCCATTGCTTCCATTTTCCTGATTTCGCGCTGGGTCGTTCCCAGAGCTCTGCATATTATCAGTACCATGGGAAGCAAAGAAAATCTGACTCTGTTTGTCATCTTTTTGATTCTAGGCACCGGTTGGCTTTCTCAAAGCCTTGGCTTATCCCTTGCTATGGGCGCTTTCATTGCCGGATTGATTTTGGCTGAAACGGAATACAGTTATCAAATCATCCTGGATATTTTGCCTCTCCGGGATTATTTTGTGAGCATCTTTTTCATAGCCACAGGAATGCTTTTGGATTTCCAACAGCTCTTGCATTCCTTCCCATTTTATCTGGGCATCACCCTGTTAGTGATCCTTTTTAAAACAGTTATCACCAGCTTGGCCTCCCTGGCCATCAGAAATCCTCTTCGTGTCTCGTTGATTACCGGATTCAATTTGTCGCAGGTGGGAGAGTTTTCCCTGGTTATGGCCGGAATGGCATTGAGCGATCAACTGATATCCCCATCCTTGTTTCAATCGCTTTTAATCGTTTCCATTTTGAGCATGTTGATTTCACCGATCATTATTCAAAATGCTTCAGCACTGGCGTTGGGAATCACGCGTATCATTGCCCCAAAACTTGCCACAGTTGAACCTAAAGAAGAGGAAACTTCTGAAAAGAAGCCTTTGAAGGATCACGTTATCATCGTGGGCTATGGTCTGGGCGGACGCCATCTTTCCAAGGTGTTGCAGGAGTCGAGCATTTCCTATATCGTGATCGATCAGGACAGTGAACAAATCAAGCAGGCCTTGTCTGAAGGCGTGTCCGCTTGCTATGGGGACGTGACCCAGCGGGAAAATCTGCATCGCGCGGGCATTGAATCTGCGCGCATGATCGTCTTCCTCACTTCGGATTATTTTGCAACCACCCAGGGCGTGAAACTGGCGCGCCAACTCAATCCACAAATTTATGTCATGGTGCGCACCCGGTACGCGTCGCAGGCCGATGAGGTGACTTCCGCCGGAGCGAATCAGGTCATTCCTGAAGAGTTTGAAACGTCCATTGAAATTTTTTCAAGAGTGTTGAAGGAATACCACATCCCCAATAATATTATTGAACAACAAATTGAATTGGTAAGATTGGAAGGTTATGCGATGTTTCGTGGAGTGTCTTTTTCTGCAGAGTCCCTGGGAAAGTTCTCCACTTACCTGACGGCCAGTCTGACGGAATCCTTTCATATCCTGGACTCTTCCTGGGTCAATAAAAAAATGTTGAAAGACCTTGCAATAAGCGAAAAAAGTGGCGTCACCTTACTGGCAGTCGTGCGCGACCAAAAAGTCCATGCCCATCCGGAACAGGAGTTTAGGTTTCAGGAGGAAGACATTATCATTTTATTCGGAAGCCACGCCCAACTGGACAAAGGTTTGGAACTACTGCAAAAGGGTCCCGGTTGACTGGAGTTAACGTTCATTTTATCAACTTGAGTTATTGACAAGGGTACCCTCTCTCCCCTGGCGGAAAAGGTCAGGGTGAGGAGGAATAATAAGGCGAAAAGCTCACAACAAAGAGTCCTCATATAAAGTTTTAGTAAGTTTGAATCGATTTTATTGGAATCATTTCCCTTATCCGTAACTGGGGTTTAATCAGGAAACATTCATGATCATTAATTTGTTTTTTATATTGGCCGGTTTGGTTGCTTTGTATTATGGAGGCGACTTGCTGGTTTCCGGTTCGATTCGGGTCGCAAAAGCCATAAAAATGAGCCCCTTTGTCATTGGCGCTACGGTGATCGGATTCGGAACCTCCGCTCCGGAGCTTGCGGTCAGTGTTTTGGCGGCATTTCGCGGTTCGCCCGAACTGGCAATGGGAAACGTGATTGGAAGCAATATTGCCAATGTCGGCCTGGTCTTGGGAATCACGGCCATGATAGCTCCTCTGGTGATGCTCCCCGGACGCCTGAAGGCAGAGGCTCCTCCCCTGCTCATCGCGACTTTCCTGATCCTCGTTTTAACCTGGAACCTTCAGCTTACCCGCTGGAACGGTATGGTTTTGCTTTGCTTGCTGGCCCTTTTCCTTTGGAGAAACCTGACCAATAAGGAGGAACAGGAATTCGAGGCGGAACGGGAACATGAAATTGAAGAGGAAATGCAAATTTTTGCCAACGCGGGCTTGCCGGTTCAATTCCTTCTCATTGTGGCGGGGTTGGTTCTGTTAATTTTGGGGGCCGAAGGTTTGGTGCGCGGCGGGGTTGCCATCGCCAGGTCTTTGGGTATCAGCGAATGGTTTATCGGGATTTCCATTGTAGCGGTCGGAACCAGCTTGCCTGAAATCGTCTCATCCGTCATTGCCGCAAGACGGGGCCACGGCGAAATGGCCATTGGCAATGTGTTCGGTAGTAATATTTTTAATATCCTGATGGTCCTCGGAACAGCGTCTGCAATCCACCCCTTGAATATTCGCGAGCCGATTCACCCTGATTTGTTATTCACGACCGGTCTGACTTGTTTGCTTCTGGTTTTGATAAAACTGGAAGACAAACTGGTGAAACGGGATGGCGTGATTCTGCTGGCTTGTTACGTGGCTTATATACTTTTGAAGGGATTCAAAGTTTTCTAGGACATTAGTGCGAGGCCCGATGATGCTTCTGAAAGCGATTCAATTGTTTCTTGTAATACCGGTCCTTGGGGTCCAGCTTAATGGCTAACTTAATGAACTCCACTGCCTGATTGACCTCGCCGCGCGCGAAATAGACTTCGGACAGAGTGTCAATATAACCGGGTTCTTTGGGAAATACTTCCACAGTTTTTTTGGACATTTCCAAACTGTCGTCCAGGTTCATTTTTTTCTTGGCGTAAAGCCAAGCCAAACGGTTCATTGCCTCATAATTATCGGCTCGAAGCTCAAGAGCCTTCTTGCAATGCCCGATGGCCACGGTCAAATACCGTTTTTTACTATAGGAAGAACAGATGCCATAATAAAGGTCGCTGTCAGGTCCATGCGACGCGACGGCCTTCTTCAACACCTCAATGGATTTATCAAATTCTTTTTGTTCAAGCAAAAGGTTGCTGTAAGCCAGCACACGGTCCGGGTTCTCCGGATCCAGTTCCATCGCTCGTTTAAATTTATTCTCAGCCTGCCCCAACGCTCCGGTTTCCATGAAAAAAGCTCCCAACTCCTGATGAATGTCGGGTTCTCCGGGAATCAATTTCACCGCTTTCATTAAAGCTTTCCCCGCCAGATCATATCTTTTATCTGCCCGAAACAATTTTCCTAGTTGAAAATAGCTTTTACCATCGTTGGGATTCAACTCCACCGCTTTTTGGAAAGCATCTATCGCTTTATCAAACTCCAGTTTCTCGGCATATAGTTTTCCAAGCCGCGCCTGTACCACAGCGCTTTTGGGGTCCAGCGATTCCGCCATCTCGTATGATTGTATGGACTCTTCAACCAAACCCTTCTGAAAATACCAATCGGCAACACGGATCTGCGCCTGAAAATTTTGCGGAAACCGCTCAAGTGCTTTTTGAAATGCCGGAATCGCTTCCCTTTTCTTGCCCTGCTTAAACAAGACTTCCGCCATTTTAAAATGAACTTGAGCGTTGCTGGTATCGCTTTCCAGCACTTTTTTCAGATGCTCTTCTGCAAGGCTCCACTGCTCGCTTTTCATGTATAAATCGATGAGTTTGGCGCGCGAATCGCGATGTGCCGGATCCAGTTCAACCACCTTCTGCAAATGGGCAATGGCCTGATCCGCCTGCTCCGCATCCAACTGCAAACGGGCCAGAGCCAAATGCGCCTGAACGGTTTCGGGTTGGTGCTTCAGGACATTACTGTAGGCCCCGACGGCTTTCTTCTTCTCACCCTGGGCCAACAAGGATTCAGCCAGCTTCATGCCGTAGTCGGTTTGAGACGGATTCAGCATCAGGGCCTTTTGGAATTGGACCTCTGCTTTTTTGAAAGACTCCTGCTTTAAATAGACTTCCCCCAACCCCATATGAATCTCAGGGTTCTCCTTCGATGTTTTCAGTCCTTCTAAAAAAACTGCTTCGGCCTCGGAAAACTTGCTGGCCTTGATCAATGAGTTCCCCTGGCTCACCCAATCCTTCGGTCCAAAGCTGGGTGACGATTGAGCGAACCAGAATCCTCCGATACCCAATCCAAGTAACAAAAGAATCGACATGAAGCCCCAGCCTTTTTTCTTGGGCTTGTCGTCCTTTTTGCCATTGGAATCTGCCGCCTTGGACACGGCTTCTTTTTTGGCTTCCTTCGCCGCCTGCTTGATCGCCTTTTCATTGCCCGCTTCCGGGGCTGGCGGGGCGCTCAGCATCTGACAACTGCCTTCGAAATTCGACCCTTCATCAATCACCAACTGGTAGGTGGTGATGTCTCCATCCAGATGGCTTTCTTTCATCAGCGCCACCTTGTTTGCCGCTTGCACGTTTCCTTTAATGCTCCCCATATTGGTCACATTGTAAGAATGGATTTCGCCGGTGTATTTTCCGAATTTGCCAACGATGAAATTGCTCGAGGATTCGACCTTGCCCTCAAATTCCCCGTCCAGATGAACGGTTCCCTTGACTTTCAAGGTCCCAACGAGTTTCACTCCCTGATTGAAATAGGAATCCATAAATTTCACACACCTTTCCTGATTGGAATGAATGAAATACTCTGTTTAGGATGCCCAATTCTACACCATTTCCCCACCCAAAACAACCGGGCGACGCCCGGGGGAAGCTCCAGGCTCAAGGCGGGATGGACGAATAACGCTCCACCGCCGGGGGATCACAAAGTAAACCTTTAAATAACCGTGCGGCTGAGGTCGCTCCGCTCCCGCGCCGCGACCTGTAAACGTTAATGTTTAGAGATAGGGGCGATTGGGTCAAAGTATAGGCAAACGCACCATCCAAAATTTATGAAAAATTCAAAAATGTCATCCTGCTACCAGAGAAGGATCTCTGGTAGCATATTTATCGCGAGAAAGATTTTTTTCGACAACATGATTCCAAATCGAGTGTGACTTTCAGCAATTGAATAGTTTCTTAGTATGAAGTTGAACCATCGAAAGATCTACGGCAATAACGAGCGAACAATCAACTTTTATGAACCGGAAACCGTTGAAAAACGAACCAAGAGTTGTTAAGGTACCGCTTTCTTTTATCAACGCAAATCTTTGGAGACACCATGGCAAGACCTAGCGGCCGCAAGATCAATGAACTCAGACCCATTAAAATCACCAAAAACTTCACCTGCCACGCCCACGGATCGGTCCTGATCCAGGCCGGCAACACTAAAGTCATCTGCGCCGCCAGCGTCGAAGAAAGAGTTCCTCCCTTTTTGCGTGATAAAAAACAAGGATGGGTTACCGCAGAATACTCCATGCTTCCCTCCTCAACCCACACCCGCACGTCGCGGGAATCGTCACGCGGAAAAGTGACCGGAAGAACGCAGGAAATCCAGCGCCTGATCGGGCGCGCTTTGCGAACAGTAGTGGATATGGAAAAACTGGGGGAACGTACCGTGTGGATAGACTGCGATGTCATCCAGGCCGATGGCGGCACCCGATGCGCCTCCATCACCGGCGCTTACGTGGCCTTAGCCTTGGCCCTTAAGAAGCTGAAAACCGAAAAGAAGATCGAAACCATCCCGCTCAAGGATTTCGTTGCGGCAGTAAGCGTAGGCATTTTCGAAGGCAAGAAAGTCCTGGATCTGGATTATGACGAAGACTCCACCGCCGATACCGACATGAACATCGTCAAAACCGGCTCCGGCAAATACGTAGAAATTCAGGGCACCGCCGAACAAGACCCCTTCGACGACACCCAAATGAAAGGCCTCCTGTCCCTCGCCGACAAAGGCATCAAAGAACTAATAGCTTTACAGAAAAAAGCGATTGGGAAGATTTGACTTTTTTATTATGCCCGTAACTACCCCCGGAACCTCCGGAAAATGCTAAACTTTAATATGAGCCGCTTTTTCCCTCATACCTGCCATATCAAAAGCCATTTGCATCTTTAGCCAATGTTCCGGGGTTGAACCAAACGTTTTTGTAACCCGGATGGCCATTTTCGGGAGACAGTGAAGTTATGGTATGAATCAACCTGGAAAGTGTTGGACGGGTTATCCCCAAACCTTTAGCCTCTTCAGTAAAATTTAGTCCGGAAGCCTCAATAGCATTCTTAACGATTATACCGGGATGAACCGGTTTTTTCATGGCCATGTTTTTTCTCCTGAATGAAAATCCCCTAAAGTCCACATCAAACGCTTTGCCTTCTTCAAATCTAATAATAATTCTGTGGTTCCTGGATACATATACACTGCAAAAGCCTTTCAAATTCCCTAAAAGCAAATGGAGTCCAAAACCTAATATCCAGCTCTTCCAAGGCTTCTGCTGTATCGAGAATTGATAAATAAATCTCCGCCTTGTCTGCAATACCAGACCGTAATCGACTTCGTTCCCCATTCTCATAAAGCCTTTTCAAACCTCGGTGCCGGATAATTTCAATCATGCCCAAACTGTAACACGCAACATTACACACGTCGATTTTTCAGGGAAAATGATTCCAGGACTCCCTGTTTTAGGTGCAGTATAGAAAAGACCATAAAGGCCTTATAAATCTAATCTATTAATGCTTTTGAGTTTGAAGCTTCTTTAATACGAATTAAAAAAACACATCCTTATTAAGCTGGTCGCGGAGTACGATTTCGGCGGGGGTGAAGTATTTTTTGTTGCTGTTGCACTTTTTGCAGGACACAACAGTGTTTCCTTTGGTGCTTTTGCCTCCGCGGGACAGAGGCAGGACGTGGTCCATGGTGAGTTGGTCACGCTCGAATTTGCCTCCGCAATAATGGCACACGCCGTCATTGAGTTTTCTCTGCCACCATTGGGTCTGGCGAAGTTTGCGGGCTTTGGAACGTTCCTTCTGGATTTGTGATGATATCTTGTCGTCGGTCATAATGCTTTTCTTCCTGCCTTCTTATACTATTTGCCGGGGAAAAATTCCAGTAGTTTGAATGGGTTCATGTTGAGTCGGACAGCCCGCGCAGTGCCGGACACGCTATGCCTCGGGTACCATTCCATTTCGCCGCCGTTGTAATCGAATCCCAAGGCGGCGGATAGTTTGGTCTGGTTGGTCCAGAAACAACTGCCGTAACTGAACTCGTAAATGGGGTCGATGTGCAGATAAAAGGTTTTGCCCCGCGACTCAAAAGGATAGTTCAATTCGTACAGGCTTTGCAGTTCCAGCCGATTCGGCAAACGCCAGTCGGTGTGACCGCCAAGTTTTTCCTGATTTAATTTGGCGACGTATTCTTCGGCCTCGTGCCAGGTGAAATAGCTTCCCGTTTCGGGATATGCGTAGGCTTCCTGCCACATCAGTCCCGTTTGCGTATCTGTGATGGTGCCATCGCGATTGTCTATGTGTCTATAGGGCATTATTGATTTTAATATTTTTTTTTGGAGGATGAAGAAAATTTAGACAAACAAAGCTCAGGGGAATTTTCGAAATTTCTCAAGGAAAAAGCCATTATTATGATAATTAATCAATAGCACTTTTTCAGTTTTCCGAGGTGGGAAGGTGAACGATATGGAACCAGTATTCTTTTAGTTTTTCGATGGCCCGGGTAAACCCCTCTATATCGACAGGCTTTTCGATATAACTATTAGCTCCCAATTTATAACAGGAATGAATGTCCTGTTTGCTTGAAGAGTTGGTGAGCACGACTACCGGAATGGACCGGAGTTCCCGTTTTGATTTAATTTCTTTAAGTACGTCCCTGCCATCAGTTCCTGGAAGATTCAAATCCAAAACTATCATTTTGGGTTTAGGATAGGCTGTTGAATCATTATAGTTGCCCCTCTGGTACAAATAATCCAATGCGGTATCCCCATCGGCACATCGATAGATAGGATTGTCCAGTCCAGCTTTGGAGAATGCTCGGGTAGCGATCTGGTAGTCTTCGTCACTATCCTCAATCATTAACAATAAACTGCTGGGTTTAAATGGTGACATTATCAGGTTCTCCTTGTAGTGTGAAAAAAAAAGTGGATCCTTCTCCCACAATTGATTCTACCCACACTTTCCCATGGTGTCGTTCTACAATCTTTTTCACAAAAGCCAATCCGGCTCCCGTTCCTCCACCATGTTTGTTCTGGCCGTGAAGGCGCTTGAACATATTAAAAATTATATCTTGATGCTTTTTGGCGATCCCAATACCATTGTCCCGAACAAAAAACACACAGGAGCTTTTTGCGTCCATGGATAATTTGGCTCCGTTGGAACCCTGAAACTTTGGATTTTCTCCAATACCTTTGCAACCAATCTCTATAACAGGGTTCTCACTATCATTGTATTTCATACTATTTGAAATCAAATTCTGAAAAATCTGACCGGTTCGCACTCTATCACAAACAATGCGGGGCATTTCATTAATTTTTCGTATTTCAACATTTTTTTCATCAATGACAGGTTGCAAAGATTCAAGGACTTCTTCCACCACTTCATTGATATCAACCTTGTCGTTGTGGTAACTCAATCTTGAAACTTCAGAATAGTTCAATAGATTGCCAATCAAATTATCTAATCGAGTCGACAGTTTTATGAGCGATTGAAGCATGGATTTACCATTTTTATCAAGGACGTCAATATAATCTTCTAACAAAAATTTGGAAAAATTATTGATTCCTCTAAGAGGTTCTTTGAGGTCGTGTGAAATGATATGGGCAAACTCTTCCAGTTCCCTGTTAGAGGATTCCAGGTCATTGGTATATTTCTGGATATCCTTTTCCATCGCTTTTCTTTCTGTGATGTCCCTGCAAATACCGGTAAACATCCGTTCTCCATCCAGATGGACTTCACTCACTGAAATTTCTAACGGAAATTCATTGCCATTTTTATTTTTGGCCATGAGTTCAAGGCAGTTTCCAAAAGAATGAGCCGGAGTAGAAGCAAGAAAGGCATCTAAATATTTCGTATATTCCGTTATTTTACTTTCCGGAATCAACACGCTGACATGTCTGCCCACTATTTCCAATGATGTATATCCAAAAATTCTTTCTGCGGAAGCGTTGAATAAGGTGACCATCCCTTCCTCGTTAATTTTTACTAACCCGTCGGCCATTTCCTTGATAACAATTCGCATATCCATTTCGGTTTTTTCAAGAGCTTTTTCTGCGGCAATTTGTTTTGCTTCCATTTGGATTTCATGGAAACGAAAAATTAGGGCGATACATGATAAAAGAATCCAGCCGATCAATAAGAATAAAACGGTGTTTCTAAGAATGATATAAGGTTTGAGAGCCTCGTTTTTATCCAATTCGCTGGTAACGCCAAATCCGTATTGGGGAAGCCAGACCCATACGCCCACTACCGGAACGCCACGATAATCGTTGTATCCATCGACATTAATACCGGAAACTCCCGATGTTGCACTTTGGGCCATCAGGGTCAGTGACTGCTTTTCTCTCGGAATTTCAGGCCTATACCCATCCAGCAAATTACCTCCTGGGTCACGAATCGAAATATTGAGCATTGAATGGTACGGAGGCTTGTCCGGCAAAAGACCCGTCGCCACCAATTGTTCCGTGAACCGGCTATTCGAAAGTAGGGTCCCCTGGGGATCAAAAGCATAAGTTTCGCCGCTGTTTCCCGGACGGTTTATTTCCATGACCCTGGTAAAATCCAGTTCCGGCCGCATTCGAAAGGTCAGGACGGCTATGATTTCTTTGTCGTCATTAATAATCGGACTGGCAACAAACATGGTGGGCCATTCTTCGTGGAACACACCGGAAACATCCGGAAGGGGTACTTCTCCCTTAAAGGGTAGTGAAAATACCGTTTCTCCTTCTAAAGCCTTTTTCACAAAACCGGAACGATGAATAAGGTCTGATTGGCCGACGGGTTCTTTTAACAGGGCGGCTATTTGCAAGCCATTTTTATCTAAAATGACAAATCCGGTGTGTTTGAAATTACGATTGACGGGTCCCAGCAAACTTCTCAATTTTTTTAGCTCTTGAGTCCTCAACAGGTTGCCTTTGCTATACTCTCCTTCTGCAATTTTTTCATTTAAATCCAACACCAACTTACGAACGCGAGGCTCCTGTGCCCAAAAACGAACATTTTTTAATTCTTTTTCAAGCCAGATCTTTAACGTTTCTACGTTTGAATTCAAGGTGGTGGTAAGTAAGCTTTTAAGGTTGTTTTTCATTTCACGCTCGACCAGAAAAAGAACCAGCCAACCCACAAGACTAAAAAATACCAGCAGGAAAAATATTTGCTTGAATTTAGAAAGGTTATCTTTAATAAGCATTATCAAATGTTAGATAATTGGAGCCTGAATGGACTAATAGTTGTTTGGGGAGTTTTTAACCCGTAGCTTAAATGACGGAATGCAAAATCTATCATGAAATCAATTTAACGGACAAGATTAAAGGGGTGATTATTAATTTTTTAAAATTGTTCTGCATTGTGATAGGATGTCATCTACTGATAATCTAGTGTTATCTTGAAACAATTAACAAAGGGGAGTTCTATGAAAAGACAGCGAAAAATATTTTGGGCAACTTTGCTCGGGTTGGTTTGTGTTCAGTGGTTTGCAATGGCTTCTCAAGCCATTTCTGGGGATTCTGGCGTAAAGGTAGGGATGTTGACTTGTAAAAGTATTCCAAATACAGGAATAAACCTGATCATTCATTCTACCGTTGATATTAAATGTAAATTCATCGGTACCAATGGCGAAAACGAGTATTATAAAGGTGAAACCGGCATCGGTTTGGGCATCGACTTGAAATGGGAACGTGATATTAAAGTCACTTTTACTGTGGTTGCGGCCCAATTTCGTGCCGGGACTCATCAACTGGCCGGTAAATATACCGGAGCGAGCGCAGGCGTTACGGCAGGTGCCGGCGGAGGAGCCCATGTTCTGGTAGGTGGAAATATGGATAGTGTCAGTTTGCGTCCGGCAGTCGAAGAAAGCAAGGGTTATGCTTTAGCGGCCGGATTGGGTTACATGAGTCTCGAACCTGGAAAATAAATCATCTATTCCCGGGGTTGTGTTCCATGTTTTATGGGCACAACCCTGTTTTATTTTGTCCTGTTTTTTCGTGGTACCGGGGAACGTGGCGATTGTTCCGATGGGTATTTTCCTGGGTCAATTTCGTGGATTGCATAAAGCCCATTTCCAGCAAATCGAATTTGATAGGATTTCATTCCCATTGATAAATTCCCCATCAATACCTCTTTGTTGACGATAAGAGTTATTCTGTTTTGTTTGTTATCCCCAAGATACCCTTCCCAGGAATAACTTCCTGAGCGTTTTTGTTCGATTTTTTCTATTGTGGCCGGCAGGGTTGTGCCCTCAAATAAATTAAAAGTCAGGTGTTTGGGCTGTGAGGCCTTGTTTCTTAAAAAAGATTGGGATTCAGCAGTTAAATCAAGATTCAATTGGACATAGCGAGTCCGGGTGATCGCCGGGTTGCGGGATTTCCTGACCATGGATGGTTGCACGGGAGGATCTTCTGAAAAAACCAAAGGCCCTCCCGTATTGGAAAGTAACCCTTCCCCGGTCTTTAAGTCTTCAGTTGAATGTGGTATTTCCTGTGGCCTTGTGTCGGCTGAAAACCGGGATGTCGCCATCGAATCCGAAGTTGCGCAGGAAAGGGACGTTCCCACAATACTAAAAATCATCAGGGCTAGAGCAAATGGAACCGGTAACCATGGAAATCCAGGAATAGTCCTGTGCATATGAAGCAATTTGTTGAATGGCAACGGCGTCTTTTTTTGCATAATAATATCCTTTTAGGTCTGGAATTTTAACGCAATATATCCTACCTTACTGTAAGTTTAATAATATATTAAAATTGTAATGGCCTTCCGGGTTTCTTACAAATAATTCCCACCATCCATCTTTTCGTCTTGAAATAAGAATGGCAAATGAACTTTTGTATGTAGTCGATGACGATCCCGGCCTTCGGGAATTGATTCAGGTCCTGCTTGAAGAACAGGGATACCGCGTTTTAACTTTTGAAAACGGAAAAGTCTGTCTGGATCATTGGGAAGAGGACCCGTCTGCAATTTTACTGGATATGGTCATGCCGGTATTGGATGGAAAGGAAACGTTGAAAAAGATCAAGGAAATCCATCCGGATATTCCCGTCATCATGGTGACAAGTGTCCAGGACGTTGAAACGGTAGTGGGCGCCATGAAACTGGGGGCTTACGATTACCTGACCAAGCCCTTTGAAGAAACTCGCCTGATCACCAGTGTGGAAAAAGCACTTCAACAGCATTCATTAACGGGACGTGTTAAACATTTGGAGAGGGAAGTGAAACGCCTGAAAGGCGGCAACGGCATTCTGGGTAACAGCAAAGCACTCAAAGTATTGCTTGATAAGGTTCACAAGGTGGAAAGCAGTAAGGCCAACGTGTTGATCCTTGGAGAAAGCGGGACGGGAAAGGAACTTTTGGCCAGGGCGATTCATGAGAACAGCACTTACTCCAAAGGCGCGTTTGTGGATATCAATTGTGGCGCTATTCCCGAAACGCTTCAGGAAAGTGAATTGTTCGGACATAAAAAGGGGGCGTTCACAGGGGCGGTGGATTCCAAAGTCGGCAAGCTGGAATTGGCCGATGGCGGCACATTGTTCCTGGACGAAGTGGGGGAAATGGATTTGAATACCCAAACCAAGTTTTTACGTTTCCTGCAAGAGCGCTATTTCGAACGGGTCGGAGATCATCAAAAGATTAAGATCGATACCCGCGTTCTGGCGGCGACCAATCGCGATCTTAAAAAAGAAGTGGAGCAGGGGAACTTTCGGGAAGACCTTTATTATCGTATTGCCGTTTTTCCCGTCACCATCCCTCCATTACGTGAACGAAAAGAAGATATTCCTCTGTTGTGCATGCACTTTCTCAAAAAGTATAAAGATGACCTGAACAAGGATTTTCAATCCATTGCTCCGGAAGCTTTAAGGCACCTGACCCAATACCCCTGGCCTGGAAATATACGGCAATTGGAAAACGCGATTTATCAGGCAATGATTATTTCCGAACCTCCGGTTATTGATGTTCCCTCCCTCCCTGAAGACATTCTTGATCAGGCAGAGTCTCCACAAAATGCTGAAGCCATTTCCCAGTTTTCAGAAAAAGAACTCAAGCCAGAACAGGCGACTCCTTCAACTTCGAATCCAGATGGTGAAATCCTTCCTTACGAGGAGGTCATAAAAAATACACTCGCCAATGCATTGGAAAAAACTCATGGAAATATCCCCAAAGCCGCAAAAGAATTGCAACTAAGCAGAAGCACTTTTTACCGGATGGTAAAAAAGTACGACCTGGGTTGACCCCTTCGAGAAACCATTCCCTCCTATTATCCCAAACCGGGACGATTCATCTCAAATTGAGATAATCCCTTTTCAGACTTTTATTTTTAGCCCAATCATGTGATTCGGCATGAATTTAACCAATTGTTTATAAAAGAGTTATACGATTTCATGCGCTTTCATGACGATTTGGCATACCCCTTGCTCTACTTAGGTTAAGAGGCGAAACGTTCCACTTGAAATGGATGTTTTGTAAGAGTCTTAAGAAAAAGGTTGAGGAGTAGGCACCTTGAAACACTTAATGAAACAGAAATCAAATCCCGGAACCAATTCAGGAAGGCCAAAAGAAAGGGAGCATACATCATTGGCGGTTAGACCCAGTAGTCCTCCCGATAGCCGCCTCGTTGGATCGGGAGGCGCCTTCCCCTCCCGGTCCCCCTCCGGGGAAATGTGCAGGATTACAACGGGAGATCCAATAAAAAATGAAATTCATCGATTTTCACGCGGTTTATTTTCGAGTTAATAATAAGGAAGGAGTCTTATCATGAAAACAAAATTAACAGCAGTCTTATTGCTCAGTGGTTTTATGGTGTGTGGAGCCACCACACCCAGTATGGCCAAAAAAGTTAAGTATCAGGAAATGGAAGTTAAGGATGGTGGATCCATTGTAGGTGTTGTGAACTTTAAAGGGGATGTTCCGCCGCCGATTATGGAAGATTTGAACAAAGGCAAAAATGTTGAATTCTGTGTCCAGCATCCGGATACGAAAGAAGGCGGTATTCGTCCACGGCAAAAAGTGGTTGTCAAAGACGGTAAACTGATGAACACAGTCGTCTTCATCGAAAAAATCGAAAAAGGCAAGGCCTGGGGTAAGGAAACCGTTAAATTCGATTTCAAACAGTGCGACATTTTTCCTAAAGTGAGCGTTGTTCGGAAAACTCCAAAAGGTATGAAAAAGGGCCTGGTGGAGATCACCAATCAGGATGAAAACGTCCTTCACAATCCACATGGTTATTCTGTGGTGGGTGCAAGCAGAAAAACTTTATTCAATAAACCTTTGCCTTCCAAAGGCGCTGTAGCGGATGTGACGAAGAATATGAAACGTTTCAAGAAGAAAAAAGACAAACATTTCTTCTTGCAATGCGACCAGCATAACTTCATGGAAGCCGATGCCCGTATCATCTGGAACCCGTATTACTCCATCAGCGGTACTGACGGAGCTTTCAAAATCGATCAGGTTCCTGCAGGAACGTACAAAGTGACGGCTTGGCACCCTTACCTGGGTCAAACGACGCAGGATGTAACGGTTAAAGGTGGTGCAGATACCACCACGGATTTCGAAATGAGCGCTGAGTAATCCGGTTGAAAATTTACTAACACGAACAACTATCGTTTCTATATTAAAGGAGAAAATATTATGAAAAAGACAATGGCAATCTCGGTTTTGACGGTCTTCGCTTTATCCATCGCAAGTTCGGCTTTCGCAGGCGCCGTTTGTCCCCAACCCAGAAAGACAGCGTCGGCTCCTTCGAACATAGCCAGCCAGGATAAAACCGGCTCCGCTAACGCGGAGAAAGGTAAACTGATTTACACGAAAAAAGCCAAACCGATGGCTTGTAAAATGTGTCACGGCGAGAACGGTGACGGTGCCGGTAAATTAGGCAAGGCCTTGAAACCGGCTCCCAGAAACTTCACTTGCGCCGATACCATGAAAGATGTTTCTCCGGGGCAAATGTTCTGGATCATCAAAAAAGGCTCCAAAGGAACCGGCATGGTGGCTCATGGTAAAACATTGAAGGATAACGAAATCTGGGACGTTGTTAAATATATCCGGACCACTTTCGTAAAATAAAAGTGAGTTGGCTCTCTCTACACGGCCGGGATAAATCGCAAGTCAGCGGTTTATCCCGGTTTTTTTTTGTCTAAAGGAATGCGAAATCCGAATGTGGATCCCTCGCCCAACCGGCTTTCCACCTTCAATGTCCCGCCATGGGCTTCCACCATCTTTTTAGCAATGGCGAGCCCCAGACCCGAACTACTTTCCCCTCCGGTAGGTTGGGCACTTAACTTTTGAAAATGGATAAACAGTTTTTCCTGGTCTTCTTCTGAAAGGCCGGGTCCCTGATCCTGCACGGAAAAAACGGCATGACCGTTTACCTGATTCAGAGATATTTCGATTTGTGTTTCGGGGTCTGAAAATTTTATCGCATTACTCAACAGATTATCGATCACCTGGCCCAGTCGGTTAGCATCAAAGTCAAACTCCGGCACGAGTTTCAAATCGTGGACAAGGGTGATGCTTTTATCTTTGGCGAATATCTCATAAGTTTTGATGTATTCCTCGGCAAGACGATTGATGGAATCCTGTTTGGTGTGCAAAGACAAATTTCCACTCTCGATTACAGAAACGTCGAGAAGATCACTGATCAGTTCCAGCATGTTGTTGCTGACTTTATGAATCGTTTGTGTGAATTGGGCGCGACTTGCTTCAGATAGTTTATCTCCCCGTTCGGCCAGGATTTTAGAAAAACCCCGAATGGTTGATAGGGGGTTGCGCAAGTCGTGTGAGGCCATCCCGAGAAATTTGTTTTTCAGTTCGTTGAGCTCGCGCAGGTTATTGTTTTGAGTTTCCAGTTGATGGACCAGGTGTTGCAGTTTCAGATGCGTGCGAATGCGCGCGCAGACTTCTTCATGCCGAAAAGGTTTGGCGATGTAATCGATACCTCCTACGGAAAATCCTTTGACAATATCCTCCGTCTCTGTTTTTGCGGTGATGAATATGATAGGAATTACTGCAGTGTCTGGGTCAGATTTTAACCTCCGGCAAGTTTCGTATCCGTCGATTCCCGGTAGCATAATGTCGAGCAAAATTAAATCCGGGAGGGCCTGCGTTACCAGATCCAAAGCTCCCTGCCCGGAAGAGGCGACAAACAATTTGTAGCCTTCCGGTTCCAAGGTCTGAAACAGGACATCAATATTAGCTGGAGTGTCGTCGACAATGAGAATTTTACTGCCCTGCAACTCTTTTTCATTCATGGTGGATTTTTTCCAGAATTTTGAGGATTCCATCCAGATCGTATCGAGCAAATAATGGTTTCATTTCCAGGGCCAGAGACTGATAATCTTTTTCTCCCCGGTCTAACTCTGCCAGATGGACTTTGAAGTCGGTGATGTCATGAAGTTTGGCGGCAAGCTTGAGACGTTCCAAAAGGTCTTTGGGCAAGCGGATTTGCGAGTAATCCAGTGATTGGGGTTCTCCCGGATCGTCTTGCCGTTCCGGGGATGTGCTTTCGAATTCTACATTTAATAATTTTTGCAGGCAATTGATGATCCTTTCAATTCGAAAGGGTTTGGAAATAAAATCTTCACAACCCGATTGCACGATTACTTCTCTTTGATGCTCGAAAACAGACGCTGTAATAGCCACCGTTTTAATTGCGTTTCCGGGGAGCTTTCTTTTTATTTCCTGAATCGCATCGATACCGTTCATTACCGGCATACGCATGTCCATGAACACAATATCCGGTTTCTGTGCGAGAGCCTGGTCTACGGCTTCCTGTCCATTTTCGGCCAAAATGACATTTGCGCCCAGATCGTTCAATATTTGCCACAAGACATCACGGTTGTGCTGATTATCATCGGCAACCAATGCCTTAACGGAAAACCCCTGGACCAGGTGGCAGGTCTCCACATCCCATTTTTTTCGCGCCAGAACATTGTCTTGTGCAGGAGGCAGATTCAAGCTGAAGAAGAATCGTGCCCCCTTTTCGGGAGCCGACTCCAGAGAGAGCGTGCCTCCCATCAGGTCCACGATTTTTTTTACGATCGTCAGGCCCAGACCTGTCCCGCCTTTTTGCATACCTTCCGGCTCCTGCTCAAAAGGATCAAAAATACTTTCCTGGAATTTTTGCGGAATGCCTTTTCCGGAATCGCTGACTTCGAATCGATAGAGATGATTTTCCATTGGCGTCACGATCAGGGAAATAAAGCCACTGTCTACAAATTTTACTGCGTTTCCCAATAGGTTGATCAGGACCTGTTTCAACTTGATTTCATCGGCATGAACATAAATCGGATCTTCGGCCAATCCCTCCACCTGCCATTTTAAATGTTTTTCTTCACATAAAGGTTGAATGATGGCGGAAAGGTCTCTAACCAGTTCCTGCAAATCAAAGTCCTCGGGATTCAATTCGAGTTTCCCGGCTTCGATTTTTGAAATATGAAGGATGTCGTTAATGATCCTGAGCAAATGGTCGCCATTATTGAGGATGTTTTCTACATTGGAAATCTGGTTGGCATTCAGGTTTTTTTGTCGGGCCAAAATTTGTGCATAGCCCAAAATAGCATTCATCGGTGTGCGAATTTCATGACTCATATTAGCAAGAAAGGCGCTTTTCGCACGGTTCGCCAGTTCGGCTTCTTCCTTGGCAATTTTCAGTTTGTTCTCGACTTGCTGACGGGCACTGATTTCCTGAGTCAGTTGGTCGTTGGTTCGGGTCAATTCTTCGGTTCTTAAAGTGACCTGGTTTTCCACTTGCCGGGTGCGTGATGCCATCATTTGAAAAATGATACTCACGAAAATGGAAATCCCCAGAACACTGCCGGAAACCCAAAAAGAATATCCGGTTTTTGGTCCACCCAGAAACTGCTCGTTACCCTGCCAAACCAGCAACCAGCGACGTCCGGAAAAATTGATAACGCTTTTGTCTTCCAGAAGAGGATTCGAAAGAGGTTCACCATACAACTTGTTCTCACTTGCGGTGCTATCGTCTTCGAAAATCATCAGATTCATTCCCCGGGGGAGATATTGATCCGCCAGTTTATCCATCATTGTCTGAATGAGATAAATTCCTAAAAGGAAGCCCCGGATTGACTTCCTTCGATCCTCAATATTTTCGGGAGTGGTCCGGCTTTCAAAAAATGGAGCAAAAATGAGAATCACGGGTTCCCCATTGGATCCGTCCATCCATGGGATTATTCGGGTAGCCAGAGGTTTGCCAAAGTCGCGCGAGTCATTCATGTCTTTCAACCGGGCCGGGTCGCTGGCCCAGTCAAATCCCAACTGACTGGTTGAATCCTGTGAAAGCGGTTCCTGGTAAAATACCGGATAATATTCCTTTCGTTTGGAAGCGCGAACCAACTGCTTGCTGGAATCTAGTTCCTTAAAGGAATATTTGGTGAATCCTTCAGTCTGGATTTTAGCTTCGTAAAATTGACGAAGCGGATGGGATACTTTGGGCACCCATTCGAAACCTTGAATGAACTTGTGCTTTTCCAGCAAGGGGTTGACGTAGGCCGCAAAATCCTGACGGCTGACGTGTTCGGACGCGTTGTAGAGGGAAACGATTCCCATTAACTCCTGTTCCAGGCCTTCAAGTTTACCCACCAGAATCAATGTGTTTTCCAGCACCTCTTGCTTCAGTTCATCGGACCAGATGCGTTGTTGCTGATTCCAGACGATGAAAAATGCAATGGTGGCGAAAAAGAAACCAAATGCCAGAATCCATAAAGTCTGGTTAGCAAGGTTCCGGATGTGGGTTAAAAATTTCATGGTACTATCAATATAACATGAGAAAGAGTGCGGAAGCTTAAGGGTTCTTTTCTTATCAAAATAACAATCATTGTCTTTACTGCAAGCTAATCAGGATTATGATAATATTTTTGGTGAGCCATGATTACGGAGTGATCCCCTTTTTGAACCGATGAAATCTTTCATTCTGCATTCTATATCTCTAATCGTATTTTTATCGACTTTGACATCCTGCCGTACACTGTTCGAAATGGGACAGGAATACGAGCAGGAGCAATGCCGAGAAATTCCTTCTGCCAAAAACTGCCAAAGAATGAGTTATGAAGATTACCAAACTGAACGGGAAAAAGTTTTGAAAAAAACGGAATAGGTGCGCCTTCAGTAGAAAATAGGCTCCATTTAAAACCAAACTGTTTTAATTCATTATTCAATAAACCTCGAAAAAGCTTTTATAAGGAATCCACCATGAGAGCACTTTTAACTCTTTTATTAGTTTTCACTTTTTCATCTACATCTTTGGCCGCCGTCGTTACAAAAGATGTCGAGTATAAGGTTGATGATACGACCTTAAAAGGATATTTAGCCTACGATGATTCGGTTAGCGGTCGCCGTCCCGGAATTCTGGTGGTTCATGAGTGGTGGGGACACAATGAACACGCCCGTTCGCGGGCCAGCATGTTAGCCGAATTGGGCTATACGGCACTGGCTATTGATATGTACGGAAATGGAGAAACGGCCGATCATCCGAAAAAAGCAGGAGAACTGATGAATGATGCTTTCGCCAATTGGGACCGCTCTCAGAAACGCTTCTTTGCGGGAATGAAATTATTGCAGTCCCAGGAGACTGTTGATCCTCAAAAGATCGGAGCTATCGGGTTTTGTTTCGGAGGGGCGGTATCGATTCGAATGGCTCGGAGTGGCGCGGATCTCGATGGCGTTGTTGGTTTTCATAGCGCCTTACCCAAAGGACCTGCAATGACAAAGGGAGACGTGAAAGCATCCATACTCGTCATGAATGGATCCGAAGACTCCTTTTTAAAATCGGATGAAGTCGCCACCTTCATGAAGGAAATGATGGATGCCAATGTTGATGCGACGTATATCAATCTGTCCGGAATCAAGCACAGCTACACCAACAAAAAAGCCGACGAGTTTCGAAGCAAATTTGGAATCAAAAATCTTGAGTACAACAAGGAAGCGGACGAGCGCACCTGGAAACGTATGCAGGAGTTTTTTGACCGGGTTTTCCAGAAATAATTGAATTCAACAACTTTAATTTGATGGGTGAGCAAAGCGAGCCTGGCCGCACAGCTATCTAAAGTATAATTCGGGTTGAACACGGCCAGATGAACCATAGCAAAACTTTTACTTTATAGGCCGGAGCCTCCTCCAGGCGAAGCCTGTTAACTTAAAAAAAAACCCCCGATCTCCTTCTTAGGGGAGACCGGGGTATTTGGCAATTGGTAGAGTCAATCGGGGGTGAGGCTTACATCATGCCGCCCATACCTCCCATACCACCCATTCCGCCCATACCACCCATTCCACCTGCAGGCGGATGTGCATGATCGTCTTTCTCATCAGGGAGATCCGCGATCATGGCTTCGGTGGTCAGCAATAATGCAGAAATACTGGCCGCATTTTGCAAAGCTGTACGAGCCACCTTTGCTGGATCGATAATACCGGCTTTGAGCATGTCGGTGTATTCACCATTGCGAGCGTCGTAGCCGTTAGCACCTTTCAAGGTTTTTACCTTTTCAACGATTACCGTACCCTCCTCACCGGCATTGGCTGCAATCTGTCGAACCGGCTCTTCCAGAGCGCGACGAACGATTTTCACACCCAACATGTAGTCATGGTCACCTTGCATTTTATCGAGCGCAGGCAAGGAACGGATAAAAGCAACGCCGCCACCAGGAATAATACCCTCTTCCACTGCGGCACGAGTCGCATGCAGTGCATCTTCCACACGGGCTTTCTTTTCTTTCATTTCCGTTTCGGTGGCCGCACCCACTTTAATGATCGCAACACCACCGACCAGTTTCGCCAGACGTTCTTGCAGTTTTTCGCGGTCGTAATCGGAAGTGGTTTCTTCAATCTGGTTACGAATCTGTTTCACGCGGCCTTGAATATCGGAAGCTTTTCCTTTACCGTCAACGATGGTGGTGTTGTCTTTGTCGACAGTAATTTTCTTGGCTCGACCCAGGTCGTCCAGAGTGATGTTCTCCAGCTTCACACCGATATCTTCAGTGATCACGTTTCCGCCGGTAAGAATGGCGATATCGTTCAGCATGTCTTTACGACGGTCGCCAAACCCTGGAGCTTTCACTGCACACACGTTCAAGGTGCCGCGGAGTTTGTTGACCACCAGGGTAGCCAGCGCTTCCCCTTCTACTTCCTCAGCGAGAATGATCAATGGCTTTCCGCCTTTAGCGACTTTTTCCAGCAAGGGGAGCAGGTCCTTCATGTTGGAAATTTTCTTTTCGTGCAGAAGGATGTATGCGTCTTCCAGTTCTACTTCCATACGCTCGGTATCGGTCACGAAGTAGGGGGACAGATAACCGCGGTCGAACTGCATACCTTCAACGATCTCAAGAGAGGTCTCCATGCTTTTTGCCTCTTCAACGGTAATAACACCGTCTTTACCCACCTTGTCCATAGCTTCGGAAATGATTTCGCCAATAGCTACATCCTGGTTTGCTGATACCGTACCAACTTGAGCGATTTCTGTTTTGTCGCGGGTCGGTTTGGCGATCTTTTGAATTTCGGGAATGATCGCTTTTACCGCATCTTCGATACCGCGTTTGATATCCATAGGGTTCGCACCGGCAGTTACGTTTTTCATACCTTCACGAAAAATAGCCTGCGCCAATACGGTTGCCGTGGTGGTTCCGTCACCAGCATTGTCACTGGTTTTGCTGGCCACTTCGTTGACCATCTGAGCGCCCATGTTTTCGAAAGGATCCTGAAGCTCGATTTCCTTCGCAACGGTCACTCCGTCCTTTGTGATAAGTGGGGAACCGAATTTTTTGTCGATGACCACATTACGTCCCTTAGGACCCAAAGTTAACTTAACCGTGTCCGCCAGCTGGTTGACGCCGGACAAAATTTTGTGCCGTGCCGCTTCATCATAAACAATTTGCTTTGCCATATACTTGAACTCCTTAGTTTTTTAAAATTTATGAAATCTTTTAATCGGGAAAGGGGGAGATTGGTTTACTCGAGAACACCTAAAATGTCGTCTTCGCGCATCAAGAGAAAATCTTCACCGTCAATTTTAATATCGGTTCCTGAATATTTTCCGTATAAAACCTTGTCGCCAACTTTAACGTCGGGCGCAGTTCTTTGGCCATCTTCACGCAATTTTCCGGTGCCTACCGCTTTAACGCGGCCTTCAATGGGTTTTTCCTTAGCGCTGTCGGGGATAATGATGCCGCCTTTACGAACTTCCTTCTCCAAAATGGGCTGGACTAAAATCCTGTCTTGCAGGGGGCGAATCTTCATAGCAACTCCTTTCAAAAAAATGTTATTCTGTTTAGAAATTCAGCTTATCTAGACTTGTTTTCGCTGGTATTTGGTTTTATATTCAATGCCTTAACTAAAATCTGGCATGAAATACTATTAATAAGGACCAAAAAATTTGTTAGCACTCGTCATAGGCGAGCGCTAATACTATAAAATGGCCTTTTCAAAAAGCAAGGCCGCACCCCAAAAATTTTCCAAAATTCTTTATTTTTTTATAAATGAAAACTGTTCCTTCAAAAACTTTAGACGTTTTTCCTAACCCGAATCCGGAAAGGGACTACGAAATTCACATGGAATGCCCGGAATTCACCTGTCTCTGTCCCAAAACAGGTCAACCGGACTTTGCGGTGATCAATATTTTTTACACTCCGAACAACCTGTGTGTAGAATTAAAGTCATTAAAACTTTATTTATGGTCTTACAGGGACGAAGGGGCTTTTCACGAGGCAGTGATTAATAAAATACTCGACGATCTGGTCAACGCGGTCAACCCGCGTCATATGAAAGTAGTAGGAAAGTTTTTAGTGCGCGGCGGAATTTATACAACCGTTACCGTCGAGCATACCGGCTCGAAAAAACGAAAAGTTGCCAAAAACTCCAAGAAAGCAAAGAAATCCTGAGAATTAGTATGCTGGAACGACAAGGGGAATGTAATCAATGCGGAAAATGTTGTGAAACGGTGAACATCACTGCCGTTCGCGACATCACGTTGCGTCAGCATGGAAACCTGGAAGAGCTGAAGCGTTACCTTGAATACCGGAGAATCCGGCTGGTGGGAGAAGATATTGGAAACAATCTATTGTTCTACGAGCTTCCCATTCCGTGCCAGCATTTAACAGTGGAGAAAACCTGTAACATTCATAATTCTCCAGATTTACCCTTGATTTGCAGAAAATACCCTTGGGCACCGGATGATATATCCGAATGTTCGTATACTTTTGAGAAAAAACTTGTGCCCGGAATGTAAAAGCGCAAAATTAAGATATCCTTCGATAATAGCACCTATTAATATAGATTGCGCTACAATCAAAAACTCCAAAAACCTTTTTAACATGAGTTCGGATAAGAAAGGGGAAACTCAAAATAGAGTTTACAATGGCCAAAGAACTTATTGAGGGCTCTATTTTTCAGACCTTCGGCCATATTTATCCCCCTTTATGATAGAAATGCGTGGAGAATTTCCCGAGAAGTCTCATGCGGGTTTTGTTGCGAACCGCAGAAATGTTTAGCCTGGTTTTGTAACGCCCAGAACAATCTACAATCAGGGGGTTCGTTTCAGCTTATTTGGGGAGGCGCTTCATGGGGTTTTGGGCCTTCCACTGGCTTATACTGCATGGTGCGGCGTTGGGGTGTTTGGCCTGTGTCTTCGATGAGACGCTGGATTTCTGTTTCATTCATGCGGTATCCGGTACCGGCGGCTTTAACGACGTTTTCCTCGATCATAGTACTGCCCATATCATTAGCTCCGTAATATAAAGCCATTTGTCCTATTTTGGGTCCTTGCGTGACCCAGGAGCTTTGCAGGTTGTCGAAGTTGTCCAAAACGATCCGGCTGATTGCCAGAGTTTTCAGGTATTCCACTCCCGTCACTGTTTTTCCTTTAAGTTCTTCGCCCAATGGGCTAAATCCCGGTTGAAAACTCCAGGGAATGAAGGCGGTAAATCCGCCAGTTTTGTCTTGTTGCTCACGCAGGCGGATAAGATGTTCAACCCGTTCTTCCAAAGTTTCTACATGACCAAACATCATCGTCGCAGTAGTTGGAATACCTTTAAGGTGAGCCTTTTCCATAACCAGCAACCACTCGTCAGCAGTGCATTTTTTTGAGCTGATTTTATTACGCACCCGGTCGACCAGAATCTCGGCTCCACCGCCAGGAATGGAATCAAGGCCTGCTTCTCGCAAGCGCGCCAAGGTATCGTCCAGAGAGATTTGCGATACGCGGCTGATATGGTGAATTTCAGAGGGAGACAAAGCGTGCAGGTGAATTCCAAAATCCGCTTTAATGCGTCGGAACAGATCTTCAAAATAATCTATTTTCAAATCGGCGTTGTGGCCTCCTTGCAATAAAATCTGGTTTCCCCCCAACTCTATGGTCTCACGAATTTTTTCAGCAATGGTTTCATAGGGGTGAACGTAGGAATCCTCATCCATTTTCTTACGATAGAACGCACAGAAGGTGCAATCGGTAACGCAAATATTCGTGTAGTTGATATTGCGGTCGATAATATAGGTCACCACCTTGTCGTTTTTCTTCCTGCGCATGAGGCGATTGGCCACGTTTCCAAGCAGGGCCATATCGGTCATTTCAAACAAATCGACGGCTTCGCTCGCAGAAACCCGTTCACCTTCAAGGGCTTTTTTCAATATTGTTTCGTGTTGAATCATTTATTTTTCGTCGTAGTGGATTTCGAGATGATTGTTATCCGGATCATTAAAGTAAATGGACACGCCGTCACCGCGTTTAACCGGGCCATCAATGGAAACCTTATGAGCTTTTAATTCTTCCACAATACCCTCAAAAGATTCCTTATCTGCTCCAAAGGCAAAATGCATATAGCCTTCTTCACTGAGCTTTTGCACAGAAGCACCGGTATCCAGATCGGGAGTTTCGAAAAGGGCAACTGCGGAGTTGCCGGTATCCATCATGATATGACGCAGTCCTTTCGAAAAGCGATGCAGGACCTTAAAACCCAAAACGTCCCCATAAAACTTTTCTGCAAGGTCCAGATCACGTACATTGAGTGCAATATGATGGATGCCTTTGAGTTGCATAAACCTTAGGCCTTAACGCAGGGACACGGCCTCAATGCCGTCGATTCCCGTATCTCCCAAGGGACGTTCCTCGGTGATCAGGAAAATATGGTAACCAAATTTGGTTTTGATGGGGCCACCCACCTCACCCAGTTTTGCGGCCATAGCGGCCTTCTCGACCTCGGGCGCAGAGGTGTTGTATTCCAGAAAACCCAAATCCCCACCCTTGTCGCGAGTTCCGCAGGCACTGTACTTCTTGGCCATTTTGGCAAAGGCTTTAAAAAGGAGTTCCTGATTGTCATATTCCTTTAAATGTTCGAATAACACATCAGCCAATTCCTGAGTGGTGAGCACAATATGGCTGAGCCGGATATCTCGTTGCATGGTGGCACTGTCCTTCAAAATTTAGGGATGATTCGATTTTCTGTTTTATTGTACAGGATCGACCCGACTTTAGAAAGAGGAACTCGTTTTAATAGAGACTATCAAAGAAAATGTTGCACCAAACTCATCACCCTGGGAATGAGTTTGGGACGGGCCAATCGGCGGTCGTAGGGATTCAATCGACGTTTGTTTTCTTTAAGACACAACTCAACAAAACTTCTCGGAGACAGCGAAGACCCTTCCAACTCGGTAGCTTGCATTGTAAACGAGGTTCCGTCCAGTTCTTTTTTCAAATCCATCAAACGACGATAACCTGCGTCTACAAACGACCAATAAATGCGCAACCCGAAAAAGGGTTGAAGCAGTAAAGGACGCCGGTTGTATTGGTAATTCATCCAGTTTTGAATGAATAAAATATGCCGCGCCTCTTCCTGAACCACAGGTTCCATCGCTTCGATAAGTTCAATCGGGTAATCGTCGGTGGATTTGGAAACCTCAATAAAACCGAAAGCAAAAAAGGAATCGATGCACTCCCCTGCTCCGGTGCTTAAAAAAACACCTTCCAGGTCTTCATCCAAAGGGTTGGGTTCCAGTTCATTAAAAGGGATACCATAGCGGTTCAGGAAATATTTTATGATATCCGCATGACGCCCTTCTTCATAACCCTGCAACGCCAGGGCTTCTTTTAATAGAGGGTCGGTTTCCTCTTCGGAATAGGCCATCAATTTGTTATACACGGAGCGTTCGGTTTGTACGGCATAATCCCAAATAGGAAAGCCTGCAAGCTTATCAATCGTTTCCTGACTCAGCTCCGGCCAGGGCAAATCTTTGGGTTCGAAAGGTTTATGGGTATCAATGAAAAAACGGCAAAATAATTCTTTATGTTCCTCGGATCCTGGTTGCATGCTTGAAAACGTTTGAGATAGTTAGCGATAAAAATTTCAGTCGGGTATTTTTACCACAGTTGAGATAAACTTTCTAAGGTTTTTTCAGGAGTCTGAACAGGCTGGTTTTTTCGTTCATTCTTTGGAGAGGAAAAAAGTCTCCATTGCAGAGACCAAGGATTCAATAGTGTATTGTTCAGGCATAATATCAACCCGAAGGCCCTGCTTTTCTGCGGTTTTAGCGGTAATGGGCCCAATACATGCGAAGGTCACCCGATCCAATTGTTTGCGAGTTTCTTCAGGCAGGCTTTTCACAAACTCGGTCACGGTCGAGGAAGAGGTGAAGGTCACGACATCCACGCGGCCTTCTCGAATGCGTTCAGCCAAATCAGTTTCCCTGTTTTTAGGCGGAAGGGTTTGATATGCCGGGACCACATCCACAACGGCACCCCGAGCCCGCAATTCCTCAGGCAGGGTTTCCCGTGCAACTTTTGCCCTGGGAAGCAGGAACCTTTTCCCTTTTACATTTTCCTCACCCATACTGTCCAAAAGAGATTCGGCAACGAATTTTTCGGGAACGACATCGACTCGGATTCCCCATAACTCAACCGCCGCCGCTGTTTTGGTACCGATGGCATACAAGCGCACGCCTTTCAATTCCCGAATATCATATCCTTGTGAATACAAGCGATCCCGGAAATAGCGCACTCCATTCACGCTGGTGAAGATCAAGCCGTCATATTCAGCCAGACCTTCCAAAACCCTGTCCAGAGGAGACCAGTCGTCGGGAGCCACGGTTTCAATAACCGGGTAGGCGATAGGTGCCGCACCCCGGTCCGCCAGCAACTCCAAAAATTCCTGAGACTGATCCTCTGGTCGCGTCACGACTACCGACTTTCCGAACAAGGGATAAGATTCAAACCAGTCGATGGATTCCTTTAAATCGACCACTTCACCAATTATAGTGAGTGCGGGGGGTTTTATTTTTTCGCGAGTGGCGATTTCGACAATGGTGTTTAATTTTCCCGTCCAGGTCTTTTGCCAAGGTGTGGTACCCCATTGAATGACAGCGACAGGCGTTTCAGGGTTTTTCCCGTATCGGGTCAGGTTGGCCACGATTTCAGGAAGCTTGCGCGCTCCCATTAAAAACACCAGGGTTCCCGAACGTTCAGCAATTTTCTCCCAATTGATACGGATTTCATCCGGATCGCTGGGACCCGTTATGCCGGTAATGATGGAGACACTCGAAGCGCAATCACGATGCGTGAGAGGAATGCCCGCATAGGCGGATACGCCAATGGGAGAAGTAACACCGGGGACAATAACAAACGGGACTCCGGCCTGTTTCAAAGCTTGCGCTTCTTCGCCGCCTCTACCAAAGATAAAGGGATCACCGCCCTTCAAGCGAACTACAGTTTTACCTTGCCGGGCCTTGTCTATCAGAAGGCGATTCATTTCATCTTGTTGGAATGTGACCTTTCCACTCGATTTTCCGGCGAAAAGACGTTCAGCATTCTTTGGGGCATAACGGAGAAGCTTACTATTAGCTAGTTGGTCGTATACCACAACGTTTGCCCGCTGTAACCAGGATTTCCCTTTAACAGTCAGCAATCCAGGATCCCCTGGCCCCGCACCAACCAGCACGACGGTCCCTAATACATTCGATTCAGGCATCACAGGTATCGATAAAATCGGAAATCGCCGCAAATTCCTTCTGCGACAAGGTTTCGCCTCTGCGGCTAAGGTCTATTCCCGCCAATTCAATTTTATCCTGGTGGGTGACAAACTGCTGATTCCAGTGTTTAAAGTTGTTCTTCAACATTTTACGTTTATGGAAAAAAGCCGCGTTTACAATATTGAAAAAGGTCTTTTCGTTATTAACAGTCACCCGCGGCTGTTTTAAAGGAGTGACCCGGACCACTGCAGAATCGACTTTGGGTGCGGGTGAAAAACTGGTTTTATCCACATTCAGAACGGGTTCCACATCACAATAATATTGCACATACACTGAGAGAGATCCATAATCCTTTGAACCCGGTTCAGCAGTCAAGCGGTCCGCCACTTCTTTTTGTAGCATCAGAACCATTTCGGAAATATGCGAACGGTAATGGATCAATCGTTTGAGAATGGGAGTGGCGGCATAATAGGGTAGATTTGAAACGACCTTGAACCGTGGTCCTAAAGCGCTGAAATCATATTTTAGCGCATCGGCTTGTATAAGATAAAATTTGGGGTCGTTTCCAAACCGCTTTTTCAAAAGAGCAACCAATTTGGGATCCAGCTCCAGGGCCTTTAATGTTTGCGCCTGCTGTACCAAGTAGCCTGTCAAAGCCCCTTTTCCCGGCCCAATTTCCACAACGAGTTCGTCAGGCTGGATATTTGCGGAACACAAAATTTGGTCGACTACAATATCGTCGACCAAAAAGTTCTGGCCCAGGGCTTGCTTTTTTCTCATCGACAAATTAATGAAGAGCGCACGAGGTCTACTGCAGAATGCATAGCATTGATCAGGCTATCGGGCGACGCCTCGCCCTTACCCACGATATCGAATGCCGTGCCATGATCAACGGACGTACGGATTATGGGAAGTCCCAGGGTGACGTTGACGGCATGCCCAAGAGAATCCATCTTGATTGGAATCATTCCCTGATCATGATACATGGTCACCACCGCGTGATAATCCATGGAATGAATTCTACCGAATAAAGCGTCAGCGGAAAAGGGTCCGTCTATAACACAACCCTCGTTTCTCAGTTTTTCCAGAACCGGAATGATGACAGTTTCTTCTTCATTGCCAAACACCCCGCCATCGCTGGCATGCGGATTCAATCCGGTGACGGCAATTTTTGGCTGTTCACATACATGGTTGGACAACCATTTATGGGTGATGCGCAGAATCGATTCCAATCGTTCACTTGTGAGCACGATACCAACATCTTTCAGAGAAAGATGGGTCGTCGCCAATACCACACGCAAGCGCTTGCCGGCCATCATCAGAGCCACTTCAGGCGTGTTTGTGAAATCAGCCAGCATCTCGGTATGCCCCGGATACGAGTAACCTGCCAGATGAAGCGCCTCCTTATTGATAGGGGCCGTAACCATGGCGTCTACTGCTTGCGAACAGATTAAATCAACCGCTTTACGAATGTATGCAACCGCCGCCTTTCCTCCTTCGGCACTGGCCTTTCCGGGAATCAAGGAATCGACATTATGCAAATCGAACACATTCAGGCAATGGCCCGGAAAATAATTGGATTGAATATCCGGAACTTCACGAATCTCAATCTCCGGAGCCCACTTGCTCGCTTCACTGCGAAGAAACCCGGCATCTCCAATCACAAAAAGGTTGCAATCGGGCAAGCGCGTAACATCACGAAATGCCTTCAGCACGATTTCGGGTCCGATTCCGGCAGGGTCCCCTAAAGTAATGGCTATCTTCGCTTTACCTGACAACGAAAATTATCTCCAAAAAAACTTAGCCCGGACCTTGCAAGAGGCCCGGGCTAAAGATGTTACTTAAAAAAAGAAATCAGGAACGCAATTCCTTGATAACAGCCAGAGGTACCTGAGGACCGGCCTGCTTTATCTCCGCAGTCACATCATCCTCGTACTCCTTGAAATTTTCCACAAACTGCGCCGCCAGGTTCCGGGCCTTTTCATCGTAGGCTTCCGGATTCTTCCAGGTGTTGCGTGGATTCAAAATTTCGGTGGGCACGCCTTCAACCGCTTCAGGAATTTGCAGACCGAAGATCGGATCCTCGTAAGTGGGAACATCATCCAGGTCACCGTTTAAAATGGCGTTGACCATAGCCCGCGTGTAAGCAATCTCCATTCGCTTGCCAACCCCATAAGGTCCACCTGTCCAACCGGTATTGACCAACCAGCAGTTCACATTATATTTATGTATCTTCTCACCCAGCAAGTTTGCATACACAGAAGGATGCAGGGCCATGAACGGGGCTCCAAAACATGTGCTGAACGTAGCCGACGGTTCCCGGCTCATACCCTTTTCGGTTCCGGCAACCTTGGCGGTGTAACCGGAAATGAAATGATACATCGCCTGGTCTGCGGACAATCTTGATACGGGAGGCATGACTCCAAAAGCATCACACGTGAGCATGATCACATTTTTAGGATGGCCGCCCATGCCGGTTCGGCTGGCATTATCGATATGGGTGATCGGGTAAGCCGCCCTCGTATTTTCGGTCAGGCTGGGATCATCCAGATCCAACCGACGGTCGGGGCCGATAACAACATTTTCCAGAACCGTTCCAAATCTGCGAGTGCATTCGTAAATTTCCGGTTCCGCTTCTTGCGACAGGCGAATGACTTTTGCGTAACACCCGCCTTCGAAATTGAAGACGCCGTCATCACTCCAGCCGGTTTCATCATCACCTATCAACTTACGGTTGGGGTCCGCAGAAAGCGTCGTTTTACCGGTACCGGAGAGACCGAAGAAAATAGCTGTTTCCCCGTCTTCACCCATATTTGCAGAGCAATGCATGGACAACACCTGGTTTTTGTGAGGGAGCAGGTAATTGAGAATGGTGAACACCGATTTCTTGATTTCTCCTGCATAACTACTTCCACCGATCAGGACCAACTGGCGACCAAAATCGACGATACAAAACACATCCGAATTCGTTCCGTCAATGGATGGCACCGCTTTGAACCCAGGAACGTGGAGAATGGTGAAGGCCGGCTCATGGTTTTGCAGTTTGTTCTGATCCTTGATCTGGATGAACAAGTTTCGCGCAAACAAGCTGTGCCATGCCGTCTCGGTGATCACACGAATATGGATCTGATTTTTAGGGTCAGCGCCGGCACAACAATCCTGAATATACAAGCTCCTGCCCTGATAATAAGCCAGGACCCGGGATAGCAAGGCCTCGAATTTGTCCATTGGCATAGCCTTGTTCACCTTGCCCCACCAAATGTTTTCCTGGCTTGAGGGTTCCTGAACGATGAATTTATCGTTGGGCGCGCGCCCTGTGTGCTCTCCCGTATTGACCAAAATAGGGCCTAAGTGGGAAATCACACCTTCATCGTTACGAATGACGTGTTCATAAAGTTCCGGCGTTGAGAGGTTCCAGAAACTCTCTTTAACGTTACGGATTCCATGATGTTCTAAACCGATTTTATGCTTTAGGGCTTTCTGGGGCATTAATGGACTCCTTAAAGAAACATAATGGCAGAGGACCCTTCAAAGGGCTGAAGTTTGCCTGATTATTATAAATTCTGGGAAAGCTGGATCATTAACAATTACTGAAAATCCAAAAAATAACATTCAAGAACTCAAATGCTTAAATTTATTCGAATTTCAGGGAACCGAGATTTCACAATAGTCCCTTTTGTTCAAAATTTTGCTGTAAACTCATTGATTATAAATATGGTACCATATCATTTGGTAACCGCAACGGTTAATAACAGACGAGGCTTGAAAATCGTTAGCAAGCTGTCTTTTTTTACAAATATACCTGTAAAAAATGTCATTTTTGTTACAAATTGGCCAAAACTTGATGAATTTTTTCTCTAACATTCACCTTCCGCCAGAAGTTAAGATTTTACAAAGAGTGGAAACGCCTTACAACAATATCCTGGTGGTGCAAAACAAAAGTATCCGGGAATTGTGGTTTCTTCAGAATAATGAATTTTTCCTGCAAAGCAAAATGAACATCAAACAACCAGAGTCGTTGGTTCTGGTGTATTCGCAACTGTTAATGGCGTCACTTCTGTTCGTGCCTCATCCCAAAAACATTCTTGTGATCGGTTTGGGGGGTGGCGTGCTACCAATAACATTGAACACTCTTTATCCGGAATCACATATTGATGTTGTGGAAATCGACTCCAAAATCACGGAACTTTGCAAAAAATATTTCAACCTGAAAGAATCTGAAAATTTGCGGGTGCATACCAATGACGGCAGGTTGTTTCTAAAAGAACGGGACAAAAATTATTGTTATGACTTGGTCATTTTAGATGCATTTAAAAGCGGCTGGGTTCCTTTTCATCTGAAAACTTTTGAGTTTTACAAGGAAATTAATAATGCACTGACCCCTGAAGGTTTGGTTAGCTCCAACTTGTATGGGAAAAGCAATAAGCTGAAACCCAGAGATCTGAAAACGTTTAGCAAGGTTTTTAAACATATTTATCTGGTAGAAGACCCGAATGAAGTGGCCACAGTTTTAATCGCAAACAACGGTGAAAAACGTTTGGACAAGGAAACTCTGCGCGCAAAAGGATTGAATTTGAAAAAAGAAAAGCAGATTCCTTACGCACTGGATCTTCTACCGGAACTTATGGTAGAGGCCAAGTATCAGGACAGTTCTGCGCGTGAACTAAATGATAATTTCGCGAGTCACGAATTCTCCAGAATCGTGAAAGAGAACAATGACAACACTGGCAAAAGAAAACCTTACCCAATCCGAAGTTCGTCTTGAACTTAAATTAAAAAAAACCAATTCCCGGATAAGTTCTTTTTATAAAATATTCCCGCTTTCAATGCTTTCTAATGAATTCTAAAGAATCCTCCCTGCCCTCAAATACAACCAGGTTCCAAAAAACCAAGAGCCCGACGGTCACCATTATCATCGCAAATGAGAATACCAGGGAATCCCTTCAACTTTGCTTGTTATCTATAAATAAATATACCCAAATGCCTTTCAATGTATTGGTGGTTGATAACAATTCAACAGATGGTTCCATAGAAATGTTGCAACAATTTCCCTGGGTGGAAACCTTAAAGCTTTCAGGGCTTAAGATTGGGGAACGTCATGGCAAAGCTTTGGATGCCGGGATTGCCCAGGTTCGAACAAAGTACTTTTTAGTCCTCGATTCGGACATTGAAATTCTGGATCACAACTGGCTACAGGAATTGTTGGATGAAATTTTAAAAACAGATGCAGTTTTTGTGGGTGATACGACTCCTGATTACAAAACAAAAATCGGAGGAAATTTCAGGGAACGTGCTTTTCCTCAATGTTTGTTGGTGAATACAGAATTTTTCAAGGAAAACAAGTGTACCTTTTCTCCGAAATATGATTGGGGAGGTAACAGTATTCAATTAGATGTGGGAGCTGACTTATTATCAAAAGTTAAAGAAAACAACAAACCCTATGCTCAACTTTCCCCTGGTGTAAAAAATAGATTGTTACATTATGAAGGGATTACCGCCGGAAAACTTTTTGAAACCAGTGAATGGCAGGATGACTTTGAACTGCGCCTAAAAAGCAGGAACGATTTAAACGTCACACAGGTATCGGGATTAAGAGCACACATTTCAAAAGCAATAGAAATAAAAAATGCCAAGGTCGATTTGATCAATCATAGAATTGAGACCTTACTCAATAAGCCAAAAATGACAAGTTTTCCTTTTTCATCCTCAAAAAAAAAAGAACTGATCGGCGAGACTATAAAAAGCTTATCTTTTAATTTATACAACTTAGGGGAAGAATACTTTAGAAAAAAGCAATTCCAACCATGCATTGAAAAGTTTCAAGAGGCGAAACTTTATGCTGACCTGGATATTCAATGCCGGATTTTGGCCAGACTGGCTTTAGTTAATTTAAGAATTCAAAGCGTAAAGGAAATGAATAAAACCTTGAATCAATTGAATGAATTAGCTCCGCAAAACTCCGAAGTTTGTTATTCCATAGGTTCTATTTATAAAGAATATGGAGACATGCAAAACGCCAAAAAGTTTTTTGAAAAAATAATCAAATCTGCGAACAAACATTCCAAACCGTTTAACTCTGGTGCGTATTTTCATTTGGGAGAAATCTCACTTATTTCTGGACGACAGGAAGAGGCAACTTCTCACTTCATTCAATGTTTAAAGATTAATCCTGAACATAAAAAAGCCAGCAAGTACCTGACTGAAATTTAAGGACAATTTTTGTTTAGGTCTGTTCGATTGACAAGGTTGTTTGTAAAAGCTAAAATTTTTCCTGACTATTCAAATCGATTTCTTTTTTCTTTCCAAAAGCCATTTCATAACACCTTTCAAACTTTACCCTTAAAAAGATGCTGGATTTCCTTGGAATTGGGGCACAAAAAGCGGCCACTACCTGGTTATTTGTGATTTTGGAACAACATAACAATATTCTTTTTCCTGCTATAGATAAAAGTCTGGATCATTGGAATAAAGAAATTCGTTATTGGAATTCACACCGTGACCGCGGAATCGAATGGTACAAATCCATTTTTGAGGGAGAAGACAAACACAAAATTAAAGGAGAAATCACTCCCGAATATGCCACCCTGCCAAGGGAAATCATTAAAGAAATTCATTACCATTTTCCCAGGGTAAAAGTTTTATATACTTTAAGAAACCCAATACAACGCGCCTGGTCAATGGCGATTATGGATTTAAATTTTGCAAATGCGGATATTTCAAATACCTCGGATCAATGGTTCATGGACCATTTCAACCGTCAGGAATCCCTTGCCAATGGCGATTATGAAACTTGCCTGAAAAACTGGAAAGGCGTATTTCCAGATGACCAGATTCTTGTTTTATACTACGAAAACCTGGTGGAAAATCATCTTGGCTTTATTACGCAGGTCTGCGACTTTCTTGAAATTGAAAGCGACGTATACAAAACAATGAATTCAGAAAAATTAAGGAAAGCCGTGTGGTCGGGAGGGCATCCGGTGATCAGATCTTCTCTAATACCCTACCTCACCGATTTGTATAAAAACAAAATTGAGTTGCTTTCTGACTATCTTGAAAAAGATTTATCCGGATGGTTGATGGAAGGGGAACTCTTGACTCATGTATAAGTTTAAAACGGTTTCCAATTAAAGCTTTGGCAGATCGTAAACCTGAATTCGGCGGTGATCATAATTAGCTATTGCCAGAGAGTTGCCGAAAACGGACATTCCTCCTACACGATTGAACGCTCCTCGACGAATACCACTAAAATCAAATTTGGCTACCGGCTTCAGGTCAAAGTCCAGTTGAAACAATCGATGCATCCATGAATCTGAAAGTAAATAACCAAAATCCGGATGTTCAATGATAAAAAAAATAGCATCGATCCCTAACGTTTCTCCAGGCATGGAATCAATTAATGTTCCTTCGGCATTATATTTTCGAAGAACAAGGTCCGATTGATCTCCCACCAAGAAACCTCCATTATTCAGACAGCATAGGCTACAGGGTTGATTCAAACCCAAGGCTCGCCCACTTTTTTCATCAAAGGATATTAATAATTTTCCATTAGAATCGAAAACTTGAACCCGGTTTTTCTCAACGTCGACGGTCCATATATTGTTTTGAGCATCCACGTCGAGAGAAAACACTTTACCAAAATCAGCCTCGTCAGTGTTTCCAAAGGAAAGCAGGAATTCACCTTCCGGGGAAAATTTTTGAATCCTCGCATTCTCACTGTCGGCAATGTAAATACAATTTTCAGTATCTGTAGAAATTCCAATAGGGAACTTAAAGGCTCCCGGAGAATCTCCGTAATTCCCAAAACTCCCCAAAAGGTCTCCCTGGGAAGTAAACCTGTAAACTCGGTGATTATAATTATCGACGGCAAGAAAACCACCTGATATGGTATGTGTAAGGCCCAGAGGCGAAAAACGGACGTTAATATCACTCCGACTTTGCCCTATAGAATTTCTGAAAGACAATTTATTCCTGGAAACTTTTGCCTTATTTGTCTCTAGTGAATCAAGATCCAAAACGTTTTCCAACAAGTTTCGGATTTTATCAAATCGACTTATCTGGTTATTCAAGATATCGATTTCCAAATCCAGAGAGGGTGCGTTTCTTTGAACATTCAAACTACGCTCTAACTCCTCAGGGGTAGAATTTTTTCCAAGATCATTTAAAGGAGAGCGGAATTGCGCCCTTTGGAGAATGATTTCCTTTCTATTCTTTAAATGTTCCTCCTTTTGTTGGTTCAAATGAGTAACATACTTTTGGAGGTTCGACCAGAAATGGCCTGCTTTTGCCTGAGTAGGATTGCTTTTCAGGGAAACCAAACTCATTCCAGCCAGAACCAGCATTACAAAATTATTAAGTTCATTAAACTCCAGAGTGGCAATCATTCTGCGTACTAAATGAATCTGGAAGCCTAATGACTCTATGGTTTTATTTATAGGGATAGGAGCTTTTTTATCGCGAACATCGACCTTTTTCAATTGGGCTTGTTGTTCGGCGTAATTTAATCTTAGATTTTTCCATTGTTGAATCAGCTCTTCGTGCTTATTTTCATAGACCATCTTGTTTTCAAAAATTTCATTCAGCCTGGAAATCAATTCTTCTTCTTTATCTTTTAAATTCCCTACTGAAACCTTCTGGCCTCCGCATTTAAAACCATCAGGTGACTTCTCCAGGGGCAAACCTTCCACCCAGAAGATTCTTAGTAAATCTCCGGGCTCCAGGGATTCCACATCAAAAGCCACTGGTTTTAAATCTTCCAGATAAAAAGAGATTGTGGAGTCGGGGTCTATAATTGTCTCCAAGCCAATATGATCAATCACCCAATCCATGACTTCTTTCAAAGTAAAGTCGAGCAAATAGTGGTCTTCCCAGTTTTCCTGGGTTCTTAATAAAATGCTGTAAATCGCGTGGGGGCTGGATTCAGAAAATAATTCCACCGCGAGACCCAGAGCTTCCTGATGGTGGCCTTGTTTCATTAAAAACAGCTTCAAAGAACGCAATAGCATTCTCAACTCAAAATGACATTGATGAAAAACTTCGAAGGTTCGCTCATTGCAATTGTACTTTTCCCGGAATACCGACCATTTAGCGTCTTCCGCCGCATCACTTTGAAATGCCGCCACCATAGCCTCTTCATTATTTTCCTTTGTCTGTAGTAACTGCAACATCGTTTGGCTCACGGCATCCAGGTTTTTCTTTAATAAATCATTACACCGTTGAACAGCCATTTTCGACAATTCGTCTTTTTGAACTGTACAAAAGTATTCCGCAAAACTCTCCATTGCCCTTCGGTACTGGCAAAACCTGGCGCGGAGATTTCGTAAATTCATTTGATCCTTCTTCTCCGCCAAATGAAACTCTTTGTCGAACACTCTGGGATCTTCACGTTCGCTCAGGATCAGGGCTTCGTGCGCGATGACTTTAGGAAAAAACTGTTGAGCCCAGGTCTCCCAGGTTGTATGGGCTTCGATCATTTGATCTCTTGAGAGGGCGAGTCCTTCTTCAAACAAGCTCAACCCCTCAATCAGTTTAGCCTCCCCCTCCTTACCTTGTCCCCCTGCTTCCAACTGCGTAAGACTCAAGGGGATTTTAAATGCCGATTTGAAATCGAAATCCGGATCGGCCCCCGAGCGTTCTTTTTCCTTCAATACCTTATCCACTGATTGAACAAGGTTATCCCTGGCAGAGTCCAAATCGCCATTTTGGGCCTGCACCATTCCCAGGGAAAATTGATAGTAAAAGTCGTCACACTTTAAATTCGCGAAAGCTTTTAAAGTATCAACCAACGGCGGCGGAGTGTTTGGAATGCAATCCATAAGCACTTCAAAGGTAAGGCCGATAACCAACCGACCTTTAGAGTCAGCTTTCACCAGGCAAGGCATCTCGGTGGAACGGCCATCGCCTGACTTATCAAAGGCGAAAATGAACTGTCCCCACGGATCAAAAACTTGTATGCGGTTGTTGTTTAAATCAGATACGTATAAAAGGTCGTTGCTTCCAGCCCCAATATGAACTGGATATTGAAACTGCCCAGGCTCTTCCCCGCGATCCCCAAAGGCAAGAACCTGATTCCAGTTGGAATCGAATTTCAGAATGCGATGATTTCCACTATCGCTGATGAATGAATTTCCGTAGCTGTCCCGAGCGATGCTGGTTGGAAATTCGAAAACGGTAGAGGCCAGCAACCATTGCGGTGTTTCGTACATATGCGCAAGGTCCGCCTCCAAAACCGTTCCACGCTGGCCCAGCGTTCCATGCGACACACCATCCGGCGAAAAAAACTGGATGCGGTGGTTGTAACGCTCGACCACCACCAACTGTCCTGAGGATTCTATCCAGATGTCGTAGGGCTCGTTCAGTTGTCCCTTCTGGCTTCCGTAGGACCCAAAGTGGGTGAGATAGTTTCCTTCCGAATCAAATTTTTGAACGCGATGATTCCAGCAATCTGCAACATAAATACATCCCTCAGAATCGACGGCAATACCTTTGGGATACCACAACTGCCCTGGTTCTTTGCCCTGGCTTCCAAAACTGCGAATCAACTCCAAGCCAGAATTGAAAACCTGAATACGATGATTGAAATCATCAGAAATCAAGAGACTGCCATCGGCCATAAAAGCCAGGCCGGAAGGAGGCGACCATTCAGGATCGGTTCCCTTTTCACGAAACTGCTGGCTGTCGGAAAGTTTGAACAGCCTTTCAAGAGTTTCCAGGTGACCCAATATATCCTTTGAATCTGCTATGGATTCAGAAGCGTTTTTTATCGCATCAAATTGTTCTTTCGCTTGAGGGGACGAAATATTTCGCACGCCCTCATCCAAAAATTTCTGGACGGCTTCTTTAAATGCTGGATGAATTGAAGAGGGATCGGAACCTGACATAGGAGAGGGGCTAAAGGATTAGGATTAACAAAAGGCCCTTTTGGGTCCGGCTCATTAAATCATAATTGAAATGGCATTGCCATTCAAAATACAGGCGCGTCCGGCTATAAAATGTTCAGAAAGAAGTCACCGGGTCCGACGTGATGGCGAAAGGAATAGGACCCCGCAGGAGATTGTTCGAAATAGTAATACCGCTCACCTTTAAACACTTCGGATTGGGAATCCTTTACCGAAAATACCACTCGATACAACACCTTCCCCGGCGCGGAAAATATTGGGAGGATCGGCCGACTTTCCTGAACGGATACCAACTCGACCTTTTTAGTCAACATACTTTTAATTTTTCCCGCAATGCCACCAAGATCGGCGCCTTCCAAGGACTCCTTGAGTCCCGGCAATTCTCCTTTCATCATTTCAGCGGTCAATCGGGCTTGAATAGATGCCACTACTGAGGAATCGCTGGCCGGTTTCAAAGTAATAAATCTGAACCCGACAACACCAATAACCAATATCAAAACCACCAGCAGGAATTTTCCTACACCACCACGCTCGTTATTTAGCATATTCATCTTTGGTAAGAGATTAAAAGAGGAAAACGATAAAACGAATTAAACCGATTCGGTAATGACAATCTTCTCAAGCTCAGAATCAGATACCGTCCTCGAGTTTTGAATACGGTATCTTCGACCGAGCAGGGTGAATAGCATTTTCATCACCGACAATTTACTTCGAAGGAGGACCAATCCCTGGCCCCGATAGGTAAAATAAGGAATGTCTTTGATTTGAAACTTTAGAATGGCATAAAAATACTTGAAAAACATTTTAAGGGAATAATCCTTCACCAAATTATAAAGGTCATTCCGCTTGCAAAGGTAAACATACCGATCACTGTAAAGCCCAACCGTTGCCGTTCCGATATGGTAAACCTTGGCGCGAGGCAAGTAGACCGCTTTCCAGCCCACCAACTGGCTTCTCATGTTCAGGTCGACGTCTTCCGCAAAAATGAAATAATCTTCGTCGAACAATCCCACTTGCTCGAACAATTCCTTTCGATAAATGCCCGCTCCCGCACAGGCACCGAACACATACTCTTCATCGTTATATTGACCGGCATCTTTTTCACCTTGTCCCCGACCACCTCCAGCGGACCACACATGGAACAAATCCCCAGTATTATAAAAAACATCCCGTTCGCCCAGAAACATCATCTTTGATGTTCCCATTCCGCATTCAGGATGCCTTTCCATCCCATCGTACAACTCCTGAATCCAATCCGGTTCCACTTCGATGTCGTTATTCAACAAGGTAATGTATTTTCCATTGGAAGCAACAATGCCTTCATTGCAAGCTTTGGCGAAACCCAGATTATCCGGTAATTTTATAAGGCGGACCCAGGGGTAATCCCTTTCAACCAACTCCCGCGACCCGTCGCTGGAACCATTATCGATCACCAACACTTCAAATTCTTCGAACCGGGACTTGGCCAGAGAATCCAGGCACATTCCAATAAACTTCATTCCGTTCCAGTTGGGAACAACGACGCTGACTTTCATTTTATTTTTCCGTGGTGGTTCGACACTATAAATATTTGCTGGAATATCTTAACGGCAATTTAATTAAAATTCTAAAGCCATTCTGCTTAAAAGAAAAATATCAATCGACAATCTCCTGTTGCTTTAAAAGCGTCAGAGCTCCCTCGTGCCAGGGATTCAGCTTTAAGCATTCATTAAGACAATGCACTTTCCCTTCTCCACTGGACAAACGAGCCAGGCGAAACCAGGCGCTCGCTTTTAAATCATTTTTGGTAAAAGATTCCGTATAACTTTGAAATCTCTGTCGGGCCTGGTCGATATCCCCCTCGCGTTCCAGGGCCGAAGCAAGGGCGTATGCCAGGTGTTCGTTGGCAGAATCCTTTTTTATATAGGTCAACAAGGTCGCCGATTCCACCTGCCGGTCTTTATCCAATTCGGCGATTCCTGTGGCGGCCCTTGTTTTCAACCAATCGGCATCCGACTGAAAATTCACTGCCTGGTAAGCTTCCTCAAACGCTTTGCGGGCTTGATCGTATTGCTCAAGAGCGATCCAGGATTCCGCCATATAGAAACGCGCTTCAATCCAATCCGGCACCCCGGTACAGACAATCTCGAAATAACCAATAGCCTGCTGATGCCTGTTTTTCAGTTGGCACAAACGGCCCAAATAAAACTTCGGTTCCTCGCGATTTCCGAAACGGCGGATATCTTCCTGAATCAACTGCTCGGCTTCAAAGAGTTTTCCCTTTGCCATTAAATGCTTGGCAAGAAAAATATGGAGACCCGCTACATTGGGTTTAACTTTTCGTAACCATTCCAAAAGCCTAAGGGACCGGTCCGCCTGGCCCAACCTATCGTACCACTTGGCTAACAAAAAAAGACCGTGAACATCATAAGGATTGAGCCCGCAAAGTTTTTTCAATTCCTTGATGCCAGTCCGCACGCGACCCGATCTCAAGTCCAGTTCATTAATCCCGGGATGGGGTTTGCCACGACAGTCCAGATCCTCCGGTGATTCAAACCATGTGAAGTCAGTGATGCTATGGAGGATTTCCATTTTCTTGACCCAGGATTGGCTCAGTAAATTAGTGAAAGGCGGCGAAAACCCATGCAGTCGGTATACGGGAAACCGACCCAGAGCTACCTTCATCAATCGGTAATCCAGACCGGTGCATTCCTTGAGTTTATCAATATTCAAATCGTGAAACGTTTGAATCAGGTAAACCGGCTGATGCTGAATCAATCCGCCGATCACGCTGTCGAAATAGGCCTCCAGTTTTGGAGTGTTCCAGGGGCCGCCACAATGATGCAGGAAGGTGTCGGAAGCCGGCTGGCCGATCAAGTGGTACAGTTGAGAAAACGTTCCCCAGACAAAAATTCTGCGGTCTTGTTCCTTGCGCATCCTCAACAATCGCTTCAAAACTTTCCCTAAATAAGGTAGATAAATGTACTGGTCAAACTTTTCACAACGGGACAAGGTTTTTGTGGATAGAGGCTGAAGGTAAAAAGGAAGCATATGAAACAGGTTCCATCCCAGTGCGACAAGAAATAGAACGAATAGCAGACCCGCAATGGCTCCCCAATTCTGCATGGCCCAATACATTCCCATTCCGGAGCTTAGCGACATCAAAGCCACAACGGGCTGGTAATGATATCGCGAGAAAACTCTTTGCAACACGGGAAAGGCAAAGGTAAGGCCTGCAAACATGGCCATTAACAAGGCATTTTCCGATCCCAAATAAACCACCAATCCAGCCATTCCAAAAATCCACACCGGAAGCGTCTGCAATACAATATGAACCACATCCCGGAATACTTCAAAATACTGGCCTTTTGTTAGAGTCAGGCGCAAAGTGGTTTGCAATCGAGTGAGGTATTGCCTGCGTGATTCTTCATCCAAATATCCCAGTTTCCATTCTATCGCGTAAGCGATTGCGGGAGGCAACAGGGAAACCAAGAGAAACTGAATGCTTGTTATAATTTCTGAATTGAATGCGAGATATCCAAAGAAAAGCACTATATAAGCCCACAGGTTCCATTTTGCAAGAATAGCCATGCCAAAGACCAGACCAGCCCAAAGGGGCAAATCCAGCCACAAGCAGGTCAAGCCAAGAAATACCAAAGGAATATACATTTGTTCCTGGCTGTAATTGCCCGCCGTGTAATCCGGAGAGGAACCATAAAACGCATACAACCACGCGCCCATGAAAGCCGCCCAGGCGTTTTGGGTCATAACGGTGATAGCGAAGTATATGACAAGTGTCGTCATACAATGGACAAGCATGAAGACCAGGCGAATTCGGACCACACCTTTTTCTGGGTTGTCCCCGTACAACATGTCCTGCAAATGCATCCGCCAAATGGGGTTTCCAATCAGGAACAGGTCCTTCTTCCATTTCAACCCCCACGATTTAAAACGCGCGATATAGGTAAAAATCGCAAAATCATCATCTATCGGGAATTTAAGAAACGGTAATCGGGAGGCAACTGCAGTAGCAGTCAATACAGCGATGAACAGTATTTCAATTCGGTCCATGGAAGTCGTCCAGGGTCTTGAAAATACGGCAGGTAGGTTTTGGAGACAGGGCCAACCCGGTTTTTAGCTGACCCTAAAGGAATAACAATTTCAGTTTCAGTTTAAGGGAATGGTCGGCAGTGTCAGGTTTGCATCCGAAAACCATACGAAAAGCATTCAAAGCCAAACTGGCCAAAATCACTCCTTTATACAATCCACGCAATAGCATATTCCAAAAAAAGGAATAATGCTTGAAGAAAAAATACAAATTGCTTTTATATGTTTCCAAAATGACTTTTTCACGAATTCGGCTTTGGTGAGTGCTTTGACCTACCAGGTGCCGGACCCCTGTATCTGCGAAAAAGCAAATTCTGGAGCCAACATTTCGTGCACGTCGGCATAAATCGTCTTCTTCGTTATATAAAAAATAATTCTCATCCAAAAGCCCAATCTGTTCAAAAAGGCTTCTGCGGATGAACAGGCAAGACCCTCCTACCACCTCAACTTCTTTGGTTTCCAGAGTACCCATTTCCAGGAACTCTTTATCCACGTTGAACCAACCCAGGGTCTTTTGCAAAGCGTCCCTGGGAGTGTCCTGCCTAAGCCTCATTGAGCTTACCTTATCCTCCTGATCAAGAATCTTCGGAGAAATAACAGCATAGTCCGAATGGGCGTCCATCCATTGAATCAACTTAAAAAAACTGTTCTCATACAATTCCGTATCACTGTTGAGAAGAACGATATAGCGTCCTCTGGATTCCTGAATACCTTGATTGTTGGCGGCAGAAAGCCCCCGGTTGTCATCGTTGGCAATCACGAAAACATTGGGGAATCGTTCCTTAATTGCCTCGACACTGCCATCCTCAGAATCATTATCCACCACAATAATTTCATAGTCTAAATCTTCGCAAAAGCGACCAATCCCCTCAATGCAATTCAGAACCAGGGAACGGGTGTTAAAATTGACAATTACGATGGTTAAGTCTATCGAAGGAACAAAATGTTTGAAGGGAGAATACATAGGGTTTATAAGCAAATCAAAACGCTTATACAGGATTGTTTACCCAGACACTCAAGTTAAACCTGATCCAACAATTCGCGGCGCAGGAGTGAAGCGAGACAAGCCGCATTCTTGCTTCAGCCCTTGACTGGAGTTAGCCGATAATGAAGCGGTTGCCGGATCGAAAGTTGCCTTGGGAATCATAATAGTGCTGGAGGTTATGCCAACTCAAGTGAATATCACAGTTTTGGCACAGGGGAATTTCGAACCTTTGGCGCGCGATCATTTGCTCACGGACCTTTGTGAGCTCCGGTCCCGACCAAATATCCTCGATACTTCGTTCAGACAAATTTCCCATGGTGGATTGTGCAAACATATCCGCACAACAAAGCACCACCGACCCATCCCAATACACCACCATCCATTTCCAAAGCTGTGTACAAGGGGCCTTGTTCAAACTATTAAAACGCTTATGATTGAATTTTATCGAGCTGGCAGGACCGCTTTCCGAATATTCTTTAAGAAAGTTGTCCTTATCGAACATACCCGCCCAATTCGAAATAATATTGTCATTGATAGGCGTCAAGGCGATGGAGCAATCGTAGTCATTGAGAGCTCTAAAAAAATCATTATTTAAAGTCGCTTCCATCGTTTTTAATGTTTTGATACGGATATTCACCGGAACCGGCTGACTGGCCTGCGAGTTTTCATGAAGGAACTCAAGGATGTTATCCCGAACGACCTCGAAGCTCATCTTTTTTACATTTTCGAAAGTGTCCTTATCCAGTTCATCCAGGCTGATGTCCACCGCCACCGAATTTTCAATCAAGACGGGACGAATCGCGTCATTCAGGAAAAACCCATTCGTCAAAACTTCCGTTTTATGGATGCGGGGAACCTTTTGCAGGTATTCGATTTTTTCCCGGAATGTTTTGTCCATTAAAGGTTCGCCAAACGTCCCGAACGAAATCATGCCGCCACGCGTTGCATAATCGTCGATGATCTTGCGGTACAAATTCATCTTCATCGAACCGACCTCGGTTAAATCCGGATTCGGGCACCAAACGCATTTCGCGTTGCACCGGTTGGTCACGTCGATCAAAAGCGCGCCAGGCCACCTGGACAAGGAGTCCGCCAAAGGTTTCACAGTAAAATCGAAGGCAGGCGAATCGTAAACCTTGCGGCGGAAGTAATCCAGTTCCCAAAAATAAGGTAGTTTTTTGATCCAGGCCTTCATGCGAGTCGCCAGTGATTTTGAGTGTTTGGAAGACCTTATGTCCTGCGTTGAAGAAGCAGACGATGAATTTGGGTCTTCAGGATCGCGATTTATGGTTGTCAGTTTATTCATTATCGGTACAATGGTTTTTGGGGGCTAAACTGTGCTGTATTTTTTCACTTAAACTCGCCAGGGGATTGGTATTGGCTCTATTCCCAATAGTTTCGCTATCTATTTTAGACGATTTCAGCTGGAATAGATACCCCAATTGACCCATGAAAACAAGCCTCTAACAAGACTTTGTTTTTACTATAAGATTTGGCAATGGCTTCAAATTGGGCTTTGCCGCCTCTATTGACTCTTTTCGACCTGGAGAATTTTGATGATAGTAGAATTTAAAAACCAGCTTAAAAACTTTGCCACGCGAATCGACCGGATCCGGGGGTTTCTTTGACGTTGCGAGATGCTTGAAAAAACTGGAAGGACTGGATGAAGAGGTCGGCAAACAAGAGTTTTGGGACGATAATGAGTCGGCTCAAAAAACCCTGCAAGAGCGCGCCGCCCTGCAACGCAAAGTAAATATCTGGAAGGATCTTCATAAAGAGTGTGAAGACACTGAAGCGATGATCGCCCTTTCCGAAGAAGAAAAGGATGAATCCCTTTACCCTGAAATCAAATCCGCTTTGGAAGCCCTGGAAGTCGAACTTTCCAAAGCAGAGTTGAAAGCCATGCTGTCGGGTCAAAACGATGCAAACAACGCCATCCTTTCCATCAATTCGGGTGCCGGGGGAACTGAATCGCAAGACTGGGCGAATATGTTGCTTAGAATGTACACACGTTGGGGGGATCGCAACGAATACAAAACCGAAGTGCTTGACATGCAATATGGTGAAGAAGCGGGTATAAAAAGCGCAACCGTCCTGTTCACAGGTGAATACACTTACGGATACCTGAAAGCGGAAATAGGAGTGCACCGCCTGGTGCGCATCTCCCCGTTCGATGCCAACAAGCGCCGCCATACTTCCTTTGCTTCCGTGTTCGTTTATCCGGAAGTCCAGGACGATATCGATGTCGAGATCATCGAATCGGATTTAAAGATCGACGTGTACCGCGCATCGGGTCCGGGCGGACAAGGTGTCAACACCACCGACTCTGCGGTGCGCATCACGCATGTACCATCGGGAATCGTGGTGCAGTGTCAAAACGAACGGTCGCAACATAAAAACAAATTGTCTGCGATGAAAGTATTAAAAGCCCGATTATATGAACTGGAACAAGAGAAAATTCGTGAAGAAATGAAGGACCTGGAACAATCAAAAAAGAAAATCGAATGGGGCAGTCAAATCCGTTCCTACGTTTTGCATCCTTACCGCATGGCCAAGGATTTAAGAACCAACGTGGAGAAAGGAAACGTCGATGCCGTGCTCGATGGAGACCTGGACGATTTCATTCAAGGCTATCTACTCATGGAAACGGGAAAAAACTCGGAAGGGGCATAGGCATGAAACCTGCCTTTCATCCCTCCCTTGTGAACCATCCCCTTGGGGACCCGGGATTGCTGATCCAGTTCCTTTACCAAAAGCGCGCTTTATTGTTCGACCTGGGCGACATTTCCCGATTGCCCAGTTCCACTCTGTTAAAAGTCTCTCACGTTTTTGTGAGCCATACCCATATCGACCATTTCTATGGATTCGACCGCCTTTTGCGCGTGGTGTTTGGACGCGATAAAACAATCACGCTCTTCGGCCCGAAAGATTTCCTATCTAACGTGGAAGGAAAATTGCGCGGGTTTACCTGGAACCTTGTCGACCGCTATAACGAATCGATCACTTTAGATGTCGTCGAAGTGCATCCCAATCGATTACTAAAAGCAAGCTTTAGAGCCATCGATAAATTCAAACCGTCCCAGGAAACCGAATCTCCCTTTGAGAAGGGTGTGCTTCTTTCAGAACCGGAATTCAGTATTGAGACGGCTATTTTGGAGCACCGCGTTCCCTGCCTGGGGTTCGCCTTCAGAGAAAATTTTCATATCAATATCCGAAAAGACCGGTTGAACGAACTTGGTTATCCCCCCGGTCCCTGGCTGAACGAGTTGAAGGAAGCTATTTACAAGGGAGAAACGGATTCTTTTATCATACGAGTTCCCAAACTCCTGCGCGGAAAAGAATTCAATGAAATCTCTCTTGGAAATTTAAAAGAGCAATTGGTGCTGATCAGTCCGGGTCAAAAGATTTCCTATATTGTGGATACGGTATATAACGAGGCAAACAAAAAACGCATCGTCGATCTGGTGCGGGACTCCGATGTATTTTTCTGCGAGTCGCCATTTCTGGCAGAAGAGGAAGAACGGGGAAGAGACCGCTGTCATCTGACATCCCGGCAGGCGGGACTTCTCGGTCGCGAAGCCGGTGTAAAACGATTGGAAGTGTTTCATTTTTCGCAGAAACACAGCACGCGCACCGACCAGCTTTACCAGGAAGCGGAAGATGCTTTTAAGGGCAAAGAAACTTCTGTTCCTTAAGAACCTTGTTTCTCGCAAACAATCACGTAATACCCTGAAAACCGGTTCAATCCGGAATGCGTGAATCGGTTTTCCAGGAAATTAAAAAGTTGGTAAGCTCCGGGCAAATAAGTTAAATATTCAGTCGCCATAAAGGTTCTCAATCCATAAACCTTGCGAACCTTCAACCCTGCCCTGGCAATCAGGCGTTTAGACTCCCTAAGAGAATGCCATTTGGTGTAGTGTTTCATCCGATTCAACAAATAGCGGAAAGAATACGGGGAATAAAACTCCAGAAATATTATCGCGCCCGGACGGGCTACTCTTTCAATCTCACGAATTCCTTCTAATACCTTGGGAACATGGGGCAAGACTTTAAAGGACCCGATGAGATCAAAAGTTTGATCTGGAAAAGGCAGGTGACAAACATCCCCAAGCATGAGTCGGACCCGTTTTTCGTTCTGAAACTTTTCTTTGGCAAACTGTAGCATTTCCGGAGTGTAATCGAATCCCGCGACATGATCGCACTTCTTCAGATAATGGGGCAAATTTCGTCCTGTTCCGCATCCAGCATCCAATCCCCTTGCAAAAGATTTTCCTTCTGTATTTTCATAAAAACATCGGTGGGTAAGACCCTCAATAATTCTGAAATACGGACTCCGATCTCGATGGGCATCATAGTCCCTGGAAATCACCTGATACGCTTCATCAACTTTCACTGATTGTGTCTCCCGATTCATCGTGTAACATCCGATTATAAAGGATCTTGTATTGCTCAATGTAGGATTCGATACTAAACAATTCCATCACCATGCTTCGACCTTTTTCTCCCCGCTCCCTGCGCAAAGTATCATTTGTTAACAGATTTTTGATTTCTGTGACAGCCTGAATCGTATCCCCCGGATCGTGCAGAGCCCCCACATTATATTTCATGATTTCATTGAGGGGAGCCAAGTCTGAAATAATGATAGGCTTTTCCATGGCAAGGGATTCCAGTAAAACCAGAGGCAGATCTGCTTTTTTCAACATTTTACGGGCCGGAAAAATTTGCAGGTCGGACAACTGAACCAGCTCCGCCATATTTTCCACCGAATCCAGGAAGCGCACCTGATCAAGAACACCCTCGCGATCCAGGCAAGCACGAACCCGTTCTCTTTCTGTTACGTCTTCTGATGAATCTATACGGCACGCCAAGACGAAACAGGTATGCTTTAAATCCCGTAAAGTATCGACAATGATTTTAACGAGATCATCATTACAACCCAAATAATAATTTCCGGCGTATAATACTACCTTTTGCTCCAGGCGAATATTCAATTTTTCTCTTAATGGGCCCTGCAGACGACCAGGTTTAAACTTTTCAGTGTCAATTCCCGGATAGATTCTTGAACAATTTTCATAGCCCGCATTACGAAGCTTTTGCAAAGTAAAATCGGACTGTGTAACGATCTGATGTCCATAGACGTATGATGCAATCCGGCTCTCTTCCGGCAAAGGGGTGGCAATGGTTTGCAAAAACTTTCCCGTTTTTATTTTTTTCAGAACCTTCATGAAACTGGACGAATAACGTTCCGGTGTGAAGTAAAAATGATAGATATCGGCATCTCTTGCAAGGAGCGTTTTTAAAAATTGAACCTTCTGGCGTAGAGTAATTTTTCTTCCTCGTACCTTTGAATAAATATCAAGAAACTCTGCAGGGAAACCCATCAGCCCTTCCGCTTGACCTTTGTATGTTAAAAGAATGGGCGTCATTGGAGAAAGAGCGTTGGCTAAACGAAATACAAGGTTTTTACTTGCTTCATCCCAGGGAGGCGCAATGGCGCGGGTAGCAAAAAATATTTTTGCGCTCGTTTTGTGATTATCCTCTTTCAAATTAACACTCATACGGTAAAATCGTTCCAGCCTGACACTTAAGGTATCGACTCCTCTGCATTTTCAAACTTGTTTTAAAAAGGTTGATTAATCTATTCCATGGCTTTTCTGGATTTATTATTTCTCTTTTGCGCCTCCTGCCTTTGGATTCGCTCGCTAAATATCCTTCCCACCCGAGCCGAGCAGTACGCAGTAGCATGGGGCATCGGCTGGGGACTCAAAAGTTTTATCCTTTTCGGTTTCGTGGCTTCGAATTTCCAACCGGTTTCTTTTTTGCAAACCCTGGTCAGCTTGATGATTTTTCTGGGATCCATTTTATTATGGAAAGACCACGCAATGTGTTCAGGTCCGGAATCCAGCGAAGGTTCCCAAATAAAAGATTTTATTCCTTCCAGGGGAGCCTTCATTATTCTGTTATTTCTACTTACGACAAGCGCATTAAACGCCTGGTTTTTTCCAGTGACAGAAACTGACGGCCTCTGGTACCAAATCAACGGCACCAGATACTACCACGAAACCCGGTTTGATACCGGGGTATTCAACAGCGACTACGCACCCTTTATTCAATTGTTGGTCTCCTTTTTTATCTCTGCTGACTGGTATAAAGTGAAGCTCCTTTTTCCTGCTTTTTATCTCTGCTGGGTTGTCATATTTTATTGCCGTGTTCATGATCAAACACAAAGTAAAAAATTAGCCACTTTATCGACATTAGTCCTGGCCACGACCCCCTATTTTTGGTGGCACAGTGTTCTCCTTTATCTGAACCTTGCCGCAGGATTTTTCTTTTCCCTTGGCATCATCTTTTGGATAAAACTGTTGAACCAACTGCAAACGTTTGAAAGCGGTAATCCCAAACAGTGGCAAAGCTGGGCCCTTTTGAGCGGATGCTTTATCGGTTTATCCTGCTGGACCCGTATCGAATTTTTATTGTACGCAAGCTTTCCTTTTCTGGCTCTGATGATTGTGCTGGACCGAAACCCGGACATACAAAAGACTGATAAAAGCCCGATACTTTTAAAATTTTCAACCGGTTTGTTGATCCCTCCCTCTCTGTGGCTCATCAATATTCTAACTTTTGAACATGCGATCAATACCAAGTTTTATGGGGTGATGGGAGTTTGCTTTATCTTATGGGTGGCTTTAATCGTTTTTCTTTTTAAACCCGTCAATGTGACCCTGAGCAATGCCTTAATAAAACGTTGCATTTGGGTCAGTATCCTGTGTTACCTTTTTTTGTTTTTTGTGGCCGGCCCCAAATCCTTGCCTCCTTGGACCGCCATATACTTAGGCGTTTACAGGACACTTTTTTTTCAATTGTTTTTTTCATTTACAGTGTTGCTTGGGCTGGTTATATTTTTGAATTCCTTGAAGGATTTATCGACAGATCGACTTTACACGGGACTATTCCTGATTTTTTACATGCTCACCCATTATGCCCTCTACACCTTTGCAGAACCCAAATGGCAAGACCTGGGATCCTATCTGGATGCGACCTTCATTCATCCCGGAAACTCCGCAAACAGTTCGGGAACACGCGAAATGCTTGCTTTTTATCCAGTCTTTGTTTTTTTTGTATCGAACTTACCCTGGGTTAAGGCCAGTTTTGAACATGAATAAAACTGTTTTTATACGAAGTTTATTCCCAGCTATTATTCTTTTAAATTTATTCGCTCTAGTTTTCGCTTTTATAGGTCCGCGAATGGACTATATTTTCAGCCATTGGACGATGAATGAAGAGCAACTCCTGGAAACTCCCGGGCCAAAAGATATGCCTAGCTCTTTAAGCGCATCTTTTTCTTTAGCCCAAAGGATAAAAGTTTCCAGCCCGGAAGATGCGACGATTTTTATGCCTCCCCTCGATAATCAACACGCGTCGCCTACGGTATTAAAACTTTACCCTCGTAAGGTGTTCTGGGGTAAAACATCCCTTTATGAAAAAAACCTGCGCATCCCAAAACAAAACTCTTTCCTTGTGATTCGACCAGGATGGAAAGAAAAGGATTGCCAAAACAAACCCACAATACCCCTTAACGGTTCAGGGTACAAAATGTGCCGCTTGCATTAGCAACGGGTTTACCTTTCCCCACTTTCTCGTATCATTTTGTGTGAAAAACCGGCAAACACGAAGCACCAGAATACAACGATGATCCGGTCCACGGCTGTAATCAAAAATCCCTCCTTCAGTCCGTCTCCCAAATAAGACGCCAGAAAACCGATAACCAGCTCCCTGGAACCCACATCACTTTGAAGCATTGGAAGGTTGCGAACAAATGCCAGGGCCACGGTGAATATCAGACAATGACTCCAAGGCATTTCCATGTGAAGGACTTTTGAGGCAAGGACAAATCGAATCGATATCACCACCAAAAGGGAAACCGACAAAAGAGATAAATGTCTGAACAACCTTCCTTCTTTAAACAGGGTTTTTAAAGTCTGGATTGCGCGATCCAGAGATTCTCCAATCCGTCCCCATTGGCGAATTTTTGGAAAGGGCATTTTTGTCAGAAGAAAAAGGGCCGTTCCCAAAATAAAAAATGCGCTTGCCAAATACCCCCATTTCCAGGCTCCCTGAGCCACCATAAGGATGGAAATTATAAATCCAACTCCCGCATGCACACCCAGGTTGATCAGTTGATCTCCCCCTAATGTCCCAACATAACTCATATAAGGAAAGTCATGCTTCTTCTTCAAATACGTCGCATTGATGATGGAACCCGACTTGAACACCAAACTATTCAAGGATAGCGTGATGGCTGACAAGCCAAACCACTCCCGAAACTTTAATCGAATCTGAAACGATTCGACAATTATTTTCAGCTTGGATCCGTTGATCAAAAGGGTAATGATTGATAGGAAAAAAAAACCAAGGCCCTGGAGCAGGCTGATTTCCTTCAATACATAAAGGTTTTCGCGAAACTTAAAAATAAACAAGCCGAAACAAACCAGAAATACTATTGTGAACAAAACGCGAAGCCATTTCATGTAAACCGGGTTCCTTTATTTTTAAGGAAAGAGGCCAGGAACAAAAAGGAGAAAGGTCTTATTTTTAGACGATATCGATGTAAAGTTGTAGAAATGAGGCGGCAGAAGCTTTCCACGAATAACAGGATTCCACCATTTCTCGTCCCTGCAAACTCAATCGCTCGCGCAAGGCAACATCCGAGTACAAGCTAATCACGGCACTGGCGATGGCTTGAGGGTTCTTTTGCGGAACAAGAATTCCCGTTTCCCCATTCAGGATCACATCACTTATCCCCCCGACATTGGAGGCGATTACCGGGGTACCCGAAGCCATAGCTTCCAGAAACACCACTCCCTGCCCTTCCGTATCACCACTTTCGGCAACGATGGACGGACCAATAAAAATATCTGCGCTTGCAAAATAGGACGGCAGTTCCTCACGATTTTTTCCACCCGCCAGAATAACATTCTCGCCTAATTTCAACTGTTCTATAAGAGTTTCAAGCTCGCCTTTTTCAGGTCCCTCCCCTATCAACAAAAGTTTGGCTTGAGGCAATTCCCTCAATACTTCGGGCATCGCTTGAATTAAATATTTAAAACCCTTTTTTTCGGCCAAGCGTCCAACCGCTAAAAACAAGGGGCCTTTAACACCCCATTCGTTTTTTAGTTCCTGCCGCCTTTGATTGGGGTGAAATCCGGAGGTATCCACACCCATGGGTATTACCTTCACTTTAGCCTTCGGATAGAGATCCAAAATGGCCTGGCGCGTAGTTTCCGTATTGGAGCTACAAAGGTTTGCATGCTTGATGGCAAAACGGCTGAATCTGGCTACCAGGGAGTCTTTTTTAAAAGAAAAAACATCGCCTCCATGAGCCGTTAATAGACAAGGAACACCCAAAATCTTTCGAAGCCAAACCGTGAACCACCCTTGCGGGATTATCCAGTGGCAATGAATTAAATTGATTCGATAACGCTTCACGCAACGAACCATATGGTAAAACAGCAAAAGCAAAAAGAATGGCAACTGGATTCGCGCGAGCCAACTAGATCTCAGTTTAGGCAGGGCACCACCCTCATAAAACAGGTTCTGCCGGTGAGATGGGAAAAAATAAGGGAATCGAATTACCCGCACACCCTCCAACGTTTCCTCTTTTTTTGCGCCCGGAGCGTGAGGCACCAGAGTCATCAGGGAAACCTTTCGCGCAAGTTCTTTATTTAGATCGAATACAAATGGAGGTTCCTTATCGCCCTCCCAGCGGGGAAAGGTGGTGGCAATCGTAAGGACACGTAATTCTTTCAATCGTGAAGCATCGTTTTCATTCATATTGGAATTTAAAGATCACTCAAGGATCAAGGTTCTTTATCCAGATCCTTGCGTTTGACCCTCACCTGAATGTCCTCAAGAATTTGCCGATTCACCTTTATCAAGTCAGCAACAATACCCATAACAATTATATGGAACCCGACGATCAACAGGATGGATGCAAGAATCAAAGACTGGATATGGCCTGCAGTTTGTCCCTGGAAGAAAAAGTACAAGTATCGACAACCAATTCCAAACCCAATCAAGAAAGGGATACCGCCAACGATAGTGAACACCTTCATCGGTTTGTACATAGAATAAAGCCGTACAATGGTGGCTATTGAGCGCCGAATGTATTCCACTAAATTCGAGAAAAGTCTGGACTCCCTCAACTTAGGATTAGTCCTTATGGGCACATGCTGGATTGACAATTTCTTTTTTCCCGCACTGATGATGGTTTCCAGAGTGTAGGTAAAATCGGAGATTACATTCAGTTCCATAGCCCCTTCGCGCGAATAGGCTCGAAAACCGCTGGTCGTATCCGGGATATTCGTTCCGGAGACACGCCGCACCACCCAGCTACCCAGTTTTTGTAAAAACTTCTTCATAGGAGAAAAATGTTCGATGGTAGCCACCTGCCTGTCTCCCACCACCACATCGGCCTTCCCAAACAGAATTGGCTGAATCAATTTTTCAATATCCGCGCCATAATACTGGTTGTCAGCATCGGTATTGACAATGATATCGGCTCCTAATTTCAAAGAATGCTCGATACCGCGGATAAATGCCGTTGCCAGGCCTTTATTCTTGGGCCAACTCAAAATGTGGTTTGCCCCATACTCTTTTGCTACTTCTATGGTGCGATCCGAACTGCCATCATCAATGACAAGAGTCTCTATAGAATCAATGCCCTCAATCTTTTCAGGCAGATCCTTCAAAGTGACGGGAAGCGTATTTTCTTCGTTCAAACAGGGGATTTGGATGATCAATTTCACAATATGGACGCGAGAAATGAGGGCTGTTATTTTATCAACTGAAAAATGAAAATCTCATTGGATTCCTGAGGATCGGAAAAATAATGCAGTTGAATGTCGTAGGAATTATTGATCCGGCGGGGAAATGATTTCAAAATTGTTTTGCGGTAAGGGTTTTTCTCCAGAATTTCCACCAGGGTTTTATCGAAGACAGACCTCTTGGTCTTTCCAGATAAAAGATCCACTTGTTCGCCTCTCAGAACGATCCAATCCGGAAACGAATCGGAAGTCATCTCCTCATTGTAGAACATTTTGAATCCGCTATAAAATGCGAAGGCGTTAATCTCGTTATCAATATAGCATGTTTCCCCTGGTTTGCCATGCGTTTTAAAAAACTCCACCACCCGGTCCAGCGGCCCCTGCACAGGATGGCGAATTTCACGGATTCGGTCCAGAGCCACGGAGCGCCAGGAAACTTCACGATTGATGGTATGGGCAACTCCACGCCAGTAGGGATTCTTAAAATCCCTGTCCAATAGCCATTTAACAGGCATCAAGGGTCCAACATGCAAAAAATTACTGACTACAATAATAAAAACCAGGACCCCTTTACCCACCGTGGGCAATGGAACTGCTTCCACAATAATTATGGAAAGCAAAATAAAAAACAAAGGAAAGGTCGCAGAGATGTATTGAAAAAAGGGAATGGAATGCGTGGTTGCGGCCAGGATGGAGGTCCCAATACAAACTCCAAGCAAGACTACTGCAAACTTGCGACTACGAAAAGTGGACCCCAAAAAAAATATTAACAAAACGAAGGGGAACAAATAGGTATTGGTTTGAAACAAAAATGCCCCTGCATGTTTTAGGTATGCAAAGACGGATGAATCGATCAAAGAACTTCCAACTTTATAAAATTCCTCTATGCGTTGAAACATCGGTGAGATCATAATCAACCAGGGCAAAGTAAAAATGATAATCGTTAACGCGGCTTTGCCAACGCGTTTGTAGTGGTCCCGTCCCCATTGCTTTCTGTGCATTAAAAAATGGAGGGTGATTCCAAGGATCAACCCACCAAAAGCAACAAACATGGTGTGGAACAGTATGATCGCTACCAAAGAAAAGGGTAAATAATTCCACGGTCGGGATTGAAATAATTCCAGGTACAAAATCAATAGCAAGGTCGAAAGGAGAATGGGAACCGCAATGTATCGCGCCGTTTGAAAGTAAAGGATAGCTGGCACAGACGACGCCAGGAAAAAGGCTGATAAAAGAGCAATGGATTTCTTTTCAGTCAATCGCCAGGCCAACAGGTAGGTTGAAAACACAGACAGGATTCCGCAAACCGCAAAGGGTAAACGCGCGGCCAGAGTGGTCTTCCCTAATACCAGGATCGAAGCCGCCTGCAGGTAATAAGGAATCCAGGTGCGATAAATAAAAGGTCCATCATAAATATCTGCAAAATCCATCGCATGGTTGATTCCATCCGAATGACGCGGGTAACCATATTTTAAAATGGTGGTCGAAATGAAAGTGTCCAACCCTTCATCTACCTGCAAGACATTTTGGGTCAGTCCTGAAAGTATCGTGACAAAGGAATAGATCAACAGGAAGCTTAAAGGTATTTTATGGTGGGACACGAATTTCAGAAAAGGCACGCGGGGTTCTTTTATTAGAGGAAGGATTATCAAGCGCTAAAGCCGCATTATAAAGTAAAAACACTCTTTTTAAAAAGGTTTCCCATCGAATTTTTAAATAGAGCTTGCCTTTTGAGTTAAGAATTTCAACAATATGAGTGCGATGGTGCACAAAACTCATTTTTTCAATGTCCGTTTCCCAGGAGATAAGTTTCCTTGAATTCATCCACACCCGAACTGTCGGTCGTTGTCCTCTGCTACCAAAGCGGCAAAACCATCCCTTCCTTTGTTGGGCCTCTGATAGACTCCTTAAACGAAAATGAGCCCAACTGGGAAATAATACTGGTCGGAAATTATCGTGAAGGCTCCGGAGATAATACTCCTGAAGTGGTGAAGGAACTGGCGCAACAGAACGAGCGTATCCAGGCAGTCACCCTGAAAAAAGAAGGCATGATGGGCTGGGATATGCGTTCGGGTTTAAGCCGGGCGAGAGGAAACTTTATTTCAGTGATTGACGGTGACGGGCAAATGCCTTATGAGGATATCATTCGATGCTACAAAAAGATAAGCAACGAGAACCTGGACCTGGTAAAAACATACAGGGATGAGAGGGACGATGGCATTTACCGATTGATCATTTCAAAAATATTCAATTCTCTGTTTAAACTATTGTTTCCCGGATTAAAAAGCCGTGACATCAATTCCAAACCCAAAATCATGCGTAAAAGCGTTTATGACGCTATGGACTTGCAGTCCAATGGCTGGTTTATTGATGCTGAAATCATGATTCAGGCGCGCCGCATGAAAATTCGCGTTGGAGAAATTCCCACTGTTTTCAAAAACCTGTTTTCCCGCCCCTCTTTTATTAAGCCGATAGCAATCCTTGAGTTTTTGGGAAACCTGATCTTGCACCGTATAGCTGAGTGGAAATATTTATTTAAATCAGGAACCTGAGTATCTGTTTTTCCTAAAACCGTTACATCCAATCCAGATATGAAAATTCTCATTACGGGAGCGTCCGGCGGACTGGGCACACAGTTGTTAAAAGCGCTTTTGAAAGCGAATGATATCTCCTTGAAAGTACTTATTCACAAAAAGCCCATTCCGTCATTAAACCAGAAACCTGAAGAGGTGACAGGCTCGCTTGAAGACCGAAACAGTTTAATTTCTGCTGTGCACGGGATAGATACTGTCGTGCACCTGGCGGCTAAAACCCACAGCAATTCGTCTCAGGATTATTTTCGAATCAATACCCAGGGAACCCAAAACCTGCTTGAGGTTTGTGAAACTTCTGAAATAAAACGTTTCATTTATGTTAGCTCCTTTGCGGCTGGAGAACATGGAGGCCCCTATGCCAGAAGCAAATTCCTTGCTGAAAAACTGGTACAGGCCTCAGACATAGATTGGGTCATTTTGAGACCTTCCGAAGTATACGGTCCGGGCAGTCCCGATGCCATTAACCAATTGATCGGCCTCATACAAAAATCGCCCATTATACCCATAATAGGAGATGGATCTTACATTTTAAGTCCCGTAGCAATTGATGATATTGTACCCGCCATGGTCGAGGCCATTGTGTCTGAAAACTTAAAAAATGCACGCATCGATTTGACCGGACCTGAATCCATGACTTTCACTTCATTGATAGAAAGGATCGAGAGTTATCTGGGACTGAAAAGAACCAAATTGTTTATCCCCTTGTCGCTGGCAAAATTGGCAGTGGAATTCCTGATTCTTTTAAAAGAGGACGCCATTGCCCGTGACCAAATTCCGCGTTTGGTGAATCCAAGGGATTCAATTTCCTCAAGACCCAAAAGTCGGTCGGGGTATCAACCAAAGTCCTTAGAGCAAGGTTTGGAGAAAATCATTCTTTTAGGGGATAGACACGTTTAACTAACTACAGGTAAGGCTAACATGACACCCTCTTTCCTTTAGGTTGAAGGTGTCATGTCATAGAGGTTTTTGCCCTATCACAACATACTGACCGCCAAATGGCATTTCTTCAAGACAATCTTCCATAACCGATACAAGAGCCAGGAACCTGGGGAAAAAGCTTGTGTAAATGATCCTGGCTTTGGATATTCCCGCCCGGCGCACATCCTGTTTTAAGCGCAGGGAACTAATTAAAACAGCATCTTTATCAAACTCACAGTCACGAACGATTTTGCAAGTCATGGGATTCCACGGGTTGTGTTCCCAGATACCTAAAAAACCTCCCGGCACAAGGCGATCCACCAAAGTTAATAAATGGTCTCTTCTTTCTGCCGGTGGAATATGGTGAAACACTCCCGCTGAAAAAATGAGATCATAATCCTGGTGTTTCCAATCGTAATCACCGACATGAAAAAAGGGGCTATTGTTCCCAAACTTGGAACGAGCGGTCTCAACCATTTTGGGTGAAGCATCCACTCCAGTATAAATACCGCGCGGGAAATACTGGCTAAACTCGGAATACAGATTTCCCACACCGCAACCGTAGTCCAGAAATCGAAATGACTGCTCAACCAATCCAGAAAACAACCGCTTGAGTTTCTTTAACTTGGCCCGAACAAAATGCTGGGGATCATAGCCGGAAAGCTTTACGGCATCTTGCAAGACCTCTTCATAATTTTGGGAATGGGAATCAAAGGAATCCGACATCAATGCCTCATAGGGATTTATAAAGCTCTATGTATTGGGAAACAATCCGGTCCCAGGAAAAATTGTCGCCCACCTTTTTGCGAATCGCTTCCCCCATGGATTCTCGCAATCGGGAATCTCTTAATTGTGTGAGCCGCTCACTAATAATTTCCGGATCGGCAGGCACTAAAAATCCGGTTTCTCCTTCCTCCACCAGATCTCTTGCCACGCCGATAGGTGTCGCAATGATGGGAAGTCCAGAAGCCGCCGCTTCCAAAAGCGGCTGGCCGAAGTTTTCGTACCGGGAAGGATACACAAACACATCGGCTTCAGAGTAATATTTCATCAAATCCGCACGCTTTTGGGGGCCTTCCCAACGTACGTGATTTTCAACGTTCCAATCCCGGGCCAGACCTTTTAACTCATCCAGATACCCTGATTTCTCACTGCTACTGGTGCGCTCTTCACCTCCGACCAGAATGACTTCATAAGGGAAAGTTAAATTCTTGACCGCTTTTAATAAAAGTTCAATTCGGCGAACACGTGCAAGGCGTCCCACCATCAATATTTTCAAAACCCCGGATCGACCCCTGCGATCAACCGGTTTCAAAAATTCCGGTGCGATTCCAGCAGGTATGATTTTTATTTTTTTTCGTTGAACACCAAAGTCGATGGCATCCTGATATTCAAACCGGGACGAAACCACAACGCAGTCGGCTCGTTTCACGGCCATTTTCAAACTCACTGAGTCGTAAAGACGGTAGGGAAGTTTTTGCAGGCCCGATTGCAAATAGTGTTTATAACCCAATAAGGACCCATGAGAATTAAGAACGAAGGGTTTTCGTTTCAGTTTGGCAAAAAAAAAAGCGGCATCAGTCTGGAAGTTTCGGTAGTTGTGACTATGAATCACATCGAAGCCTTTCAGGTGCCGTAGCATACCCAATCCCACACAATAGCGCATCGCTTGAAACTGGCTGGGCACCCGTGTGACGTGCACACCCTGTATCCATTCCTGCCGGGGCAAACTATCGGAGACATCACTATAGCTTGTGATTAGGGGAGACGAAACCCCCCGTTTTTCGAGGCCGCTTGAAATTTGATACGCCTGGTTGACGGGACCGCAAATATAAGGGAGGAAGGTTTCAATGGTTCTTAAAACAATCAAAACTTATCCAGGCTGGTAGGCGTCCTTTCCAAGGTACGATCCGCATACATCTGTTCCTCAAGCGAAGATTTCTCCTGGTATAAAATCGCCACATGCTGTGTGAGCCGGCGTACCTGATTGGTCAAGGCCGAAATTCGAATGGAAAAATGCAAACAAATGATAACCAAAAATAACAGGCCGAAGAAAAATAAGGTCGAGGTGAATAAGGTAGCGCCCACCAGGTCGGAAATCCAAATCAACAGTTCGTCGAATATGGAAAGAACCAGCATGACCGATCCTGTCACCAACCACCCGAGAGAGTATTCTTCGTTTAGGTGTTTTCTGCGCACGAGTTCAAAGACATAAGCCACCAAAACGATACAAATCAATATGGAAATAATTCTAATAGGAGGAGGCATTGAATCAGAACCTTGGTTTTTGGCGAAGCAGGGTTACGATTATGGAAAGAAACATTTTAAAAATATAGTACAAAGTCTTATGTCCCCGATGCATGGAAATATTTTCTTTATTAGGGAACATATTGACAGGCACCTCACGAATCTTGAATCCGAAGCGGTGCAACAGAATGATGAAATCTGCATCCGGATAATCCGGCGGAAAGAAATCACTCGCCATAAAACGAATAGCTTTCCCTTTGATAGCTTGAAAGCCGGAAGTAGGATCTGTGACCTTTTGGCGGATGATCATGGAAGCCAATCTTCCAAATATCAAAATTCCCGCACGACGGGCAAAGGTGGACGAATATTGGCAGGTTCCAATAAACCGGGACCCGATAACCACATCTACATCCTCCCGCTGTATTTCTTCCAGAAGGTCTTTCAGGGATTTGGGGTCATGCTGGCCATCTCCATCCATTTGAATGACCACCGAATAATCCTTTTGCAAAGCATAGATAAACCCGGTTTGAAGAGCCACCCCATAACCTGAATTAAATGGCAGGGAAATCACCATAGCGCCATGATTCCTAGCGACTTTAACCGTTTCGTCCGAGGAACCATCGTCAATTACAAGAACAGGAATATCGCCCACTTCACGACGAATACCATCAATCACCAGACCTACATTCTTCGCTTCATTGAACGAGGGGATCACCACCAGGGTGTTCGGATAGGTTCTGGAAGGAGGAGCGGTCGGCAGAGTTCCAGATAATGTCTCTTGAATGGTGGGATTCATAATTATCCCTTCAGCCCGGGACTATCGGCAAGCATGGAAAACAGGATCCAAAATTTGTTATAAATTCCAATATATTTACTAAATATTGTAGCACTCAAAGAACGGCCAATGCAAAACAAGAAACTCTTCCCAATGGGATTCTTGTAAAACCGGTCCTTAAATATTATGAACGGTTTTTAGGGCGAATACTTGAGGCAAATCATCACAAAGATACTAGCTTATTCTGCCTGGAGAGTAAACAAAAGGATTGAAAAATAAAGCATTTTGAATTTGTATAATTCGGACAAACCGAATCCCGGGATTTCAAAACAAGCAGGAAACAGCCGGCATTCAGACCTGGCTGGGTTCCTGTTCTTTGGGAGCCCGGCTTTTTCTTCGATCCTTACCTGGTAATTTATAGCCTTCCTGCAACATATCCAGGGTTTCTCTCAGTCGCTGACTCAATACCTTCAGCAAAGGCTTCAATAGCTCTGGCTCCAGTTTTGAAAGGGTTTCAAAACGTTCTTTGGTGATAATAGAAATCGTGGTGTCTTCCAAGGCCTTGGCAGTGGCAGATCGAGGCAGGTTATCTATCAAACCCATTTCTCCAAAAATATCGTCTTCTTCAAGGACCCCCAACACCCTTTTCCCCCCCTGGGAATCGGAAGTGGAAATTTCCACCTTACCGCATTCAATGATATACGCGGAATCACTGGTACTCCCTTCGTAAAAAATGGTTTCACCTTTTACGTAACTGTGTCTTATGGACATGGTCTTATTCCCATTATCGGTTTCAAAAAACCTGACAGGCCTTTCTACCTAAAAAAAGAAAAACTAATAAATATTTGAATTGGATACTCTTACTATAGCAGAAAAACCATGCCTGTAAAAGTAAAATTAATGGCCATCATGAAACTTTTACATTAACCTCTCGATACCCTGAATCAAGTACTTGTCTCAGATAGAACGGTTTATCTTGAGAATCATTTGAAGCAACCGGCCAAAGTGCATCTTATTAAATCGAAAGACCAGTCGCGGGAGATCTACAAACTCATTATTTTTTAGTTCATCGGGCAAGGCGGCAGATGACTTAAACCATCCTTCGGCCAATATATCCTTGAAATCAGAATTCAGCTCATTCACCAAACTCGGTGGAATTTCTTTGACAAACCTCAAAACGGTGAACTCTCTAACATACCGTAAAGAATGATATATTTTATAAAATTCAAGAATGTACCGGGTTGCATCTTCCAGGTCCCGGGCCTGATAAAACAGGTCTATATCGTCCGGGCTGATGTAGCCATTGTTTAAAATTTCTTCCTTAACGCTCCGGACCCAGGTGTTCCAATAATTCCCCCCTTCCGGCTCCAGCAGAACGATGGGTCTCGGCAGACACTTTCCGGTTTGAATGAGGGTGATGTTCTCGTATCCCTCGTCCAATGTGCCAAATCCACCGGGAAACAGAACGGTAGCATCGGACTCTTTAATGAACATCAGTTTTCTTGTAAAAAAATACTTGAAACGCAGTAATTTATGATCTCCAACGATATAAGGGTTGGCTTTTTGTTCAAACGGCAGTTTGATATTCAATCCGAAACTATTATCAGGTCCCGCCCCCAGATTAGCCGCCTCCATTATGCCTCCACCTGCTCCTGAGATTACCATGAGCCCAGATTCTGCCAGAATGCGCGCCAACTTTTCCGCCTGTTGATAACAAGGATCCGAAGCCGGAGTCCTGGCGGAACCGAAAACCACCACCTTTCGCTTGTCCCTGTAGGGGAAAAACATGTTGAATGCCCTGGTCATTTCTGCAAGAGAAGTGTTGACCAGTTTAAAATCTCCTACATCCTCATAATTCATTCCCATTTTCACCAGTGTGGTCAGGGTATTCTGAAAATAAGGTGCGCAATCCTTTGAGGAACAAAGGCCAGTCAGCTCGCGGATCAACTCATCAGCTTTCGCATGCCCTGTAATGTTTAAACGTTGTTGCATAATGGACTCCATGGGTGGATAACTTCAAGAACGGACCCGGACCGTATTGTCAACGGGTTGGCCCTGTGTAAGCAAAATTCCTAACTGAAAATCAAAGGGTTTCATTATCGCTGTTTATTAAACTACAGTCGAATAAATTCAATCAAGAACCGTTTCATGGTATAAAACATAACTAGAAGCCTGCAAATAACGGTTTAATCAAAGACCCGGACTTGGTACAATCTCCCGGTCTTTTTCGGGAGCTTTACTAATGAGTGAAAAAACTTTAATCATATTAATATTCAGTATCTTGGGAATAGGCATTTTAAGCGTTTTTTTCGTTGCAGTTCCCTGGACCCGAAACTTCGTCATTCCCCATTGGAAAGAGATGATTCTGGACGATGGAATTATTATTCTGGCAATCGCTTTATTTGTTTATGGCGCTTACGTAAACACCAAAATGAATTAGGAAGGATCTATGGCAGGAAAATCGAGTTCATTTGATATTGTATCCACCATCGACCTGATGGAAGTCAAAAACGCCGTGAACCAGACCATGGCAGAAATACGCCAGCGCTTCGATTTTAAAGGAAGCAAAAGTGATATCAACCTGGATCAGACCAAAAATTCGATCACTCTGATTTCGGACGATGAATTTAAATTAAAATCCTTAAACGATGTGTTCCAAAGTAAATTGGTCAAACGCAAGCTATCGTTAAAAGCTTTTCAGTATGGCAATGTAGAGCAGGCGGGTGGAGATACGGTTCGGCAGGTTTTGCAAATCCAGCAAGGGATTTCCCAGGACAAGGGCAAAGAAATCGTTAAATACCTTAAAGGATTGGGATTGAAAAAGGTCCAGGGCCAGGTTATGGATGATCAGGTTCGAGTCACGGGCAAAAACCGGGACGATTTACAGGAAGCGATTCAGCAGTTGAAGCAAAAAGATTTTGGAATTGACATGCAGTTCAGCAATTACCGATAGGTGGAACCGATTCGCCAGGACTGAACGGACGCTTTTGGTACACCTTTAAGGCCGTGGCAGAAAACAAGGCCATAAACAACAAACTTCCCGCAAGGCCCAGCACTATTTCCCCAATGTAAAAAGTAACCGCCAGGTTAAACACCAGAACACCATAGTACAAGGCCGGACCCATCAATGCTTTGCCCGGAATTTGCAGTGTTCCTTTGGAGCTAAGAGTGAAGCGGGATTCGAGATACATCAATATCCTTGTGTAGGTAAACAATATAGCAAACCCAACGATAAACCATCCTGCAAAATTTGTAAGCGGTATGTTGAAATACTCCCCTTCCTCCTGATAGGTATAAATCTTCCCGAGAAACCAACGATCCCCCAAAAATGCAACGGGATCAATGATCACGTCCATCAACATAAACAACATCGCGGCTGTCAAAAGAACGCGCACCGAATTTTTGATCGCATCGAGATTGATCACCTCTACTTTCCATCCGTCACCTTTCAAAGTTCCCCAAAACAGCAAGCTAAGGGAATAGGCGACGTAACTTAAAAATGAGTACGATAAGGAATCCATGAAAGGGACATTGGCAATCCATAACTCCTGTCCACGGGTCGTGTCAATATAGGAGTAAAACCCGTAAGGAAATCCATTTCGGGTTGATGAAAACTCGGATAAAAATGCGATGCAGTAGGCAATGACAAGGAACAGCAGGGTCCGTACCCAGCCCATTCGGGCGCATGAGATAAACAAAAACACCGCCAGAAAAACAAAAACGTAAGGGCGCAACACAAAGGTTCCCAAAAGCAAACTGAAAAATTCCATCAGGCGCGCACCTTTCCGGTCTGTTGAAACCATTCCACAGCACGCTTTAATGCATCTTCCACAGGGTTTTGAGGCAGACCCAGTTCACGAACAGCTTTCGAGGGATCAAAATACATGTGGTATTTGGCCATTTTCACTCCTGCTAGAGGAACTGCCGGAGGTTTGCCCGTTATGTGATCCGATACCTTTTCGCAAACCCAACCAGCGGCATAGGCCACCCAATAGGGCATTTGAACGGTAGGTGCTCTCAACCCGGTAATCTTTTCCAGGGCCAATAAAATTCCCTGAAGCGACATGTCCCGGTTTCCCAGAATATAGCGTTCCCCAGGAACACCCCTGGACTCTGCTAGAATATGGCCACGGGCACAATCATCCACATCGATCAAATTCAATCCTGTGTCCAAATAGGCAGGCATTTTCCCATTGAGAAAATCAAGAATGATTTTCCCGGTCGGGGTGGGTTTGATATCACGCGGCCCAACAGGTGTGCTGGGATTGACGATAACAACAGGAAGGCTTTTTTTGTGGTATTCCAGAGCTATTTGCTCGGCTTCGAATTTGGAACGCTTGTAATCATTGGCAAGAAACGAAGGGTCCATCGGCGTTTTTTCATCTGCAGGTTTTCCATCTGATCGCAAGCCAAGGCATCCAACAGTACTGGTGTAAACCACTTTGTCCAGGCCAACCTCCAAAGCGCTTTGCAGAATATTTCGGGTGCCCGCCACATTGCAATCGTAAATGGTCCGTTTGTCTTTATCCCATAAACTGTAATAGGCGGCGGTATGATACAACACGGAGCATCCGGTCAAGGCTGAATTCAAAGACGCCGGGTCACGTAAATCACCCACCACGGTTTCAATATCCAGACCCTCCACATTGCAAAGATCTGTTCCTTCTCGCACTAAAACCCGGACCTTTCGGCGGTCTTTCAAAAGTTCACGGACAATGGCGGAACCCACGAATCCCGTGGCTCCGGTGACCAAAGTTTTCATATACAAATTACTCAATTGAAATTAACAACAGAATTGCGGCCCCGATTATCCAGATTCAAGGTTATGAAAGCAAGGGGTTAGCAGGAAGGATAAATCACCGAAACAGAGGTTCCACCCCTATTGAGAGGATTTGGCCTATAAAAAAGTCTTGATATCGGATTGTTTCCTCAAGGTATCAATGTATTTCTTTTTAAATGCTTCAACCTTTTCTTTAAGTAGAAAATTCATGATATCAGACTGCACCTCCGAAAATTCGGCGATGGCCGGGGCATGCTTCTTAATAAGTTTAAGAATATGGAAACCGTGGCCTGTTTCTATGATCTCGCTGGTTTCCCCTTCTTTAAGCTTAACCATAGCATTTGCCAGAAGAGAGACGGTATTGCTGCGAGTCACCATTCCCAAATACCCGCCCTTGTCTTTGGTTCGTTCATCCTCTGAATATTGCTTTGCCAGATCAGAAAACTTTTTCCCGCTTTTTAGCTCCTTCAGGACCCTTTCAATTTTTGCTTTTGCCTTCTCCTGAATCAGGGCTTTTAAACGATCCGCTTTCTTTTGTTGTGCAGGATCACTCACCTTCCCTTCGGAAGGACTCAGCGACTCAACATAAATTTGCGCGATTTCAAAAAACTCCGGTTTTTGAAATTTCTTTTTGTTTTCATTATAAAACTTTTCAGCCGCGCCTTCTTTTAACTTAACCTGGGACGCGATCTCTTTTCGGATAAACTCTTCTTCCGTCAGTTTTTTTTCAATTTTACTTCGCAACAAATCGACTGTTAAATGTTGAAAAGCCAGGGCGGTCAGGAACAATTCCTTGTTTGGAAACTGGTCACGAATCTGTTTGATCTCGGCATCAATGGTTTCCGGAGCTATGGTAATATTCATAGACCGGCCTTTTTGATAAATCAATTCCTGGTCGATCGATTCCTGTAACACCTTATGGGCCAGACTTTTTTCGTCTTCGGTTGTGACCTTTTTACCTTGCTGATCTTTAACAATTTTTAGAACCGCCATTTCACTTTTTAATAGATTCGAACTCAGGTTCTTGCCATTTACAGAGGCAATGATTTCCGGCACCGGTTTACCGTCAATGGTAAAAGGGACATCTTCGGTCACCGTTAGAGCAAAAGCCCATAATGGAAATATCCATAAGAACAAAAAAGTACCAAGGGCAAGACCCGCATGAGTTCCAACTGAAGGAACCTTAGAAACGAAACGATTCTTAAAAAAAGATTTAAACACAACCACCTCTGGATGAAAGGAATAAAAACGGCCCCCCTGCGAAGCAAGGGGACCAGATTATATAAAAATGGCAAGTTACCGGAAAGACCCGGCAATGTATTTTAATTTAAGGTAAGGCAAAAATGGAAAAAATTTATTAATTTACTTTGGGTGATTCACCTTCCCACCATTTTCCCCATTTTACAGAAGCGATATCACTTTGAAAACCCTCATATGGATAGTAGTAGGCATCAAAAGCTCCCTCTGAATCATCCCCGGGCTTTACAGTGATCCACTGCCGGGAAGGCATCTTGTCCAAATCGCTGATACGAATCGGCTTATTATCCAGTTTCACAAGAACCAGAAACCCTTTTTTCGTATTAAAGCCCTTTTGGCCAAATAAGGTCACCATGGTTTTTTCCTTGCCTATAAAATCCATTTGATAAAATCCGCTTTGATAGTAATAAGGGAAATCAGTGAAATCCTTGCGGTTTTCATAGGCGCGGAAAGTAACAAACTGCGTGCAGTCGTCGCACATAATATTATTGGGATCGACTTTGGTAAGATTCAATTCAGCTTGACTAATGCCTAAACGGGCAAGGTCAAAGTCGGATAGAGAATCCGCATTTGCGTTGGAAAGCAGAAATATACAACCAGCAAGAGTAAAACTCCCTAATACACAAAGTTTTTTCATTTTATTTATCTCCCAAATTGGTTTCATTTTTTACCTTGGCCCCCCAAGCTTTCAATTATTATGAAAGATCCAGGCTATGGAAGTATTATAAAAACGGCCCATTCCAAATTTCAACCAAAAAGTAGCATTTTTTCTTATACGTATTAGCATTTTTTGCTATAGAGCATTAACAGATTCAACTAAAAGAAAACTGTGGCTAATGTGGAATATTTACCTGTCCTGCGAGACCTTTAGTGAAGAATCAAAGATTTTCAACCATGCTGGTAATTTTTTATTTGGATTTTAGACTTTTTAAAAAACTCGCTTTTCGAGATTGAGTTTTTAGCAAATTTTAAATGCTAAAAATGAAAAAAACGACTGAACGCCATTCTGGGCTCTTTTTAAATAAAGGTTTTTCATTAGTATGCTAAGACAAGTTTCCTACTCAACGCACATGAAACACCATATCAATTGCTCTGTAGCTATTAAAAACAAGGTAAAAATAACAATTGTCAATTTTATAAAAAAAACCATTCATTGGTAAGTCTGCGCAACCATATTGTTTCCAATTTTTTACGATACCCAAAATTGGGAAATAAAAAATCTACAACAGGCGTGTTACTTTGAATTTGAATTACCAACCCATATGAGGTATAATAATTTAATTGATTATTTTGCCAACTTTCATTTAGTATTAATATGTTGTCATTAATGCAATTTAACTAGGCAAGGCTAACTTTAGTCATATAAAGAAATTTTTCAAAGCGCTCCACTAATTTTTTCAGACCCGAAAAGCCAACCAGCTAGTCTAAAAATAACGCATTGAATTTGAATTTTTTTTGTTACAATAATTAACTATTAAATGAATATACTTATGTTTACAAATAATTTCCTTGTAATAAAAGAGCGTTTGGTTTTAAAATGAATTGGAACAATCCATTGACTTAACCAAACTGTATCAATTTTGGCATAAGTTTGACAAATTTTGTAAACCTTAATTTATGCCATCAAATCATCCAAATCAATAAGCTATTAAAATATAAGCACTTATAGATTTTGTTCAAATTCATTTATCAATGGCATAAAAAATGCTGATAGATTAGAAACATTATTTTGGTTAACATTTTTAAAACATCTCAAGCAGGAACTAACATCCGATGGAATCATTAGTTACAACAAGTACTATTTTTTGTGAGGGGGAAATATGAAAGTTCATCTTATCTTTACCAACTTCGATTGTCCTGTTGGTCCGAGTATGGGAGTCTCCTATTTATCTTCGGCCTTAAAGGTAGCAGGACACGAAACCAATTTGATTCACATCAGCGAATGGGTCGATTATCCCTATGATCCCGAGCGAATCTTGAATGATATAAAAGAATATGACGCGGGTCTGGTAGCCATGTGCTTTGGAACCAACCATGCCCCTGAAGCAAAAGAACTAAGAAAGGTTTTAAAAGAAGGTGGCGTGAAAGCTCCCATTCTTTGTGGTGGCATTCATACCACTCTCAACACGGAAGAAATCATCAATGACCCGAATTGTGATTTTGCCAATGTGGGCGAAGGCGATGATTCGATTGTTGATCTGGCCAATGCTTTGGAAAAAGGCGAGGATACCCATAACATTCCAAACATCTGGGCTAAAAAGAATGGCGAAGTCATTCAGAATCCAGCCCGTCCATTAAAAGACATTTCCAAATTGCCTTATATGGATACGGATATCTGGGAATTCAAAAGGATAATGGATTCCCGCAGGGGCTGGGTAAATGTATACATGAATCGCGGTTGCCCTTACCGTTGTACCTACTGTCATAACAACGGTGTGGCCAAGGTTCTGCAAAAGAGTTTTGGCACCAAAACCAGTGGAAACCAGGATTTGGGTTACCTTCGTTACCGGGACCCGGAGGACATGATCGGGGAATTGAAACATTTAATGGCCAAATACGATGTTAAAGCGTTTTCCTTTAACGACGACACCTTCACGATGAACAAAGAGCAAATGAAGAAGTTCCTTCCCATGTATGCGAAGGAAATCGCTTTGCCCTGGGTTTGTAACACAACGGTTCTGGACGTGGACGAGGAAGTTTTAGGCCTCATGGCAGAAGCCAATTGTGATCTGATCCGCTTCGGTGTTGAAACCGCCACCGCACGAATCCGGAGAAATGTTTTGAAGCGGGTCTTCTCAACTGAAAAAACCCGTGATGTTTTCGCTCAAACCCGGGCCGCCGGTATTCGTTCTTTTGCCTTCCTTATTTTAGGAAATCCTGGCGAAACTTTCGACGAAATGCTGGAAACCCTGCAACTTGCTTCAGAACTCAAGCCGGATGGTTTGAAAGTATCGATCGGTTATCCCTATCCCGGAACGGAATACCATGACATCGCCGATAAAATGGGTGTGATCGATCATGACCGGCATTATCACAATTTCATTCGTGAATCCAAACTCAAATGGACCGAAGATGAGCGGGTTCGACTGGACAAGTTCCGAACCGTTTTCTGGTTTTGGATGAATGCTCATTTGAGCAATGAAAGCTCCGCGCTTTATCAGGACCTTATTGATAAGGTTGAAGCGATGAGTAAAGAAGAATGGCGGCATCCAACCACGGAACAAAAAATCCTCGACATGGAAGAGTTGATTTCCACCGACCTTAAGAAAAGCAAGGTCACGCATTGGACGATCCCCTTCAAGGACCGCCCTGAAATCGCTATCCTGGTTAAAGGAGACGACTTCCTGGCTTACGAAACGTTGGATCCCCATTAATCGTCAATGATTAAAAAATGGAAAACCCTCTCCCGGCAAGTTGTTCATAAAAACCCCTACTGGACGTATTATCATGATGTCTTTGAAACCGGGAGAGGGAAACAGGGGGACTACTTTTTTATCAAAAACAGTGGCGGGTGCGAAATCATTGCCCAGCGTGACGATGGTCGCATCATCCTTGTAGAGCAATACCGTTACCTGTACGACCACAATGTCCTCAGCTTTCCCGGGGGCTCTGTGGTTCCGGGTGAAACGGTAGAAGAAACGGCTTCCAAGGAACTTTTAGAGGAAACCGGTTACAAAGCGGGTTCTATAACCTGCCTGGGAGAACGCTACATTTCTCCCGGATTGTTTCACTACATCGATACTTTCTTTCTGGCGCAGGATCTGGTTTTGGAAAAACCCGACCCTGAAGACACGGAAGAATTTGTTCTCCACTTTAAAACTCCGGAGGAAATCGACCAGATGATGGCCAAAGGAGAAATTTTGAGTGGAAACGCGACTTGTGGCTGGACTCTGGCCCGGCCGCATTTAATTAAATAAAAATGAGGGCCTGTAACGCCCCCTTTTGAATATAAACATTTTGCTTTGAGACCTGTTATGGAAATGACCTCTGTATTAGAAACGCCCATACCAGATGTTCAGAACGAAACTATGGAAAACCGTTTTATGAAACGGGTGCTGGATATCGCCGTTTCATTGCCTATATTCCTTTTATCCTTGCCGGTACTGGCAATCATAGCATTAGCCATTAAATTGGATTCCCCCGGTTCTGCCTTCTTCCTGCATGAACGCACGGGAATTGATCGCAGAAAGAGCGGGCAATCTTCCTATTCCGGAGATGAACGCAGAAAGTTCAACCGGTTCGGCAAACAGTTCAGATTGGTAAAATTTCGAACGATGTACCAGGATGCGCCAGAGCGGTTTCCTGAATTGTATTCTTATCAATATTCGAAGGAACAATTCGATTCCCTCATCGTGGGTCAACCCTTTGTAGGTGGTGATTCTGGCCAGGCCGATCCACGGGTCACACGGGTAGGAAATTTTTTAAGAAAAACCAGCCTGGACGAACTCCCTAACTTTATCAATGTTCTTCAAGGTAGCATGAGTGTGGTCGGACCCAGACCCGATATTTGGCAACACATCCGTTATTATCCGGAATCGCACCTGGAAAAATTGAAACGCAAGCCAGGGGTAACTTGCATTGCCCAGATCAAGGGCCGGGGAAAATTAACGTTCCTTAAAACCAACGAATACGATCTGGAATATATCCGCAAGCAATCGGTTTGGACAGACCTGAGAATCATTGCCAAAACCGTGAAAACCGTTCTCACCAGGGATGGGGCTTATTAATTGCCCCACCCTCCTATCCACAAAATAAGTCTTACGTCTAAAGCTTCCCCGCCCGGACCACTTTCTCCATAAACCGGAATAAAGCCACAATGGTGATGGAATCGGTGATCTTTCCATCCAAAGCCATCTGGTATGCCTCATCCAAATCAAAGCGTTTGCTGACGATACTTTCGGTACCATCCTGTTGGCAAGGTCCCGGTTTCAGGTTTTGCGCGTAATAAAGATAAGCCACCTCATCGGTGAAACAATTGCTTGTGTGAAAAGTTCCAAGGGATTTGTATTGCGACGCACGGTAACCGGTTTCTTCCAATAATTCGCGTCGCGCCGTCTGGACCGGCTTTTCGCCTGGGTGCCCTCCCCCTTCGGGGATCTCCCAACTGTATCGCGATATGCTGTATCGATACTGGCCTACCAGTAAAACACTACCATCTTCGAAATAAGGGATCACCCCAACCGCTGTGGGAGCCAGAACGGTATTGTAAACCCCCTCTTTGCCATCAGGGCGGATCACCTGATCTTGTCGCAGACGAAACCAGGGATTGCTGATGAGTATTTTAGAACTTAAAGTTTTCCAGGGATTTTTTTTGGACACGGTTTAAATATTAAACAGGGTTGGATTTCAAAAGCATTCAATCAATGGGTTGGAACTTTCATTTCGTTTTCCACATACCATTCATACGTTTGTTGCAATCCCTCTAGAAGGGAAACTTTGGGTTGGAACGGATACAGGCTCTTAAACTTACCAATATCCAGCAGTTTACGATTCAGGCCACAGGGTTTATCCGTTTTATAGATGGGCTGAACCCCTTTTCCAGAAACCTCAATCAATAAATCAACAATCTCCTTTACGGAATATTCATCCTGCCCGCCCAGGTTGATGGGTTCGGAAGGCGGACCCGCTTCAATCATGCCGAGCAAAATTTTCACTGCATCCCTGACATACAGGTAACTCCGTAATTGCGACCCATCCCCCCAAATTTCGGGAGCCTGGCCATTAGCAATTAAACGAACCAGATTCCCAATAAGATGAGCGCTTTCGGGATCAAAGTCATCTCCCGGACCGAACAGGTTTGAAAAACGAATGACCAGTGATTGTAGGCCAAATTCTTCCAAAAAGAAAGGAATCGCCGTCTCCAGCGTTCTTTTAGCCCAGGATGCTCCTTTACAAGACTCTACCGGATTGCCTTTAATAGAGGCGTTTTCATTGATAGGGACAGGTAGGTCCTCATCATAAACCAAAGCCCCGCTGGGATAGACAAAAAGCTTTACTCCCGTATAGGCCGCCGCCTCAAGCACCTGGAGATCCAGTATCGTGTTATAAGTCATCATTTCGGCGGGGTGTTTGGAGTTGTATCCCAACCCTGCTATTTTGGATGCGAAATGAAATACGATCTCTTGTCCGCGAAGGCAGGAATTGGCAAAAACGGGATCGCGCAAGTCTCCGGATCGATATTCTACATATTGTTTGAATCCACCGATATCCAGTTTGCAGGAGGGTTTCTCCAACGAAACCACAGAAACACTTGCACCCAAATGAGCCAGACAAAGGGTAAGATGGGAGCCGATAAATCCGGTTCCTCCAGTTACCAAAACTTTTTTCCCCATCCAAAAAGCAGACATAGCGCCCTCAAAAACGAAATAGTACTTTCTATGTAATTATAAAAACTTTCCCAATTAAAACAAGTCACAGAAGACAATAACAGTCCACTTTAAGACCGACAAGTTTCTTTTTTATTTCAAATCAATTCATTATATTTTTTCAGGTCATATTAGTCGAACAAACCCTTTTTAGATTTGAAATTCAAAATTCTATCGAGTACCCTAATATTGTGATTTAGTATTCAAAATGGTTGGGGAAATAATTTTTAAAATGCAAAGTCACTTTTTTGGGAGGTGACTTAAATTATTTACTTATAGGTTTTTTTTTTGTGAAACAGGTAGATTTTTTTGTCATCGGTACCCAAAAAGGGGGAACCAAGTCACTTTATTCTTATTTTGATGCTCACCCAATGGTGCATATGCCCTATCATTTTGAGGTAGGATTTTTCACCTTTGACGAGCGTTATAAAAAGGGGCTGTCCTGGTATTTAAAAGAGTATTTTGGCAAAGCTGAAAAGCAAAAAAAATGGGGCGAAATTTCCCCCCAATACATGTCTGCCATATACTCGGCAAAACGCATCAAGGAACACTTTCCAAAGACCCATTTGATTTCCAGCCTGCGAAACCCTATCGACCGGGCCTACTCCGCTTACCGAATGATGGTTCGAAAAGGTACTGAAAAAAGAACCTTCGAACAAGCAGTGGATGATCTTGAGCAAGACTTGATAAACCGGGATCCGATCATCGAATTTAACGAAATTCTGGGTGAGTTCGAATATCTGCGGACAGGGTTTTACGGGTTTATCCTGAATCAATATTTACAGTTTTTTTCCAAAGATCAAATCAAGATCATTTTTACAGAACATTTGCAATCCAGACCGGAAGATACCTTATATGAACTGTTTCAGTTTGTTGGCGTCGATGGATCAAAGCTACCGCACAATTATAAAGAAAAGCGCCATAAGGGAGGCGGACCCAGGTTTCCACTTCTAAACATGTTTTTTGATTCAAAGTTTTACAGAATCCTGGCAGAACCCATCAAACCTTTTCTTCCCAGAAAATGGCGAAACCTGAGTCATAAGATCCAGGAATGGAACGTTAGTCCTGATGACAATCCAACCCTTTCAACTGAACTGCGTTTGAAATTAAAAAGAATCTATCAAAAAGATATTGAAATATTAGAGTCAACCTTTAATCTAAAGGTTCCCTGGTATGATTTTCATTAATTTTTTCATCGGCCCTTGAGGGAGAGTCAGGAACACTTTATGGAAAGTTTGGAACAAGCAAAAACCCGGGCAATTCAATCGGAAATGAAACGCCTGGGAAGAAAGTTAACAGGACCCGAAGTGCTTGAAATAGAAAAAAAGGTCACCAGGGACTATGAAGAGAAACATGGCAAACCCAAACCCAAAGAAGACCCCCACCTGCCTCTAGATATGTACCGTTTCGACTGACCTTGAAAAATCACCCCCTAAAACTAATCCTTCACAGATCGCTCATAAAAGACGATAATATATTGTCACGATAACCCTAATATTAACAGCCACTTCAGACAATAATGATCCGATCACTTGCTTTCATTTTAATCCTGTCTTTTTTGTTTACCGGTTGCGCCCTTGATAAGGAATCGTTGCGACGAAATGCGTCCCCAATTCCATACCCGACTCCAAATTCAACCGCCGCCATCAAACCGTTTCCAAAACCGGGAGCGATTCCTGTTAAACGAAAAACTTATAATGATTATCGACTCGGCATTGAAGATGTCATAGAGATCACGGTAATCAATAACACATCTCTAAACACCACACAGGCGGTTCGCCCGGATGGCAAAATTTCTTTTTTCCCGACAGGAGATATCCACGCCGATGGCTTGACCCTGGAGCAACTCAGATTGAAAATCGTTGAGCGATTAAAAAATGATAGTTCCAAACCCTATCTTCTGGGAGTGGGCGATGTTGTTTCCATTTCGGTGTACGATCACCCGGACCTCGAATTGACCCAGGCCGTTCGCCCCGATGGAAAGGTTTCCGTTTACCCCGGGCAAGCCATTCAGGCCGAAGGCCAAAATGTGGACGATTTACGAAATGTCATCACCGAGTATATGGCTGAGCTCGTTAAGAATCCGATCGTGAATGTAGTGGTCAAGGAATACAACAGCAATCCCCTGATTATCACCGACCCGAAAGTCAATATTACCGTTGCAGAATACAACAGCAGAAAGGTAGCCATTTTAGGCTCAGTCGAAAAACCCGGTATCCTTCGTATGAAATCGGATACCAGTCTGATTGAAGGGATCTCCTTCGCCGGAGGGCTCACGGAAGACGCAGACCTCAGGCGTGCCATGTTATTTCGATCCGAAAAATTGATGCCGGTCAATTTTGAAAAGCTGTTCAAAAAAGGGGAGATCACGCAAAACGTTCAACTACAAGGACAAGATGTCATTTTCATTCCCAGCAGTCGTGACAACAAGGTGTATGTGATTGGAGAAGTGGAACGACCCGGGTCCGTTACCTGGACCGGCTCTCTCTCATTGCTGGAATCTGTCGCCCTCGCCGGGGGATATACCAGGGACGCACAGACGCGTAATGTCCTGGTCATTAAGGGGGGACTGGTAGATCCCACCTTGCATTTGGTCGATGCCAAAGCTATCACCAAGGAAGGCCTGCTGGAAAACAATATCCCCCTGGAAACCGGAGACGTGGTGTACATACCCGAAACCGTCATGGCCTCAGCGGAGCGTTATTTCGAATTCGCCAGCACCGTATTGCAACCGATTTTGTCGCTCGAATCAGGTATGGTATTGGGCAATACGGTTAAGGATATATTAACCGGCGAGTCGGCTGGAAACACTGGGACAACGATTCAGTTGAATTGAGTTTGAAGGCCAAATTGAATTTGCCTAAATCATTTTATTCCTTGGCCAATTACCGTTAACTAATTCCAGCTATGGATAAGAATCCCCCCCTCACCCCGGGGGAGGGGGGGATACGCGTATCCGTACCATAGAGATTTCTAAACTCAACAGCATGGATCCATCCCTGTTTTTTCATAGCCCGTATTTCAAATTTTTTGTCTCAATCTTAATATGCTTCCTTTAAAATATATCAAAGCTTGGAAAGTTCTGGGATACGCTTTAGTGGTCACTCTTATTATTTTGTCCATAATACCGACACGGGACCTAAACCGTGTATTGTTTGTCGGTTCTGACAAAGTCATTCACTTCCTTTATTACGGTATTCTCATGATTTGGTTCGGTCAAACGCATGATGAAAACCATTATATTTCCCTCGCTTGGAAATTTGTTGCTCTGGGTCTGGCCCTGGAAATCGTGCAACACCTGCTACCTGTTCGGACTTTCGATGTCTTTGATTTTTTTGCAGATGCGCTAGGAGTGCTGGCAGGATACGGGTTTGCTATGTATAATAAAGGTACCCTGTTTCTTTCTATAGAGCGGTTTATTTTCAAGAATCCGATTACAAGCCCGGAAAACCCTGACTCTTGAAACAAGAGTGACATTTTATAAATGCTAAACCTCCCGATGAGAGGAAATCCGCATGAGTTGGTTAAAAAATCTGGCCCTGGGGAAATTACCCCAGTACACGCGTAAGGCCCGTCATGTGCAACAGTTGGTAAAACACAGCACACCCCTGAAAATAGCGAATCTGATTCAGGCCGAGTTGGCTTTGCGCCAAGGCAAAACCCGGCTGAGGAGTTTCCCTTATATTTATATTATCGATCCCTGTAATGCCTGCGACCTGCGATGCCCTTTATGCCCCACTGGCAAACAAGAACTGGAACGGCCTACAAAAATGATGAGCTTTGAATGTTTTCAGTCCGTCATTGATCAAATCAAAGATTACGCTATAGAAGTGATCCTGCACAATTGGGGCGAATCGTTTCTGAATCCCCGGATCTTCGACATGATCCGCTATGCACAAAGCGCCAATATCGGCACCAATATTTCTTCGCATTTTAATAACATCACGGATGAGATGATCGATCAAATGATCGACTCGGGCCTGGAAAATCTTTCGGTTTCGATTGACGGCGCTTCGCAGGAAGTCTACGAAACGTATCGAGTCACCGGCGATTTCGAAGATGCAATGGATAATCTGCGCCGACTGAAAAAAAGAAAAGATGAGCGCAACAGCAGAACCCCCGTCGTCGAATGGCAGTTTATCGTTATGAAGCACAACGAACACGAAATACCGATAGCCGAGAAAATGGCGGAGGAACTGGGGGTAGAACGCTTTCGTCTCTTATCCGTGGGCATGCCTTTTAATGAACTGGAAAACCTGGCACTTGCAGACCAATGGACCTCGGAAAACCCGGAGTTTCGCAGTTATCACCCGCAACCTATTTTAGACCGGGGATATCTGTACGACGAATCCTGCTTTTATCCGTATCGCGCAATGGTGGTCAATCCCGATGGCGGCGTAGCGCCGTGTTGCGCCATCTTTCATGAGAAATGGGACTTTGGGGATATCAACAAACAAAGCATAAAAGAAATCTGGAACAACGATTATTATCGTTCCGCCCGCTCCCTGTTTGCCAAAAAACCCATTGATAACCCGGTTCCCAATGCCTGTGATAACTGCCTGCTCTATAATCAAAAACACCCGCGGCCCAAACAGGAAGGAAACGGATCGGATTCAAAACCTCCTCAAGCCCCTCAGCCCATGGAAGCTGTTTCCTGAATATGGTTAATCAAACACCCTCAATAGCCAAAACCTGGTCTTGCTCCCGGATCGCAGATGCTCAGTCCATTTGATCTGTTGATAGTGGGAGCCGGTCCGGTAGGATGCGTGATCGCGGAACGGGCGGCGTCCCAACTGGGTTGGAAATGCCTGATTATCGAAAAGCGCAACCATATTGCAGGCAACTGTTATGACCGTTTTCACGAAAGCGGTATTCTTATTCATCAATACGGGCCACACTATTTCCGCACCAACAGCAAGGAACTGCTCGATTACCTGTCACAATTTACGGGGTGGATTCCGGGGAATTACATCGTTAAAAGTTCGACCCGGGGCGAGTTGTTTAATTTTCCCATCAACCTGAATACCCTTGAACAATTTTTCAAAACCAGTCTGGACGAAAATAAGGGAAAAGCTCTTATTGAACAGATTCGCGAACCAATTGAAACCCCTGGCAATTCCGAGGAATTTGTGCTGTCCCGCGTGGGAAAAGAAATGTATGAAGCGTTCTACCTGGGATACACCCTGAAACAGTGGGATCGACACCCTAAGGATCTTAGTGCGTCTGTATGCGGGCGAATTCCGATCCGGTTCAATCGCGATTGCCGTTACGTCGACCACGACTATCAGGTCACTCCCGATCATGGCTTCACAGCCATGTTTGCGAACATGATCAATCACCCGAACATTCAAGTAATGCTCCAGGCGGACTACCTTGAACTTAAAAAAGAGATCACACCCAAACGGGCCACTATATATTGTGGCTGTGTAGATGATTACTTTGAAAAAAAACTGGGTGCCCTGCCCTGGCGTTCGCTGGAGTTCGACTTCAGGGAATACGATAAGGAATATTTACAACCTTGTGTACAAATCAATTACCCTAATGAGCATGAATACACTCGTTCTGTGGAGATCAAGCACGTCACCGGCCAAAAGCACCCTCGGACCACGGTTTCGTATGAGTACCCTCGCTCCAAAGGCGATCCCTATTATCCCATCCCCGCCCCTCAAAACGCCGAATTGTACCAACGATACCAAAATCTGGCCGAACAGGAAACCCGCGAAAACAGGGTCCATTTTTGCGGTCGCCTAGCGACATACAAGTACATGAATACAGACGAAGCGATTGAATCCGCCCTGAAAACATTTGAAGGAATTAAAGAATTATACGGCTGAAGTTTTTTAAGACTTTCCTGCCAGCAGAGTTTCACAAAACATACTTCTCCGCCAGCCAGATTAAGGCGGCGGCGACGGAGGCTACGATCCCCCCCCAGAAAATGGGTAAAAATATGCCTTTAAAAAAACCAGGTTTTCGAGTTTGGTCAGTGCTCATGAATGGTCATTTCCTATAGACGCTGGCAAACTGAACAGGGTCTGCCTTGGGAATTACAGGTTCCGTGTTTTCAGAATTTTGAGAAGGTTGGTTCAGCGATTTTCTAAAGGCGATAATGATCCCCGCATAAATCCATAAATAGGAATGCAGGGCATCAGCGGTTACAAAATCGACTACCAGATGCAAAGATAACCCCGCATAGGCGCTCATTATTGTAACCGAAAGTACACGCACTGCAAAATGTTCTGAACGCGACAATTTAAACGCTTCCCACCAGATTTTTGCAAAAAATCCCATATACAAAAACGCACCTATGATTCCGGTTTCAATAATGCCTATCAGGTAATGGTTGTGAATGGGCAAAAAGTCATCGGTGATTTCATCGCGGTCATAATCGAACACTCTCCGCATGGCGGTACTGGTGTTCAATCCGGTGCCCATGAACGGATTGATCTGGATCATCGCCGCTCCCACCTGCCAATGGGAGATGCGTTCTTCGAAAAATTCGACGCGTGTGGTAAGGTATTTGGTGAATTTGGGAATGGCCACCGGTAAAGAAACCAATATTGTCAATACAAGTATGGCAATCAATTTCCACGACACAAAACCGCGCTTGTAACTCAGTGCGAGACAGACGAGCGAACCCAACATAAAGCCCAGCATACCCCCGCGTGAAAAGGTAAAGTACAAGCCCACGAGCCCCATACTGAATAAAATCCATGGAATCCAGGGATGTTTAAAGCGGGTTCCTGCGAATATCAGAGTCAGCGCCAAAGGCATCATGAGTTCAAAATGCATGGCGGTTGGGTTGGGATGACCAAAAGTGCCTTTCCCTCGTTTCTTGGACTCCTTCCCGAGTTCCGTTTCCAGGTCCGCACTCGCAAGGTAACCACTGGAACCAAAAGCATCTCCAAAGATATTGCCTACGGCCTGAAACTTATACTTTCCTATCGTAACCGCTCCCTGGATCATAAGCCCCGATAACAGGCAATAAATTAATAAAGTCCCCATCTTCTTTGGGTCCACATGGTTGATCACGAAAAGGTATACGATAAAGAATTTGCACAAACGAATCACTTCGAGGATGGTGAGCTTGGGATGGACCGAAAGAAGAGCCCCTACGGCACACCAGACGAGGAGGACCAGTGGTATGTAATTGATCTTGGGCCAATAAAACGAGGATCGCTTCATATATAGCCGATGCGCCCAAATCAACAACAACATCAATAGAGGAAGATCGTGCAAAAACAGGATCGGTGAAGAGAGTCCCCAGGGCAAACCTACCTGGTCCTGAAGACCTGTAATTGACGCTTCATTACCGAAGTTTTTATGCACTCCGGAAGGCAAACTCACTATATATATTGCAAACCAGTAATAAAGCGAGTCCTTCATAAAAATAGGAGGGATCAAGGCCAGCAAGCCGAAAATGACAAGCAGGGTCCAGACTTTCTTCATCTTCCACAAAATGATCGAGGCAATACCGGCGATGCAGGCACCCCATAATATAGGAAGCAAGGTCCCATAAAAAAACGAATTTTTATTTTCGCCCGTATTAAATAAGGCCATGAAATAATAGAGTAGGAAGGTCGCTTAGAAAATCAGTTGCCGGCAGATGCTTTCGCGGGATCAATACGTTTCCCCAATGTGCCTTTAACGCCATCCATGATGGCCCAACTGCAATACTTGATCAGGGTCAGTTTATTTTTCTCCACCTTTAAAAGAACCAGGATTCTTAATAACTGGAAACACATCATTTTGAAGAGAGGAAAAAAACCAGGGCGATTGCGATACCTGAGTCCAGAGTAAATCGAATTTCTTATCCCGTAATAATATTTCCACAACGGGCCCTTGGGAAAAGCATACATTCTCCAAAGCGGAGGCCTCAGCTTGATCAGCCCAATAGGAAATTTTACTTCCAGCCACTCAGGTCTTGGATGATGAATGATACTTTGTGTGTCGTAATAAATACTGAAGCCTTTTCTTCGTATTCGCGCTAAAAACTCCAAATCACCCCAAATGAACGTATCAGGGTTCGGGTAACCCACTTCTTCCAAAACACTGTGAGGGACCATCAACCCCAAAGTGGGCCCACCCGTACTGGGAACAAGTTTGGTTAAATTTTTGATTTCATTAAAATCGAAACACTGACGAACTCGTTTATTCTCATCAAAAATGGCTATCGGCTCTGAAAAATAATTCTCCGTATTTTCAACATGGCAAGAATAGAGGCAGGACTTTTCGTCTCCCAATAACTTGATTGATTCAACCAGGCTGGCCAGAGCGTCTTTTCTCGGAAAGGCATCGTCATCCATCGCCCAGTACCAGTCGAATTTTTTTTCAAAGGCAAACTTAAAGCCCACTGCCGATCCACCGCTGATTCCCATATTTTCTCCGGAATTGACAACGGTTACAGACGGAAATTCTTCCTTAAGCATTTCGGCGGTACCATCAGTGCTTGCGTTATCAACAACGATAATCTCGTTCAGTTTATGCGTCTGGCCTTCCAGCAAACTCAGATTTTGCCGAAGCAATTCTTTTCTATTAAATGTGATAACGATAGCCGCTATTGCGGGTGTTTTAATAGTCATTATTCAGATAGTATCCGGATAATCAACACTGAAAATGATCATTTTCCCTTTTGGGAACTTGATCTGAGAAACTTGAAACTCTCAACTTTGAATTCGCCAAGCAAAACCAGGGTCAGTGCATAAATAAAAATTCCTAGAAGAAACAATATCAATACGTTCGAGATAAAACTCAAACTGAGCCACAAAACCAATGACATTGACAATGATGCCACAAAAGGAGCCTTAACGTACGAAAAAAATGAAGCTCTGACACTTTTTTGAAATTCAAGGTAAACACCAAAAAACACGGTCAACTCACCCAATATGGTAGCGACAGCGGCTCCTGTCATTCCCCAAGTGGGTATCAATGCAAAATTAAAAATCAGGTTGGACAGTGCACCCATCGAAACGATTTTCGTGTATTGAATTTGCTTTCCCCAGGCCAACAGAGGCATGCCGAAAGACATGTTTATATAGATCATCGAACAATTCCAGACCAGTATTTGCAAGGGCAGTACGGATGGATTGTATTCAGACCCAAACACCAGGCTGATCACATGGGGTGCCAGAATAAAGCCTCCAAAACCAATGGGAACTCCCATTAAAAACATCCCGCGTATGTAATTATGAGTTGCTTTTTTCAGGGTTTCGGGTTCACTGGTTCGAGAAAGGGAAGGAAAAAAACCGTTAAAATAAATGGTGGCGGGCATTCCCAAAGTCAGGACAATTTTATACGCGGCGTTGTACCAACCGACAACCTCATCGGTTTTCATAAAACTCAACATGATGGTATCAAGATTGTAGTAGAGCGTGATCATGACCATCGAAAACCCGATCGGTATGGATTCTCTTAAAATAGCTTTCCATTCTTCCCATTGGATTTTGATTTTTGGGAAACCATACCATCCGACCACCACCACAAAGCCAACCAGCATTGCCACCCCATTGGATGAGGTGAAGAATATTCCCACTTTCATCAAATGTTCCGGGGACTGCACATAAATCAAAACCAAACCCGCATAAAGGATTTGCTTGATAATATTCACCAAAGCAATGAAATGCATCTTTTCGATTCCCTGAAACAACCAGTCCAGGGTGATGGCGAAAAAGAACACGTTCATTCCGAAATAAAGGGTCAAGCGCTCAGTTTCGGGATCCTTGTTGATCAACAAAAGAAAAAGGTATAGAAGTCCAAAAGAAAATATGGAAGAAAAAATGCGGATACTGTAAATATGATTGAAATAATAGGAAAGTTTATCAGGATGCTTTGCTACCTCGCGAGTGCCGATGGTATTGAGTCCTAAATTTACCATAAGAACCACATATGCCATGATGGCCTGAGCAAAGCTAAGCTTGCCAAATGCCCCGGATCCCAACACCCTTGCCAAATAAGCAAAAATCACAAATGCCAGGATCTTGTTGATCAGTTCAGCAACGGAAAGCGAAAACAGGTTTTTCGCGATTTTTTTTCCTAAACTCAATTCGGGCCTCTGGTTACCTGGACCCCGAAATCATAAAAGGGTCTGAAGGAGATGATGAATGGAATGAAGTTTATATTTTTTCCACAAAAAAACCCACCCTAAAGCGAAAATGCTTCAAGGTGGGTTTATTAAAGGTATCCATTCCCACGTGGGGAACCTAGTATCCCCACGATCTCATAAGCTTGAGCAGTTCATGATAAGCTTTTCGAGGCTCCAGGTTTTTTCTGAGAAGGCCGCCATAAGGCCAAAAGGTATCCTCAAAGTGAGTGTACATGATTCCCGTAACTCCAGGCTTGGCATACATGATGGTATAAAACATCACGATCCAGTCCGCTTGCAACTGTTCGGTCCATGGAGCGTGCCATTCTGCCATTGCATCCTCCAAGCCACGTTCCTGAAAATGCTTTAACTTTCTGTCTTTTCCCGGTGCCGCCGCTACTGCTACTTCGGTGAGGTGAATAGGTTTGCCCAAAGCGGCAAATCGGTCAATCAACCTGGACATTTCCATCATATCCAAGCCAGGGTCATAAACCTGAATACCCAGGACTTCATATTGGATTCGCGCATTTTGGAGATCCTTTACATACTGATACGCAGTAGTGGCCATTCCACGCTGGTACAACTCGCGAATTCCCTGAGTCACTAATACTTCGCCCAAAGGACGGTTAACATTTATCACCCGTTGCGCGGCTGGGTCCGCCTGCTTGACTGCTTCGGTAGCCATACGAGCCAATTCCAATATTTCCTTCTGCGTATACCTGTCATGAGGCGCGTGCGCTTCATTTATCACATCCCAATATTGAATACGTCCTTTAAAATGACCAACATCTCTCAAGATTCGGGTTCTCATGGCATCCTGAAAAGTCCTCATATCGGAATTCTTCAACCAATCGGGTACGTTGGGCTTTACAAGATAAACCAGGGGGTGGCCTTTATATTCAAGCCCTCTAAACTGGTTTAACCACGCCAGGTTTTTTTCCGCATCTTCATGGTTGGGTCGACCTTTTTTTGCTTCATAGTGTCGGAAAAAGAAAGTGGGAATCGTTGCAAAATTGAAAAAGGTTTCAAAATCCTGTTTCGGAACGTGCCGCCCCCATTCCTGGTAACCTTCATTAAAAATCCCGAATTTAAAATCGGTACGCTTTCCTCGTTTCGCGATTTGAAATTTTGCCTGCTCGTAGGTCGCTAGTTCCCCAGCCCATAAAGCATCTCTTAAAGCCGCGTAAACCTCCTTGGCATTTCCAGCCCCTCCGGCACCTGCTTTTTGCAAATGGGCTTGAGCAGAACCAAGGAAATCCTTGGTTTTTTGACTGAACACCACTCCAGGATTACTATTCACAATATGAATAACCTTGGCGATGCGGCTACGAGCACCTTCAAAAGGAAGGTCGAAATTAATAGCCTGATTGCTATTGCGGTAGCCCATGCCTCCGTTATCGGCAAAAACTTTAATCTTTCCAAATCCGGGAACTTTTGGATAAAAAGAGATAATAAACGAGGAGGGAACAGGGTCTGCCAAAGAAAGCTGGCCATTGGCAAAAGCTGTGGTTCCAAAAGGAACGGGATTATATTGGCCATCCATAAGAACCACTCCGGTTACAATAACCTCTGTCATCTTGGGGACCAAATCCCTTTGCGGTACAGGCCTGCCATCTGCGTCATATATCAAAACTTGGACATTGGAGGCCTTAGGTCCTGCAGATGAAGTTACCGGTGCACTACCGGGAGGTACGCTGATAATAGCTAAAATTTCATCGGCAACTTGCTCGGCTTCAGCCTGCTTGCCCTGCTCCATCAATTCACCGACTTTTTTACCCAGAGGTTGAATAATTGAAGGGTCACCCCCTTGCTGTTGCCATTTAGGCAGTTCTTTTTGTATACGTTTCATTTTACCCTGCACTCCCCCACGGGACCCTCCACCCATTACGGGGGTACTGACGCAGGCGGCTAAAAATAGCCCCAAAATGAATATTGAAATGTATTTCATGGAAACCGGTTTATACATGGCCGTCCTCGAGTTTGGAATCTGATTAGAAATGGAAACTTACGTTTCACGATATTATTGACGCTTCAATTTCCCAAGAAACTATTAATCCACATTTCCGAAGGAAATTCAAGAGGGCATAGGGGGAATTGTACCCAGTACCGGCAACTGTAAAGATTGTTCAACTGTTTGCACATTTCCTAATGTGGTGTTCACGGATTCAACAAAAAATGCGAACCCGGCTCCAATGATCAAAGCCATTAAAAACGCCAAAGCGGCATAGTACACTTTTACAGGCTTCATAGGCCTTAATGGGGGCAAGGCCTCACTAATAACCCGAATGTCGCTGATATTCTTGGCATCCTGAATTTTGGCTTCTTCATATTCACTGCTTAGCAACTCATAAGAGTTTTCAAGAGTGCTTACGTCCAGTTCGAGATTGGCCAGTTTGTATTCCTTCAGGGGTAAGGACTTCAACTGCTTTTTTCTTTCAGAAATTCGCCATATCAACTGTTTTCTTTCCGCCGCCAATTTGAGAACTTGCGGATTCTTGGTGGAAAACTTTCGAAGCAATCCTGCCAACTCCACATCCGTTTTTTCCAACTGGCCTTCCAGGTCGGAAATGATTTTAATTCGTTCCGAAAACTCTTCCTGGAAAAAGATACTTTTGTTCTTCTCCTTAAAAGCTTTCAATTTTTGGCGCGCCTTCAAAAGATCCTGATCCGCGGCCTTCACCTGTTCCGCCAAAAAGTTTTTGGTTTTGGACGTTTCAAATTGGGTGATCTCCGACAACAACTGCATAAACACTTTGGAGGCTTCATTTACAACCAGAGCGGCAATATTGGGATCTTTCCATTCATGGCTGATTTCAAAAATAAAACTGTTTTCGGTAGGCGTCACCGTTAATTTTTTCCGGATATTTTCGACCGTTTTATCGAAGTTGTTTCCTTCAAAGGTGCGACCGAAACGGATGATATCCCAGGCATCAGCGGCGTATTTTTTAGCCTCATCCTTGAAGGTCAACCAAAGTTCCTTCAGATAATTATCTGATGGCGGCCTTTTCAAATTGTGAAGGTCGAGATTGCGGACAATGTGTTCGGAAACAGTGCGGCTTTGAATGAGTTCCGTAAACGTATTTCCCGAAGTCTCGTAGGGCACATTGCTCCCCATAGGAAAATCCAAAAGTTCTTTTGTCGTTTCCGAACCGGGAAAACCTATTATTTTTTGGGGTTTGATCAGTATTACGGCGCGAGCTTCGTATTTTTCTGAAAAGGCATAGGTGATAATAACCGCATGCAAAGTCGCCGAAAGGCACAGCAGGATCAACATCCTTTGGTGATCCTTCAATATTCTAAAATAAGTAAAAATTTCCACTAAGAACTCGTTTCCGTTCGCGAACCGTAATACTGAAAATAGGAATTGAATCCAGCGCCATGGACCTTTTCGTCAAACCGGTTCATCACCGCGCCAAGAATTTTTCCTCCACTTTTCTGCAAGCGGTTTTTTGCGGTTAAAGCTTGCTCCTCTGTAACGACTCCGGAATTTAAGACCAATAAAATCCCTTGCGACAGGGGAGCCAACAGCAAGGTATCACTGACCGCCAATACCGGAGGGGCATCCAGAATCACAACATCAAACTTTTCAAGAAACTGGTCGAAAGCCGACTTCAAAGTTTCAGTACCAAACATTTTCAAGGCGCTTTGGGTGACTTTTCCACTAGTCAAAACGTTGAGTTGATATCCCTGGGAATCATTGGGTTCGCCACTCAAAATATCCTGAATAAAAGGGCTTGGGTCTTTTGCCCCCAGCAGAATATCAGTGAATCCCCGTTTATTTTCCAAAGGAAATAATTTATGCAGTTGTGGCCTTCTAAGATCGGTATCGACAATCAGGGTTTTCTTCCTGGCCAACATCATGGAGATGGCCAGATTGATCGCTATGGTGGTCTTTCCTTCCAGAGGTTGTGCGCTGGTGACCAAAAGAATAAACTTGGAAGCTCCCTGCAAGTGTAATAAAGTATTGTTTTTTAAGGTCTCGTAAGCATGCCCGATTTCTGAGTGGGAATAGTGCAATTTGACCAAATCATTGAAATTGGGGATACTTCCATCGGAAGTGGAACCATTTTTCTGTGCAGTCATAAATTTTATTCAAAAGGCCGCTGGGGCTTGTTTCATTTGTGCCATTCCATTTTTCCCGGTATTACCCAATTGTCGGTCAAATGGCCCTTGTTCTAAAGCCAAAGTTCTTTACAAATCAAAGTTTTGGGCTCTTATTCTATTGTTTTGTGATGGAAAATTCATGATACGAGGATTCGTGATAATTGTCAATAACTCAAACAATTAGAAGATGTTAGCGTTTCATTGGTACTGGAAATAAAATCGGAAATACCTATTGTTTTTCGGTCATTTCAAGTATTGCCTTCCTGATGGATTACAGGTTCCACTCAAAACTTTATTTGCCCTTTCCCACTTTTCTCTTTATCATACCGAACAGTATGAATTCAAAGAAGTTAAGCATTCTTTCCCTGCAGTATTTCTGCTACCCCGACGCGGTGGGAGGAGCCTGGAAATACACCTATGAGGTCAACAAACGCCTTGTCGAACGGGGACATCAAGTGGCTTTGATTGCCTGCAAACCTACCGAAGATTCTCCCGATTATGAATGTCTGGACGGAATCCACTATTACCGAATCGATACCGAGTCATCAAAAAGTGTATGGAAACTTTGGCGGTCGATTTACAAAACCCTCAAAACAATCCGGAAAAGGTCGCGAATTGACCTGGTCCATGTTCACAATCCACTGATTCATTTTTTAGCGCTTTTGAATCCAGTGCTCTGGGGCATTCCCAAGATATATCATTTTCACAGCCTTTGGTATGATGAAGAACGTATCAATCGGGGGCTGGACCGTGCTGGAACTGTTTGGAATCAATGCGCCATAGACGGAACCTTATCCCAGGGTATTCGGGGTATTGAATGGCTGTGTTTTGCCAGTTCCAAAGTAATCCTGTTTTTGAGTGAATATTCGAAGCGCAAATTTCTCAGTTTTTACCCATTCAGAAAACCTTCTCTGAAGGTGATCCCCGGGGGCGTTGACACAAGCTGGTTTGTTCCGCCCCTACAAAAATCAGACTCATTAAAAAAAGACCTCGGATTGCCTGTTGACCGGCCGATCCTTTTTACCGTGCGTCGATTGGTGGAGCGAATGGGATTGGATAATTTGATCCTGGCCGCAGATGAGTTGGTTAAACGCAACCCCGATTGCAAGTTCCAGATCCTGATAGTGGGTAAAGGTCCAATGGAGGAAAAGTTGCGAAACCTCATTCATGAATTGGGATTGAATGAAAGGATAAAATTGTTGGGTGCCTTGACCACAAAAGAATTGCCGGATTACTACCGCGCGGCGGATGCATTTGTTCTGCCTACTCGCAGTATCGAGGGTTTCGGATTGGCCACTGTGGAGGCTCTTTCCTGCGGATTGCCCGTGTTCGGGACGCCTGTAGGGGGAACGGTGGAAATTTTGCAAGCTGTCGACGAGCGATTGTTGTTCACCGACATCACACCCTCTGCCATTGCCGATGGAATCGAAACCTTTTTAAATCATCCGAAACCATTTACCGATCTGTCCCCTGCCTGCAGAAAACTCGCAGTAGAGCGATATGATTGGGAACGGGTCGTGGACCGAATAGAAGTCGAATTGCACACGGCTGTTAAACCCAATTAACCGGTTTCCATGAAGAGAATACTCCCCTATCTCAGTTTGACCAGCATCATTGGTCTCATATACGCAAACACGTTTCTCAATTCATTCCATTTCGATGACATCCATTCCATCCTTTCGATGCCCTGGATTCGCGGTTTGGATAAAATTCCTCAGTTTATTTTCAGTTGGGCACAAAGGCCTTTCCTTATACTCACGTTCAACATCAATTATCACATCAGCGAGTTTGATGTCTGGAGCTACCATCTGTTCAATATACTGGGCCATTTGTTTGTGACTCTTCTGCTCTACCGTTTAGCGGTGCTTTCACTGGACTTGAAAGGGCTTACAGGAAACTTTTCTTATCGGTCTATGCCCTTTCTGGCCGCTTTGCTGTTTGCCGTTCATCCTTTGAATACGGAATCGGTGACGTATATCGCCAGCCGCTCCTCGGTATTGGCCACCTTGTTTTATGTGGGCGCACTGGTTCTGTTTTCTGAAACCAAACGGTCAAACTTTCAAGGGTCAAAGGTCCGTTGGGTTTATTGGACAGGTGCGGCCCTTTCTCTGTGTCTCGGAATTTTGTCGAAAGAAATTGTGATCACGTTTCCGGCCATGGCCCTGCTGTTCCACTTTTATTTTTGCTCCAGGCAAAGCTTCCTCACCTGGTTCAAGTCACAATTGAAATGGATTCTACCCATAGCTGTGGTTCTCGGTGGATCCATCCTGGCGATTTATCTCAGCCGGGGACAAATCCTTTCAGCGACCTATTCGGAATATTCATCAGCGACGTACTTTTTGACGCAAACTTTCGTGATCCCGTTCCAGTACTTCTGGAAAATGTTTTTTCCCTTCAATCTTTCAATTGATCTCGGCCATCCCGTCATCGGCGACTGGTCTGTTTTCGCAAATTATGCGGGAATGGTGTTATTGATTCTATATATCGGATTGGGACTCTATGTCTCCCGATTCAATCCATGGCTCGGATTCGGCCTTGTTTGGATGGGGATCACCCTGTCACCCACTTCAAGCGTCGTTCCCCTTCTCGACATGGCCGTGGAACACAGAACCTACCTCCCCTTGATCGGGTTTTCTTTTTTCGCATCCACCCTGTCCTGCCTGCTTTTGGAAAAGTTCAGGAAAGCCGGCCCATCGACTTTAAATTCTCCACGTTTGGCCTGGGGATTAATGATCGTGATCATTGTATCCTTTTCCGTCGGAGTCATCGATCGCAACCGGATCTGGAAAGATGAAGTCAGCTTGTGGTCAGATGCTAAAAAGAAAGCTCCTTATCTCATTCGCACCTACAACAATCTGGGGGAAGCCTACGACAAGCGAAGGGAGTATCGAAAAGCCATCGCAGAATTTGAAATGGCCCTGCGGCTCGATCCCAATTACTTTTTCGGATTGAACAACCTCGGCAATGTCTATGGCAAACTGCAGGAATACTTCAAGGCGCTGGAATATTTTCAAAAAGCTCTGAATGTCAAACCGGACCACCCCTCAGCGAATTACAACATGGCCAAAGCCTATCATCAGATAGGCCAACCGCAAAAGGCGCGCGAGTATTATCAGAAAGCGGTGCAGTACAATCCCTATTTCGAGGAGGCTTTTTTCAATCTGGCCTACCTGTCGATGGAGTTGAAGGATTTTAAAGGTGCGGTGTCCAGCTTTCAAAGTTACCTGAAATTACACCCCCGCAATCCCCGCGCCTGGTTCGGACTCGGCAACGCTTTTTCCCAGCAAAACCTGTTTGAAGATGCTTTGAAAAACTATCAGCAAGCCATCACCCTGGACCCGTCATACGTATTCCCTTATATCAACATTGCAACGATTCACATGCAACAAGGGCAATACGATGAAGCCATCGCGACCTACAGTAAAATTCTTTCATTACGCCCCAACATCGCCGGAGTGCACAAAAACCTCGGCATGCTCTACACCCAATACCGCCCCGACAAACAGAAAGCGCTGAAACATTTCAAGGAATCCCTAAGGCTCGAACCCAACCAGCCCCAGGCCGACTCCATCCGCCAGGTGGTATCGCAATTGGAAGGGGCGGAAAAATAAATGGTGTAGCAAAAAACAACTCAAAGTTCTTCCCTGAATATTCAACCACTTTTACTCAAGTTGTTTTGGGATATTTATTTGCCCATTCAAAATTGTAACCATGAAAATCTCCTCTTTATCTACACTGTAGATAAACTCCTTCTCAAATTTTTCTTAACCGGGAAACATGCTTGCAAACGCTTTAGTTGAGAAACACATATATGGTAAATAAAAGACTCAATGCCGTTAAGTTAAGAAAAAATCTCTTCACAGGATAAACAGACCCCCTCTCCCCGACGCGGGAGAGGGGGTATTCTTATTCATAACTCGGGTTAATGATGGAGCTGTTTCTGTTTAAACCCTGGAATTTCTGGTAGCGAAAATTGGAAGACAGGCAGGGGTTTTTCCTCAATCCTCACTTCTTAGATCCAGCCTTCTTATAGGCCTTTCTTTGAAACAGATCGGTTCTTCTGCTGACCAGGCGGTCGAGGAACAGTAAGCCTTCCAGATGGTCCATCTCGTGCTGGACGGCACGGGCTTCGTAGCCTTCCATTTCGAAGGTTTGCTCTTGGCCGTATTCGTCCTGGGCGGCCAATTCAATGGCTTCGGCGCGCACCACGTTCCCTGTGTAATCGGGTACGGACATGCATCCTTCGCGTCCTACGGCAAAACCGTTATAGGCTGTGATTTCCGGGTTGATCAGGATCAACCGGCCATGATGCTTTATTTTGGGTTTGGAGGAAACATCAACAATGACGATGCGTTCGAATCGGCCCACTTGCGGCGAAGCGATACCGACCCCACCGGGACCATTGCGCATGGTTTCTTCCAGGTCTTCGATGAATGAGCGGAGGTCGTCGTTGAACTCTTCGACCGGTTCGGAGATTTGTTTGAGGCGAGGGTCGGGATAGACCAGGATTTCCATTAAAGCCATTCAGGTCATCCCATCATCACGTCTATGGGAGAAATCCTGGTTTCCACATTTTTCTCCCGCGCCAACACAGCCAGGGCGTCTTCCAGTTTTTCAATTTCCTGACTCGTCACCCCCTCAATGCGCATAATGTAAATGGGATTCTCCTCGCTTCCTCCAACATCAGATTCAAGGTTGAGGATATTGAGTCCGGCTTCGGCCAGCGTGCCTGTGACCTCGCACACGATTCCCGCACGGTCCGCACCATATACGCTGACTTGCACATTAGGCTCGACGTGACGATGCAGGTTTCCTTCAATGAGGTCGACATGACAACGAAGTTCCAATGAATCTGCTATTGGCCCCACTGTAGATTCCAGGGCTTCCGGTGTGCCATCGAATTTCACCATCATCATAATGGTGAAATTGCCCCCCAGGCGCGTCATGGACGCTTCGCCCAGATTGCATCCGGATTCATATAAGCAAGATGTGATTTTCGCGACGATTCCTGGTTGGTCTTTTCCAACCAGAGTCAACATGAGCCAATTTTGCGGCATAATTATTTATTGAAAGTTTTGAATGATATTGGCCACGTTAGCGTAGCCGTCCTGTGTGATGGTCGCCGTATTATTGTCACTTGTTTGGGTGATCACGCCGAAATTATCGAATGCAAACTGCGAAATCGATGCGATGTTTCCAACATCCCGTTGAAAAATCTGCGCTTCGTTATCGAAAGCCAAGCGCCCGATTTCCCCCTGAATTATGATTGCCTCTCCATTGGAACCATACTGTTCCACGTGGACCACGTTGCCGTCACCCAATTGTTCGACAATGGCCTGATTGCCGTTAACAAATTCGCCGTTTTCTGCATCGGTTCCCGATTGCCTTTCCACGTAGACCGTATTTTCATTACCTTCCTGGGAAACAGTCACCTGGTTTTCGTCACCGAGACTGACAACCGAGGCCAAATTATCATCCCCCAACTGAAAAATCATAGCCAGATTGGCCATTCCTTCCTGAGTGAGGAAGGCGGTATTGACGTCACCGATCTGCTCAATTTCCGCGAGATGGTTGCCCTGATAGACTTGTTCAATTTCCGCGAGATTCTCCCCACCGGTCTGAGTCACCACACTCTGGTTAACAGCAGACCACCCTTTTCCTAAACCAAGGGCAAAGAAAAGCAATAAGGTAAGGATCGAAATAAAATATTTTTTCATGATCAGGTCCACCCAATCAAATTATGACTTCGGGAAGTTCCATTCCTCCCCAATATAAAAATAATCCTTTTTCACCCTGTTCGCAAGACACATCTTTGATTTAAAAAGCGTTCCCTATTCCCAGTCTTCGGCATCCAGAATTCCTTCATCGATACCCTTGTCAATGATTTCATCGGAAAGATCGCCATAGGAACCGCTCTCGTAGTCATCGACGTTTTGTTCATCAAAGTCATCAAAGAACACCTGATGTTTCTGCTCGCACCATTCACGAATCGAGTTGCTGAATCGCAACACTTTTTGAACCGCTTCCAGTTTATCCATAGCACCTCTCTTTATCCTTTCAGCTTTTCCGGGACAAAAAACATCTCACTCCCTGGAGGAATTATTCTTTTTAGAAGATTCCGAATCCGGCTTGTACTTTTTATAAATTTGATTCAAAGTGGTCTCAGTTAATCTCACCCGTTTGGAATCACCGGCCTTTTCAAAAAGAGTTTTGGCGATACCCAGGTAAATCATTGCCACCTGCCCCTCTTCTTTTTTATCGTAAAGGGCACCCAAAAGATAATAAGCCGGTGCATTGGTTGGCTGGGATTTCACAGCCTGCTTGGCATAATCGATGGCCTGATCATACATTTGCGTGGCCTTGAACTGGTTTTGAATATGGGCGTTCGAAAAAGTTTTATCCTTATTTTGCAAGTAATCTCCCAAGGTATAATAAAGACCCGCCAAATCCATTAAAATCTGCGGATTTTGGGGCGTGATGCTCAAGGCCATTTCCAGCTTTCGAATTTGAGCCTCCATTTCTTCGTCCTTTTCCAAGGGACGGGATTCATTTTGAACCGGAGGTGATATTGTTTTTCTGGCTACCGGTCTATCTGCCTTCCGGGAGGGGCGCTTTTTTGCAATTGACGGTTTTTTCTTGGCAAGCCGCGGCTGGGATTTTATTGTACGGTCCTTGTGTCCGGATTTTGATGCACAAGCAGTGAAGGTAACCAACAGGGAAAACAATAAAATGAGGTAAGGTAACTTTTTCATGGGTTTTTGTGAACAATCATCATCGACAGGGTTCGTGGACTGGATTCAACTTTATTAAATGGGATTTTACCTTAAATCGATTTTGGGAACCATTGTAGAATTGGTTTCAGTTTTTCAACAATGAATCTCCTACGATTCTAAAATGCTTGCTTAAATGGTTCCTTTTCTTTACCTTAAAAATAGTATTGAATCAAAAATCGTGAAGCCTCTATTTGTAATATCTTAAATTCCGGATTTATAAATGAAGACTCGTTATTTACTCCTTATTTTATTTTGGACCCTGGTTTTCTCCTTTGGAAGTCCTACTCTTTCCTCACAAGCGGAGGAACCGGAAATCCATAAAGCCGCCAAAACAGGTAACTTCAAACGGGTTCAACTCCTGTTGGATCAGGGAGCCGATGTCAACCTGCAAAATCATAACGGATCGACTGCCTTGTTCCTGGCTACCTTCGCAAACCATATTGATCTGGTAAAACTGTTGGTCGAAAAGGGAGCCCGGATCGACCTTCCCGATCATGAAGGCCTCACACCGTTTCACACCTCTGCTTTGGAAAACAATCTTCCCCTATGCAGGTTTCTGCTTTCCAAAGGAGCCAACCTGGAACTCAAGGATGGCTATGGCTACACAGCCCTGCATCTCGCCGCCGATCAGGGAAGTGGTGAAGTGGCCCGCTTTTTAATGGAAAAAGGCGCCAGGGTCAACACGCTGTCAGAAGCCAACAGCACGCCTTTGCATGCGTCGGTTTCCCGAAACGATCTGGAAATCTCGCAAAAGCTTATTTCTTTGGGTGCTGAAGTGAACGCCCAGGATCGACTGGGCAGGACTCCTTTGCATTGGGCGGCGGAAAAAGGTTTCACCGCTTTGGTCGAAATGCTCATTAAGGCGGGAGCCGACGTTCATTCTCCGGACAGGGAAAACGAGATACCACTGCACGACGCCGCGGAATGGGGCCACATGGGAGCGGCCAAGGCCCTGATTGGTGCCGGTTCCGATATCAATGCCAAAGGTGCCGACGGACGGGGGCCGCTTCATCTGGCAATTTCACAAGGAAATATGGATATGGCCACCTACCTGCAAAAACAGGGAGCCGAAATGTGATGCCCGGGTTTCCCAGCACTCTAATACTAAACAGCTAATGCTTTGGTGGCTAGCTTTTGCCTTGGGTTGTCTGTTGTGCCTGATCTGGATTTCCGTCACGCCCCAGATCGTCCGGTTCTATAAATATCGCATTATCGACAAGTTGAAAACTCCGGAACCTTCTTCATTTCCAATGGTGAGCGTCATCATTCCCGCAAGGGACGAAGAAGCAAAAATTGAGTCCTGCCTGAAATCTCTGATCGCCCAGGATTACCCGAATTTCGAAATCATTGCCATCAATGACCGGTCCAGTGACCGGACCGGAACATTGATGGATACCCTCAGCCAATCCGAACCCAAACTTACTGTAATCCATATTGAGACTTTACCAGACTCCTGGCTCGGCAAAAACCATGCGATGCATATTGCGTCCAAACAGGCAAAAGGGGATTTTCTGCTTTTTTCTGATGGCGATGTGGAGTTTCGTCACGACGCCCTCCGTTGCGCTCTCTCCTATACTTTACACCACAATCTCGACCATCTCACCTTGACTCCACGTCATTTACCAGGCGGGTATTGGGAAAATGCATTCATCAGTTTCTTTTCACTTATCTTTTTGATGGTATTCAGGCCCCTTTGGGTAAGCCAGCCAACGAAAACAGCCTATGTGGGGCTGGGTTCATTCAATCTTTTGAAGGCTTCGGTGTATCGTCAAATAGGTGGCCACGCCAACATTCCGCTTGCGGTCCTGGATGATATCAAGCTGGGAAAGCTGGTGAAGGTGAATGGGTTTCGACAGGAAATTCTGATTGGCGCCAACCTTCTACGGTTACGCTGGCATCGGGGGCTCTCGGGAATCATGCGAGGAATGGAAAAAAACGCTTTTGCCTCTTTGAACTTTTCGGTTCCTGCCCTGGCGTTTAGCGTCCTCGCAAATTCAGGTTTTTGTTTGCTTCCCTATTTTGCCGTGGTTTTTTTGGAAGATCGAAGTGACATCGGATTTCTTGGCGCATTAGTCATGATCCACGCCTTGATGGCATTTGTAGGACAGCAACATGGAGTGGGATGGAAGGTGACTTTCGTCTTCCCGGTGATGGTGCTTGTTTATTATTGGGTGGTGATCCACTCAGCGTTCAAAACACTGCGCCATGGAGGTGTTTATTGGAGAGAAACGTTTTATCCTCTGAAACTATTAAGAGACCGGCAAACCATTTCGAGCCCAACAGACAAACAGGAAGCCCTATAAGAATACCAGACTATTAATAATCATCCCCTTTAAGATCGAGCAACACAAACCCCGCAAAAAAGTCAGCGATTTCAGACAAGTCGACAGCGGCTTCCGCACCCACAACACCTAAATGAAAGGTACCACCAACTTCCGTAGCACCCCTTTGGGAACCTCCGGTATAAACCGGACCAACGCCCATGGTGGCCACTTCGGTTTCGGTGTAAAGTACACCATACCTTGGGAAAAACAAACTGCCGCGCTTACCCAATCCGGCACGTACGGCAAAATAGTTTTCTACACCCACCTGGGCCGCTTTCGTCGCACGCAGGTTGAACCCGAAACCGGGTCCCAATGCCCCATTGAACCGGAACATATCAATGCCGTCCATAATACGGTTGAACGGATACAGCATCACCTTCATGTACAAAGGTTGTTCCTCATTTTCAACTTCCCGGACCTGATAGGATTCAATATTTTTCTTGTCCGCTTCCGTGAGCCCATAATCTTCATCCAAATCCTGGATGGTTCCGGCACACCCAACCGTAAAAGCGACCATCGAAATTATCAATAAACACAATCCTTTTTTCCATAGCCCAAGAAATTTTATTTGCACAGGAAATACCCCCTTTTTTAAACCTTGCTTGTTAATCCGAATGCGACATACACATTCAACTCCCTGATTTTAAGGAGAATCCAAATAATGTCAATACATTAGTTAAAATGAAAACTTGAGGACACCTTGTTCCGAATTTTTTATTCCATGCCAAGATCCAGAAGCTTGGACACGAAAGAAAAATTTCGGATCTTTGCATCTTGCTCTCCATCTCCAGAGCATTCTATAATCCCATCATCATGAATGACTTTTCCAAAAAACTTCTTTCAGCCTCCATTTTCGTGGTCTTGTTTGGAACACTTTTATTTTCCTCCTCAGGATTGGCCGATGATCGGGGCACTAAAATAGTTAACAGCCTGGAAAAAACTAGCGGCCGCAAAGTTGGCGCATACCGGGCTTTGGTGATCGGCATTAATGATTATATGGACAAAAGAATTCCAGACCTGAAAACCGCGGTAAACGACGCCAGAGAATTCAGTCAAATCTTGAAAAGTGATTACGGATTTAAAGATGTCACTCTGTTATTGGATAAACAGGCCAATGAATCGAATATCGTAAAGGGCCTGCGCAATCTGGCGACCCGCAGTCGCGAAAACGATTCAGTCCTCATCTATTACGCCGGTCATGGAGAACTGGACCAGGTCACGGGAAGCGGATACTGGATTCCGCATGACTCCAAAGGCGGGGACCCTTCCAGCTACCTTGACAATGCGGTGATTCAAAATTATATCAAGGCCATCCCGGCCCGCCACATTCTTTTGGTGGCGGACAGCTGTTTTTCCGGATCCCTGTTTGGAGAAGCTCGCTCCCTGCCGCCAACCATTGACGACAAATTCTATGCCACCCTGTTTAAGGAAAAATCGCGATGGGGAATGACGTCAGGCAACTTGACTCCTGTTTCGGACAATGGTTCGGAAGGCCACAGCATATTCGCTTACCATCTGATAAAAACGCTTAAAGAAAATACCAAACCGTTCATAACTCCAAGAGAAATCTACCATCATATCGGCCCCGTGGTGCGAAATAATTCCGAACAAATGCCAATCACCAAACCGATCCGCAACACCGGTGATGCCGGAGGAGAATTCGTTTTTATCAAGCGTCGAGGAGTCAAGCTTACCAGTTTGAGCAATAATAAAAATTCTTCTCAGGATCTCCCCCCTCCCCTGCCTATACCGGTTCCACCAACCCCCAAATTAAAACTCGGGCACCTTCAGATAAATGTGAATGTAATGGGTGCGAATATTTTTATTAACAACGAACTCAAGGGGAAAGCCGGTCCGGGAAAACCTCTCAACCTGAAAAATCTTGAATCGGAGATTCTTTCTATCCTTGTCAAAGCTGATGGTTTTGAATCGGTAAAAAAAACCATTCGCATTCAAGCCAATAAATGGACCCAATTAGCCATCGAACTGTTGCCTGTTCAAACCGCTCACATCCCACCTGTTCTGGACTTACCCAAAAATTCATCCTCGATTAAGGATATGGTAAAAATTCCATCGGGAACCTATATGGCTGGAATCGACCCCATGAAGACCTACAAAAAATGCCTGCAATACATGCCTGCCTGTAATTTTGGATTCTTTTCAGATGAAGGTCCCATTCACAAAGTGGATTTGGACGAATTTTACATTGACCGCTACGAGGTGACTCAAAAGCAATATCGTGAAGTCATGGGTTCTAACCCGTCACAATTCAAACGGCCAAACAATCCGGTAGAAATGGTAACCTGGTTCGAAGCCAGTAAATACTGCGAAAAGTTGGGAAAACGATTGCCCACAGGAGCAGAATTTGAAAAAGCGGCAAAAGGGGGCAGGGATACGCTTTTTCCCTGGGGCGATGAAATGCAAGATCAAAAGGGGAATTTTTGCGACCAGAAATGCTCAATGGCCTGGAAAAATATGGCTTTTGATGATGGCTACACTTTCACGGCACCCGTTGGAAGCTACCCTCCCAATGGCTACGGTCTGTACGACATGGCAGGCAATGTGTTCGAATGGGTTCAGGACTGGTATCAAGCGGATTACTATAAAACGGTTCCGTCGTCCAATCCCAAGGGCCCACGGGAAGGCACTACAAAAAGTTTTCGGGGCGGCTCCTGGTTCAGCGATCCCTCGGATCTTCGAACCTCCAGCCGTCATTTTGCGGAGGCTTCCATGCGCCTCAACAACGGCGGATTCCGTTGCGTAAAATCTCAGTGACATATTTCCCTTCACACTTTGAAATCAACCTGCTTCCCGGAATTGTAAAAACGCGGTTAAAAATTTTTAATAAAATTCCTATTTAAACCAAATTAAAGGGCGGAGTATAATAAGGCAGGGTTTATAAACAGCCTGAACAAGGCATTTTTATTGGAGGTAAAGGAATAATGGTAAAAAGAAATTCTGTAGTAAGTTTGGTTTTTGGTGCGATGGCAATCCTATTTGTCGCCATAATGGCAGGCAACGTTTGGGCGCATGAATCGGGGCACGTAGACGAAGCCATTACCCACGCTGAAGAAGCAGTGAAACATGGTGAAATGGGACATGCCGGAGAAGCCACCAAACATGCTGAGGAAGCTGTTTCTCATGCCAAAATGGCTCAAAAAGAATCGGACAACCCTCATATTGCCGAGGGTGTAAGTCATTTAGAGGAAGCCGTCGACCATGGCCAACAGGGTCATGCCCAAGTAGCCGCAAAGCATGCTGGTGTTGCCATCAAGCATCTTAAGCAAGCTCATTAATTGGTCCGATTACAATAAAATAAAAAAGCACAGACAGAATTTTAAATTTTGTCTGTGCTTTTTTTTATTTCACAACGTCTTTGTTTTAAGCTTAATCAAAACTCTTCATCGTCTTCGTCGTCTTCACTCTCGATATCCGTTAAGGGTAACGAAACACAACGCAAACCGGAGGTTAAATGCCTTTCAGAGGGATCGAAAGAATTTCGAAACGTGCATTTAGCATGCACCATATAGTTTAGCCAGGATCCACCGCGCACCATTTTTTGAGTGGTGAATTTCGATGCATATAACTGCACACACCATTCCCAAACATTTCCCGCCATATCAAAACATCCGTAAGCGGACAGGCCATGCTCAAATTCCTCTACCGGATTGGTCCTGCCTCTAACGAAATCGGCGGTGTTGGTGTAGCCGGATTGATAGCCAATAGGATCGCCCCAGGGATATTCATTCCCATTCGGACCCCTGGCCGCTTTTTCCCATTCTTTTTCAGTGGGCAACCGGGCTCCCATCCAAAGGGCAAACACCGTGCTTTCATAATAATTGACTCCAATCACGGGATCGTCATCCTGGCTGGAGTACAAGGGAAACAATAAGCGGTAATTGGGATCGAATTCTCGGTAAAGCGCATTGGTGACCGGATACTTCATGATGGAATACTCTTTCAAATCCACTTTATCCTCTTCATCCGTTTCCTGCTGATAGGTAAATTTCCCGGCCGGAATGGTAACCCGCTCGCCCCACTTTTTGACGACACTGCGATTCACTTGCTCTTTATCCTTCACTTCTGCAAAGAAAGACTGCAACTCTTCCAGTTTAAATACAGCTGTAAAGTCCTGTGTATCGATCACATCGACAATATTGATCCCGTAATGCCGTAACAACAATTCAAACACACCGAACAAAATGCGACTATCGCGATTCTTCCTCTCCAAAAGCCGCAATATTCGTTTTTTTAAATCGTCCCAATCGAAAGCGGATAATACATTTTGGCAGTTGACCAAACGAAATGCGCCAAATTGCGGAAGGCTTTCTTTACATTGGTATTTAAGCAATTGCTTGACCAGCAGTTCCAAGGGCTCCGACAATTGAGTGGCCTCGCTGAGCGCGTTACCCGCAGGGAACAAGGCCCCTTCCTCTAAAAGAATTTCAAAAAGTTCCTCATTCCAGTCTGGGGTCAGACCGGCAAAAAATATGAGTAAACCTTCCCATTTAACATTCCGGCACCGTTGGCGGACAATGTCTTGCCAATCGTCCCTTTTGGCCAATTCGCGGGCGGCCATATATTCCTGGTACGACGGATGGCAATATTGCCAGCGTTTGTCGCTTTGATGCACCACATCCGCCATTTCCGGAATGAGGCTGGCGTCCTTCAGAAACAATTGCTGAGTCTCTTCGGTTTCTTTCCAGCAATCCTTATCAAGGCTTGTCTCAATGTCTTCATGACGTTGTACCCAGTCTTGCTCGAACAGGTTGAATGAGACGGAACAGATTTTATCAAAGCAATCCTGAGCCCATTGTCCACCCCTTTCCTCTCCCAGTTTTTCGAACACCGATTGAAAGTAAATTTGATAAATATCCGTGCGGGTGCGAACGTCCTGAATTTTTTCCAAATCGATGACTGTTCGGATCATCCTTATGAGAATGGGAGTAATGGACAATTCGGGAGCAAACAAATACAGGCTGTCGAGTGTTCTGGTTTCTTCTTCCAGCAAATACTTTTTTCGAACCTTGTTAGAAATGGAATCTAAATGGATTCGAAAACTCGCTTCTTCGCTTTTCTTTATCACCGAATCAGTCGCAAAGGAACCGAAGTCAAGAGACCGTGCGGCAAGAATAATAAAATTGCTCCCCAAGGCATTGTCTTCGACCATCAGGCGGAAATACACGCGAAACCGGTCTTCTATAGGAAGCAGATCGAGTCCGTCCAGCAAAAAGCAGACTTTATTAGCCCGCATCAAAGCTTCCACGGTTTGGAACAGAATAGACTCATCCAGTACCAATTCCTCGTCTTCTTCAATTTCCAGTAAAACCGTTTCATAGATTTGGCGCAGAACCCGGTCCCAAATCAGATCGAACCCGGTTCCAGGAGGGAGTTGCCCTACCTCGAAATACACGACCAAAGGGAAATGCGCGTGAGGGGGTTCCTTCAGAAGGCGCTCTTGATACAGCTTGAGGAACAGAGTTTTCCCCATACCATGACCGGCTTCCAAAACAATTTTATCCCTGGGAACTTCGAGTAAATCTTCATTGAAAACCCGAGGGGAAGGAAACACCTGCTCCTGTAAACTCTGTCGAAACTCTACAGGGTTGAGGTCCAGAATGTCCTGTTGCATCCACCTGTCTTTACTACGATTCTCTCCAAGGAATCCATCCAACTCCTCACTCACCTGGGCAAGGCAGTGTTTACGGTAAGTGTTGATGACCCAGTCCCAGGATTCCTCATAACGAGGTTGGGCGACGGGTGCCTTGTCTTCCGCTTTTACGATACCGGTTTCTTCTGGTTCACTCATGTTTGATTTGATGGTTTGTTGAATTTAAATAATGCCTTCATGCTATCGTTAGCAACTATCATTTGCAAACATTTGTGTCGCCAACAATTATTCACCACCATTTCAAGAGGCCTCCAACAGTCTCAAACGCAACATATTGAGTGCCGCCTGAGCGGCGCGTTCCTTGTTTCGCACACGATCCTGATGGAAGAGGAATTTTTCCGCATGAGTTTTATCGGCGCCGCTCACTGCAATATAAGTCAAGCCGACGGGCTTATCGGGCGTCCCTCCAGTCGGGCCCGCGATTCCTGTGACAGCCACTCCCCAATGAGCTCCCGAAACCTGGCGAATCCCCTGAGCCATAGCTTCGGCTACCTGTTGGCTGACCGCGCCATGTTGTCCGATTAAATTCGCAGGCACACCCAAACGTTGAATTTTTGCCTGATTGCTGTAGGTGATCATCCCTTCCAGAAAATAACTCGAACTTCCCGAAATATTTGTCAAACGACTCCCAATCAGTCCTCCAGTACAGGATTCAGCCACTGCGAGGTTTTCATTTCTGCTCTTTAAAAGAACTCCGGCTACATATTCCAGCGTTTCCCCATCAACACCAAAAATATAGTGTCCCACCGATTCTCTCAGCAAAGATTCGGCCTGATCCAGGCGGTGCCAAATATCAGAATCCTCCTCTCCTTCCGCGGAAAGGCGAATTTTAACCCCCAAATGGGATGGCAGGGAAGCCACCTTGACCCATCGTTCCAAAGGGTCCACCGGACCGAATTTCTGCCACAAGGCCGATTCTGTAATACCCGCAGTGTGGAGCATTCGGTGGCAGATTTTATGTTTTCCTGAGCCCTCTAAAGAAGGAACAATATATTTTTCGAACAGATATTCCATTTCCAGGGGAACGCCGGGAAGAGCAAATACGTGCTGATTGTTCCTCTTGAATAACAATCCGGGAGCCGTTCCTTTTTCGTTATACAACACCTCAGCCTCATCGGGCACCTCAGTCTGGGAGTACGCGTAGTGTGGAACCTCCTTGCCCCGAATATGGAACAGACGCTCAAGCATTTTTTTCACTTTCGCATCGGATTTCCATCCGCATTCAAACAAATCCGCCAACACTTTTTTGGTGATATCGTCATGAGTGGCCCCCAGTCCACCTGTGAGAACGATCCAATCGACCCGCGATAGAGATTCGCCCAGACATTCGGTTATAGTTTTGGCATCGTCCCCAATGGAGGTCACGCGTGTGCATTCCCATCCCAATTGCATCGCACGCCGCCCAATATAGCGAGAATTTTTTTCCTCAATAAGGCCGCTGGTAACTTCGTTACCTATCACGATGACTTCCATTTTGGGAACCAGATTAATGTTATCAAACATAAAAATTTTAAAATTTTCCGGCAAGAGGTGGACGAATGGTGGTGATTGAATAATAATAAATCATTTCACCGACCCATTTTAACTTTCTTTTTCGATTCATGGACCCTAAAGATAAACTTTTCGCCGATTTAAAAAGCCCACAACCACACATTCGTCAGCAAGCCACAGAAACCTTATGGACTCTTTGGTACAAGGAGAGAGGCGAAGGCGCTTACAATCAAATAATGAAAGGGGTCGAATGCCTGGCGAAGGGAGAACACGATTCCGCACAGGAAATTTTCGAAGATTTAAGGGTGCCTCTAAAAATAGGGCAAAAAGTTATTGAATGAATTAAAATACGTATGTTAAGCGTTTTACAGCATTCCCCCCTGTTTGAAAGGAACCCTGCCATGTCCCAACCTGGATTTTTTGATCTCGA